>DATLGJ010000040.1:0-173498 GCA_035540555.1 Candidatus Limnocylindrales bacterium | reverse complement strand
GTCCGGGTCCGAGTCGGTGTGCGGCAGGCGCTGCCAGATCGCCTCGGTCACGAAAGGCATCACCGGATGGAGCAGGCGCACGTACCGGTCGAGCACCCAGACCAGCACGCGCCAGGTGGCCGCTCGGCGCTCGATCGGCGCCTGCTCGTCGGACAGCGTCGCCTTGGCCAGCTCGAGGTACCAGTCGCAGTACTCGGACCAGATTGCCTCGTGCAGCAGCCGGGTGGCCTCGCCGAGCTGGAACGCTCCATAGGCCGTCTCGGCGGCGGCTATCGTCCGGGCGCAACGGTCCAGGATCCAATGCTCGGCCGGTCCCAGCTGGGCCGGCTCGGGCAGCGCCAGCCCGGCGTCGGCGGCGATTCCGGGCGGTCGCGCACCGAGCACGAAGCGGGCCGCGTTCCACAGCTTGTTGCCGAAGTTGCGCGCACCCTCCAGCCGGCTTTCACCCAGCCGCTGATCCGCGCCCGGCGTGGTGCCGTTGATCAGCGCGAAGCGCAGCGCGTCGGCGCCGATGTCGCGGATCACCCCGAGCGGATCGACGACGTTGCCCAGAGTCTTCGACATCTTTGCGCCGTACGGGTCGCGGACCATGCCATGCAGGTAGACGACCGAGAATGGCTCGCGGCCGGTCAGCCATTCGCCGAGCATCATCATCCGGGCGACCCAGAAGAAGATGATGTCGTAGCCCGTCTCCATCACGGTGGTCGGGTAGAAGCGTCGCAGGTCCTCGGTGTCGTCTGGCCAGCCGAGCGTCGAGAACGGCCACAGCCCGCTCGAGAACCAGGTGTCGAAGATCTCCTCGTCCTGGACCAGCTCGCTCGCGGGCCGACCGCAACCCGCGCACGCCGATGGGCCGGCCTCCTCATCGGAGACGGTCGTGTGGCCGTCGATGCAGTACCAGGCCGGGATGCGGTGGCCCCACCACAGCTGGCGGCTCACGTTCCAGTCGTGGATGTTCTCGAGCCAGTCGAAGAAGACCTTCTCGAATCGCTGCGGCACGAACCGGGTGCGCCCCTCGCGAACCGCCGCCAGCGCCTTCTCGGCCATCGGCTTGACGTTGATGAACCACTGCGTCTTGAGGCGCGGCTCGACCACGTCGTCGCTGCGCTGGCATCGACCCAGGACCATCTCGTGCGGCATCGCCGCGACGAGGTCCCCACGTTCCTCGAGGGCGGCCACGATGCGCTGCCGGGCTTCCTCCCGGCTCAGCCCGGCGTAAGGACCGCCGAGCTCGTTGATGCGACCGTCGTCGGTCATCACGTCGATGACAGCCAACCCATGTCGACGACCGGTCTCGAAGTCGGTCTGGTCGTGCGCCGGCGTCATCTTGACCGCGCCGCTGCCGAATTCACGCTCCACGACGGAGTCGGCGATGACCGGCACCACCCGCTCGACGAAGGGGATCATCACCCGCCGGCCGATCGCCTCGCGATAGCGGTCGTCTTCGGGGTGGACCGCCACGCCGCTGTCGCCCAGGATCGTTTCAGGCCGCGTGGTGGCGACGGTCAGGGTCTGATCGGGATCGATCGAGCCGTCGTCGCGCACGAAGTGGTAGCGAACGTGCCACAGCGTCCCCTCGGTCGGGTTGGCAACCACCTCCAGGTCCGACAGGCTGGTCCGGCAGCCCGGGCACCAGTTGATCAGCCGCTCGCCGCGGTAGGCGAGCCCATCGTCATAGAGGCGCTTGAAGGCAACGCGCACGGCGCGCGCCGAGCCTTCGTCCATCGTGAAACGCAGCCGGCGCCAATCGGCGGTCACCCCCAGGCGGTAATGCTGCTCGGCGATGACGTTGCGCGTCTCGTCCATGAACCGCCACATCCGCTCGAGGTACCGCTCCCTGCCCAGCGACTGGCGCGTCTCGCCCTCTTCGGCGATGACCTTGTCGAGCACCACATGCGCTGCGATGGAGGCGTGATCGACGCCGGGCACCCACAGAGCTGGGTGGCGCTGCATACGGGCGCGACGGATGAGTGTGTCTTCGATTGCCGCTGTCAGGGCGTGGCCGACGTGGAGCGCTCCGGTGACATTGGGCGGTGGCTGGGTGATGACGAAGGGCGGCTTGGACCAGTCGGCTCGACTGCCCGCGCCATCCGGATCAAAGACGTCCGCCTCCAGCCAGCGCCGGTAAATGCCGGGCTCGACCTCCGGCGCGCGGTAGGCAGTCGGCATGTCGGTCGCTGTGCTCGCCCTTCCGGCGCTGTCGGCTGTCCCGGCCATCGGCTTGTCTCCGTCGCATGAAAAGACCCGCTCGCCCAGCGGACGAACGGGGTCGTGGTACCACCAGCTGGTTCAGTGCCCGAAGGCACCCTCTGCGGCGCGCTATCGGGCGCCACCCGTGCGGCTCGCGAGCGACCTTCGCCACCCCTCGCCTCCCCGGCTCACAGCCTCAGGGCCGGGGTCTCTGCAAGGCAATCCGGGGCGCTACTCCTCTCGGTCCTCGCCGCGAGGCGCGAGTGTAGCACCGCAGTGTTCCGCGATCACCCCGGCGTACGGCACGGGTCACGGCCGCTGCAGCGGCCGGCAGGCGGGTGCGGGATAGCATTACCCAATGTGCTTCGAGCCCGGAAGCGGGCCGCCGATCGCCCCGATCGCCGGCGGCGCCGTGGACGGACGCCGCATCGAGCTGACCTCCGGCGACTACACGCCGTTCGCGGGGTTCCTGGCGCGGGCCGAGCGCCCGACAGGCGCGGCAATGCTGGTCCTGCCCGACGTTCGCGGGCTGCACGCCTACTACGAGGAGCTGGCACTGCGCCTTGCCGAAGCGGGGGTCGACGCCCTGGCGATCGACTACTTCGGCCGCACCGCGGGCACCGATGATCGACCTGCCGACTTCCCATTCCGCGAGCACGTCGAGCAGACTGCCTATGCCAACCTCCTGCTCGACCTTGACGCCGCCGCCCGGCGGCTGCGCGAGGAGGCAAGGCCGGAGCGCGTGTTCTCGGTCGGCTTCTGCTACGGCGGGCGGTTGGCGTTTCTCTCGGCCGCCCGGCCCGAGCTCGACCTAGCCGGCGCGATCGGCTTCTACGGTGTCGTGTCCGGCCCCGGCCGAGCAGGGATGCCCGCGCCGGTCGACTTGGCCGACGAGATGCGTTGCCCGGTGCTCGGGCTGTTCGGCGGCGCCGATGAGTCCATCCCGGCCGAGACGATCGCGGCCTTTGACGCTGCACTCGGCCAGGCCGGCGTCGCGCACGAGCTGGTCACGTACGCCGAGGCGCCCCATTCGTTCTTCGACCGCAAGGCCGCGCAGTATGCCGATGAATCGGCCGATGCCTGGCGGAGGGTGCTCGAATTCGTCAGCCGGCCGGACTGAAAAGCGCTGCGGCGAGCTCGCGGTAGCCCTCGATCGCAGGGTCCGCCGACTTCTCCTCGCGCAACTGGACGCAGACATGGTCCGCGCCGGCCTCGAGGTGAGCCCTGGCGCGCCCCACGATGTGGTCGACGTCGCCGATCGCGATGACTGCCTCGAGCAGTCGATCGCTGCCGTCGTTGGCGATATCCGCTTCCGGCCAGCCAAGCCGGCGCAGGTTGTTCGCGTAGTTGGGCAGGGCCAGGTAGTGCTTGCCGAACGCTCGAGCGATGTCCAGGCCGGCTGACAGGTCGGTCGTGAGGACGGCAGTCATCTCGACCGCCAGGCACGCCTCGTCGCCGAGGTAGCGGCGGGCGAAGGGCGTGTGGTCGACCGGCACGAAGTAGGGGTGCGCGCCGTCTGCACGTTCGGCGGCAAGCTCGAGCATTCGCGGGCCCAGGGCGGCCAGCACCAGCGGCACCGGTTCGTCGGGCATCGGCGCCGCGTACTGCGCGTCGGCCATTGCATCGAGATAGTCCCTCATGCCGGTCAGCGGCTTTGCGTAGTCGCCGCCGCGGATCTTGACCGATGGTGCGTGGCTTACCCCCAGTCCGAGCACGAAGCGGCCCGGCCAGGCGTCACCGAGTGCGCGCGCCGCGTTGGCGGTGGACATGGGATCGCGGGCATGGATGCTGGCAATCCCCGGCGCCACCATCACTCGCTCCGTCCCCGCGAGAAGGATGGCCGAATGGGCCATCACGTCCTTGCTGCCCACGCTCTCGGGCATCCAGACGATCGGATAGCCCTGTCGCTCGATCTCCCGCGCGGCGGACAGCTCATCGCGGGCGCTCAATCGCTGGAGCGCGAAGCTCCACGCGCCATAGGGGCCCAGCCGCTGGGCCAAGCGGCGGCCGCCGAAACCGCCGACGCCGGCGATGCTCTTGTGGTCACTCATGCCGGCGATGATCGCACGGCTATCGCACCGCCTAGGCGCTGGTGCGCTCCAGCAACTCGGAGTAATTGGTCTCGTCCACGCCGCGATCGACCTCGGCCTTGGTCAGCAGCAGCGGCGCGCGACCTGTGCGGATGGTCTCCTCGGTGATGATGCACTTGCGCACGTCGGTCCGCTCAGGGATGTCGTACATGACCTCGAGCAGCGCCTCCTCGACGATCGAGCGCAGTGCCCGGGCGCCGGTCTTGCGGTTGAGGGCCAGCTCGGCGGCGGCCTCGATTGCCCCCGGCGTGAAGTGCAGCTCGACCTTGTCGAGCTGGAGGAACTTCTGGAACTGGCGGGTGACGGCGTTCTTGGGCTCGGTCAGCACGCGCATGAGGTCGTCGCGGGTGAGCGCGGAAAGCGAGACGATCACCGGCAGTCGGCCGACGAACTCCGGGATCAGCCCGAACTTGAGCAGGTCCTCCGGCATCATCTGCTCGAGGATCAGCTCGCGCTTTTCGCGCGGCGTGCGCGCTTCTGAACCGAAGCCCATCGAACGCTTGCCGACGCGCTCCTCGACGATCTTCTCCAGGCCCTCGAACGCGCCGCCGCAGATGAACAGGATGTTGGTCGTGTCGATCTGAATGAAGTCCTGGTGCGGATGCTTGCGCCCGCCCTGCGGCGGCACATTCGCGACCGTCCCTTCCAGAATCTTCAGCAGGCCCTGCTGAACCCCCTCGCCCGATACGTCGCGGGTGATCGACGGGTTGTCAGCCTTGCGCGCAATCTTGTCGATCTCGTCGATGTAGATGATCCCGCGCTGCGCCCGGGCCACGTCGAAGTCGGCCGCCTGGATCAGCCGGAGGAGGATGTTCTCCACGTCCTCGCCGACGTAGCCGGCCTCGGTCAGCGAGGTCGCATCCGCGATGCAGAAGGGCACGTCGAGGACCTTGGCCAGGGTCTGGGCGAGGAGCGTCTTGCCGGAGCCGGTCGGCCCGACCAGCAGCACGTTCGACTTCTGGAGCTCGACCTCGTCGACCAGGTGGCCGGCGTTTACCCGCTTGTAGTGGTTGTAGACGGCGACGGCGAGGACCTTCTTGGCGCGGTCCTGGCTGATGACGTATTGGTCGAGGGCGGAGTTGATCTGGCGAGGATTGGGCAGCTTGGCGGCCTGCGGCTTGGGCCGCGGCGCCTCGAGCATCTCCTCCTCGATGATCTCCTGGCACAGGTTGATGCACTCATCGCAGATGTACACCCCCTGGCCTGCGATGAGCTTGCGGACCTGCTCCTGGCTCTTGCCGCAGAAGCTGCAGCGATAGGGCACCTTCGTGCCCTTGCCGCTTCCGGTCGTCACCCGAGCTACGTCTCGTTCCTTTCTGTGCCGGTCTGCGCTTGCCTGCTCAGCCCTTGGCCGGGCTGGGCCCGTCTTCCTCCCCGGCGGGGGTCGCGCTGCCCTCGCCGCCCAGTGCGCCGCGGGAGCGCGCCTCGCTGATCAGGGACTGATCGGGCGCGGCGTAGACCTCATCGATGATGCCATACGCCTTGGCGTCCCATGGGGACATGAAGAGGTCTCGCTCGGTGTCCCGAATGATCTTCTCGACCGGTTGGCCTGTGTGGCGGGCCAGGATTTCGTGATTGAGGTTGATCAGAGCCTCGAGCTCCTTGACCTGGATCATCACGTCCGGCGTGTTGCCCCGGAAGCCGCCCGAACCCTGGTGGATCATGATCCGGCTGTTGGGCAGGGCGTAGCGCTTGCCCTTGGCGCCGGCGGCGAGCAGCACCGACGCCATCGATGCCGCCATGCCGATGCAGATCGTGTTCACCGGTGCTCGCAGGTACTGCATCGTGTCGTAGATGGCGAGGCCAGCGGTGACCACGCCGCCAGGCGAGTTGATGTAGAGGCTGATGTCCTTCTCTGGATCCTCGGCCTCCAGGAACAGCAGCTGGGCGATGATGAGGTTCGCCATGTGGTCCTCGATCGCGTCGCCCAGGAAGATGATCCGGTCTTTGAGCAGTCGGCTGTAGATGTCGTAGGCGCGCTCCCCACGGCTCGAGCTCTCGATGACCATCGGGACGAGCATCAGCGGTTCCCCTTCTTTCGGCGTTGCTTCTGGCGGTCGGGGCCTGGGCCAGCGGCGGCGGTCGGCGGCTGGTGGTCATGCCCCGAGTGATCGTCATGCAGGTGCTGGACGTGGCCGAACTCCGGGTGCTGCTCGATCCAGCGGTCGACCAGCATCTCGACGGTCTGCGACCGCCGCAGCAACGAGCGAGTGTAGGCGCGCCCACGCGCCGACTCCAGGTAGTTGAGGAGGGCCTGGTTACCGGCGTAGCGCTCGCGGGAGCGGCCCAGCTCGGCCTCAAGATCCTGTTCGCTGACCTCGACCTTCTCGCGTTCTGCGATCTCGGACAGGACGAGCAGCGTTTTGACCCGCTTCTCGGCGTCCGGCTTGAACTCACGTCGGAGGTCCTCTTCCGAACGCTCGGTGGCGCGCAGGTAATCCTCATACCCGATGCCCTGCTCGGCCACGCGCACACGGAGCTCGTCGAGCATCACCTCGACCTCGCGCTCCACCAGCAGGTCGGGCAGGTCGACGGTGGCGTTGGCGACGGCGAACTCGATGATCCGGTCGGCGAAACGGTGGCGCGCCCGGTCAAGCGCGTTGCGCTCCAGCCGGCGGCCGATCTCCTGGCGCAGGTTGGCCAGGTCGGCGTAGGCGCCGAGCGATTGGGCAAAGTCGTCGTCAGCCTCCGGCAGGCGCTTCTCGCGCAGCTCGCGCAGCTGAACCTCGAAGTCGACCAGCTGGCCGGCCAACTCGGCCGCCGGATAGTCGTCGGGGAAGGTACGGCTGAAGGTCTTGCTATCGCCCTCGCGCAGACCGATCAGCTCGTCTTCGAAGCCCGGGATCATGTTCTCGTTGCCGACCACCAGCGGCAGCCGCTCCGCCTCAGCCCCCTCGACCTTCTCGCCGTCACGGCGGCCGACGAACCCGATGACCGCGTAGTCACCCTTCTGCGCGCCGCGATCCTCGACCGGCACCAGGCTGGCCTGCTGGTCACGCAGCTGCTCGATGACCTTGTCGATCCGCTCGTCGTCGGTGTCCTCAATCTCGATGGCGAACGGGTAGTCGCTGTACGCGCCGAGCTCGACCTTGGGCCGAAGGGAAAGGGTCACCCGGTATGAAGCGCCACTCTCCTCGGCGAATTCGAGCCACTCCGGCTCCGGGATGGACAGCACATCGAGCTCCTCCTGCTCGACGGCCTGGAGGACGGATGATTCGAACAAATGCTCCTTGGCGTCGTCGTAGACCGGGTTTGGCGCGTCCGGGTCGTCGCGCCGGACGCCGAGTGCGCGCTCCAGCAGCGGGCGGGGCGCCTTGCCGGGGCGAAAGCCGGGAACCTTGGTCCTGCGCGCGAGGTGGCGCACGGACTCGTCGACGGAGCGCCGGACTCGATCCGGCGGCAGTTCCACCTCGAGCACGACAGAGCGGCGCTCGGCCGGGCGCGCGGTGACCTTGAGTTCCTGAGTGGGGGTGCTTGACATGGGAAGGCCAGTATATGAAGCGCCACCGGCCAGCGCATTTGGCCCGCGCGTTCTAGCCTTTCAGCCGCTCGTGTTCAACTTCCTGCGCTTCGTCATCTTCTTCGCCGTCATCGCCGCATTGCTGGCCGTAGTCGCCGTGCCCGCGCTCTCAGCTCCTTTCGTTACCCAGACGGTGCGCGAGGCCGGAGTGCGCGGCGGCGAGCTGAAGGCGAGCATCGGCTTCTTCGACCCGGCGCTATTCACCGGCCGTGCCCGCCAGCTCCGCATAGAGGGCCGCGACCTGACCCTGGGCCCGGCGACGGCGGGCGGCGTCGACCTGACGCTGGAGGACGTGAGCGTGTTCGAGCGCACCTTCGGCGGCGTGCGCGGCAACCTGCGCGATGTGGACATGACCGCCGGCGGGGTGCGCGTCCAGGCCGCGCGGATCGAGATCGACGGTCCCTCGTCGGCGGCAAACATCGCCGGCCACTTCACGCCCGACCAGGGCGAGGAGATCGTCCGCCAGGCAGCCGCTCATGCCGGGGTCCGGCTCGACGCCGTTGAGCTGGTCGATGGCGGTCTCCGCGTGACACTGGCGGGGTTGACCACGGGCGCGGGCGTCGCCGTGGAGGGCGGCGGTCTCGTGCTCCGGCCGACGGGAGGCCCCACGATCCTGCTGCTCGCTCCAGTCCCCACCGACCCCTGGCGCCTGACCGAGGCCTGGGTGTCGCCGCAGGGAATAACGGTCCGCGGCGTGGTCGACGCGGCCGTGCTCGCGCGCAGGGCGATCGCCAACCCCTGAGCTGGTGGGCGAGGTCGGATTCGAACCGACACGCCGCTCACGCGGCACCAGCTCCTAAGGCTGGCGTGTCTACCGTTCCACCACTCGCCCCGGCCGACAAGGATACGGCCGGCGCGCGGGCAGCTACACGGCGGGTGACTGACTAGAGGCCGAGTCCCTGCTCGTCCGCAGGCGGACCCTTGCGCGTGGGCGCGGCGTTGCGGTCCGCCGGTGCGTCGATGAAGCGCTTGACCAGTTCGCGCAGGGCGGCGCCGCCAAGGATGCCGAAGGCCAGGTCGTAGGTGTTCCACAGCGAGTGCCGAGCGCTTGGCTCGGCCCTGGGATGCTCCTTCCTCAGGAACGCTGCGAACTCTCGCTCGAGGCGGTTGTGCACCGCCTCCCGATTTTCCTCCGGCAGCCGATCGATCGTCTGCTGAACCTCCTTGGGCGTCAGGCGATCGACCTTGGGTCGCGGGAAAACGCGCTTCTCGACCGCGCGGATGACTCGCTTCGGGCCGTTGACGCCGAGGAAAGCGACTCCCGCCCCGATGGCGCCATAGCGCAGGGGGTCGCGCTTGATCTTGCTCGGGATGTCGACCGCACTGCGCACGGCCGTGCCCATCTCGTTGAGCTCTGACTCGGCGGCCAGCCGAGCGTTGGCTACTTCCTGCCGCGCAGCGGCGACTTGGTCTGCCATTGCTCCTCCAGCCATTCCCTTGTCTCCGCTACTGCTTCCATCGTCTGCTGCGGCTTGAGCCGGGCGAAGTGGGCCTCAAGATCGAGCCGCGGCCAGGTCAGGGCGATGTTGACGACCGGCCAGACGATCAGGCCAAGGGTGATGCCCAAGCCGACCGCCGGCCCCCATGTCCACTCGTCGACTGTCATGGCAAAGCCCAGCAGAGCGCCCAGCACCGCTCCGATCACCAGCCCGGCGATGGCCCCGGCCACCCCACCGACGATGGCCAGGACGAACAGCATCAACAGGCCGAGGATGAGCGCGCCGGCGATCGCGCCGACGGCACCCGGAGTGTCGAGTGGCGCGACCAAGTTCTGGGCGAAGTAAGAGGCCGTCTGCCAGGCGATGTTGAAGCCCAGCAGCACGGCAACCGCGACCGCCACCAGCACACCGACGAGCAGGCCGATGAGCGCTGGGCTCCGCGTGCCGCCGACGATGCCCAGGCCGAACGCGACGATGAGTGCGAAAGGCAACAGAACGCCGTGGGCAAGGCCCCAGCCGATCGAGCCGAAGAGCCACTCACCGATGAACAGCAGCCCTCCGACGTAGAGCATGATCATCATCAGCAGGCCGAGCGCGAGGACGATGCCGGCCTTGGCGGCCATGCTGCCGAGGAAGCCGAGGATGGCCCCGAGCTCCGCGCGCAGCAGCGTCCAATGTGCGCGGGCCAGTCGCTGGAATGAGCCTCGCGTGCGCCGGAACTGCTCGGCGAGACCGGGCGCCTCGGGTGCCACGCGGCCGGGCCGCGCGTCAGGCCACGTCTTCTCGGGTGGGGTGTTGCTGGTCGTCAGGGCTGGCCTCGCTGGCTTGGGCTACCGCGGCGACTGCGGTCCTCGGGGGTCGGACCGCCGGCCGGGTCGGGTGAGCTCTTCCTGCGCAAGATAGCAGCCGGTCGCTCAGTCGAGCATGAAGCCCCGGCCGACGAGCCTCACGGCAGCATCGAAGAAACCATACGTTCGTCGATAGCGCGCATCGCCCAGGCGGGGCGCAGATCCGGTTGCCACCCGCCACAGGCTCGACTCAAGCTCCTCGATCCGCTCGACCAGCTCGGATGGCCTCCGCGGCGGCGTTATGTCGGCATAGGTCCGCCGGCCGAGGGGGTAGTGAACCTCGGTGGCCGGGGTGGCCGGCAACATCGCAAAGACCAGCCGCGCAAGCTCAAGCGCGGCCAGGGAGTTTGCAGGCGCGGGCTGGATCTGCTGGGCGCTGCCACGGCCAGCAGCCGCCTGCATCGCCTCGATCAGCGCCGCCCGGCGTTCGGCCGAGGTCGCCGGCTGGGGTGCCACGCCAGCGCGGGCGACCATCGCCCGCAGCTCGGCCAGATCGGATTGACTGGCGCGCAGCCAGATCCGAAAGCCGGTCTCCATGTCCTCGACGTGGGGCAACGTCTGCGTCGCCAGCACCTCGGACCCGCCGGCCGGCAGGTCGCCGGTAAGCCACAGCTCATCCAGCACCTGCAGCGTCCGGCGATAGAGCAGCACCAACCGGTCGAAATCGGCGAAGCCGCTGGCCAGCACCTCAGCCATGGTCCAGACAGTATGCCGAGCCGGAAGGCCCCGGCGTCAAGCGCCGGCGCAGCCTCGTTGCGAAGCTGCGCCGGCTAGGAGCTGCGGTGGACGCTAGAAGCCGCCCATGCCACCCATGTCGGGCGGCATCTGCGGTGCAGCGGCGGCCTTGGGCTCGGGCTTGTCGGTCACCATCGCCTCGGTGGTCAGGATCATGCCCGCGATCGAGGCGGCGTTCTCGACACCAGTGCGGGTGACCTTGGCCGGGTCGACGATGCCGAACTCCAACATGTCCCCGTAGCTCTCGGTGATGACATTGAAGCCGACGTGGGTGCTGCCTGCCTCGGACTGGCGCCGGCGGACGTTCTCGAGCACGACCGAGCCCGAATGGCCGGCGTTCCGGGCCAGCTGGCGGAGGGGCTCCTCCAGGGCCCGCCGGACGATCTGCGCGCCGGTGAGCGCATCGCCTTCCAGGCCTTCGAGCTCGTCGACAGCCGACTGGACGGTCAGCAGCGCCACGCCCCCGCCCGGCACGATGCCCTCCTCGATTGCCGAGCGGGTGGCCGACAGCGCGTCCTCGACCCGATGCTTCTTCTCCTTCAGCTCGACCTCCGAGCCGGCGCCGACCTTCAGGATGGCCACTCCGCCGGACAGCTTGGCCAGGCGCTCCTGCAGCTTCTCGCGGTCGTAGTCCGAGGTGGTCTCCTCGATCTGTGCCTTGATCTGCTTGACGCGGCCGTCGATCTGGGCCTGGTCCCCGCGACCCTCGATGATGGTCGTGTTGTCCTTTGTCGCGACCACCCGGCGGGCGCGACCCAGGTCCTCGAGGGTGACCGAGTCGAGCTTGCGACCGACCTCCTCGCTGATGACGGTGCCGCCGGTCAGGATCGCGATATCGCGCAGCATCTCCTTGCGCCTATCGCCAAATCCCGGCGCCTTGACGGCGAGGGCGTTGACAATCCCGCGGAGCTTGTTGACGACCAGCGTCGCCAGCGCCTCTCCGTCAACGTCCTCGGCAACGATGAGGACCTCCTTCCTGCCGGTCTGGAGGACCTTTTCGAGGGCCGGCAGCATGTCCGGCACCGCCGAGATCTTCTTGTCGGTGATCAGGATGTAGGGGTCCTCGAGGACGGCCTCCATCCGATTGGTGTCGGTCACGAAGTAGGCGCTGGAATAGCCGCGGTCGAACTGCATGCCCTCGACGTACTCCGTCTCGAAGGCCATCGAGCGCGACTCCTCGACGGTCACCACGCCTTCGCGCCCGACCTTGTCCATGACGTCGGCGATCAAGCTGCCAATCTCCGGGTCCGCGGCGCTGACAGTCGCCACCTGGGCAATCTCGTCGCGCCCCCTAACCGGCTGGGCGGCACGCCTCAGCGCATCCGAGACGGCTGCGGCGGCCCGGTCGATGCCGACCTTCATCTGCATCGGGTTTGCGCCGGCGGCCACGTTCTTCAGGCCGTCGTAGACGATCGCCTGGGCCAACACGGTGGCGGTCGTGGTGCCATCGCCGGCAACGTCCTCGGTCTTGGTGGCGGCTTCCTTGACCAGCTGGGCGCCGATGTTCTCGAACGGATCCTCGAGCTCGATCTCCTTGGCCACGGTCACGCCGTCGTGGACGACCTGCGGGGCGCCGAACTTCTTGTCCAGCGCGACGTTCCGGCCCTTGGGACCGAGCGTCGTCTTGACCGCGTCGGCAAGCGCGTCAACGCCGCGCTTGAGCGACTCTCGGGCGTCCTCGTCATAGGTGATCAGCTTGGCCATTGGTGGGCATTCCTCTCTCTTTGGCTGGGCCGGCGGTGCGCGAAACTGGGGGCGACCGAGCCGGCATCAGCGTTAGCACTCTCGGTAGGAGATTGCTAACACAACACCGCAGGGATCGTCAACACGGGCGCGCGAGCGGTTCTTGTTGCGTATCGTTGGCGGATGGCCCCCCACCCGATCGCAACCGCCGTCATCCTTGCCATAGGCAGCGAGCTCACGACCGGGTCGACACGCGACACGAACTCCGGAGAGCTGGCGGCCGAGCTGACCGGGCTCGGCGTGGAGATCCTCGGCACACAGGCTCTCCCCGATGACATCACGCGCGTCCGGGATGCCTTCTCGGCAGGTCTGGCGCAGGCTGATCTGGTCGTCTCGACCGGGGGGCTCGGGCCAACGCCCGACGACCTGACCCGCGAGGCGATCGCCGCGGCGACCGGCCTGCATCCTTCCGTCGACCCGACCCTCGAACGCTGGCTGCGCCAGCTGTTTGCCCGTCGCGGCATCGACATGCCCGCGACGAACCTGAAGCAGGCCTGGCTGGTGCCCGGAGCAAATGCCCTTCACAACGGCCATGGAACCGCGCCGGGCTGGTGGCTGGAGGTGGGCGACAGGCTGATCGTGGCGCTGCCCGGGCCGCCGCGCGAGATGTGGCCGATGTGGCGAACACAGGTGCTCCCCGGGCTGGAGCGGCGGGGTGTCGGCGCGCAGATCGTGCACGAGACGCTGCGCCTTACGGGCATCGGCGAATCGGCGCTGGCCGAGCTCCTCGGCGACGAGCTGCGGCGGGGCCGGGACCCGGAGGTGGCCACCTATGCCCGGGCTGATGCGGTCGACGTTCGCATCAGCTCGCGGGGGGACGGCGCCGCCCAACGGGTAGCGGCGACGCTGGAGCGGGTAACCCCGCGACTGGAGCGCTACGTCTTCGCGCGCGGTGGCGAAGGCTGGCCGGAGGTCCTCGGGCGGTTGCTCGACGGCCGCACGCTGGCGACGGTCGAGGCGAGCAATGGCGGCCAGCTGATTGCCCTGCTCGGGGAAGCCCCCTTCATCGTGCGCGGCGAAGTGCATCCGACCGGTGCCCCGGCCGCCGAGCTGGCGGCCGAGGTGCGCGCCGGCAGCGGCGCCGACATCGCGCTCGGCCTGCGGACGCATGAAGGGGCACACGACATCGACGTCGAGATCGCGATTGCCTCCGCCGCCGGCCTGCACAGCGCCGAGCGCAAGGCATTCCTGACCGGACCCGAAGGCCACCGGCGAGCGGCCCTGGCCGCCTGCACCGAGCTGTGGCATTGGCTGCGCCGGCCTGCAGCGAGTGGCGGAGCAGGCGCCGCGAAGGCCCCTAGCTGATCGTGATCGCCGGCGCCTGCTGTGCGGCCCGGACGCTCATCCGGGCGGCCACGATCCGGGCCAGCTCGCGCAGCACATCGGCCGCAGCGCCCGGCTCCCGCTGGGCGACCGCCGGCACCCCGGCATCGCCACCCTGGCGGACCTTGACGTCGATCGGGATTCCGCCGAAATACTCGAGCTCGTTGCGCTGGGCGAAACGCTCCCCTCCCCCGCGTCCGAAGATCTCGGTCGCCTCGCCGCAGTGCGGGCATACGAAGGCGCTCATGTTCTCGACCACCCCCATCACCGGCACGCTCATGCGGCGGAACATCGACAGCGCCTTGGCGACGTCCTGCAGCGCCACGTCCTGCGGTGTGGTCACCAGCAGGGCGCCGCTGATCGGCACCGCCTGGGCGAGGGTCAGCTGTGCGTCTGACGTGCCGGGCGGCAGGTCGATGACCAGGTAATCGAGCTCGCCCCACGCGACGTCCCGCAGGAACTGCTGGATGGCGCCGCCGACCAGCGGGCCGCGCCAGACGATCGGTTGGCCTTCCGGAACGAAGAATTGGATGCTGATGACCTTGACGCCGTGGCGCTCGAGCGGGGTGATCTTGCCTTCCGGGTTTGCGGCCGGCTGTCCCTCGACGCCGAGCATCAGCGGCACGTTCGGCCCCGTGATGTCCGCGTCGAGCAGCCCCACGCTGGCGCCTTCCAGGGCCAGCGCCACGGCCAGGTTGGCGCTGACAGTGGTCTTGCCCACCCCGCCCTTGCCAGAGGCGACCGCAATGATGTTCTTGACGTCGGGCAACAGCTGCTGCGCCTGCGCCGGCTGCGCTCGGCGGACCATCGCGCCCCAGGTCACGGTGACCTCGGCGGCCCCGAGGCCAGACAGCGCGGCATGGACGTTGCGCTCGATCTCGTCCTTCAACGGGCAGGCCGGCGTGGTCAGCTCGATCTTCAGCGAGACGTCGCTGCCGCTCACCTCCACGTCCTTGACCATGTTGAGGGTGACGATATCGCGGCCGAGCTCGGGCTCCTGAACGGCGCGCAGGGCCTCGTAGATGTCGGCTTCGGCCAGGCGGGGCGCAGCCATCAGCTGGCCACCGCCACGCCGTTCGACACCGGTTCGCGCTGGGCCATGCCGGCAGGGTTGAGCGAGCGGCGCTGTCGGTACGTTCGCCCCTTCATGCGGTTGCCGCACACCGCCATCGAGCACCAGCGGGCCGACCGGTTGCGCGAGCCGTCGTAGAAGACGCGTCCGCAGGAGGAGTTGGCGCAGGCCTTGAGGCGTGACCACGTGCCGTCGCCCATCGCGCCCATTACCCGCACGAGCAGGTCGCCGACGGGGCGATCGACGCCGATGCCCTCGGCCATCAGCCGGTAGCCCTCCTCCGGGTGCAGGCGCACGCCGAGCCGGACCCGGCGGGCAGCCTCGTTGAGGATGGTCACCGGCCGCCGCGGCACGCCACCCGAGCCGTTGACGGCGACGAGGCTGGCCAGGGCATCGCGCACCTCTGTCAGGTGGCGCCGATCGCCCTCGTCGAACTCCGTTTGCGGAGCGGCCAGCCGGTGCTCTACCAGCCAGCGGCGCATCGACTCGGTCGTGCCGAGCTCGTCTGTGCCGCGCTCGAGGTCGCGGCTGTTCAGGAACTGCTGGACCACCGCCAGCCGGGCTGGCGGCAGCCGATCACCCGTCGTCACGGGAAGGGCTCACCTCGCGAAGGGGGCCTGGAGGGCCGGTTGTCGTGTCGCCTTCCAGTCTACAGAGGCCCGGCCGATCACTCCGCCGCGGCGCTGCTCAGCTGGCGCAGGCAGTCCGGCAGCGGCTGGGACCGGCTTCGCGCGTGGATGTGGCGTTGGACCATCTCTTTCGAGCCGGCGATGCCAAGCTGCTCGAAGAGGTAGCGCATCTTGGACTGCTGGTCGGCGAGGATCTCCTCCTTGACCGGCAGCTCCCAGAGCTGCCGCTTGTAGGGCCCGAGGGCCTTCTTCCGCGTCTTGTAGAGGAAGACGTCGTCGCTCTCCCCCGCCTTGCGCTCGTCGGCCGTGTTGGCGAAGCACCAGCCCTCGATCTCCGACCTCAGGTCGGATGGAAAGGCCGGATGCTCGTAGAGCAGGTTCTGGAACCCGGTCGCCAGGTGGATCTCGGCCGTCTCGACCTGCGGGAAGCGGTGGAACAGCTCATCGGGCAGGGTCGACGCGCCGTGCTGTACGGCGCCGGCCATGCCGTACTCGCGGCACACGGCAGACAGTCGCTCGAGGGTGCCGAAGTCGAGCTTGACCTCGGCGACCCCGCCGCCGGGCACCGGCACGCCGCCGTGGCTGGTGCCGGTCTGGACACTGACCTTGGACAGCCCCGCGACGCCCTGATCCGCGAGCGCCTCGAGCGACCGCCCGAAGCCGTCGAGGTACGCGCGGAGCTCCTGTTCGGTGGAGTTCTGCTTGCCGACCTCGCCTATCTCGCCGCCGATGCTGATGGTCATGCCCTCCGGCTCGTTGGCGCGGATCAGGGCAGCGAGCTCGGCAGCCCGCTGGTAGTTGGTGCGCTGCTGCTCGTCGACCGTCTGGCGCGTCAGGTCCACCAGCGTCGAGGAGTCGATGTCGATGTTGCCGTAGCCGACCGCGATCGCTTCGAGGGCCAGCCGACGCAGACCTTCGCTGACCGCGTTCGGGTCGGCGGCGTACTTCTTGGCGTTGAACTGGTAGTGGTCGCCCTGGACGAAGACGGGGCCCCGCCAGCCGGCGGCGATGCAGCCGGCCAGCACGCTGGTGATGTACTCGCCGGGCCGCTGGAAGGTGTACTCCTGCTCGCTGCGCGCCAGCTCGAAGATGATCGTCCCGGCGTCCAGCGAGTCGGCAGCACGGCACATCGCCGCGGCCATGTCCATCACCTGGGTGCGGATATTGACCGCCGGCACGGTGAAGCCGCTCACCTCCCCGCGGCCACGGGCCATGTACAGGTCGTGGATGCTCCACGATGGCGCACCGAGCACCTGCGACGCCTCCCATATGACCCACCGCGCCGCCTGCACGACCTCCGAAGACTCGCTGAAGGTGGCCGACCAGGCCGCCAGCTTGACGGCCCTGTCACGAAAGGCACGCTCATCGTCGATGACTAGGCGCTCACCTTCGACATGACACGCTCCGGCCAGGCCGCGCATCAGCTCATCGACGGAGCCGGCGGGGGTGGGGTGGGCCATCCGTTCCTCCTTCTCAGGGTCTCGAGACACGTCCGCGAATGTTACGCCGGTGCGGCCTCAGCGCCGCCGTGGGCGGCTCGGGCGGCTTGCAAGCTCTACACGCTGCCATGCACCGGCTGTGGTGCCTCTGCAATGCCGCAGGTGTCATCTTTGCCACTGGCCGCGGGCGTCCGCCATACCGCCTGCGCGGCTAACCGAGTGAAGGGAGGAAACCCAGTGGGAATCATCGGGCTCATCGTAGTCATCATCCTGGTCATCCTTCTCCTGCGCCTCCTGTAGGCCCCCCTCAGGAGCAAGAAAGGAGTAGCCCATGACACAGCCACGCGACCGCACGACGGTCGATCAGACACGTCACGACGACGTACGGGGCACGGACGTGCGCCGAGACGAGCCGCGCACGACGGTATTGGGCCGCGATGACGCGGTCGCCGCGCCCCCGACCACCCGCACCTCCGTCGTCGAGACGGTAGAGCCGGTCAACCGCCCGCTGACCTGGGGTCCGATCTGGGCCGGCGTGGTCACCGCCTTCGGCCTGTTCGTCCTGTTCAGCCTGCTGGCCCTGGCCGGCGGCCTGGCCGTCGTCGAGTTCGGGGAGCCCGGCGCAGGGGTCGGCCAGGATGCACCGGTCGACCTGATCGCCACCATCCTGACCGGGCTGCTGCTCGTCCTCGGCTTCTTCGCCGGTGGGTTCGTCGCCTCCTGGTCAGCATGGGAGACCGACCAGGGCCGGGGCATCCTGAACGGGTTCCTGGTCTGGGCGCTGGCGCTGCTGCTTCTGCTGGCCTTTGCCGCGTTCGGCCTGGGGCAGTGGTTCGGCGCCGCCGGGCAGGTCTTCGGTGGGCAGTTCCAGCCGGGCGCCCTGCCCGACGTGGATCCCCAGCAGCTCGGCGACGCCTTCGAGGATGCCGCCTGGCAGTCAGTCTTTGCGATCGTGCTGGCGATGACGGCCGCCGTTCTCGGTGGCCTCGTGGGCACGCGCGACGAGTTCCACGACAGGTTCCCTTATCTCCGCAGCGCTCGCTGAGCGACGCGCCTAGCGTGCCAGGAGCCGGGTGAGCCGAAAGGCTCGCCCGGCTCTTTTTCTATCCCCGCCGGAGAGCAGGGCGGCGCTACACCGGTGCGCTTTGACTCGGCGCCGGCTCACCTTCATGCGCGGAGACGGCGGTTCCGGCGCTGCGGTCGGCCAGGTCGTCGAGCAGTGCCAGGAACGGCTTCGCGCCGAGCTCGGCGAGGATCGCGCGCGTCGACTGGGCAATTGACTGAGTGTCGCGGCCGGCCGGATCCAGTACGGCGACTGCGGACAGCCCCGCCTTGGCTTCTTCCCAGGTCATGTTTCCGTCCCGCCACTCGCGCAGGGAGTCGCGGTACATCGCGAGCGCCTGCTCCTGGCGACCCTCCAGCGCGGCGATGCCGGCCCGCACCGTCTGCCGGCGTAACTCTGCGATACGGCCGTGGATGCCGGTCGCGTCAAGCGCTTCCAGTTCGGCCTGCGCACCTTCGACGTCGCGAGCGATCAGCGCCGCTATGGCCGCATCGTAGTAACTGGGTGAGGCCTGGCCGGGGTCGATCTGGGCTGCCGCGCGGTAGAGCCGCCGACACTCTGCGAAGTCACGGCGCGCAATTGCCTGCAAAGCACCCACTTCCAGCGAAGGTCGCGCAGCGTAGGAGTTTTCCCGTGCATCGGACAGTGCCACGAGGTCGGCCAGCGGGGCTGCGACATCCTCACCGCGACAGACGCGAATGTTCAGCGCGTTCCCGGCCAGGAACCTGCGCTCGCCCGGCTCCAGCTCCTCCTGCAGCGTGGCCTCCAGCTCAGCCAGGGCGAAATCCCAATCGCCGGCGATGAAGGCGGTGTAGCCGATGTTGTTTATCAGCAGACGCGCCCGCGGCCGGTTGCCCAGCCGCCGTGCGATGGCCAGCCCTTCGCGATAAGCCTCGAGCGCGGCCGCCTGGTCGATCTCTCCCAGGTGGAAGCCCAGGACCAGCAGCGCACTGGTGAGGACCTCGTTCAAACCCTGACTGCGGGCCAGCTCCTCAGCGCCTCGGACGAGGGCTATGCCCTCGCGCAGCCGACCCGTGGATCCGTAACCGGTCCCCTTGGCCAGCAGGCTCCAGGCCAGCAAGGGTGCCATGTCGCCACGGTCCGCCACCGCAGCGGCGTCGTCCGCCGCGGTAACGGCGCGCTCGTACTGTCCCGTCCCGACCAACGCCCGCGCCAGAACGCGACCCTTGAGCTCGACCATCACCGGGTCCGGCCACAGATCCTCGAACTCCTCGACAGCGCCTTCCACAAGCTCCGTCGCGCGGGCGAAGTGCTGCGCATCACACAGCGCCCAACCGAGCAGGCTGACGGCCCGCGCGACTCCACGGCGATCCCCGATCTCGCGGCGCAGCTCGATGGCCCGCTTGTAGAACTCCGCCGCCGGGCTGGATCGGGCCAGGGCATTGGCAGCCCTGCCCGCCCGTTCGAGCAGGTCCGCCTGCTCGGCCGGATCCCCGGTCACCGTCAGTGCCTGCTCGACGAAGCTGATCACCTGCTCGTGCGCGCCCAGCGCCGCAGCGCGGTCGGCCGCGCGCAGGGCGACTCGTGCCTGCGCGGCCAGTGCATCGGCCTCCGCCCCCTCACCGGCGTTGGCATGGGCGGACAAATAGTGGCCGGCCAGCGCGCCGGCCAGCTCCTCAGAGCCGAGCTGCTCGAAATACCGCGCGGCAGCCAGGTGGCGCGTTTTGCGGTCGCGGCGGGCGAGGGTGTTGTAGGCCACCTCGCGGATCAGCGCCTGGACGAACGCGTACTGGCCGCGGTCAGGCGAGCGGGGATCCATGTGCTGACGCAGCAGCTCCCGCCGCACCAGACGCGCCATTCGTGGCTCGAGCTCCGGTGGCGAGGTCTCGGTGACAGCAGCAAGCGCAGCCAGAGTGAATGACTGGCCCAGCACCGACGCGTCGTGGATGATCTGTCGATCGGACGGCTCGAGGCTGTCGAGGCGAGAGGCGATCAGCGCTGTGAGAGTCTCGGGAACGGCCAACGACTGCAGGTCCCCGACAGGCGCGTACGCGCCGCCCTCCTGGACCAGCTGGCCCTGGGCGACCAGCATCCGCACCGTCTCGACGGCATAGAGCGGGATGCCGTCGGCACGCTCGGTGATCGTCGCCACGACAGGCGCAGGCAGGCCGGGAACCAGGCCGCCAAGCAGCTCGCCCATGTGCGCGTCGCTGAGTGGCTCGAGGTAGAGAGAGGCGAAGTTGCGCTTGCCGGCGCCCCATGCCGGGCGTCGCTCGAGCAGGTCCGGCCGGGACAGCGTGACGATGAACAGCGGCACGTTCCGGCTCCACTCGAGCAGGTGCTCGATGAAATCGAGCAAGCCGGCATCCGCAAAATGGGTGTCCTCGAAGATGAGCGCGACGGTGCCATGCTCGGCGATGCGTTCGAAAAACGTCCGCTAGGCGCCGAACAGCTGGTCCGCCGGCATGCCCGCTTCGGTGCCCAGCAGCGTCAGCAGCGCACGCTCGATCCATGCGCGCTCGTCCGCGTCGGCGGCCCACTGGGCGACCGCCGCGGCAACCTTTGCGCGGGTGGTGTCCTCGTCGTCGCTCTCGAGCAGCTCGCAGCGTTGGCGGACCATCTCGCCCAGCGCCCAGAACGTTATTCCCTCGCCGTAGGCGGGTGAACGGCCGGAATGCCAGTAGACGGTCTCGACCAGGCCATCGGTGTACTTGGAGAACTCCCAGCCGAGCCGGCTCTTGCCGATGCCGGCCGGGCCCATGATCGACACCAGCCGAGCGCGCTGCTCACGGCCCGTCGCGTGATAGAGGTCCTTCAGCAGGCGCAGCTCGTCGGCTCGACCGACGAACGGCGCCTCCAGGCTCTCGCTCCGGTTGCGTCCACCCACCTCCGCCACGACGCGCAGCGCCCGCCACGCCGCCACCGGCGCGGTCTTGCCCTTCAGCAGCTGCTCGCCGGCCTCGGCGAAGGCGATCGCGCCGCTGGCTGCCCGATAGGTCGCCTCGCCGACCAATACGCTGCCCGGCGGTGCAACCGACTGCAGCCGGCTGGCCGTGTTGACCAGGTCGCCGGCGACCATGCCCTGGTTGGTGGCTCCCAGGGTGACGGCCGCCTCGCCCGTCAACAGGCCGGCCCGGGCAGTGACACCCGAACCCAGCGTGCTGACCGATTCGACCAGGTCCAGGGCGGCGCGCACGGCTCGCTCGACGTCGTCCTCGCGCGCGGTCGGGGTGCCCCAGACGGCCATCACGGCATCGCCGATGAACTTCTCGACGGTGCCGCCGTAGCGGCCGATGACCTCCGAGGCGAGGTCGAAGTAACGCGAGAGCGTGTCGCGCACCTCTTCCGCGTCGCGCTCCTCGGCAAACGGCGTGAAACCGACCAGGTCGGCGAACAGAACCGTGACGAGTCGCCGCTCGGCCACGACGGGAGCCGGGCCAGATGGCGCGACACCGGGACCAGCAATGCCGGGCCATTCACCCAGGGCCGAGCCGCAGTCTGAGCAGAACCGCGCACCGGGTCGGTTGACCGCGCCACAGGCGGGACAGCCGGCCTCGATGCGAGCGCCGCACGCGCTGCAGAATTTGGCATTGCCCTCGGCAGCCGTGCCGCAGCTGGGACAGTTCACTGCGCCCCTCCTGAGCCCATCTTAAGGACCGCTCCGGCGGTTGAGGTAGTCGACCAGCACGTACTCGCCGAGCTGCTCGGGCGAGGCATAGAAGGCCCGTCCGCGGTTGAGCCGGGTCAATCGGTCGACGAAGTCGGTCAGTCCGCGCGAGCGCTCCAGCATGAACGTGTTGATGGTTATGCCCTGGCGCGTGCACCGCGCCACCTCGCGCAAGGTCTCGTTGATCGTCCGCCGCGTGGGCGGATAGCTGAACTCGACCTCGCCGTCCTCGAAGTGGGCGGTCGGCTCGCCATCGGTGACGACGATGACCTGCCGGTTGGCAGCATGGCTGCGCGCCAGCAGGCCACGCGCGAGCATCAGCCCGTGCTGGAGGTTGGTGCCGTACTCGTATCCATGCCACGACAGCCCGGCCAGCGCACCGGGTCGGATCGGCCTGGCGTAGTAGGCAAAGCCAACCACGTGGAGCTCGTCGTGCGGGTAACGCGCACGAATCAGCGCATCCAGCGCGATGGCCACCTTCTTGGCCGCCAGGAAGCAACCGCGCAGCAGCATCGAACGGCTCATGTCAACCAGCAGCACGGTGGCCGCGCGGCTGCTGGCCGAAGTCTCGTGGACCATGAAGTCTTCCGGCTGCAGGTGCAGCCGGAAGGGCGCGCCGCCGGGGTCGACCATGGGTCCCTCGCGTGCCAGTGCGTTGGCCAGCGTTCCCGGCAGGTCGACGAGGAAGGGCCGTCCGAACTCGTACTGGCGGCTCGTCTGTTCGGCCTCCCGGCCGAGGCCGCCGTCCTCGCGCTGGTGGCCGCCGAACACGTCCCGGCGGAGCCGCCGGAACAGCTCGTCCAACACGCGTTGGCCGATGCGTCGGGTGCCGCGCGGGGTCAGCCGCAGATGGTCGCCCTGGCGCTCGACCAGCCCGCTCTCTTCCAGCCGACGGGAAAGTGCCTGCAGCGCGCGCAGGTCGTCCGCTGCCTGCTCGTCGAGCAGCTCCTCGACCGCGCCTGGATCGATCGCCTCGAGCGCCGCCGGCGAGCGCGCATCGCCGACCTGGGCTGACATGCTCTCCAGCTGGTCGAGCCGAGCGAGCTCCCCGAGCGCGCCGTCCAGGTCCAGCGCTTCGCTGCCGGTGAAGTCGTAGCTCCGACCGAGGCCATCGGGCATCAGCTGGTCGAGCGTCGCCGCCAGCTGGGCAAGATCCCAGCGCAGCCGATCGTCACGCAGGAGCGAATCCATCATCTCCTGCAACTCACGGCGCTGGTCAGGGCCGAGCGACGACAAAAGCGACTGCATGGCGGCCATTCGTCCGGCCAGCTGCTCGATCACGTCATCGAGCGTTCGCGCGCCGGGGAAGAGCGGACCGTGCCGCGCCAGGAAGTCCGATGCATCGGGATTGCCGCCTGCCAATCGGTCCTGCAGGAGTCGGTTCAGATCGCGCACCATCTCGCGGTTGGCGGCCAGCGCCTCCGGGCTGGTGCCGCGGATGGCCTCAGCCAGGCCGCTGAAGTAGGACTCCACCACGCGCTGGCGGATTCGGTCGAGCAGCTCGCCGAACAGCCGACGAGCCTCGGGCTCCATGAAGTCGTACTCCTGCAGGCCGCGCAGTCGGCCGCCCAGTTCAGCCGGCAGGTCGTCCAGCTGATCCCTTCGCCGGGCAGCCAGCTGACTTGCCAGCCGACCGATCTCGTCCTCCGCCGGCGCCCCCAGTCGCCGCTCGAGGCCACGCCGCTCGGCGGCAAGTATCTCGTCCAGTGCCTGCCGCAAACCTTCCATCACCCCGGCCAGGTGGTAACGCGACAGCGACTGCTCCCGTGCGCGCGCCAGCCGCGCGCCCAGGTCGCGCAGCCCGACCATGCCCTGGTGGCTGCCGTCGGCGGCGCGACGCAGCCCGCGAGCGTAGAGCCTGCCCAGCGCCGACCCGACATCGCCGTCGGCCAGGAGATCGTCGCCGAGGGCATCGAGCAGCTGGCCGGCATCCAGCTCGGGCAGGCGCTGGCGGCCATCCCAGCGGGCATAGCGGAACGGGCCGCCGCTGACGAGCCCTGCCGGAGGCCGCAGAAGATCGCCTGCCCCGCCCGGCGGAGCGTCCATCCTCTCGGCGTCCCCCGGCAGCGGATCAACCACGATAGCGAGCGCCCGCGACGGTGCGATCCTTGTTCAGGCGGCGGTTGAGGTGCAGCCCCTCGAGCATGAGTTCGACGGCAGCCGCCAGGTCGGCGTCCGAGCTGGCCGCCCCCAGCCCGCCGATCGCCTGCCCCAGACCGTTGACCTCGCGCGCCCAGCGCGCGTAGTCGGATGAAGGCACGAGGTCACCCGTCTCCAGGACGAGCCCAGCGTCAAAGGCTTCGACGACCGCGTCAAGTTGGTCGATATCGATCGTGCGGGCGAAGACGTTGGCCACCGCCCGTGCAAGGAGGCGGTCGACAACGCGCTCCTCGGCGACGTCGTCGCCGATTGACTCGAGCTCGATCTTGCCCGCTGTTGAAGCGACGAGCGCGGGCAGGTCGCTGATCCTCGGCACGCCGCGGGGCTCCCCCAGTCGGACAGCGCGCTTGAGCGCGGCCGCCTCCAGCACCTCCAGGTTGGCAATGCTGACGCGCACGCTCACGCCCGAGCGCTGGCTGATGTCCGGCGAACGACGCGCAAGCTGGGACAGCTCGGCCACCAGCTCGAGCATGAAGTGGGGTACCTCAACCGCGGGCTCATCTGCCTGAGATTCGCCCACGAACACCGCCCGCTCCTGGCGCATGATCGCGATCTCATCATCGATCGTCCGAGGGTAGTGCGTCCGGATCTGCGAGCCCAGACGGTCCTTGAGCGGGGTGATGATCCGACCGCGGCTGGTGTAATCCTCGGGGTTCGCGCTGGCCACCACGTACAGGTCGAGCGGAAGGCGGAGCGTGTAGCCACGCACCTGGACGTCACGCTCCTCGAGGATGTTGAGCAGGCCAACCTGGATCCGCTCGGCCAGGTCCGGCAGCTCGTTGAGCGTGAATATGCCCCGGTTGGCACGCGGGATCAGGCCGTAGTGGATGGTCGCCTCGTCGGCCAGGTAGCGCCCCTCGGCCACTTTGATCGGGTCCACCTCGCCGATCAGGTCGGCGATGGTGATGTCCGGCGTGGCCAGCTTCTCGCTGTAGCGGCGGTCGCGCGGCAACCAGTCGATCGGCGTGGCGTCGCCCTGCTCGGCGACGAGCGCACGTGCCGTGGGCGAGATGGGGGCCAATGGGTCGTCGTTCAACTCGCCGCCCGCGACCACCGGAACACGCTCGTCGAGCAGGTTGACCAGCATCCGGGCCAGGCGCGTCTTGGCCTGACCGCGCTCGCCGAGCAGGCACACGTCATGACCGGCGAGGACGGCGTTCTCCAATGCCGGGATAACGGTCTCGTCGTAGCCGACGATGCCGCCGAACACCTGCTGCTCCGAGGTCAGCCGACCGATCAGGTTTGCTCGCAGCTCCTGCTTGACCGAGCGCGATCGGTAGCCGCTGGCGCGAAGCTCACCGAGCGTGGTCGCCGACCGTTCCATCGAGTGACTCTAGCGCCAGCGGCGGCTGAGCGCCGCCGGCCAGCCCGGAGACTGCATCGCGGACGGTCAGCCGGCAGGACCGCGGCCGACGAGCGCCTCGAGCCGCACGCGTCGCTGCTCATCGAGCTCGCGCAGGGTCAGCCCGGCGCGCTCGGCGAGTTCGGCCTCGACTCCCCACGCAAAGTGCTCCCACGACTCTCGATCCTGGTCGTAGACGGCCAGCACGGCCGGACCGCGCCGCTGAACGTGCCCGCCGGCATCGCGCTCGAGCGGACGGACGTAGTGCGCGGCTGCAATGCGCGCGATGCCGCCCATCTGGCGCACCACGATGACGATGCCGAGGTCGCGCAGCTCGTCGGGCAGGCCGTGCGCGGCTGACCCGCCGCCCAGCCGGGCGACCTCGTCAAGGGACTCCGCCGCTAGCGTGCCGCTCACGCCGGGCAGGGCAGAGGCGACGACATCGGCAGCCAGCGGCTCGCGGCTGGCCAGCACCAGCGGCACCCCGTGGTCGCCCAGCAGCCAGAGCAGGGCGGCCAGCTCGGCGTCGGCCAGTCCGTCGTCGACCATCTTCCGAATGGAGCCGGCGCGGTCAGCGCTGATCTGGTCGACCATCTCTAGAAGCCCGTCGGCCGGTCCGGTCGGCTGGTGTCGACCTCGTCGGGAGTCACCGGCACGTCCTCCTCCGGCGCCTGAGCGCCGCGCCGTCGGCCGCCAAGCCGTCGTCGCGCGCGCTCGCCACCGGGCAGCATCTGGCTCGCCACGTGCAGGACGTCGCCCAGCAGCGACCGATCGAGGACCACGATGACCGCCGTGTAGACGACGGCCCCGGTGACGACCGACAGCAGCAGCAGCGGCAGCACGCCCAACTGGTCGTCGAAGAGCAACCGAACACCGATCACGGCCAGCGCCATGAGCACTGTGGCAACCGTCGGCACCGCCAACCGGCGCAGGTACTCGCCCGGGGGGATGTCCGCGTACCTGCGCTGGAGGTACAGCTGCAGCGGCACCATCAGATAGCCGCGGATGACGAACGAGACGGCCATGGCCACGATCCCGAAGGGCACGGCGATGGCAAAGCCGATCACCGTCGTCACCATGTTCACGAAGCGGAAGCGCAGGACGACGTCTGGCCGACCAGCGGCCATCAACAGCGACGTGCCGAAGCCCTGGAAGCTGTAGGCCGGCCCGACCAGGAAGAGCACCGCCGCGACCGGGCCGCTGTCGGCCCATTGAGCGCCGAAGATGAATGGGATCAGCTCCGGCGCGACGAGGGCGAGCCCGATGTAGGCGGGCAGGATCAGCGTCGCGCTCAGACGAGTTACCCGGAGGTAGGCGCGCTTGGCCCGCTCGGGATCGTGCTGCAGGCGCGACAGCGCCGGGAAGGTGATCTTGCGCGCAATGCCCACCAGCAGCGAGTTGGCCGAATCCAGAATTCGGTAACCGACGCCGTAGATGCCCAGCTCCTGCGTGGTACGGAAGACGCCGATCAGCAGGTTGTCCGTGTAGCGCGTGATGTACAGCAGCAGGTCCGACGCAACCACCTTGGCGCCGAAGCCGAACAGCTCGCGAAAGTGCTGCGTCGAGAAGCGCCGGCTGGGGCGCCAGCCGGTGGCCAGCCACAGGGCAACGACCGACAGTGCGGCCGCCGTGACCTGCTGGCCGACCAGCGCCCAGGGGCCGAAGCCCATCACTGCCAGGGTGATGCCGACCACTCCCCCGCCGGCGATCGAGAAGAGCGTGCGCAGGGCCAGGCTGCGGAAGCGCAGCTCGCGGCGCAGCATCGCCATCGGCACCGTCGAGGCGGCGGTCAGGACGAACGTCAGCGAAAGGACCTGGAGCAGCGGGGTCAGGCCGGGCTCGTTGAGCAGGCCACCGATGACGCCGGCCAGCAGCATGCCGGCCACGGCCAGCAGGCTGCCCAGCAGCATGGCTGCCCAGAAGGCGGTGTCGAGATGCTCACGGCCGACCTGCCCGCGCTGGACCAGCGCATCGCCCATGCCCTGGTCGACGAAAAGCTGGGCGAGCATGACGAAGACCATCGCCAGGGCGACCAGGCCGAATTCCTCCGGCAGCAGCAGGTTGGCGATCACGGTGAAGACGGCCAGCTGCAGGAACTGGCGGCCCCAGTTGTCGACGATCGTCCAGGTAGCGCCGCGCGCTACGCGACGCTGCAGGTTCTGGTTGTCCGTGCCGTGCTCTGTCGGCAGCCAGGGATCAGCCATTCAGGATGCCAGGGACCCCTGCCGCTGCTGCGACGAAGGCGATCACTGAAGCTCTCGCCAACGAGCCACGGCGCCGACAATGACCAGGACCGCCAGAACGCTGAGCAGCGGTGGATCCAGCGGCGAGCCGCCAAGGTGTCGATCGGCCCAATGAGCCAGCGCATGGGCCGTCGCCCCGACGCCCACACCGGCAAGGGCGACCAGCAGTGCATCCCTCCACACGAGCGCAAGCAGCAGGACCGCGCCCAGCCCGAGGCTGAAGGCACCGATGTCGTGCAGCAGGTGGTGGTTGTAGGGCGGGTAGGTCGCGACCATCTCGAAGAAGGACGGGGCGTCGAAGAGCGCCCACAGCCCAACGCCGACCGACAGCAGCCCGACGATGGCTGCCACGACGCGCGAGATGCTCACTCCAACCTCCAGCTGACCGCGGCGTGACGAGCGCCGACCGTGCGCCAAGCCATCGCAACCCTAGCGCAGAGGAGTATGCGGGCAGCCCTGGATTGACAAGGCCACGCAGCCGGGCATATGCTCCGCCGGCCGTGCCCACCGAGGGCCAGCCGTGCCTGCACGAATAACAACGGAGACGCCGCGCAGATGACACTCGCGATCACCCGGACTGCCGCAGCTCGCCTGCGGCTCGGCGTGCCCTCCGGCGCGCCCGTCGCGGGACATCTGTGCCCTTCTGTGACCTGATCCTGGCCTGAGCCAGACAGCAGGAGCCGGAGGGCCAGATGGGGCCCCCGGCTTTTTTGATGCCCTCAGCGCAGGCCTGCCGGCCGACGAGGGCCGACGAGCCGCCCGCAGGAGTAGAGGGCCCTGTTCATGGCAAGTCACACCACCCAGGAGCACACAGAAGTGGTTACCACGCTGGAACGACCGGTCTACGCAGACATGTCGGTTGAGGTCGCGCCGGACCCGGCCGTGCCGGCCCTGCTGATCGAGCACCTGACCAAGCGGTTCGAGGTCGGCAACAGGCGCAAGCGCAAGACGGTCATCGCCGTCAACGACGTATCGCTGCGCATGGAGCGGGGCGAGATCTATGGATTGCTGGGCGCCAACGGGTCGGGCAAGTCCACCTTCATCCGGCTGGTCAGCACGCTGCTCTCCGTGGAGGAAGGGCGCGTCGAGGTCTTCGGCCACGACATCGCCCGCGACGAGATGGCGGTCAAGCGACTGATCAATCGGGTCAGCGTCGACGCGGCCTTCTTCAAGAAGCTGTCGCCGGCCGAGAACCTGATGTACGCCGCTCGCCTCTACGGGGTCGACGCGCGCTACGCCCGGTCCGAGATGGTCAGGATCCTCAACCGGCTCGGCATCTCATCGACGCGAATCAACCGTCCGCTAGAGCAGATGAGCCGGGGCATGCAGCAGAAGGTGTCGATCGCGCGCGCCTTCCTGACCAGCCCCGTGTTGTTGCTGCTCGACGAGCCGACAACCGGCCTGGACCCCCGCTCGAAGCTCGAGGTGCAGGAATTCGTCGAGGAGATCCGTGACCAGCACGACGCAACCATCGTGCTGACGACACACGACCTCGAGGAGGCCGAGCGCCTGTGCTCCCGGATCGGGCTGCTCAACGAGGGCCGCCTGGTAGCCGAGGGCACCGTTGAGGAGCTCAAGGCCGGCGTGTCCAACGGCCGACCGGGCGGCGCGACGATGCACGACGTGTTCATGGCCTACACCGGCCGCTCGCTCGACGACGACGTCGAGGAGCCGGCCAACGACGACGAGTAAGGAACGAAGCAATGGCTTTGCTGACGCGCGAGCTGAGGGCGTCCTACGCCTTCGTCGAGCGCAACTTCAACCTATCGAAACGCTACTGGGGCTGGGAGGTCGCCTTCCTGGTCTACTCGGTGGCCGGTGCGCTGGCCGTGACGCTCATCGGGCTCGACCAGGACAACGCCCGGTTGATCCTCTCGCTGATGATCGGGGCGACCTTCTGGAACTACCTCTCGGTGGTTTTCTCGGTGGTCGCCGAGCAGATCAGCTGGGAGCGCTGGGAAGGCACGCTCGAGTACACGATGATGGCCCCCGTCCGGCGCGTGTCGCAGCTGTTCGGCTCGACCGTCTTCGCCGTGCTGTGGGGTCTCCTGCACACCAGCGTGGTGCTGATCGTGCTGGTGCTGTTCTTCGGCATCGACCTCTCGAGGGCGGACTTCTTGACCGCCGGCGTGCTGATGGCAGTCGGCTCGCTGTCGATCATCGGTATCGGCATGATCGCGGCGACCCTGCCGCTGATCTGGGTCGAGCGCGGCGACCAGATGGTCTTCGTGCTGCAGTCACTGCTGCTGCTCATCAGTGGCGTGTACTACAGCGTGACCATCCTGCCCGAGTGGATGCAGGTCATCGCGGCGTTCTCGCCGGCGACCTACATCCTCGATGGCATACGGCTCGGCCTGATCGACGGCGCGCCGGTGACGAGCATCGGCTTCAGCCACCTGCTGCCGCTGGTGGTCATGGCAGTCGTGTTCATCCCGCTGGGTGCGTGGATCTTCGCGCGCGCCGAGGCGTACGCAAAGCGCACTGGCAAGCTCAAGAGGGTCGGCTGATGGGCGCCATCGAGCCGGCCCTCGAGGGCCTCGTCCTGCGACCGTATGCCGGTGAGGGCGACGTCGCCCACACAGTCCGGGTCGCCAATGCCGAGATGGCGGCCGACGGCATCCGAGAGCACGTCACCGTGGAGGAGCGGTTGGCGCACTACCGGCACGCCAACGAGCTGTTCGACCCGCGTCGCGACGTCACCCTCGCCGAGGTTGACGGAGTCGTGGTGGCCTACGGTGTGCGCGAGTGGGTGGACACCACTGATGGCGTTCATCGCGAGTACCGCATTGACGGCAGCGCCGACCCGGAGTGGCGACGGCGCGGCATAGGAGCCGCGCTGCTGGCGGAGAACATCCAGCAGGCGCGTCGGCTGGCGGCGTCCCACGACACGGGCCGCCGGAAGGTGCTCGGTTCCTGGTCTGGCGCGACCCAGACCGGTGACATCGCACTGCTGGAGCGGAGTGGCTTTCGGCAGGTGCGCTGGTTCTTCGAGATGACCCGCCCGACGCTGGACGACATCCCAGAAGTGCCTATGCCTGACGGCATCGAGGTACGCGAAGTCAAGGCGGCCGATACGAAAGCTGTGTGGGACGCTGACGTCGAGGCCTTCCAGGATCACTGGGGCGGCTTCGACGGGTCAGAGCAGTCCATGCGACGCTTCATGGACAGCCCGGAGTTTGACCCGAGCCTGTGGGTCATCGCCTTCGACGGCGAACAGATCGCCGGCGGGGTGATCAACGGCATCTATCCAGAGGAGAACGAGGCGCTCGGCTTGCGGCGCGGCTGGCTCGACAGCGTATTCACGCGCCGCGCGTGGCGTCGTCGTGGCCTGGCTCGAGCGTTGATCGCCCGCTCGCTGCTGAAGCTGCGTCAGCGGGGCATGAGCAGCGCCGTGCTGGGTGTCGATGCCGACAACCCCACCGGCGCTCTGGGCCTCTACGAGAGCGTCGGCTTCCGGGTCAGCCATCGGGCGATCGCATGGCGCCGGCAGCTGGACGACCGGGGATGAGCGCTTCGAACGACGATGTGCTCAGGCGCTACGGCTGGACTCCGGCGGTCGCACGGCTGTTCGACGAGCATGTCCCGCCAGACCTGGCGCCCGCCCGCGTCACTTCCGAGGAGCGCGGCCGCTGGCTGGTGATCGGCGGACATGGCGAGGCGCTGGTCTCGCTTGCCGGTCGGCTGCGTCACGAGGCGGCGAGCCGCGAGGACCTGCCCGCCGTGGGCGACTGGGTCGGCCTTGCGGCAGGCAGCGATGGCGGCCATGTCATCCAGGCGGTGCTGCCCCGGCGCAGTCGCGTTGCCCGGCCTGCTCGCGGCGACATCCCCGGCGCGCAGGTGGTGGCGGCCAACATTGACCTGGTCCTCGTCGTCGCGGCACTTGACCATGACTTCAACCTGCGGCGCCTCGAGCGCTACATGGCTCTTGCCTGGTCGAGCGGCGCCGAGCCGGCAATCGTCCTCAACAAGGCGGACACCTGCACGGACCTGGTGGCGCACGTTGACGCGGTCCGCTCGGTTGCTCCAGGCGTCCCGACGGTGGTCATCAGCGCTCGCGCGGAAACCGGCCTGGACGCGCTTGCGGCCATGCTCCGGCCCGGCAGCACGGCTTGCCTGCTCGGTTCGTCGGGCGTCGGCAAGTCGTCGATCGTCAACGCCCTGCTCGGCTGGCAACGCCAGACCACCGGGGACGTGCGCGCTGACGACCAGCGCGGCCGGCATACGACAACCCGTCGCGAGCTTCTGCCGCTGCCCGGAGGTGCGCTGCTGATCGACAGCCCGGGCATGCGCTCGGTCGGCATGTGGGACGCCGAAGACGGCATCGACGCCGCTTTTGAGGACGTCGATCGGCTGGCCGAGACATGCCGCTTCAGCGACTGCCGCCACGAAAAGGAGCCCGGATGCGCGGTCCAGGCCGCCATCGACGGCGGCAGCCTGACCGCCGACCGGCTCGAGAACCGGCGCAGGCTGGAGCGCGAGCTCGCTGCCATAGAACGCCGACGCAGCGCCGCCGGCCGGGCCGAGCAACGCCGCCAAGGGCGTCGTCTGGAGCGTTTCGTGCGTGGCCACATGCGCGCCAAGTACGGCAACGAATGAGCCCCTCCCCGTCGCCCGCGCCACACCGGCCGCGCCGGGAGTAGCATCCGGACAGAGGGACACCGGCACTAGAGGTTTCATGCCACCCGTCATCCAGGCCGAGGGGCTGACCAAGAGCTACGGTCGCCACCGCGGCATCATCGACATCGATCTGACCGTCGAGGCTGGCGAGATCGTCGGCTTCCTGGGCCCCAACGGCGCAGGCAAGTCGACCACCATCCGCGTCCTGCTCGACCACATCCGACCGACGCGCGGTGTCGCCCGCGTGTTCGGCATCGAGACAACGGTCAACCCGGTCGCCATCCATCGGCGAGTCGGCTACCTGCCCGGCGAGTTCGGACTGTATGACCGGCTCACCGGCGGCCAGACGATCGAGTACTTCGCCAACCTGCACGGCGGCGTGGATCGGGCGTATCAGCGCCAGCTGATCGAGCAGCTGGACCTCGATCCCAGCCGGCGCTACCGCGAGTACTCACGGGGGAACAAGCAGAAGGTCGCCCTCGTCTCGGCCCTCCAGCACCGACCGGAGCTGCTGATCCTGGACGAGCCCACGGCAGGTTTGGACCCGCTCGTCCAGCACTCGTTCTTCGGCTTCCTCGACGAGGCCGCGCGCGAGGGTCGGACGGTCTTCCTCTCCAGCCACATCATCAGCGAGGTCGAGCGCATCTGCCAGCGCGTGGCGATCATCAGGGACGGCCGGCTGGTGCAGGTCGATACCGTCGAGGCGGTGCGCCGGATGGCCGTCCACCATGTCGAGCTGCGCTTCGCCGAGCCCGTCCAAGCCGCCGAGTTCCAGCATCTCGAGGGGGTCAGCGACGTGGTCGCCGAAGGGCCGCTGGTGCGGATGCAGGTGGCCGGCCCGATCGGCACCGTGATCAGGGTGGCCAGCCGTCACGACCTGCGCGACGTGGTCAGCCGGGAGCCGAACCTCGAAGACGTCTTCCTCGCCCATTACGGCCGCACCGGCCCTTCCTCCCCCACCCCTTCCGGGCGGCCGACCGGCTGATGTCCGGCTCCTCTTCGGAGCGGGCAGCGGCCGAGCGCTTGGTGCCATCGGCGCTGTCGCGCGTGTACGGCCTCGGCAGCGTCTTCGGCAAGCACCTGAGCGACGCCGGCCGGACCATGGTCATCGTCGGGCTGCTGCTCGGTGGCGTGGTCCTGGCCACTGCCTCGCAGGTCGCCCTCGAGTTCGACACGCTCCAGGCACGCCAGGGACTGGCCGCCCAGATGCAGATGCTCCCGCCGCTGTTCTCAGGCCTGCTGGGTGAGCCGATCAACGTCCAGACGCTGGGCGGGTTCATCAGTTGGCGCACGCTGGGCGCGATGCCGCTGCTGATCGGCATCTGGTCGATCAGCGCGCTCAGCGGCACTCTCGCCGGCGAGGCCGGGCGCGGAACGCTCGAGATGGTCCTGGCCGCACCGGTCAGCCGGCGCAGCCTCGCGCTCCAGAAGCTGCTCGCGCACGCCGCGGCGCTGGGTGGTGCCCTGTTCATTGCCGGCGTGCTGATCTGGCTGAGCACTCTCGTGTTCGCCGTGCTGCCTGGCGACGAGGCCGGCCTGGTGACCGTGCTGTCGGAGCTCGCCTACACGTTCGCGATCGCGCTTCTCTTCGGTGCCATCGCCTTCGCTGCCGGCACGCTGCTGACGCGCGGCATGGCCGCGGGCGCGGGAGGTGCGGCCCTGTTCGGCAGCTACATCATCAACGGCTATGCCGACCTCGTGCCGGGTTTCGACGTGCTCCGGCTCGGCTCGCCCTTCTACTGGACCACTCAGCACCGGCCGCTGGCGGGAGTGACCGACTGGCCAGCGCTGATGCTGGTGCTAAGCCTGGCCGCTGCCTTCGGCCTGCTCGGCGTGCTGCTCTTCCAGCGGCGCGACCTGGGGGCGACGGTGGCGTTTCCAACCGGGCGCGCTGGTCGGCTGGCAGTCCGCTACGGGCTTGGCTGGAGCCTTCGCGGCCCGGGTCGTCGTGCTTTCGCCGAGCGCCTGCCGGACGCCATCGGTTGGGGGGCCGGCCTGGGCCTGTACGGCCTGGTCATCGCCCTCTCCGCCGAGCAGTTCGCGGCGATGATCGAGTCGGTGCCGGAGATAGGCGCCATCATCCGCCGCTTCTTCCCCGACGTCGACCTGGCGACTGCCGGCGGCGTCCTGCAGATGACCATGTTCAGCTTTGCCACGCTCATCTTCGGACTGGCCGGCGCAGCCCTGGTCAGCGGCTGGGCGGGCGAGGAGACCAATCGGAAGACCGAGTTGGTGCTGGCGGCGCCGCTGCGGCGGTTCGGCTGGGCTGTCCGCACGAGCCTGGCAGTCATCGCGGCGATGGTGGTGATGAGCCTGCTCACCGCCCTCGGCACGGCCGCCGGGGCGGCGCTGATGGACGACCCCGTAGCCGGCCCGATCGCCGGATCGCTCGCGCTGGGTCTCTACGGGATGGCGCTGATGGGCGCGGGCTTCGTCATCGCCGGCCTTGGCTGGCCCCGGCTGGCGGGGGTGGCTACCGCTGGGCTGACCATCGGTCTCTACCTGCTCAATCTGATCGGCGGCGCGCTGCGCCTGCCAGAGGAAGTGCTCAACCTGGCGCTGAGCAGGCATCTCGGCCAACCGATGGCAGGGTCGTACGATCTCGCCGGCATCCTGCTGTGCGCCTGCCTCGCCCTGGGCGGCCTATTGCTCGGTGCGCTCGCCTTCACGAGGCGCGATCTGACCTAAAAGGGCAGACGCCCATCGCGCGCGACCATGGCGAGCCAGCCCTGCTCCTGTTCGATGGTTGAGGTGGCACCGTGCCCGGGCAAAACGCGCAGGTCGGAAGCCATGGTCGACAGCCGGGCGAGTGACTCGACCATCGCGCGATCGTCGCCACCCGGCAGATCCGTCCTGCCCCAGCCCCTGGCGAAGAGAGTGTCCCCCGTGAGCAGGAGGCGCTCGGATTCAGACAGCAGGCAGACCGAGCCCTCGGTGTGGCCGGGCGTGTGAAGCACCTCCAGCTCGATCTCACCGAAGCGGATCCGGGAGCGCTCCTCGAGGTCCACCGCTGGCACGCTGGGCGGAACGGGGAACGGTGCAGAGAGAGGATCGGGTTGCTCCAGGCCGTGGCGGTCCGCTACGTGCGCCGCGATCTGCGCGCCGGTTGCCTCGGCGACGGCGGCATTGTCGCCGATATGGTCCCAGTGACGGTGAGTGCTGACGATGAGCTTGAGGCTCCAGCCTCGCTCCGCGAGCGTCGCGGTCAGCCACGCGACGCAGGGTGTGGCCGTGTCGATGGCGATGGCCTCGCGGCTGCGCTCATCGGCGAGGACGTAGAGGTTGGTGGCAATGGGACCGACAACCCGCTGCAGCAGCCTCATCGGTCGGCCTGTGGCGTCGGGCCGGCGTGGATGCGGAAGAAGACGCCCGCCGCCCGGACGCGCGAACGCCCCAGCCAGTAGATCACGTTGCCCGGGAAGGGATGCTGGATGGTGGCGCGTATCGCCCCCTCGCGCTCCCGGCCCCTCGGCACCCGCTCAGCGCGCACGCGGACGCGGCGCCCGTCGGGCCAGCGCAGCTCGGCTTCCCCCGCCTGTTCGAGGTCGCGCGTCCAGCCGGTGTGGCCGTTGGGATGACCGACGTACCAACCTCGCCTCGTGCGCAACAATCCGACCAATCGCGACCTGTGGCCACCGCCGGCACGTCCTGCGACTTGCAGTTCGAGCGTGTTGCCAAGGCCGAACCGGCGCCATATCGCCCGGACCAGCGGATCGACGGCGGCCAGAATGCGATAGAGCAGGTTGAACGCGCGGCGCCAGAATTGGGACATGCCGCGAGCATGGCAGCAAGGAGCGCCAGATGGATAAAGAAGCGAGGTTCACGTGGTACGGCCACGCGTGCATTGAGCTGGTCACGGCAGCCGGCAAGGTCGTCCTCTTCGACCCGTGGTTCGGCAACCCGACCTCGCCGCGGCCGGCGGAGGATGTCGACCGCTGTGACGTGATGCTGGTCTCGCATGGCCACCACGATCACCTGGGTGCCTTCCCCACGCAGATCGACAAGGCCGATGCGCTCACGATCGCCCGCCGCACCGGCCCTGCCTGGCCGTGCATCCACGAGATGAGCCTGTGGTTGGACGAAGTGGGCGCCGGGGACGCCGAGGTGATCGGCTTCAACAAGGGCGGCACCGTCGAGGCACGCGGGGTATCGGTGACCATGGTGCAGGCACAGCACTCCGCCGGCGACTGGATTGGCGGCGGCGCTACCGCGGGCTCGGTCTACCTTGGCGAGCCGGCCGGCTTCGTGGTCGAGCTGGAGGACGGGCGGCGTATCTACTTCGCCGGCGACACCGACGTATTCGGTGACATGGACCTCGTTCGCCAGATGTATCGGCCAGAGGTGGCCTTCCTGCCGATCGGCGGTCACTACACCATGGGCCCGCGTGGAGCAGCGCGAGCGGCCCAGATGCTCGGCGTGAGGGCGGTCGTGCCCATCCACTACGGTACGTTCCCGGTGCTCGTCGGCACTCCGGATCAGCTCCGTTCCGAGCTTGCCCGGCTCGGCGCGGATGTGCAGGTCGTCGCGCCCGAGCGGGCCGAGGAGACGACTCTGCCATAGGAGCGGGCCTGGGAGAGCGCGCTGCTCTGGATCCGCCCTATGGTCCGGCCCGCAGCGTCACATCTGGCACGTCGCCTGCCCAGCGCGAACCGCCTACCTCCCGCCGGAAAGAGTGGCGGCCGCTCGGTACAGCGTCCGACGAGGCCCGCAGCTGAAAGTTGACGTGAGCGGCCGGTTGCCCACCAGTCTCGCGGAATACGTCACCGGGCCACAGCCGGATCTCGAAGCGGCCATCGCCATGGGCGCGGTAATCGCGTTGGAACCGGCGCCCGGCCGCGTTACCAGCTGAAGGCGCCTCGCCGCCCTCGACCGCGTCGCCTTCCGAGCTTCGGTCGCTGACCTGGAGCTGGACCAGTGCCCTGCCAACGGGCTGGCCGGCAGCGTCGAGGACCACTCCGCGAACCAGCACCGGCGCGACAGGATCGCCCTGCGGCGGCGTGCCCAAACACGCCAAGCACAGAGCGAGCGCGCCTAACAGTGCGGCCAGCCGGACGGCCGCGATCACGTCCTGGGCTGCCAGGTCACCACGCCGATGCGCGACCGCCCCTCGTCGAATGTCACCTTGCCGCCGGGGGCCGGCCGGAGAGCGCGAGGCACCCACTCCGCCAGACGACGATCCTTGTCGCTTCCCTCCCTGACCCATAGCTGCCGCCGGGCCATCGACAACGCCTCCTCCACCGACTCGAACGAGGCTGGCGGCCGGTCGACCAGGCGCACCTCGGGCAGCCGGCCACGAGCAAGCAGCAGCATCAGCAGCTCCGGCAGCGCCGGCAGGCGCACACGCGGCTCGCCATGCAGGCCGTGCCAGAACAGCCGTGCCACCGTCGTCATGGCCGACTCGCCCATGACCGCAATGCACAGCCGCCGCGTCGAGCCCTCCAGCGCGTCCAGGAACGCGCCGATCTCGGCGATGTCGTAGCCGATGTGGGCGATGAGCGATACGTCGGCGCCCGACGGCCGTTTCGCAAGCGGCCACCGCTCGCTCACCACGCGCACGTTGCCGATACCGTGCTTGCGAGCGTCCTCTCGAAGCGCCGTGACCATCGACCGGGACGGCTCGACCGCGATGACCTCTCGGACGCGCAGCGCCAGCGGGAGCGCATAACGCCCGCTGCCCGCGCCAACGTCGATCCAGGTTTCCTCTACGCGCGCGTGGGAGAGCAGCAGCTCGAGCACATCGTCGTCCGGCCGGCGCGGATTGAGCCGAAAGCGGTCGACGACAGGTTCGTAGAAGTCATCCCCATCGTCGACCTCACGAGAGCGGGCCACCTGCTCGCGGTCGGCATGGACGCGCCCGGCCCAGTCGGTCTGCAGGCGCTCGGGGGAAGGCCGGAGGGAATCGCTCACACGCGGAGGGTAGCGGAGCAGCCTACACTCGCCGCCTGATGAGTGACCCGGGACCGGTGCGACCGGTCGACGAAGCCGCGCGCCAGCAGCGCCTGGAGCGTCTGCCCGATCTGCTGCGCGAGCGCATCCTCGTGCTCGATGGCGCCATGGGCACGGTCATCCAGGGCTACCGATTGGGCGAGCAGGACTTCCGGGGTGAGCGCTTCGTCGACCATCCCGCCGATCTTCGCGGCGCGAACGACCTCCTGGTGCTGACGCGGCCGGAAGTGATCGGTGAGATCCACGGCAGATATCTCGACGCCGGCGCGGACATCATCAGCACCAACACCTTCAATGCCAACGCGATCTCGCTGGCCGACTATGGCCTTCAGAGCCACGCCGAGGAGATCAACCGCGCTGCTGCTGCGTTGGCTCGCAGGGCAGCCGACGACGCGGAGGTGCGCGACTCCGGCCGGCCACGCTTCGTAGCCGGCGCGCTCGGGCCGACCACCCGAACCGCCTCCATCTCGCCCGACGTCAACGACCCGGGCGCCAGGAACGTGACCTGGGCACAGCTCGTCGCGGCATATCGCGACGCCGCCCGTGGCCTCATCGGGGGCGGCGCCGACCTGCTGCTGGTCGAGACCATCTTCGACACGCTCAATGCCAAGGCAGCGATCTTCGCCCTCGAGGAGCTGTTCGAAGAATTGGGCCTGCGCCTGCCTCTGATGATCAGCGGCACGATCACAGATGCGTCCGGCAGAACGCTGAGCGGCCAGACCGTCGGCGCGTTCTGGAACAGCGTTCGCCACGCCCGACCGCTCAGCGTCGGGCTCAACTGCGCTCTCGGCGCCGAGATGCTGCGGCCATACCTGGCCGAGCTCGCCTCGCTCGCCGATGTGCCGTTGTCCGCCTATCCGAACGCCGGGCTGCCCAATGCCTTCGGCGGCTATGACGAGCAACCGGCGGAGACCTCGCGCGTCCTTGGCGGGCTCGCCCAGGACGGCACGCTCAACATCGTCGGCGGCTGCTGCGGCACCACGCCCGAGCATGTCGCCGCCATCGCCAGCGCCGTCGCCGGGATCGCGCCGCGCGTCCCTCCCCGGGTCGAGCCCCGGCTGCGGCTGGCCGGGCTGGAGCCGCTCAACCTCGGCCCCGACAGCCTGTTCGCCAACATCGGCGAGCGGACCAACGTATCTGGCTCGAGACGCTTTGCTCGACTCGTGCGCGAGGGCGATTTCGGGGCAGCGGTCGAGGTCGCCCGCCAGCAGGTCGAATCGGGCGCCCAGATGCTCGACATCAACATGGATGAGGGGCTGCTCGACTCGGTCGCGGCGATGACGCGCTATCTCGACCTGCTCGCCGGCGAACCCGACGTTTCCAGGATCCCGTTCGTCATCGACTCGTCGAGCTGGGAGGTGATCGAGGCCGGGCTGCAGCACGTCCAGGGTCGGCCGATCGTCAACTCCGTCTCGCTGAAGGAGGGCGAGGAGCAGTTCCTGCGCCAGGCCCGCCTCGCCCGGCGCTACGGCGCGGCAGTCATCGTGATGGCCTTCGACGAGCGGGGCCAGGCCGACACCGTCGAGCGCAAGGTCGACATCTGCGCGCGGGCCTACCGGTTGCTGACCGAGGAGGTCGGCTTCGAGCCGATCGACCTGATCTTCGACCCCAACATCTTTGCCGTCGGCACGGGCATCGAGGAGCACGCCGACTACGCCATCGCCTACATCGAGGCCACCCGCCGCATAAAGGCAGAGCTGCCCGGCGCGTGGATCAGCGGCGGCGTGTCCAACGTCTCCTTCTCATTCCGCGGCAACGACCACGTGCGCGAGGCGATCAACGCCGTCTTCCTCTATCACGCCATTGCCGCCGGCATGGACATGGGCATCGTCAACGCCGGTGTCATGCCGGTCTACGACGAGATCGAGCCGGAGCTGCGCGAGCGCGTCGAGGACATGCTGCTCAATCGGCGCTCGGACGCGACCGAGCGGCTGCTCGAGTACGCCGAGGGCCTCGACCCGGCCGCGCGCATCGCGGCCGGACGTGACCTGGCCTGGCGCGATGCGCCCGTCGAGGAGCGCCTGAAGCACGCCCTGATCGAGGGCATCAGCGACTGGATCGTGGAGGACACCGAGGAGGCTCGGGCGAAGGCGGCCAAGCCGCTCGACGTGATCGAGGGGCCACTGATGGCCGGGATGGATGCGGTCGGCGACCGATTCGCCGACGGCCGGATGTTCCTGCCGCAGGTGGTCAAGTCGGCGCGGGTGATGAAGCAGGCCGTCGGCCACCTGGTGCCGTACATCGAGGCCGAGAAGCGCGCCCAGGCTGCGGCCGGCGGCAACGGCCACGCCCCGGGCCGCGGCGAGCCGCGCTCGGCCGGCCGGATCGTGATGGCGACCGTCAAGGGCGATGTTCATGACATCGGCAAGAACATCGTCGGCGTCGTGCTGGCGTGCAACGGCTACGAGGTGATCGACCTTGGCGTGATGGTGCCCTGGCCGAAGATCCTGGAGACGGTTCGCGAGCAGGACGCCGACCTGGTCGGCCTGTCCGGACTGATCACCCCCTCCCTCGAGGAGATGCGCACCGTGGCCCAGGAGATGGAGCGTGCCGGCTTCACGCTGCCCCTGCTGATTGGCGGCGCGACCACCTCGAGGGCACATACCGCGGTCCGGCTCGAGCCGGCCTACTCTGGCCCGGTGATCCACGTCCAGGACGCCTCGCGCGCAGTGGGCGTGGCCGGTGCGCTGCTCAACGAGGTCACGCGCGCTGAGTTCCTGGCTCGCACGCGCACCGATTACGAGCAGCTGCGAGTGCAATACGCCGAGCGCGACGAGCGAACCGGCTGGCTGACCGTCGAGCAGGCACGCGCCAACCCCGTGCGGATCGAGCCGACCGAGGCGCCACCTCCCTCATTCCTGGGCGCGCGCGCGATGCGCGGCGTGGACCTGGCCGAGCTGGTCGAGCTGATCGACTGGACGCCGTTCTTCGCCGCCTGGGAGATCGCCGGCCACTACCCCGAGGTGCTGCAGGACGAGCGGCGCGGGCCGGCGGCGCGGAGCCTGTTCGACGACGCCGAGCGGATGCTTCAGCGGATCGTCGACGAGAAGCTGCTGACGGCCGACGCTGCGGTCGGCTTCTGGCCCGCCGCCGCCACGCCGGATGACGACATCGTGCTGTATGCCGATGAGTCGCGAGCGACCGAGCTGGCCCGCCTGCACACGCTGCGCCAGCAGATGTCCAAGCGCGACGGGCGGCCGAACGTCGCCCTGGCCGACTACGTGGCGTCGGTCGAATCGGGCGTGCGCGACTACGTCGGGGCCTTTGCGGTCAGCACCGGCGGCGGCCTCGAGCGCGCCCGGGCCGAGTTCGTGGCCGCCGGTGACGACTACAGCTCGATCCTGATCACCTCGCTCGCTGATCGCCTGGCCGAGGCCTTTGCCGAGTGGCTCCATCGCGAGGTGCGCCGCTCGCTGTGGGGCTACGCGTCGGACGAGGCGCTCGACAACGCCGGCCTGATCGCCGAGCAGTACCAGGGCATTCGTCCGGCGCCGGGCTACCCAGCCCAGCCCGACCACACCGAGAAGCGCACGATCTTCCGGCTCCTCGACGCCGAGCGCAACGCCGGCCTGCACCTGACCGAGTCGATGGCGATGGTGCCCGGGTCGGCGGTCAGCGGGCTCTACTTCTGGCGGCCCGAGGCGCGCTACTTCGGCCTTGGCCGGATTGGTCGCGACCAGCTCGAGGACTACGCCCGGCGCAAGCGCTGGTCGATCGCCGAAGCCGAGCGCTGGCTGGCCCTCAACGTGGTCGAGGAGCGCCCGTCGGCGACGACCACGACGTCCGGCGCCTGACGGCGGGTGGCCGCAGCGGTGCTGTCCGAGCGGCGTAGCCCGTGAGCGACCGGCCGCTTTCCCACGCGCAGTCGGCGCAGGGTGCGCGCGGCGCAGTGGCCAGCCCGCACTTCATCGCCACCCGGGTGGGCCTGGATATCCTGCGAGCCGGCGGGTCCGCCGTGGATGCCGCCATCGCCACCAATGCTGCGCTGTCGGTAGTGGCGGCACACTCGTGCGGACTGGGCGGTGACGCCTTCTGGCTGGTGTGGGACGGCAACCAGGTTCACGGTCTCAACGGCAGCGGGGCCTCGGCCGGCGGTGCGACGCTCGAGGCGGCCGGCGCCGCGGGTCTCGAACGCATGCCGACCAGGGGGCCGTGGACTGTGACCGTCCCCGGCGCGATCCATTCCTGGGGCGAGGCGCATGCTCGCTTCGGCCGGCTGCCGTGGGCCGATCTGGTGCGACCCGCCGCCGAACTGGCCGACGGCTTTGCTGCTACACAGGGCTGGGTGGAGGCCATCGAGCGGTCAACAGCGGTCTTCGGCACTGCAGGCGACTGGGCGCGGACCTTCCGCCCCGCCGGCCGCCCCTGGCAGCCTGGCGAGCGCGTGTCGCTGCCGGCCCTGGCCGCGAGCCTGCGCCTGCTCGCCGAGGAAGGACCATCGACGGCCTACGGCGGCGCTCTGGCGGCAAGGGCAGTCGACTATCTGGCGGATCGCGGCTCGCCGCTGCGGCGCCGAGACTTTGACTTGCACGGCTCGGAATGGGTCCGCCCCATCTCAACCACCTACCGGGGGCTGGAGTCGATCAGCCTGCCGCCCAACAGCAGCGGTCCAACCGCGCTCGAGCTGCTGGCGCTGCTCGACCGCTTCCAGGCCGACGACCCGGCTCGCTGGATCCACGTTGGCCTGCAGGCGGCCAAGGTGGCGCTCGCCGATCGAGAGACCTACTTGACCGATCCGCGCCACATGGATAGCGGGACGGTGGATCAGCTGCTCAGCCCCCGGCGACTGGACCGCCTGGCCGGGTCCATCGACCCCGATCGGCTGACGAGTCTGCCCACCTCCCCTGCCCTCGGGGGCGACACCATCCACCTCGCCACCGCAGACGCCGACGGCGGCGTGGTCAGCATGCTGGAGTCGAACTACGCGGGGTTTGGCTCGGGGCTGGTCGATCCGCAGACCGGCATCGCCTACCAGAACAGGGGCGCGTTCTTCAGCCTCGACCGGGGCCACGCCAACGTGCTGGCGCCGAACAAGCGGACGGTCCACACGCTGGTGCCGGGCCTGCTCATGCGCGACGGGCGGCCGTGGATCGCTCACGGGTCAATGGGTGGCGAGATACAGCCACTGATCTATGCCCAACTGGTCTCGGCGCTCGTGGACCGTGGCCTTGCCGTGGCTGAGGCGGTGGCGGAACCGCGCTGGGCGACTCACCACGCCAGCGACGACGCCGACCCTGCCCTGGCCGTCCTGGAAGGGCGCTTCGACGCCGACATCAGGGAGGGCCTGCGCCGGCGCGGGCACCGGCTCGAGGTGGTCGAGCCCTACTCGTCCGCGCTCGGCCACTGCCATGCCATCGAGGTGGGCAGCGAGGGCTATCGCGCCGCCAGTGACCCGCGCGTGGAAGGAGCTGCGCTGGCCCGGTGAGCAGGCAGGCGTTGGCTATACTCGGGCTCGGCCGGTCGCGCCGCGCTCACGACCACGCGGTCGGCCATCTTCCCCCGGCATGGAGGTCCCATTGAGCGGCACGAACGTGTCCCAGAGCTACCCATACGCCAACGAGACGGAGGCCGAGCGGAGCGCTGCCGTGACCGCCGCCGTCAATCGCTTCGAGGGCCTGGGCGACAAGATCGCTGCCGAGTCGAGCCCGATTCCGGAGCTGGGCCCCGAGGAGCCGGGGCAGCCGCACCTCTGGTGGGTCTTCGTCTGCCCCGCCGACGAAGACTTCTCGGGTCGCCTGCACGTCGCCGGGTACGCGGGTGAGCGGCGCGGCCTCTACACCGTCTGCGACACCTGCGGTAACACCTACCTGCGCTGAGGCGCCGAGCAACCCGACGCTCAGGCGGAAGGCGGCTTCGCGCCCCGCCGCCCCAGGTCCAGCATCAGCGCCGCCAGCAGCGCCACACGCGGCACGATCGAGTCGAGCTCGAGGTACTCGCCCGGAGCGTGGTCATTGCCACCGATCGGGCCCAGCCCGTCGAGCACCGGGACGTCCAGCCCGGCGATGGTGTTTGCGTCGGAGGCTCCGCCGGTGGCGACGTCGCGCAGGTCGAAACCGAGCCGGCCGGCCAGCTCGATCGCCCGCTGGGCCAGCTCCGCCGTGCCGCCGGACCTCTCCATCGGGGCGAAGCCGTTGCCCCGGATGACCTCGCAGCTGACGTCGGGGACCGTGCTGCTGCCCGCGATGCGCTCGATCTCACCGATGGCCTGCTCGAGGTGTGCCCTGGTCGTCGCTCGCAGGTCGAGGTGGAGCGTGCATTCCTCGGCCACCACGTTCGGCCGCGTTCCGCCGGCCACCACCCCGACGTTTACCGTCACGCCCGGCCAGCGGCCATTCAGCCCGGCGAGCGCAAGGGTCTTGTGGGCCGCTTCGACGACGGCGCTGCGGCCCTTCTCGGGCTCCACCCCGGCGTGGGCTGCCCGGCCGCGCACCACCAGCCTGATGTCCAGCACGCCCTTGCGCGCCGAGACGATGTCGCCATTGGCGCGTGCCGATTCCAGTACCAGCGCGAGATCACTCTGCTCGGCCTCCCGGCGGATGATGGGCGTGCTCTCGGGCGAGCCAACCTCCTCGTCCGGGTTGCCGACGTAGGCCAGTCGGCGGAAGGGCAGCCAGGCCGTGGGCTGGGCGGAAGCCTGCTCGGCGGCGGAGGACTCGGCGGCCAGCGCGCGCAGCGCGCGCAGCGCGTAGACGCCCGCGATCAGGCCGCACTTCATGTCCGACACGCCGGGGGCGTAGGCTCGCGCGTGATCGGTGCGGAAAGGTCGGTCCGCCACCGTCCCGGCCGGGAAGACCGTGTCCATGTGCCCGACCAGCAGCAGCGCCGCGCCCTCGGGGGCACCCGCGAGCCGGCCGACGACGGTATCCGCGAAGCGGTCGCCCGGAATCCTCTCCACCGCGGCACCCAGGTCGCGCAGCTGCGCCTCCAGCCAACGGCCGACCTCGTCCACGCCCTCCGGCGTGTAGGTGCCGCAATCGATGCTGGTCAGGGCGCGCAGGTCGTCCAGGTATTGAGGGAGGCTCTCCGAGACAAGCTCCGACAGCCGCTGCAGCTCACTGTCACCGATCACCACGCCAACTTAAGCCATGCAGCACGGCTGCGCCCATATACTCCGGCCCACCGTGCGACTCGTCGAAGTCCGGCTGCTCGACGGCCCCAACGTCTACCGGCTCGAGCCTGCCGTCAAGCTGGAGCTGGCCATCGGTCGTCGGCGGACCTGGTACGGCCAGCGCCGGCCCGAGCGGCACTCGGTCGTGCGGCTGGGAGCGCGCGTGCGCCTGAGCGACGTTCCGCCATCGGTTGCGCGCACCGCCGCCTGGGTCCGCCGACTGCACACCGTCGCCCTGGGCGAGCCACGCAAGGACGTCGCCGTCCACCGGACGAGCGAGCCGGGCCACTGGGTGATCTCGTTCACCTGGCGCGAGCGCGGCCGCTCGGAAAGGCTCGCCACGGCCGCCTTCCGGCTGGCCGAGCGCGGCCTCGAGCCCGCTCGGTCGTCGCCGCCGCCACATGTCGTGCGGCGCATCCGGGACGCTGACACCAGCCCGCCCGAGTGGGTCACCGACGACCGCCGGCGAGTACCCATCGTCAGCATCAGCGGCACCAACGGCAAGAGCACGACCACGCGGATGATCGCCCACATCCTGCACACCTCCGGCAGGCGCATTGGCATGACCACCACCGAGGGCGTCTTCGTCGACGGTCGCAGCGTCGAGGAAGGCGACCTGACCGGCCCATACGGCGCGCACTCGGTGCTGACCCGTGACGACGTGGACATGGCCGTGCTGGAGACCGCCCGCGGTGGCATCGTCCTGCGCGGCGTGGGATACCAGTCGAATGAGGCCTCCGTGCTGACCAACGTCAGCCCCGACCATCTCGACCTGCACGGGCTGCACACCGTGCCCGAGCTGGCCGAGGTCAAGTCGGTCATCTGTCGGGTTACCCGGCCCAGTGGGGCCGTGGTGCTGAACGCGGAGGATCCGCTGGTTGCCGCCGTCGGACGTACCGTGCAGGCGACCGTCGTGTTCTTCAGCCTGCGGCCCGGCAACGCGCGCGTCCGGCGCCACGTGCGCAAGGGCGGCCGAGCCGTGGTGCTCCAGGACGGCTGGATTACCGAGCTGGAAGGGGACCGGCGGCGGCGGATCGTTCGGGCTTCAGAGGTGCCGGCGACAATCGGTGGCCTGGCCAGGCACAACATCGCCAACGCCCTGGCTGCAGTCGGTGGAGCGCGTGCGATGGGGGCGACTCTGACGCAGGTCGCGGACGGCCTGCGTGATTTCCGGCCGACGTCAGATCAGATGCCCGGTCGGATGAACATCTACCGGCTCGGCCGGCGCGTCGTGGTGGTCGACTATGCCCACAACGAGGCGGGCCTCGAGGCTCTCTTCGACCTCGCCGAGGGCCTCGTCGGACCGCGGCGGCGGCGGTTTAGAAGGGCAACCATCAGCGCCATCATCGGCGCGGCCGGGGATCGGCCCGACGACGTGCTGCGGGCGATCGGTCGCATCGCCGGCTCCCGCGCCGACGAGATAGCCATCCGGATCGGCCCGCGCTACCTGCGCGGACGGACCGAGGCCAGCCTGACCGGCACCCTGCTGGGCGGCGTGCGGGAGGGCGGCGGCGACCCGAGCGCGGTGCCGCTGTACGAACAGGAACATGACTCGCTCGAGGCCGAGCTGACGACGGACGGTCGGCTGGCGGCCAGCGACGACGGCCCGCCACGGGTGGTGCTGCTGATGTGCCACACGAACCGCGAGAAGGTGCGCGCCGTGCTGGATCGCCTGGGCGCAACGCCGATCGAGGAGCCCGGCGGTCTGGCCAAAGAGATGCGCTCGGGACCGCGGAAGTGAGGCCGGCTCAGGGCTCGGGGGTGACCCAGCCGATCACGTAGCGCGCAGTCCCGTCGTCCTCGCGGCTGACCGTGGCGGCTCCCCGCACCCTCACCGGCGAACCATCGCTGCGCAGGACCTCGAAGCTCGATTCGGGCGAGGCGGCATCGCCGCTGAGCAGACGCGGAAACTGCTCCGCGTACTCGGCGGCTGCACCGGGATCGAGCAGCTCGCCGACGTGTCGCCCGACGAGCTCCCCCTCCTCGTAGCCAAGCAGTGCCCGTAGCGACCGGTTGGCTTTGAGAATCAGCCCGTTCGGCATGATCATGTACATGCCAACCGGGGCGTGCTCGAAGGCGAGCATGCCGTCGCCCAACGCGTGCGCTATCTCGGCGAGCTCGTCAACGTGCTCGTCAGCCATGGTGGAGGCAGGTTTACGGCTGCTTGACGCCCCGTCAAGCCGGCGCGTCGAGGACGAAGGCTATTCCGCGCCGTCTGGCGGGCGCTCCAGGTCCGACAGGGTCAGCCCGAGTGCCAGTGCGATCTGTATGACGTGACTGATCGACGAGTCCGTGCCGGTCAGGAACCCCCGTACAGTGCCCGGGGAGACTCCGGAAAGGGCGCCCAGGGTGGCCGCATCGAGCTGCTCGCGGGCCATCGCCCGGCGCACGTTATCCCTGATCCACTCCACGCGCGCATGCGCGCCGGACCGCATGAGGTTGCGCATCTCACCCAGCAGCTGGAGGTGGTCGACCTGGCTCATCTGGGCATCATAGCCGGGCGGCGCAGGATCTTCAACAGTGCCCTGATTTACTATTGACACTTAGATAGTTGGTTTATTATTCTGCGTCGGCGCCGCATGGCAGGTTGCGTGCAGCGTGTCTGGCGGGAGCCGGACCGCGCCCCCACATGTCGGAGGCCCGCGAAGCGTGCTGCACGCAACGACCCCGCCAGTCATGCCGTCGGCGCATCTGCCGCTGCGTGCGCAGCTCGCCACGAGCGAGAAGCTGCTGGCCAGCAGCCGCGAGACGACCGCCCTGCTGGAGGCGATCCTGACCAGCACCGGCGACGGAGTCGTGGTCGTGGACGCGGACGGTCGGAGCCTGGCCTGGAAACCCGCCGCGCACGACCTGCTCGGTCCGCCACAGGATGACATTGCCCTTCACGAGTTCCCCGCTCGCTATGGCCTTAGGCGCGCCGATGGAGATGAGATCGACGCGTCGAGTTTCCCCCTGGCGGCGGCAATGAAGGGACAGGCGGCCACCGACCATCAGGTGTGCGCGGGCCGTGAAATGCTCAACGTCACCGCCAACCCGCTGGTCAACGACTCGGGCGACACCATCGGCGCAGTGCTCACGTTGCGCAACGTGACCGCGCTGTTCGAGCGGCAGCGCATCGCAGAGGAGTATGCATCCGAGCTGGAGCGCTCCAACCAGTCGCTGACCGAATTCGCATACGTGGCCAGCCACGACATGCGCGAGCCGCTGCGCATCGTCAGCGCCTTCTGCGAGCTGCTCGACAGCCGCTACTCGGATCGGCTCGATGAGGACGGTCGCCAGTACGTCGCATTCATTGGCGGTGCGGTCGAACGGATGCGCTCCCTGGTCGATGACCTGCTTCACCTCGCCCGCGTGCGAAGCGCACCGCTTGCGCTGAGGCGCTTCCCTGCGGGGGAGGCCGCCTGGGACGCCGTGACCGACCTGGCCATGGGTATCGAGGAGACCGATGCCGAGGTCGAGATCGGCCCGTTGCCGATGGTCACTGCAGACCGCCGACTGCTCACCCTCGTTTTTCAGAACCTGCTGGCCAACTCGCTCAAGTTCAGCACGGGCCGCCCCCAGATCAAGGTATCGGCCGATGAGGACGGGGGCGAGGTCACGTTCTCAGTCGCCGACCAGGGGATCGGCTTCGATGCCATCCATGCCGAGCGCATTTTCACCATCTTCCAGCGCCTGCACCGCGAGGAGTACCCCGGAACAGGCATGGGGCTGGCCATCGTCGCCGAGATCGTTCGGCGCCATCGCGGCCGTGTCTGGGCCGAGCCTGGTGTCGCGGGCGGTACGACCGTGCGCTTCACCACCGCCACTGAGGAGGCCGCCCCATGACCGCGATCAACATCCTGCTGATAGACGACAGCGCAGCCGACGCCGTGCTGACCGCCCATGCCTTCGACGCGACCGGGACGGAGCCGACACTGCGCGTGATCGCGGAGGGCGAAGCCGCGCTCGAGTGGCTCGGGTCGGATGAACGAGCCACCGCCGATCCGCTGCCGGACCTCATCCTGCTTGACCTCAACCTGCCCAGGCTGTCCGGCCACCAGGTCCTGGATCGGCTCAAGGCGGATCCCGGGCTGCGCCAGATCCCGGTTGTCGTGCTGTCGAGCTCGGACGACCCGAGTGACGTCGCAGCAGCCTACGCCGCCCACGCCAACAGCTACATAACCAAGCCGCACAACCTGACCGATTACGTCGCGATGGCGCGCGCGATCGACGACTTCTGGCTGACCCTCGCAGCGCTGCCCGAGCCGGGCACCCGGATATCGTGATGCTCGACCCACGCCGGCTGCTGATCGTAGAGGACGACCCTGCGAACGCGGCCCTGCTGCGCGAATGGCTTGACGGCCACGAGGTCGTCCACGCCTCGCGCATGTCGCTCGCCGAGCGCCATCTCTCGGTCACCCGGTTCGATGCCATCGTGCTTGACCTGGGGCTGCCCGACTCCCAGGGGAGCGAGACGTTCCGCCGCGCGCGCATGGCCGCCCCCCGGACCCCTGCCATCGTCCTGACCGGCGGTCACGAGGCGGAGCGTGCCGCGGCGCTGGGCGGCGGCATCCACGAGTTCCTGCTGAAGTCGGAGGCCACCCCCGAGCTGCTCGAGCGGGCGATCCACAACGCCACGGTCCGGGCACGCCTGGCGTCCGAGCTGGAGCACTCGGCCGGGCTCGCCCTGGAGGTGTTCGACGGCCTCAGCGAGGCCGTCGTCGCAATCGACAGGGCCGGCTTGCTGCGCTACGTGAACCGTGCCGCCGAGGCATTCGGCGCGCGGCTGCGGGAGGAGGTCCTCGGCAGGGACATCTTCGAATCGTTCCCGGCCATGGAGGGCACGGAGTTCGAGACGGCGCTCCGCGCCGCGATGGCCACCGGCGAGGCGCAGTTCTGCCGCGACTTCTACGAGCCGAGCGGCGTATGGCTGGAGGCGCGCTTCATGCCGAGCGCGATCGGCGTGGTCGCCTTCGTGCGCGACATCACCGCCCAGCGCACCGCCGACCGCGAGCTGCACCTGCGCACCGAGCTCCTTTCGCGCGTTGCCAACGCGGTGATCGCGACCGATACGGCTGGTCTCATCACCTTCTGGAACGAGGCCGCCGAGAAGCTGTACGGCTGGCAGGCGGCAGAGGTGATCGGCCGGCCGATCGTCGACGTCACGCCCGTCGATGTGGACGCCGCCTCGGCGATCATGAAGTCGCTGAGCGAAGGCAAGCCATGGGCCGGCGAGTTCGAGGTCGTGCGCCGCGACGGCACGCGCTTCTGGGCCTCGGTCATCGACGCGCCGATCATCGGATCGGACGGCGAAGTCGCCGGCATAGTCGGTGTGAGCACGGACGTCAGCGATCGCCGCGCGGCCGAGGAGGCCGCTCATGCGATGGATGTTCGCTTCCGCGCGCTGGTGGAAGGATCCGCCGACGTCATCGCGGTGCTGGACGCGGACAACCTGGTCACATATGTCAGTCCCGCCGTCACGACCATGCTCGGCTTTGAACGCGAGGAGCTGCTCGGCGCCTCACCGGTCTCGCTCATCCATCCGGAGGACACGGCCAAGACGGTCGCCAAGCTGGACCGGGTTCGGACCGAGCCGAGCGGCTACGTCGAGGGCCAGTTCCGAGTCCGTCAGCGCGACGGAGGCTGGCGCATCGTGTCGTGTCGAGCCACGAACCGGCTGGATGACGATGCGGTCGCGGGTGTCGTGCTCAACCTGCATGACATCACTGCTCGGCGCCAGGCAGAGCAGCGGGAAGAGCTGCAGCGAGTTCTGCTCAGCAGCATCGCGGAGGACAGGCCCCTCGCCGACACCCTCACGCTGATGGCCGAGCACCTGCAGCGGATGCTGGAGGTGCAGGCGGTCTCCGTCGTGGCAGCCGATGAATCGGGCGAGCTCGCCGCCGCGGGCACGGCCGGTCTCGCCAAGGGGCTGCGCAAAGCGATCGTGGCCAATGCCCAGCGCGCCCTGGCCGGCCCGTCAGAGGCTCGCAGCGGATTGGAGCAGGTCGACGTCGCCAGTGAGATCCCCGACCCGGCCCTGGCCGCCGAGACGGTGCGGGCCGGCTTCCGCGCGCAGTGGCGTGTGACCGTGCCGAACCATGTCACCGACCTTGGCTTGATGGACGTGTTCATGGACCAGGCGCGTGAGGCAGGAGAGGAAGAGCGCCGCACGCTCGACGTTGCGGTCGGCCTCGCCGCGGTGGCCATCGAGCGCGATCGGATCCAGCGCAACCTCAACTTCCAGGCATTGCACGATCCGCTGACAGGGCTGCCCAATCGCTACCAACTCGAGCAGCGCATCACTACGCTCCTGGCCGAGGACAGGAGCGGCGGCCAGCACGTCGCGGTGCTGCTACTGGACCTCGACCACTTCAAGATCCTCAATGAGAGCGTCGGCCACCCGACCGGCGACGCCCTGCTCCGCGCGATAGGCTCCCGCATGCGCCGAGCCCTGCCCCCGGCAGCACTGGTCGCGCGCTTCAGTGGTGACATGTTCGCGGTCGTCACGCCGGGCGTGGTCAGGGATGAGGAGGCAGCACAACTGGGCGAAATGACCCGCAGCGTCTTCGGGCGCCCGTTCCGCGTCGAAGGCAGGCTTCTCAGCGTGACGGCCAGCATCGGCGTCTGCCTCGGGCGGTCAGGCGAGACCACGGCGGAGGAGATGCTCCAGCATGCCGACAGCGCCGTGTACCGGGCCAAGGAGACCGGCCGAGATCGGTATGAGGTCTTCGACTCGGGCATGCGTGAGCGTGCGCAGGCCCGCTTCGAGATGACCAATGGCCTGCGCCAGGCGATCCCGTTGAGCGAGCTGGCGGTGCACTACCAGCCGCAGGTCGAGATTGCCACCGGCCGCATCGTCGGCCTCGAGGCCCTCGCGCGCTGGCGGCATCGGGCCGATGGCTATATCCCGCCGAGTGAGTTCATCCCCCTGGCCGAGGAGGCCGGCTTGATCGGCTCCATCGGTGAATGGGTCATGCGCCGCGCGTGCGACGACCTCGCCGCCTGGCAGGCCAAGGGCTTCGAGCTGCCGATGTGCCTGAACGTCTCAGGCCTCCAGCTTGCCGACCCGGCCTTTCCCATGCTCGTGCAGTCGGCCCTTGATGAAAGCGGCATCGATCCCTCGATGCTGACCGTCGAGGTGACCGAGAGCGTTCTCGTCGAGGACGGTGATGCGCTCGCCAGCTGCCTGGTGGAGCTGCGCCGCCTGGGCGTCATGCTGGGGGTGGACGACTTTGGCACCGGCCACTCGTCACTGCTCTACCTCAAGCGGTTCCCCGTCTCCATGCTCAAGATCGACCGCTCATTCGTGAGCGACCTTGATCGCAGCACCGACCGGGCCATCGTTCGAGCGATCGTCGCCCTGGCCGCCGAGTTGGGCGTGACCACCGTGGCCGAGGGAGTGGAGACGACGGAGCAGGCGCGGCAGCTGACCGAGCTCGGCTGCACCGTGGCACAGGGTTATCTGTTCGCTCGGCCCGCTGAAGAGGCCACCATCAGTGCCCTGCTGGAAACCGGCGATGTCGGGCGCAGCACGCCTAGCGGTGGGCCGAAGTTGCGGCTGGTCGAGTCGGTGGCCAGCTAGCCCTCTTCGACGTCGAGCTCGCCCGGGTCGGCGATGGCCGTTCCGCGGCGGCCGGACCGGCCGGCGGAGATGACCGACCGGTACACCCCGGCCGCGTCGTCCACGCACATCACGACGAGGTCGCCGACGTGGGCCGCGCCGATGCCCGCCCGCGCCGCCTCGGCTTCGTTCGGGATGGCCCTGGCGTCGGTGCATCGCGCGCCCTCGGACTGTGCCAACCGGACGCCCTCCAGCACATGCTCCGCCGTCTCGCCCGGCTGCCGCCCGCGCAGGTTGGCATCCTCGCGCACGTAGATCGTGTCGAAGGCCTTGGCAGCGAGACGGCCGTACTCGCGCATGTCCTCGTCACGCCGGTCGCCGGGAATGCCGATGACCCCGATCGCGCGGCCCTCCGGCTCCGTGTCGTCACTGGCCGTCAGCAGCCCCACGAACTCGGTCAGCCGGCGCATGCCGTCGACGTTATGGCAGTAATCGAGGATCACCTTGGCGCCGTTGACCTCTATCTCGTTCAGCCGGCCGGGCGCCTGGAAGAAGGAAGTTGTGAAGGTGCGCAGGCCCTGGCGGATGTCGTGCAGGTGGGCACCGGCAGCCCAGGCAGCGGCGGCCGCCGCCAGGGCGTTGGCCACGTTCATTCGAGCCCGGCCACCGAAGGTGGCCGGGATCAGGTGCGTGTAGAGCAGCGGCATGGTCCGGGTCCCGTGGCGGAGCACGACCAGCTCACCTTCATCGGTCGGCTGCACAACGAGCGCGGCGCCACCCCGACCGCAATGGCCGTCGACACGGTCGAAGCCCTCCTCGCCCTTCTCGGTGGCCATCGAGAAGTAGACGAGCTGGCCGCGGCAGCGGCGGGCCATCCTCGCCACCCGCGGGTCGTCGGCGTTGAGCACCGCGGAACCTGCCCGTGGCACCGCGTCGACCAGCACGCCCTTGACGTGAGCCAGCTGGTCGAGCGTGTCTATGCCGTGCAGGCCCAGGTGATCGGCGCTGATGTTGGTCACGACGGCCACGTCATTCCGGTCGTAGCCCAGGCCCTCGCGCAGGATGCCGCCGCGGGCGACCTCGAACACGGCGGTATCGATAGATGGATTCTGGAGGACCATCTGGGCCGAGCGCGGGCCGGACATGTCGCCCTTTCGGATCAGCCGGCCATCGACCACGATGCCGTCGGTGCTGGTCATGCCCACCCGCCGGCCCATCAGCTTGAGGATGTGGCCGATCATGCGCACCGTCGTCGTCTTGCCGTTGGTGCCGGTCACGGCAACGATCGGAATGCGCGCGTTCGAGCCGGCCGGGAAGAGCATGTCGATGACCGGCCGGGCGACGTACTGCGGCTCGCCCTCTGTCGGGTGGGTGTGCATCCGGAAGCCGGGCGCCGCGTTGACCTCGACGATTGCGCCGCCCTGCTCCCGGACCGGCACGGCGATGTCGGGTGCGACGAAGTCGATGCCGCAGATGTCGAGGCCGATGACCCGCGCCGCCGTCTCGGCGACCTGGATGTTCTCTGGATGCACCTCGAACGTGCGGTCGATCGCCGTCCCGCCGGTCGACATGTTGCCGGTCAGGGCGAGCTGGATGCGAGTGTCCTTGGGCGGCACGTCATCCATGGCGAAGCCCTGCCTGGCGGCCAGCTCCTCGGCCGCTTCGTTGAGCTTGATCCGGGTCAGCACCTTCTCGTGGCCGATGCCCCGGCGCGGATCGCCGTTCTCGATATCAACCAGCTGGCGGATGGTGTGCCTGCCGTCCGCCGTCACGCCGGCCGGTACGCGCTCTGCGACGGCAACGAGCTTGCCGCCGATGACCAGCATCCGGTAGTCGTTCCCGTTGACGTAGCTCTCGACGACCACGTCGCCGGCGCGGCTCTGGCCGCGGGCAATGGGCCAGGCACGGCGCACTTCCTCCTCGCTGCGCAGGTCCAGGTTGACGCCACGCCCATGGTTGCCGTCGAGTGGCTTGACCACGACCGGGAAGCCGATCTGGAGTGCCGCCTCAACCGCGTCGTCCTCGCTGCGCACCGTGCGGGCGCGCGGCACGGGCAGCCCGGCCGAGCTGAGCAGCTGGTTGGTAAGGCCCTTGTTCGAGGCGACGTCCACCGCGATGGCCGAAGTCTGGGAGGTCATCGTCGCCCTGATCCGCCGCTGGTGCACGCCCTGTCCCAGCTGCACCAGGCTGTGCCGATCCAGCCTGATGAACGGGATGTCGCGTGACTGGGCTTCGTCGAGGATCGCCTGCGTCGAGGGGCCGAAGGCCTGCCGCTCGGCAAGCAGGATCAGCTTCTCGAGCTCGGCGGCGAAGTCGAGGTCGGCCTCCTCCGGGGCGACCAGGTGGTTCATCAGGTCCACCGCCAGCCGGCCGGCAGCGATGCCGACCTGCTCCTCGCGGTACTCGAAGATGGCGTTGTATCGGCCGTACTCGCCGGTGGAGCGCGTCTTGCCGATGTGCACCTGGGTCCCTGCCAGGTCCTGCAACAGCAGCGCGGTGTGCTCTGCGACGTGACCCAGCCAGGTGCCTTCCTGCAGCCTGCTGATGAACCCGCCGCGTCGGCCGAGCGAGCAGGCGTGGTCCTCCAGGCCCGGCAGCAGCTGGGTCAGCGCCGTGTTGAAGCCCGGGATCTTGTTGGACGGCCACTCCTCCAGCACCCCCAGGTCGACCAGCATCTTCACCACCGGCACGCGGGCCCAGATGTTCGGGCCGCGCAGGACGCGCGTGTCCAGGATGCGCATCGTCGGCCGCGGCCGCTCCGTCGCGGCTGGCCTGTCGGCGGACGTGCGCGTCCGACGCTTCTGTGTCGGCTTGGCGGGGCTGGTCATGCCGATCCCCTCTCTGCCCTGCCCGTCAGCTGGAGGCCATCGAGTCGAGCGCGCGCAGCACCGGTGTCGTAACGCGCTCGCGGTTCTTGAGGTGGAAGCGGTATCCGGCCGGCAGCGAATGGAGGACGACGTTGCTGATCATCAGGGGCCGATATGCCTTGACCTGCCAGGCATCGGTCTCCGAGTGCGCGCCATCGATGATCGTCACGCTGCGCTTGCCGATGACCTCCATGACCAGGTCCGGCCCGACGACGCCGGCCGTGTCCTCGTCGATGCCGATGCCGAGCAGCTGGGGGCTCTGCGAGATGATCGCCAGCAGCCGGCCCATGCGGTTGCGCTGCTCGAAGTGCTGGTCGACGATCACTCCCGGCAGCAGACCAAGCCCGGCAGACATCTGGAACATGCGCTGCTTGGGCGTCGCGCCGCTGGCCCCGAAGGCGACCATGTGCGTGCTCATCGCCGAGGCACCGGCGCTCGTGCCGGCCACCACGGACCCGTCGTCATGCCGGCTGAGGATCGCCTTCGCCACGGCCGTCCCGCCAATGGTGGTCGAGAGTCGAAGCTGGTTGCCGCCGGTCATGAACACGCCGCTTGCCCGGTGGATGATGCGCGCCGCCTCAGGGTCGTTGGCTTGCGCGCGGGTCACGGCGCTGATCGAATCGACGCTGCGCGCCCCGAGCTCCTTGAAGATGCGCCGATACATCTCACCGGCCAGTGGACCGAGGGATGAGGCCGAGCAGATCACCGCAATTCGCGCATCGCGGCCCCCCGCGAGCTCAATGAAGCGGGTCAGGATGACCCGCTCGCGTACCTTGTCCTCCGCGCCGCCAATGATGATGACGGTTCCGCCGCTCATCCGGCGGAGTATAGGCGGGCGCGCTTGCGGCCGCCCGGCCGCCCCGTATCGAGTCCTTGCGGACAACCGCTAGGATTGCCCCTGGGCGGGGGCGCCCAACGCGTTCGATCGGAGGAGGACGGACGAAGCCCCGCCCAATCCCCAATACTCGGCTCGTGCGCCAGCTCGCCCATCGCCTGCGCCAGCCAAGAGTCCTGCTGGCGATCACGCTGCTCGGTCTGACCGGTGGCCTGATCCTCGCCGCCCTCGTCGCGCGCGGCGACCTGGTCGGGGCCGACGCGCGTGCCTACTGGGGCGCCGTCCGCCTGTGGCTGGGCGGCGGCGACCCGTACGCGCCGGGCGGCGTCTACCTGCCGTACGCCTACGCGCCGTGGACCCTGGTCATCTTCCTGCCCTGGGCACTGCTGCCGTGGGAGGTGGCCTGGTTCAGCTGGACGGTCATGAACGTGGCGTTCTTCGCCTGGAGCGTCGGCTGGGCCTATCGCCGCCGGCCACTGGCCACCGCCGTGCTCGTGGCCATGCTCGGCGTACCGCTGGCAGCTCACCTCGATACCGGCAACGTGGGGCTGTTGCTGGTGCTCGCCATATGGCTGAGCTGGTTCGCCAGCCCGCGAGTCGGTGGCCTGGCCTGGGCGATCGCCGCGGCGATGAAGTGGGCGCCGGCGTTGCTGATCTTCTTCATCCCGCCGCGTGCCCGGCTGTGGGGCGTGGTGGCGCTGGGTGTGATGGCCCTGCTCACGCTGGCGACTTTCCCCGACATGCTGCGACAGCTCGACGTGGTTCTCAACTTCCCGCGTCCGGTGCGCGTCGACTACCTGCTGCTGGCCTGGGGCGCGGTGCCGTGGCTGTGGAGCCAGCCATCGCCCGCCTGGTGGCGCAACCGGGCGGAGCTGGCCAGGCGCTGGCGGGAACGCCCGTCCGTGATCGAGTGGGCGCACGCCTTCTTCGGGTTGGACCACCTCAGGCCGGCTGGCACTGCGGGCACCAGTACGCACGCCGATTCGCCGCGTCCATCCGACTGACCACGGCCGTGCCACAGCGCCGGCAGGGCCGTCCCGTTCGGCCGTAGACGTAGAGGTTGCCCGGCGTGCCGGGCGTCGTCGTCACGCGGCGCCCACCCTGGACGTTGGCGCGCAGCAACCGGGCGCCGGTCTCCAGCAACCGGCGCAGCGTCGAGCGATCGAGCGCACCCACCGCCAGGCACGGGTTGACGCGCTCGATGAAGCAGACCTCGCTGCGGTAGACGTTGCCCAGGCCCGCCACGATGCGCTGGTCCAGCAGCGCCTCGCCGATCGGCCGCTCGGCCGTGGTGGCCAGGGAAAGCCGATCCAGCGCCGTGTCCTGGTCGAAGTCGCGCGTCGAGGCGTCCGGGCCCAGGCCGGCCAGCCGCGGGTGGAGCGCGACCGCGCGGCTGTCCAGCAGCTCGACGGTCGGTGCGTCGAAGGCCACCGCCACGACGCCGGGCGTCTCGATGATGGCCGCCGCCCTGGCGCGCGGCCGACGCCAGCGCTCACCGGGCCAATAGCGATGCCATGAGCCGTGGAGGCCGAGGTGCGTGTGCAGCGTCAGTCCGTTGTCGAAGGCGATCAGCAGGTGCTTCCCGCGGGCCTCCACGCTGCCTACCCGGGCCCCTGCCACGCGATGCAGGGCCGCAGTGCCGGGTCGGGCCTGGGCCGTCGTCACCACCTGGCCGGTCAGGGCCCGGCCAAGAACCTGGGCGATCCGCGCCAGCGTGTCGCCTTCAGCCAAGCGACCGCAGGGTCCAGCCCCGGTACGACTGCTTGAAGCCGGCCTCGGCGAGGATCCCTCGGTGAGCCGACTCCGCGACCGGCGCTCCGTCCACCCGCTCGAGAGTGAGTGAGCGGAGCCGGCCGTCCTCGACCAGGCTGTTCAGCGCGGCGACGGCGGTCGCCATGACCGCTGCGTCCCCGGCGGCAGGCAGGGTTTGGAGGGAGCGGCCACCACGCTCGAGGTAGAGCACCGGCTCGCCGGCGTGGAGGACGACGTAGGCCCCGGCAGCGCGCGGCAGCGGCCGCCGGTCCTCCTCGTCGCGGCGCGGCCATGCGAGTGTCGCGCCGTAAGGGTTGGCCGGGTCAGCGGCGGCCAGGACGAGCGCCTCACCGTGCCCATCGGCCGGCCCCGCCGACGGGTCACCGCGCTCTGCGCGCAGGCGGTCCAGCGCGGCGGGCAGGCAGAACTGGGCCCCTCCCAGACCCTCCACGAAATAGCCCCGCCGCACACGCCCACGCTCCTCCATCTCGCGCAGCACCGGGTAGACCGCAGAAAAGCCGCCGGCCAGCCCTTCCGCGGCAACTCCGTCGCGGGTCACGACGCCGTGAGACTCAAGCAGGCGAGAAGCGAGCGCATGCCGCCGCTCGGTGTCAGACGGCGGCCGACCGCCAGCCAGCGACACGGACGTGGCAACGGCGTCGGCCAGCAGCGACCAACGACCGGCCGCTTCCGGCGGGCCCATGCGCGTCGTCGCCAGCAGCCGCGGGCCACCGGGGCCAGCCCGCTTGCGGCCCGTACGTGGCCAGCGCAGCGCGCGCAGCGGAGCAAACGTGTCGTTGGTCACCTCCCCTGCCCAGACGAGGTCCCACAGCGCGTCAAGCACGTCTCGCTCGCTTGGCGCCGAGCGTCCGCTCTCCGCGCACGCGCGAAGAGCCGCGGCCAGCAGATCGCGGAAGAACGATGCGCCGCGGCGACCGAGATGCTCGCGCAGGCTCTCGTGCAGCGGGTCGCCCGGCCGGTTGGCCTCGTCGGCTGTGGCCGGAGCGAGCAAAGCCAGGCGATCGGGTCGATACAGCGCAACCCGGCCATCGTCACGACCGAGCGATCCCATCCCCAGCCAAACCACCTCGCCGGCCGCCCCCAGCTCATCCAGCAGGCGCGGCGCGTAGCCTCGCACGCGCGCCGGCAGCACGTCCCTCTCGAGCACGCTGGCCGGCAGCGGCACCCCTTCGAGCTGCGCGATTGCCTCGGCCAGACGGCCGGTGCCACCGCGATCAGAGGCCACGCCGTGCCATCGCGGCAGGAAGCGGGCCAGAGCCTGCGGCTCAACGGGCTCTATCTCGCGCCGCAAGCGCGCAAGCGACCGCCGCCGGAGCAGGCGCAGGACGTCCGGATGGCACCACTCGCGCTCCGTGCCGCCCGGACGGAACTCCCCGCGCAGCAGCCCGCCCGAGCCCGCCAGCCCTTCCAGCGCAGCTTCCACCCGCGCAGCTGGCGCGCTCCAGCGGCCGGCCGGCTCAACGGCCACGAACGGTCCGTGGTGCCGTGCCCAGCGCAGCAGCAGTGAGCCGAGCGGATCCTGAGCCGTCGCCAGGAAGGGCGCGGGGACCCCCGGCGGGGGCTGAACGCCCAGGCCGTCCCGGTATCGGGCCATGTCCTCGATGGCGATCCAGCGCTGCTCGCCGGCCAGCCGGATGCGCACGGCGCGCCGATCGGCCGCCAGCGCCTCCAGCCACTCCCCGGCAGCGGCCGCACGCGAGCGCTCATCGGCGCCCCGCACACGCGCGGCGACCTCCTCGCTGGAAAGATCGCCCAAGCGGCGCAGCAGATCGTGCACCGCGTCGGCGGAGCCGGCCGCACGCTCGGGCGTGAGTGCCTGCAGCTCGAGCTCGAGCTCGGCCAGGGCATCGGCGTCGAGCAGCTCGCGCAGCTCCTCGGCCCCCAGCAGCTCGCGCAGCAGGTCGCGGTCGAGGGCAAGCGCCTGTGCCCGCCGATCCAGCAGCGGCGCGTCGCCCTCGTACATGTAGACGGCGATGTAGTCGAACATCAGCGAGCTGGCGAACGGCGATGCTCGCCGCGTCTCGACCGACGTCAGCCGGATCTCGCGCCGCTCGATGCCTCCAAGCAGCTCCCTCAACGCCGGCAGGTCAAAGACGTCCTGCAGGCACTCGCGATAGGTCTCGAGGATGATCGGGAACGAGCCGTAGCGGCTGGCCACGGCCAGCAGCTGAGCCGACCGCTGGCGCATCGCCCACAGCGGCGTCCGCTGGCCGGGACGGCGGCGAGGTAGCAGCAACGCGCGAGCCGCGTTTTCGCGGAAGCGGCTGGCAAACAGGGCCGAACCGCCGAGCGCCCCGATGACCAGCTCCTCCACATCCGCTGACGGGATGAGCACCGCCTGCTCTGCCGAGTCGACGGTTGGCCCACTCACTCCCCCCTCATCCGTCGCCGGCAGGCGCACGACTATGCCGTCGTCCGACCAGATCGGCTGGACCTCCAGGCCGAGCTGGTCGCGCAGGCGAGCCTCAATCGCCAGCGCCCAGGGAGCGTGCACGCGGGCGCCGAAAGGCGATAGCAGGCAGATGCGCCAGTCGCCCAGCTCGTCGCGGAAGCGTTGCAGGACGAGCGTCCGGTCGGTCGGCAGATCGCCCGTCTGCTCGCGCTCCTCGGCCAGGTAGTCGAGCAGGTTGCGCGCTGCGAGCGCGTCGAGGTCGTGCTCGGACGTGAGCTGCTTTTCCGCCCGCCTTCGCCCGGCAGGACCCTGGGCGACCATCTCGCCCACGGCGCGCGTGAACTCACCCAGCCGTCGGCCGAGCTCGACCGGCCGGCCCGGGCCGTCGCCCTTCCAGAAGGGAACCTTGCCCGGCTCGCCGGGTGCGGGGCTGACCAGCACGCGATCGTGGGTGATCTGCTCGATGCGCCAGGCGCTGGCACCGAGCAGGATGACCTCGCCCTCGCGGGACTCGTAGATCATCTCCTCATCGAGCTCGCCGACGCGGCGGCCACCGCTCCGCGCCGAGCGAGCGCGCGAGGTGCGTCCGGGTGCATCGGGATCCTCGCTGTCGACCAGGTACACGCCGAACAGGCCGCGGTCAGGGATGGTGCCGCCCGAGATCACCGCGACCGTCCGGGCGTCGCGCCTGCTCTCGACCGTGCCCGCCGTGCGGTCCCAGACGATGCGCGGCCGCAGATCGGCAAACTCGTCGGCCGGGTAGTGGCCGGCAAGCATGCCCAGCGTGGCCTCGAAGGACTCGCGGCCGAGATCGGCAAAGTTCTCGGCCCGCCGCACCAGCGAAAACAGCTCTTCCGTCGTCCACCTGCGCTGGGCAGCTGTCGCGACAAGCTGCTGGGCGAGGACGTCGAGCGGGTTGCGCGGCACGACCGTCTGCTCGATCGCGCCATCGCGCATGGCCCGCGTCACGACCGCGCACTCGAGCAGGTCGCCGCGGTACTTGGGGAAGATCACGCCGCGCGAGGGCTCCCCGACACTGTGGCCGGCCCGGCCGATGCGCTGCAGGCCGCGCGCGACCGAGCCCGGCGACTCGATCTGGATGACCAGGTCGACGGCGCCCATGTCGATGCCCAGCTCGAGCGAGCTGGTGGCCACGATCGCCGGCAGTCGGCCGGCCTTGAGTGCCTCCTCGATCTGGACACGCTCCTCGCGAGCGAGGCTGCCGTGGTGGGCGCGGACGATGTCGGCATCGGCGAGCTCGTTCAGGCGCTGCGCCATGCGCTCGGCCAGACGGCGACTGTTGACGAAGACGATCGTGCTGCGGTGCGCGCGGATCAGCTCCAGGACGCGCGGGTGGATCTGGGGCCAGATCGAGCTGCGCTGCTCCGGGCCGGCGGCGCTGCCACCGGCCTGCTGCTCGGGCGGCAGGCTGTCGCCGAGCGCGGCCATGTCCTCGACGGGCACGACTACCTGGAGCTCCAGCTGCTTGGCCGTGCCGGCGTCGACGATGCTGACCGGACGCGGATCACCGGTTGCCTGCCCCGGCCCGGGCTCCAAACGGCCGCCCAGGAAGCCTCCCACTACGTTGAGCGGACGCTGGGTGGCCGACAGCCCGATACGCTGCGGCGCCCGCCGCGTGATCGCCTCCAGCCGCTCGAGTGACAAGGCCAGGTGCGCTCCGCGCTTGGTTCCGGCCAGGGCGTGGATCTCGTCGACGATGACCCACTCAACCCCCTTCAGCACCTCCCGCGCTGCCGACGTCAGCAGCAGGTACAGCGACTCTGGCGTCGTGACCAGGATGTCCGGCGGTCTGCGGCCGAGCTGGCGTCGCTCGTCGGCCGGCGTGTCACCGGTGCGCATCTGGACGCGGACTTCCGGGGGCTGCTCGCCGCGCGCCTGGGCGGCCAGCGCAATGCCGGTCAATGGAGAACGAAGGTTGCGCTCGACGTCGTGCACCAGCGCCTTGAGGGGCGATACGTAGAGGACGCGCAGGCGAGCCAGCGGATCGTCAGGCGGTGGTGTGGCGATCAGACGGTCGAGGCACCACAGGAAGGCGGCCAGCGTCTTGCCCGAGCCCGTGGGCGCGCAGATGAGCGTGTGCCGGCCGGCGGCGATGGCCGGCCAGCCCTGCGCCTGGGCCGCGGTCGGTTCACTGAACGACGCGCTGAACCAGTCGGCTGTAGCCGGCGAAAAGGGAACCAGCGGCGGGGTCGTGGAAGCGGCTCGGCGGGGCACGGGCGGCGAGTTTACTGCCGCGGTCCGATTAGAACAAACGCTCGGTTAGGAGTGGCTGCCAGCCTCGACCTCGCGAAGGAAGTCGGACACCAGCCGATTGAGCTCGCCCGGTCGCTCCATGTTGACCATGTGCGCCACGCCGTCGAAGACGTGCCGCCGGGAGCCCGCGACCGACCGCGCCAAAAGCTCGCCGGAGTCAGCCGTGCTCGCCACGTCGAGCGAGCCCCATACGACAAGGACTGGAACGCTCACCTCGGCCAGGCGACCGACCGCCGGCGGATCGAGCGGCTGGGCCTGCCCCGCCGGTTGCCCGGCCAGGTAGTTCTCCATGTTCCAGGCGACCATCCGCCGCCGCACGTCCGGGTCGACGCGATTCGTCGGCTGGTTCAGTCCATCGACCCACATCCGCGTCTCGGCTTCGACGAGCTCGGCCCAGCGCTTTTCGTCCTCCAGCTTCTCGATGGCGTCCCAGTCGATTCCGTCATCGGGCCCCTCGTGCCCGCCCACGCCACCGGCAATCCAGACCAACGAGGAGACGCGATCCGGCTGCTCGATCGCGAAGTCGAGCGCGATCTGCGCGCCGCGCGAGAGGCCAAGCAGGTGGGTCCTTTCAACGGCGAGGTGGTCGAGCAACCGTCGCAGGTCATCACGGTTGGAGTACGGCACGTCCTCGCTCAGCGTCCGACCGAAGCCGCGCGTGTCGTAGCGGATGACCCGCCAGCGGTCTCGCCAGGCGGCGACCTGCGCGTCCCACATCCGCAGGTGAGCGACGCCGGCATGGATCAAGGTCAGCGGAGGGCCCTCGCCGTCGACCTCATAGTGCAGCCGGCCGCCGGGGACCGCCACGTACTCACCCATTGTCATAACCTCCAAGCAGGTCCAGCGACTGGCTCAACGATCGATCGGCCGTGCGCCGGTTGGCATCGATCAGCTGCTGCGGTTCATGCGCGGCCGATCCTTCCGGGTCGAGCATCGCCTCGGGTAGTGGCGCCTGGCCGTATCGCTCGGCCTCGCTCGCCCATGCTGCGCGCCACTCGCCGGGCAACTTGTCCGGAACCGCGCGGTGTGCCTGCGCCAGCCAGACCAGCGACCACGAGCGCGGCACGACCCGGTATGCGTCGTAGCCTCCCCCGCCGGTGGCGAGCCAGCGGCCCGCGCACCACTCGTGAGCGAGGGAGTCGAGCAGACGGGTCGCCCGCTCATACGCTGCCGTGGTCACGCGCAGGTGGGCCAGCGGGTCGAGCAGGTGGCTGTCGCAGCCGTGCTGGCTGACCAGGAACGTCGGACGAAAGGCCTGCGCGAGGGCAGGCACCATGCCGCGCACCGTCGGCCACCAGGAGGCATCGCCGCTGTATGCCTGCAGGGGTACGTTGACCGACGTCCCCCGCGCCTCCGGCCCCCCACTCTCTTGCACGAAGCCCGTGCCGGGAAAGAGCGACTGCCCGCTCTCGTGGATCGAGAACGTGAGCACGGCCGGGTCATGCCAGAAGAGCGCCTGCGTGCCGTCGCCGTGATGCACGTCCAGGTCCACGTAAAGCACGCGGTGCCCCGCGTCGCGTGCCCGCGCCACGGCAAGGGCCACGTCGTTGTAGATGCAGAACCCGGCAGCACGGTCCGCCATCGCGTGGTGGAGGCCGCCGCCGGGGTTGAAGGCGTGAGTCACTTCGCCGCGCAGGATTGCCTCGACCCCATCGACCGACGCGCCAACGACACGCGCCGACGCCTCGTGCATGCCGCTGAACGGCGGGCAATCCCCGTAACCGATGCCGGCCGCCGGCGGGTGCCCCGGATCGGCGCCGATCGCCTGCACCGTGGCAACGTAGCCAGGCTCGTGCAGCCGTCCGATTTCCTCGACGCGCGCCACGCGCGGCTCGAGGAATCGCTCCGCGCCGCAAGCACGCAAGAGGTCAATCGAGGGCCGAAAGCGGCGCGGCGTGAGCGGATGCTCGGGCCCAAAGTCGTACTCACGGATCGCGTCGCCGTAGATCAGCAGCGGCTGATCGCTGGTCGGCTCGCTCACTCGTCGGAGGCTGGCGGCTCGGTGTCCTCCACGGACTGGAAGCCCGAGCGGCGCACAGCCGACGCCCACGCCTGCTCCGGCGATGCGCCCCGGCTGACGGCGACGGCGTAGCTGGCCACCAGCTGCGAGAACGCGCCATCGCCCTGCTCCGGCCGCTCGAGCACGGTGGCGTTCGCCAGCAGCCCGCTTGGCGGCGCCTGGCCTGGATCGATGACCACGATCAGGGGAGCCCCGTGATAGGTCGCCGCGTCGGCACACTCCTGCAGCACCTCGTCGGGCAGCGATTCGGCGACAACCAGCGCCGAGCAGTCGACGAGGTAGCTCAGCCCGAGGCCAACGTCGGCGGGGTCGAGCCGCGGCAGGGCCCCACCGGGGCCGCCGGCCCGTGGCGTCACCCCGGCCGGGTCACGCAGCAGCGCGGCGTGGCCGACCTCGGCTCGACCGAGGGCCAGCGCCACCTCCTCGCCGTCGACGTCGTCACCGACGCTGCCGACCAGCTCCACCTGGGTGCCCGTGGCCGCGATCTGCCGGGCGACGCTGCCGGCCAGGCGGTCGAGTCTGTCGTGCTCGTCGAGTCCGGGCCGACCGACGACGAGGATCACTCGTCGAGCACCGTCTGCAACGGGGGGAGGTCGGAGTGGCGCAGCTGGCTCTCGAGCGTGGCCGCATCTCCGACCACCACGATCGACAGCTCGTCGGGGTGGATGTGCCGCTGCGCGGCGGCAAGCACTTCCCCCCCGGTGACGGCGGCGATGGCCGGTCGGTAGCGATCCAGCTCGTCGTCGGGCAGCTGCTGGATGACCAGCCCGGAGAGAGCGGCGCATACCTGTGCCGGCGATTCGAAGCGAAGCGGGAACACGCCCACCAGATAGTCGCGCGCCGTGCTCAGCTCGCGCTGTTCGAGCTCGGCCTCGCGCACGCCTCGGACCACGCTCATTGCGTCCAGCAACGCCGGCACCGTCGTCTCACTGTGAACGGCCGTCCTGATGGCGAAAGGCCCGCGGGCGCGGCGCATCTCGAAGCTCGACGAGATCGAGTAGGTGTAGCCGCGATCCTCGCGCAGCAGCCGGTTGAGGCGTGAGTCGAAGGTGCCACCCAGGACAGCGTTGAGGACGGATACGGCATGGAAGTCGGCCGTCCGGCGGGGCAGGCCCAGGTGGCCGATGCGTACCTCTGACTGCGGCGCGCTGCGCTTGTTGACCAGCACCGTGCGCGGACCGGCCGCGTGCTCGGCTGCAGGCGGGACCGTGACCTCGCCGTCGGCGATCGCCCATCCACCGAGGTGCTCCCTTGCCAGGGCCGGAACGTCGAGGCCGTCCACGTCCCCGGCCACGACCAGGGTGGCACCGGGGACACCGAGCAGGGCACGGTGCCGACTCAGCACCGCCTCGCGATCGAGCCCCGGCACCGTTGCCTCACTGCCCCCCAGCGGACGACCGTAGGCAACCGAAGGATCGAAGATGGTCTCGGCGAACACGCGCTCTGCGCGACGGCGGGGGTCCGCCCTTGCCTGCAACAGGTCGTTGATGCGCTCTTCCCGCAGTCGGTCGACCTCCGGCGCGGGGAAGGCCGGCTCGAGCAGCATCTCAGCCAGCAGCCCGATGGCCGGCCCGAAGCGCGAGCGTGGCACCTCGAGGCTGACCACGGATGCGTCCCAGGTGGTGTCGGCATGGATCTCGGCTCCCAGCCTCTCCGACGCCTCGATGAACTCGATCGCATCGAGTCTCTGCGTGCCCTCAGTCAGCGCGCGGCTCATCAGGACGCTGACGCCCGCCTGCTCCACGGGCTCCGTCGAGCCGCCGCCAGGCAGCAGCAGGCTTGCCGCGAGCAACGGCCGGCCGGGCATGTGGCACGTCACCACGGTCAGGCCGCTGGCAAGCAGCGTCCGCTCGAACGGCGGGAAACGGTACTCGCGCGGCTGGCCCGGACTCGGCCGAACGTCGAGAACGGAGAGGTCCGGGCCTTCCTCGGTCAGCACGGTCGCCGACGCGGGCTCGTGCTCCAGCAGCTCGGTCTCGGGCTCTACCACGTCAGCCAGCGGGTCCTGGTCGGTCGTGAAGCGCGACTCGGGCGACTCCTCGTGCTCGGTGCCTCGGCCTCGTCGCTCGTCGGTCACGCGGCGGCCTCGTCGACGACTTCCGGGACGAAGGTCAGCACGACTCGATTGTCGGCGCGGAAGATCTCGGCGCAAGCGGCTCGGATCTGTTCCGGCTCGACCGCAAGGTAGCGCGGCAGCTGTTCGTTGATCATCTCGGGGCGATCGAACAGCGCCGTGTACATCGACAGGCGGTCGGCAACCTCCTCCACCCGGCCCAGCGCTCCGAGCTCACCCGATTCGATCAATGCCCGTGCCCGGGCAAGCTCGTCCTCGCTGACGGGCTCTCGCCCCATGCGCTCCAGCTCCTCGAGGTAGAGCCGTTCGACGGCCTCCGCGTCGCTGCCTGGTCGCGCCGTCGCCCAGCCACCGAAGACGCCCGCGCCGGCGACCAGGGGCAGGCCGAAAGCGGCGACGTCCTGGGCCACCCGCTCCTCGCGCACCAGCCGGCGGTACAGGCGACTGCCCTTGCCCCCGCCCAGGATCTGCGTGGCTACCTCAACGGCGTCGTACTGGGGCGTGCCGAAGGGCGGTGTCCGAAAGCCGAAGTGGACACGGGTCAGTGGCACCGCATCGGGGATTACCTCGCGGTATTCCCGCCCGATCGGACCAGCCGGCGGCTGCGGCGGAGGCTGGCTGATGGACGGGTTGGCGGGGATGGGCCCGAAGTATCGCTCGGCCGCCGCATGCGCCTGGTGCTCGTCGACGTCGCCCGCGATCGACAGGACCGCGTTGTTGGGCGCATACCACTGCCTGAAGAAGCTGACAACGTCCTCGAGGGTAGCCGCATCCAGGTCCGTCATCGAGCCGATCGGGGTGTGGTGGTATGGGTGGCCGACTGGGAACAGCGCCGCCATGATCCTTTCGTAAAACGATCCGTATGGCCGGTTGTCGTAGCTCTGGCGCTTCTCGTTCTTGACCACCTCGCGCTGGTTGTCGAGGTTTTCCTGGTCGAGCGCGTCGAGCAGGGTGGCCATCCGGTCGGCTTCCATCCAGAGCGCCAGCTCGAGCTGGTGGGAGGGCAGCGTCTCGAAGTAGTTGGTCCGGTCGAACCATGTGGTCGCGTTGTTGACCCCGCCCGCGCCCTGGATGATCGAGAAGTGCTCGGCCTTCGAGACGTGGCGCGATCCCTGGAACATGAAGTGCTCGAAGAGGTGGGCGAAGCCTGTCCGCCCCGCCTGCTCATGAGCCGACCCGACCACGTACCAGAGGTTGATCGCGACCACCGGAGCCAGGTTGTCAGGGGCGACGACCACGCGCAGGCCATTCGACAGCCGGCGACCGCTGAAACGGATCCGGGGCAGATCGGCACGGGCTGACACGCGCCGATTGTGCCATCCGCGCGGGGCCCACCACCGCCCGCCGCGGCCGCGCATGTTGCATCCGATCGTTTTCGAACGCCGCAAGGCCCTCGGCCGCTTGACGCCCGTTCGATATCTGTCGTATATTAGTGACGTACGAAAAGGCTCGTACAGACGAACGCTCCCGCACAGGGAAGGAGGCCGGCCGTGATGCCGTTGAATGACATACACCTAGAGCTCCATCGGCTCGAGCGCCAGCGCCCGCCGCAGCCCTGGTCAGACTCGTTGGCCGCGCCGCACCGAGCTCGCCGGACGGTCGGCGGCCTGCGCTACCGGCTCGGCCAGGCGCTCATCGCCGGGGGCATGGCCCTGAGCGGCCCGGCTTCGGGGCACGCGCGGACGAAGACCACGCGACCGGTCTCGGCTCACCGCTGAGACCGGTCGTAGACTGTCTGACCATGCCGCGCCTCAGCCGCGAAGGCGGCAACCCGACACTCGCCATCGAGAGTGGCGCCGGGTACGAGTTCCTGATGTCCCTGGCGACGATCAGCGAGCTCGACAACCACAGCATCGCCGAGGTTGGCCCTCAGTGGCTTGCCGCCACGCGCGAGCGCGCGGGCGAGGGGTTGATGAAGAGGCTGGAGCAGTTCACCCAGGGTAACGGTGACTTCTTCGTTCACCTGGTGCCGCTCGCCTACGATGCCCCCGAACGAACCGTTGCCGCCCTCCTTACCCACCTGGCCACGGTTGACGCGCGCGACATGCTCCTGCTGATCGTCGGCTACCACGACTACCACATGCGCCGGACCACACGGCCCGAGACCCTTCGGGCCGCCGTCGAGGGGAATGCGGCGGCGGCACGCGAGGTCGTCAGCTCGTGCGAGAGCTACCCGGACTGGCAGGCCTTCCTGGAGCACCTCTTCGCCCGCCGCCCGGAGCAGGTGAAGCAGGAGCTGCTCGAGCTGCTCGACGCGTGGAACAAGCGGGTATGGCAGCCCGAGGAGCGACGAATCCTGCCGATCGTCCAGCGTGACGCGGAGGCGAAGCGTGCTCTCGCCCTGGACCTGCCCTTCGATCGGTTCGTGGAGGTCGCCACCAATGGTGTCCACTTCGTGCCACACGCGGGCGTCGACCGCCTCGTCCTCGTGCCCAGCTGGGTTAACCGGCCGTGGGTCTCCTATGCCGAGTACGGCGGGGCGATGTTCCTCGTTTATCCGGTAGCCGACGAGAGCCTCAGCGCCGAGGACGACGCGCCGCCGCTGCGCCTGGTGCGCCTTACCAAGGCGCTCGGCGACGAGAAGCGGCTGCGCATCCTGCGCGTCCTGACCCAGGGACCGCGATCCCTGGTCGAGCTTGCCGAGCTCCTGGAGGTGCCCAAGACGACGATGCACCACCACATGGTCACGCTGCGCTCGGCTGGGCTGGTTTCGGTCGGTGCCGGCGCCAAGGAGTATCGGCTCCGCGCCGACGTGCTGCCCAACCTCGCCCAGATGCTGGGCGGATACCTGAACCAGGACGCCGGCCGCGGCGAGGAGTCCCGCGCCGGCGACGAAGATCAATCGAGGGAGCCGGGAAACCGTCGGCTGCGCCGGCCAGGCCAGCTGGCAACGATCGGGAGTCGCCGCCGGGCGGAGGGCTGAACCACAGACGGCCACATTCGGGAGGGTTGGCTGGCCTCCAATCTGCGGTACTGGTCAGTCAGCGAGCCGCTCCGTCCGTCCGCTTGACGAGCCGCTGGCGCAGTCGCGCTCGGGCCCGGCACTGGCGCGTGCGGAGCGCGCCCTCGCTCACGCCCAGCGCTAAGGCGATCTCCGCTCCACTGTAGCCCTCGGCTGCCATGAGCAGGGCCTGCCGGTCAATGGCGCAGATGTCGGCCAGCGCCACGCGCACCTCGTGACCGGCCTCGGCGACGAGGTACATCTCCTCGGCCGAGGAGCTGATCGAGCCGTCGGTCAGGCGTCGCTCAAGCTGCGCCCGGACCTGCCGACGCCGGCCGCCGCTGACGGCCAGGTTGCGCCCGACCCGAAAAAGCCACGCACGCGGCTCGGTCGGTACCTTTCCACGCTCCACTTCGCCGACAAGCCGGACGTACGCCTCGTGCACCAGGTCGGCAGCATCTTCACGATCGCGCGTGAGCGATGTGACGTAGCCGAGAAGGGAGTGGAAGTGACTCTCGTAGGCGTGAGCGACGACTGCTGCTTCCATTGCCGAACTCCTCGTGGCGGCCCGCGGCGGACGGGCATCACGAAGAGGCTCCGGTCAATGGCGTCCCGGGCGCATCTGTTCCGCGTCCCGGCCGCCCGGGAAAGAGAGCCGGGCGAGGCCTAATCGAGCTCCGGGTTCTGCTCGCCCATGCCGGCATCGCGGGCAACCAGCATCGCGGCCGCCCGATCCCGCACGGCCAGCTTGGCCAGAACGACGGAAACCGCGTTCCGAACGGTCTTCGTGGACAGGCCAAGGACGCGAGCGATGGCTGCGTTGTCTTCGCCGCGCGCCAGCCGCTCAAGCACCTGGCGCTCCCGTGGGGTGAGGGTAGGAAAGGTGCGTGCTGCCCGGTCGGTGGGGTGCGCCAGCAGGCGGGCCAGCCGGCCAGAAAGCCGGCCACTGAACACAACGCCTCCTGCAGCACAGGTTGCTATCGCTTGCGCGAGCTCGCTCCGGTCAGCGCTCTTCGAGACGTAACCGCGGGCGCCGGTGGCCATCGCGGCCACCAGCGAAGGGTCGTCCTCATGCATCGTCACCACGATGACTGCAGTGGCCGACCCTGCGTCACGGATTGCCCGCAGCGCGGCGAGGCCGCCGCCAGCAGGCATCTCGAGGTCGAGCAGCAGCACATCGGGCTGAACGCGCGCGACCAGCGCGGCAGCGCCGTCGCCATCAGCGGCCGCACCCACAAACTCCAGGCCCGGCAGTGACTCGATCATCGTGCGCAGGCCATCCCGATAGAGAGGGTGATCGTCGGCGATGCCGACCCGGATGGCGGCGTCCATGACTCCACCCTTCTCCTTCGGGCGATTGAACGGCTCGTGCTCCTGGGCTGCCACGGCTTACCCGCCTACCCCAGCACTATGGGCAGCATAGCCTCGACCTTCGTTCCGCCGCCCGGGACGCTCATCGCGCTCAGCTGCCCGTCGAGCTCGTCGACCCGCTCGCGCATCGCCTCGGTCCCTACCCCGGGCCGCATGTCGGCGGCGTATCCAATCCCGTCGTCGCGGACCTCGATCCACAGGCTGCCATCGCGGACCTGAAGTCGGACCTCGCAGTGCCGCGCGCGCGAATGGCGGACCATGTTGGTCAGGCACTCGTGGACTATGCGATACGCGGCAACCTCAACCGCCGCCGGCAGCGTCGGCAGCTCCTCGCCAGAAACCCATATGGTCGGCGCATCGTCCATTCCCGTGGCGAACTCGGCAGCGGCAGTTCGAATGGCACCCGCCAGGCCTTCGCTGTCCAGCGCCGGTGGGCGCAGGCCTCGGACGAGCCGTCGGGTCTCGGCCAGAGCGCCGGTCAGATCCGTGCGCACCTCGCCCAGCAGGCGCTCGGCTGCCTTAGCGTCCGTGTGCAACCAGCTGGCAGCGGCGTCCACCTTGAGCCCTATGGCAGCCAGCGTCGGCCCCAGGCCGTCATGCAGGTCTCGCCGCAACCGCCGTCGCTCTTCTTCCCGAGCGTGAAGCATCGCCAACCGGCTACGCCGCAGCCGATCGATCCGGAAGCCCCGGTCTCGCCAGAGCGCCAGTGTCAGCAGGACCGGAATGGGCAACCCAACGAGGACCACCACGCTGCGCGGCACCAGCGGCGCGAGTCCCAGCATGATCGGAACATCGATCAGAAGCAGTGCTGCTCCGGCAGCCAGCACCACTGCCACAGCGACGGCACCGACCTCCCGACGCTTGCTCACGCTCACCGCCATGAGGCGAATCAGGATGCCGGCGATGGCCACCACCAGCAGCAGGCTGACGATCGCCGCATGCACACGTGGCCATGCGTCCAGCCAGTCGAGCGAGCGAGGTGCCAGCGCACCGGAGAAGCCGACTCCGATCAGCAACACCAGCTGGGGGACCACGTATATCGGCACCACCCACCAGAGCCCACCGCGCCGCCGCTGACCGGTGAGCGGGAAGACCAGCACGAGGTGAACTAGGCTTGACCACATCACCAGGGTCAGGAAGCCGGCGCCGATGAACGCTGCCCACGAAGCGGAGGCGTAAGCCAGCTGATCCGGCCTAACGTGCGCACTGAGCCAAATCGCAGCGACGTTGGCCGCTGAGCCGGCAAGCAGTGCCTGCGCGATCCCGCTGCGCGCAAATCGAAGGAAGGCGGCCACTCCGAGAGCAAACAGTGAGGCAGCGAAGAGCACCAGCGCTTCGCTTGGAGCGCCAGGCCACCACGGCCAACGGACAAGCGGATCAAACGGCCACTGCGCGGGATCCGAACGGGGCATGACGAGGGTCGCGGCGGCAATGGCCATGGCTGCCCCAGCGACGGATATCGCGGCGAGCACACCGGCGTTCCGTCCAGCCAGGGCTGCCGCTCTCTGAAGTGCCAATGTCCCTCCGCCGTCGCCGCCTCCACTCCCGAGTGACGTGCTCGGGCTCGCAATGTTGCACAGAGTGTTCTTCGGGCGATGCCGCGTCAACTGGTTGTCAACCGGTGGCTGATCGACTCGCTGTAACGCCGCCGGGTGCCACGCGTCGTAAGTGGTGTAACCGTCATCACGAGGAGACGCGAATGAGCGAGATCACGGGCCGGCTGGCCCGGCGAATGCACCTGCTGCTGGTCTGTGTCGTTGCGCTATTCGGCTCAGGCATCCTGGTCTTCCTTCTTGGCATCAGGCTGCTCAGCGCCGACAGCTATAGCGGCGACATGGCCATCCTGGCGCTGGCTTTCACGTCCCCCTTTTGGGGTCTCGGATTGATCGCTGCGATCGACGCCTATTCCGTGCTGCGGGGACGGCCGGTCAAGGTGGCGCGCGCAGCCGCCTGGAGCCTGCTCATGCTGTTGAGCGGAATTCTCTTGGGACACGTCATGGGTCTCTGGTATCTACGGGCGCCCGTAAACGATGCCGGCTTCTGGCTGCCGCTGATTGCGCTGGCCCTCGGACTTGCCTCAATGACGGCACTGCTGATCGAGTGGCGCCGGCGCCGGCCGCGAGGAACGTCGTCTCGGCCTGAAGGCGCCGGGAAAGCACCGCCCAATGTGCGGACAGGCCAAGCGCGATGAGCGGGACGGCTGTGCTGCTGGCGCGGGTGGCCGGTGTGGCATGGCTGGCTGGCTTCAGCCTGTCGGTCGCATTTGCGGCGCAGTTCGCCATGCGCGATATCGGGGCGATTGCGCTGATAGCCATCTCGTTCCTGATCTACGGGCTCTGGGCCTTGCTGCTTGGGGTGTCGCTGGTCCGTAAGCCGAGTCGGCGGGTGGTGATCTTCTCGTCACTCTTTGGCGCCCTGCAGCTGTTGTGGCTGTTCTCTTACCAGGGCACGAAGGACCCGGCCGAATGGTTGCTGTCGGCGCCGGACGTGACGGCGGCCATTGCCTCGTTCGCGGCCCTCATCGCCTGGCGCCATACCTCGGCTCCTTCGGGCCTGTTGACCTTGATCGCGACCGTGACCCTGGCACCACTGATGGTGGGCTGCACCTGGGCCAAACCGACGCCGTCACCTTCCCCGATGCCATTCGCTCCGGACGAGCTGGGGGCCACCTTGCCCGCTGACGTCCGCGGCAAGCCGCTTACGCGCATCGACCTCGACGTGTTGTTTGCACGCATGGCCAACGAACCGACGATGGTCGCCTTCCTGAACGATCGGGAACTCGAGCTCGACGATGTGCTGGTAGCACAGGCAACCTGGGAGCGCGAAACGGCGACCGGGCACGAGGTCGTGTCTATCGGAGCGTTGCGCGTGCCGGGCGTGCCGGCCGAAGAGACCGATAGCGCCTTGCCGACGCCGTCTGCGACTGAACTGGGAGGTCGGCCGGGGCGCGCAGCAATCCAAGACGGCAAGGCCGTCTTCTTCTACACCTGGGCGGACGGCACGCTCACCTTCAAGTATCCGAAGGGCGAGGTGCTCTACGTCGTGGTGGCAACCGATCCAATCGACGCCAGGGCCGGCCTGGCTGCTCTGCCGTAGACCACCAGCAGGAGAAGTTGGGGTCAAAGATGAAGAGGGATTTAGGTAAGGTCGCGAGCAGGATGTACTTGTGACGCACCTTCACGAAGCAGGCGCAATCCCGGGGGCCGTCCAGCGGCCCACGCGCCATCTGCCGTGGGCGCACCTGTTCAACCTGTCGGTCTACTGGCTCGGCATCAACGTCATCTGGGCGGGCCTGGGCAACGTCACATATCAGGCCCGCTTTCGCGAGATGTTCGGCGATGCGTACGCGCCGACCTACACGGCCCTGATGTTCAGCCTGCCGATCGTCATCGCCATCCTTGTCCAGCCGACGGTGGCGATGATCAGCGACTACACGATCACTCGCTGGGGCCGGCGCAAGCCGTACATCCTGATTGGCACGCTGCTCGACGTCGTGTTCCTGTTTGGGGTGGCGACGGCCAACGAGTTCCTGGTCATCTTCTCGTTCGTCATCCTGCTCCAGATCTCGTCCAACTTCGCCCAGGGACCATTCCAGGGCTACGTCCCGGATCTCGTGCCGGCCAGCCAGGTCGGCATCGCCAGTGGGCTGATGGGCGTGATGATCGTGCTGGGCAACGTCCTCGGGGTGGGCATCGCCACCCTTGGCCTGCACCAGCTCGATGCCCTCATCCAAGCCGCCGGTCCGGGCTACGCCCAGGGCACGCCGGAAGCGGTCGAGATAGCCCGCCAGGCATTCCTGCTGCCGACCATCGGCCTCGGGCTGATCGAGCTGGTGACCATGATCCCCATCATGCTGTTCATTGACGAGGGCCGCGGCGCCCCAGACCGCGGCGGACGCTCATGGCTGCGCATCGCGCTGGCCGCCTGGGGCACGGACCTGCTGCGCCAGCGCTCATACGTCTGGCTGCTCGTGTCTCGCCTGTTCTTCCTGATGGTCCCCTCGCTGGTCACCGGCATCGGGCTGTTCTACCTGGTCCAGGCGCTCGGCCAGTCGAATCGCGACGCCGCCGATTCGCTGACCGTGATCGCCGCCACGATGGGGGGCATCACCGGCCTGACCACCTTCCCGGCTGCGCGGCTGTCTGATCGCATCGGCCGAAAGAGGACCATCTACGGCGCCATCGGCCTGGCCATCGTCGGGATGACCGGCATCGTGCTTGCGCCGGACTTCGGCGTGACCGTCGTCTTCCTCGTACCGCTGGGAATCGCTCTGGGTGCGTTCCTGGCTGTCGACTGGGCGTTGATGACCGACATCATCCCGAAGGCCACGACCGCCCGCTACATGAGCATCTCCAATGCCGCCACCGGGATCGCCGGCCCGCTGGGCCTGCTGCTCGGCGGCACACTGGTCACGGCCCTTGTCCTGTTCGGCCTACCGCCCGAGCTGCGCGGCCTGCCCGTGCCGCCCGCGGAGCAGAGCGAGCTGTACGGGCTGGCTCCGCGCGCGGCCCTCGCGCTGACCCTGCCTGCTCTGCTCATCAGCGCGCTGACCCTGACCCGCGTCGACGAGACGCGCCGCGAGGACTAGCGGCTAGTACCGCTCCAGCTCCACCTCCGCCGCCGCGACCTCCGCCGGCGAGCGCAGCACCCACAGCCCATCGAAGCCTTCGTCGGCCGTGTCGGCCATTGCCCGCCGCATGCGCTCGGCCTGTGCCATGACCACCTCCTCCTCCACCTGCCGTTCGGGTCGGGCTCGATTGAAGGCGACGTAGTCCTCGAGCGACAAGTCAAAGCAGATCGCTACGGCAGGCAGCCCGTAGCGCCGGGCCATCGAGCGCCAGCGGCGGCGGCTTTCGGGCCGCAGGTTGGTCGCATCGACCACCGTCAGCAGCCCTCGCCGGAGGCGTCCGTTGATGAGCATGGCGAGCACCTGGAAGGCCTCGGCCGAAGCGCCCTGGTCGTTCGGATCGCCCGACAGGATGCCGCGGAGCTCGTCGCTGGAGAGCACGGTCCCGGCCGGGAAGCTGCGTCGAGCGAAGGTCGACTTGCCACCGCCTGAAGGGCCGACCAGCAGCACCAGTGACGGGTCGGCGATGGACATTCGCACTGCGCCATCGTGCCCGCCGCCGGGAGAGGCCGCAACCCTACACTCCCGGCGTGCATCAGCCAGCGGCGTCCGATCCGCTCGAGGTCCAACCGCTCGAAGTTCCGGTCAGCCCGGCCGCCGTCGCCGAAGCCGTGGTGCCGCCAGTGCTGTCGTCGACGGACCGCCCGACCGAGCGACTGCCCCTGCGCCAGCTCCTCAGCCTGTCGATCTACTGGCTCGGGATCAATGCCATCTGGACCGGACTGCATGTGCTCGTGCTGCCCAAGCGGATGGAGTCAATCTTCGGCCTGGGCAATGCTGGGCTCGGGCTGGGATTGGTGACGCTCGCCGGCGTGGCGACCGCGATCGTCGTCCAGCCGACGATCGGTGCCATCTCGGACTATACGGTCACCCGCTGGGGCCGGCGCAAGCCCTTCATCGTGATCGGCGCCCTGTTGGACGTGCTCTTCCTGTGGGCGCTCGCCAGCGCAGAGACATACCTCGCGGTCCTTTTCGCGCTGGTCCTGCTGCAGTTCTCGTCGAACTTCGCGCAGGGCCCCTTCCAGGGATACGTCCCTGACCTCGTCCCGGCGCGCCAGGTCGGGATGGCCAGCGCCTTGATGGGCGTGATGATCATCCTTGGCGGCATGGCCGGCGTCGGCGCAATCGCGCTCGGCTACCTGCAGCTTGACCCGCTGGCCAGCGAAGAGGCCGTTCGGCTGGCCTTCTTCGGGCCGACCATCGCGCTCGGCCTGCTGCAGCTGGTGACGATGGCCGTGATGGTGGCCACGGTCCGCGAAGGCCGCGCGGCGCCTGACCGCGGCGGCAGGTCGTGGCTGCGCATCGCCGGCTCGGCATGGGGCACGGACATCCTCGCCGAGCGCTCATACATCTGGCTGCTGCTCTCGCGGCTGTGCTACCTGGCGATGCCCGGCGTGGTCACCGCCTACGCCGTCTTCGTGCTCGAGCGCTCGTTCGGTCTGGCGCCGGCGGACGCCGGTCCGCTCCTGTTCGCGACCGGCGGGCTGATCGCGGCGTCCACTGCAGCGGCTGTCATCCCAGCGGCCTGGCTGTCCGATCGGCTCGGCCGCAAGCGGGTCATCTACGGCGCGTTCGGCCTGGCGGCCATCGGTGTGGCGCTGCTCGCCGCGGCGCCGGCAGTCGAGGTCGCCCTGCTCGCGCTGGTCCCGATCGGCCTGTCCGCCGGCTCCTACCTGGCCGTCGACTGGGCGCTCATGACCGACATCATCCCGAAGGCCACCGCCGGCCGCTACATGGGCATCGCCAACGTCGCGACCGCGACCGCCGGACCCTTCGGGCTCACCATCGCCGGCGTAGTTCTGGCAGTGGTCACCGCGGCCGGCCTGCCGCCGGGCGCCACGACGGACCTGGAAAGCACCCTGCTCGGCGCCGCGCCGCGGGCGTCCATCGCGGTGATGCTGGCTCTCATCGCGCTGGCGGCGCTGGCGCTGATGCGCGTCGACGAGCGCAGGCGCGAGCACTAGCCGTCAAGAAGTCCGCCGGTGAGGGGAGGGCGCGGCAGCCGCACGACGCTCAGCGCATGGCTCGGAAGTACAGCCCCAGCGGGCCGAAGGCGCCACGGACACATCATCGGCCTCCCGCGATAGTGACGTCGCAGCCGGGACCGGGCCCGGGACTACGCGGGGAGAGGCCTTGCACAACGTCATGGGTGAAGCGGTCCTGCGCGAGGGACTGCCTGCGCGGCTGCGCGGCCGAATGGCTTCCTCGTCCCGCCGCTTACTCGGCGGGGCCGGGAAGCGCTTGCCGCTGGGCGGGATGCGCCGGCGCGACTTTCTCGGCCTGCTGCTGTTCGCGGTGCTGCTTGGCAGCGCATCGTTGGTGCTCGACAGCGCGCAGCGTGGCGCCCGGATGCACCTGGAGGATCGCTTCGAGCTGAGGATGTCGCTCGCCACCGGCTTCATACGTTCGTTCCTGGACGACGTAGCAGCACGAGCCCGGGCCGTCGGCGAGGCCGAGCTGGCCGGGGCCGAAGTCGGCGCGTCCACCCTCGAGCGCACCACGACCTTCCTGGGCGGCAACATCGCCGTTCTGCTCGATGCAGACGGTCGGCTGCTCCAGGCGATGCCGCCACCGGACCCGCAGATGATCGGGACGAACCTGGCCCAACGCTACCGCCATCTCGCCGCCGCCGTGGACGGCCAGGTTGCGGTCTCTGATGTGGTTCCATCGGCGGTCCAGGGTGTGCCCATCCTCGGCGTCGCGACACCCTTCGAGACGACGCACGGAACGCGCGTTCTGAGCGTCGGCTACCCGGCAGGCCAGACCCCATTGAGGGCACACCTGCGGGCGGCGATCCCGTTCGCCACGGCCGCCGTTTTCCTCGTCGATGGCAGCGACGCGATCGTCGCCAGCAATCATGCGGGCGACACAGACCAGTTGACCATGTCGCCGGCGCTCGTGGCCGCGGCGTCGGGGAGTGCCAATGGGACCTACGAAGAGGGAGGGTCGGCGAGGTACTTCGCGGTGACGCCGGTCGAGGGCACCAGCCTTCGCCTCATCGCCGCCGTCCCCACGACGGCGCTGTACGCCCCGCTCAAGGGCATTGCCGAATGGATGCCCTGGCTGGTCCTCGTGGCCCTGGCGTTCGTCGGCCTCTATCTCGCCCGCGTGCTGAGCGCCCTGAGCCGAAGCCAGGCAGAGCTGCGCCTGACCGCTCTCGAGCTGCAGCGCAGCAACCGGGAGCTGCAGGAGTTCGCTTCTGTTGCTTCGCACGACCTGCAGGAGCCGTTGCGCAAGATCCAGGCGTTCGGCGAGCGGCTGGCCGACCGCTCCGGGGACAGGCTCGATGAGGAGTCGCGTGACTTCCTGGATCGAATGCAGAACGCGGCCCAGCGGATGCAGACGCTCATCCATGAGCTGTTGGCCTACTCGCGCGTCCAGAGCCGTCCTTCCGAACCAACGCCTGTCGTTTTGAGCGACCTCGTGGCAGACGTTCTGGAGGACCTCGCAGCCCGGATCGCGTCTTCGCAGGCGGCCGTACACGTCGGTCCACTCCCGGTCATCAAGGCCGATCCCACCCAGATGCGCCAGCTGCTCCAGAACCTGATCGCCAATGCCCTGAAGTTTCGTCGGCCGGACGCGGCGCCGGTCGTACGCATCAGCGCGCTGATTGGACGGGCGATCGAGATCACCGTCGCCGACAACGGCATCGGCTTCGACGAGAGGTATCTCGACAAGATCTTCATGCCGTTCCAGCGTCTCCACGGCCGAACCGAGTTCGAGGGGTCGGGCATGGGCCTGGCCATCTGCCGGCGGATCGTGGAACACCACGGCGGAACGCTCACCGCCAGCAGCCGCCCGGGCAGGGGCTCCACCTTCCTGATCTCGCTGCCGCGTGAGCTGTTGATCGAGAGCCGCGCGAGTCAGTCGCGCAGCAGCTAGGGCGAGGCGGGTTCTCCGCCCGGGCTCGGCGCCGCGGCGCGAACCACGTTGGCATTGACGAACGACCGTCCGCCGATGGCTCGATTGAGCGCAAGCGCCACCCCGAGTCGATCGGCGATGACGCGCACGCCTCGCGCGCTTTCTTCGGTCGCCAGCGAGTCGCCGCTGATCGCCACGTTGAGAATGCCCAGGCACTGACCTTCAGCGATCAACGGAACGCAGTACTCGAGCGGATCCGCGCCGCTGCGTGCCGACGGGTCGGTGGTCAGGTTGGGCAGCGTGCCTGGTCGACCGCTCTGGATGATCGCGCCGAGCCGGCCGCTGCGAGGGTCGATCGCATGGGCCGGATCCTGGTAGCCCACCGCCCCCGCCAGGCGCAATATCCCGTCCTCGACCAGGTAGAGAGAGGCACGCTCATGGCCGAACTCATCGGCCAGCAGCCTCATCACCTGCTCGAGCACGTCGGGCGTGGGTCCGTTCTCGGAGAGCTCACGGCCGAGCGCCTCCAGCGCAGACACCTGGCGCAGGCTGCGTCGCAGCGCGTCGGCCACCCGGGCCTGACTGATGGCGTAGCCCAGGGTGCGCTCGAGGACCGTCGGCGCGTTGCGCCCCTTCTCCACGAAGTCCGTTGCGCCTGCCTGGAGGGCGGCGCGATCGACGGTGTCGCTGCCGTGTCCGGTCAGCATCACGATCGGTCCCACGCAGCCGGCTTCGCGCGCGGCGCGGACGAGCTCCACGCCACTGTCGGCGCCCAGCCGATAGTCAACGAGATAGGCGTCATAGGCGTTGGCGCGCATGGCTGGCAGTGCCTGCGCCGGGTCGCCGACCCAGTCGAGCTCACAGTCCATCGAGCCGGCTCCACGGAGCTTCGACCTGAGCAGCATGTGCTCCTCGCGATCGTCGTCCACGAGCAGGACGCGCACGGCGGCATCGCCGGCGGACTGGCCGGGATCATCCGGCGAGCCCCATAGCGAAAACCTCACGCTCGCTTCCCTTCGGGTAGGCGGACGGTCTGGAACCAGTAGCGCGACAGCTCTTCCAGCACGCCGATCAGGCCGTCGTAGCTGAGCGGCTTGACGACATACGAGCTCGCGCCTTCGTCGTACACGGTCGCGACGTCGCTCGTTGCGCTGGAAGTCGTCAGCACGACCACCGGGATGGAGCGGAGCGCCGGATCTGCCTTGATCTCCCGGAGTGCCTCGCGCCCGTCCTTGCGTGGCATGTTCAGGTCGAGGAGAACGAGAGCCGGCGGCGGGGCCGCGCTGCGGTCGGCATATGGCCCGTCGCCACGAAGGTACGCCAGCACCTGCTCGCCGTCTTCGACGAAGACCACCCGGCCAAGGCCACACTCGCGCGCCGCGTCGGCCAGCAGCAGCCGATCATCCGGGTCGTCGTCTGCGCACAGCACGACCGGTTCCGGTGATCGGCCGCCATCGCGGGAGCTTTCTGTTCGCTGCACCAGCGCAACGTATAGAACGGGCCCACGGGTCGCCACGGTACGAATAGGCCACACCGCAGTTCTCTTGTCCCGTCAGTGCCGCAGCGCCCCGCCTCCCCGGACGCTAGTTACCGGGCGGCGGCCGCCACTCCGACCAGCCACTCCTCGAGTGGCCTGACGTCGTCCAGCCGCTCGACGACCCGGGGATCCAGGGCCGCCGCGGCGGCCAACGCCGTATCGATCGCGGTCAGGCAGGCGATGCCCTCGGCCAGCGCGGCCTTGCGGATCTCGCCGGCGTCGCGTACCGGGCCAGCCCCAGGTGATGGCGTGTTGACCACGAAGAGCACGTCGCCCGCCCCGATCGCCTCGAGCACGCTGCGACCGTCGCCCTCCTCCCCCACTCGCAGCAGCGTCTCCACCTCGAAGCCGATCTCGGCCAACGCCCTTGCCGTCCCGGAGGTGGCGCAGAAGCGGTAACCGGCCCGCGACAGGCGTTCGGCCAGCTCGCCCAGCAGGTGCTTGTCGCGGTCGGCGATCGAGAGCAGCGCCACGGCCCCGTACCGCCCGGGCAGCGGCGCGTTCAGCGACGCGGCGACCATCGCCTTGGCCATCGCCACCGACGGGTCGGCGTGAAGGCCGATGACCTCCCCGGTCGACTGCATTGCCGGCCCCAGCATCGGGTCCACGCCGCGCAGCTTGGCCGTCGAGAAGACCGGTGCCTTGACCGCGACCAGTGCCCGACTGGGCCGCAGCCCGTCGGCCCAACCCATGTCGGCCAGCCGCTCGCCCAGCGCCACCCGCGTGGCCAGCTCGATCATTGGCACACCGGTGACCTTCGAGATGAACGGCACGGTGCGGGACGCGCGTGGGTTCACCTCGATCAGGTAGACGCCGTCGTCGCGCACGATGAACTGTGCGTTGACCAATCCGCGTACGCCGATCGCCCGCGCCAGCCGACTCAGCGATTCGACCACCAGCTCCTGCTCAACCGCTCCGATCCGCTGCGGCGGAAAGACGCCGATCGAGTCGCCCGAGTGCACTCCCGCCCTCTCGACGTGCTCGATCAGCCCCGGCACCAACACGGTCTCGCCGTCGCACACGGCGTCGACGTCCACCTCCATCCCTTCGAGGAAGGCGTCGAGCCGGACGGGCCGCTCCTGATCGACTGCGGCTGCGCGTGCGAGCAGTCGAGCGAGGTCTTCGGGGCCGTAGGCGAAACCGATCGCCAGCCCGCCGATGACGTATGACGGCCGCACGATGACCGGATAGCCCACCCGCTCGGCGACGACCAGCGCCTCGTCGAGCGAGGCTGCCATGCCGCCTTCCGGCTGGTGGATGCCGAGCCGCTCTACCAGGCCGGCAAAACGCGTTCGCTCCTCGGTCACGTCGATCGTATCGAGGTCCAGCCCCAGCAGCTCTGTCCCCTCCTCTGCCAGGGCCTGCGCCAGGCCGAGCGGCGTCTGGCCGCCGAACTGGGTCATCGCTGGCGGCCGCTGGCCGGTTTCGGGATCCGCCTCGGCGGCAAAGACCTCGCTGACGCTCTCGACATCGAGCGACTCGAAGTAGAGCCTCGACGACGCGTCGAAGTCGGTCGAGACGGTCTCCGGGTTGGAGTTGACCATCAGCGCCTGCCAGCCCCTGCGGCGCAGCGCGTCGGCCGCCTGCACGGCGCAGTAGTCGAACTCGATGCCCTGCCCTATGCGCACCGGCCCGGACCCGATCACCACCGCCGCCGGACGCTCGACCGGCGGTGCCTCAGGTGGTGACCCGGCAGCCGCGTAGGTCGAATAGAAGTAAGGAGTCTCCGCCGGAAACTCGGCGGCCGAGGTATCAACCATCGCGAACCCCGGACGAAGGCCGATGCCGTAGCGGTGTGACGTAACCTCCGTCTGGGCGATGCCGGTCAGGGCGGCGATGTCTCGGTCGCCGAACGACGCCCGCTTCGCGGTGGCCAGCAGCTCGTCGCTCAGCATCTCGCCGACCTCACGCAGCCGCTTCTCGAGCCCGACAAGCCGGCCCAGCTCAGACACGAACCATGGCGCGATGCCGGTCGCCCGCTGGATCTCGTCGGGCGGTACGCCGCGGCGCAGGCAGGCGAGCAGTCGCCAGAGCCGGCTGTCCGACGATCGGAGGAATGAGCGCAGGTCACCCGCCGCGATCTCCGCCGCCCAGTCGGCCTCTTCGGCCAGGAAACCCGATCCCGACTGCTCCAACCCGCGCAGCGCCTTGTTGAGCGCCGCGCCGAACGTCCGGTCGATCGCCATCACCTCGCCGGTGGCCTTCATCTGGGAACCGAGCCCGCGGTCGGCACCGGGGAACTTGTCGAACGGGAACCGGGGAAGCTTGACCACGACGTAGTCGAGTGCCGGTTCGAAGGCGGCGACGGTCGTGCCGGTGATCGCATTGGGTATCTCGGCCAGCCGCCGGCCAATCGCGATCTGAGCGGCCACCCGGGCAATGGGATAGCCAGTCGCCTTGGAGGCCAGCGCGGACGAGCGCGAGACGCGCGGGTTGACCTCGATGACTGCGTAGTCGGCGTGATCGGCGGACAGCGCGAACTGGACGTTGCAGCCACCCTCGACCCCGAGCGCCCGGATGATCGCCAGGGCTGCCGACCGCAGCCTCTGGTTGACCGCGTCGCTCAGCGTCTGGACCGGTGCCACGACGATCGAGTCGCCCGTGTGAACCCCGAGCGGGTCTACGTTCTCCATCGAGCAGACGGCGATGCAGGTGTCGTCGGCATCGCGCATGACCTCGTACTCGACCTCCTGCCAGCCGTCGAGGTAGCGCTCCACGATGACCTGGCCGATGGGGCTGGCGCGCAGCCCCGATCGGACACGGTCGAAGTACTCCGCTTCACTGCTGACGATGCCGCCGCCCGAGCCGCCGAGGGTGTAGGCCGGCCGGATGACTGCGGGGAGTCCGATCGCCTGAAGCGCCCGGCGGCTGGCCTCCTGGCGCTCGGCCGGCGTCGATCCCTCGACGATCTCCGAGCCGGGATACGGCTGGCCGATGGAGTCGAGCAGCTGGCGGAAACGCTGGCGGTCCTCTGCCATCTCGATCGCGGCCAGCGGGGTGCCGAGCAGCCTGACGCCGTGACGCTCCAGCGTGCCGGCACGGTCGAGCGCGACGGCCAGGTTGAGGGCAGTCTGGCCGCCGAGCCCGCACAGGATCCCGTCAGGCCGCTCGCGCTCGAGGATGCGCTCTACGCTGGCGACGGTGATCGGCTCGAGGTAGACGACATCGGCCACGCCGGGGTCGGTCATGATCGTGGCCGGGTTGGAGTTCAGCAGGATCGTGCGCACTCCTTCGTCCCGGAGCGCTCTGCAGGCCTGCGTACCGGCGTAGTCGAACTCGGCCGCCTGGCCGATGATGACCGGTCCGGAACCGACGATGAGCACCGACTGCGGGCGCTCCGAGTCGGTCAACCGGGTGCCTCGCGCCGAGCGACAGCCGACATGAAGCGGTCGAACACCGCCAGCGCGTCCAGCGGCCCCGGGGATCCCTCCGGGTGGTACTGGACCGTCTCGATGGGCAGACGGCTGTGGCGCAGGCCCTCCACCGATCCGTCGTTGAGATTGCGCTGGCTGACCTCGAAGCCGCTGCCGGCGGGCAGTGTCTCGCCGACCACCTCCACCTCGTGGTTCTGAGCCGTAACCTGCACCCGCCCGCTGGCCAGGTCGCGGACCGGATGGTTGGCGCCGTGGTGGCCGAAGCGCAGGCGCCTCGTCTGGGCGCCCGCCGCCCGACCGACGATCTGATGGCCAAGGCAGATGCCGAGCAGCGGTCGACCGTCGCCCATCGCCCGGCGGGCCACCTCCACCGGCAGGTCCAGTCGGGCCGGATCTCCGGGGCCGGGCGAGAGGACCATGCCGCGCACCTCGGCTGCGAGGGCGGTGGCGGCGTCTGCGACGTGCGGCAGCACGCGCACGCGGGCGCCACGCTCGACAAGGTTGCGCACGATGTTGCCCTTGAGGCCGTAATCGAGGACCGCCACCAGAGGGCCGTCCGCCGGCCCGACCTCGTAGGGCGCCTCGGCCGAGACCTGGCTGACGAAATCCTGGTCCTCCCAGCGCGGCAGGCTCCGAGCTCGCTCGACGGCCGAGTTCGGATCCAGCTCGCCCGGCGCGGTGATGTAGACCCGCTGCGAGCCGGTGTCGCGCAGCCGGCGAGCCAGGCTGCGCGTGTCGAGCCCGCAGATTGCCGGCACTCCGGCACGACGCAGCAGCGTCACCAGCTGCTGCGCAGGCTCCAGGACGGCGGCCGTGGCGTGGGCGACGATCAAGCCGTTCAGCCAGGGACGGGGCGATTGGTCGTCGCGCTCGAGGCGACCGTAGTTTCCGATCAGCGGGTAGGTCATCAGCACGACCTGGCCCGCATACGACGGATCGGTGCAGATCTCCTGGTAACCCGTCTGACTGGTGTTGGCGACCAGGTCACCACCGCCGCCGACCGGCGCGCCAAAAGCGATGCCGCGCTGAACGGTGCCATCCTCGAGCGCCAGCAGCGCGGGGCCGTGGGAACCAATACGCGGATCGACCACGGCCTCCGGCGGCAGCATCGGCGCGGGTGAAAGAAGACCACCGCTCGCATTCGAACGGTGGTCTGGTGGCGGCATCTTCCGATCGTCCTCCCTGCCGGCCCTCTCGGGGCCGCCCCGTGCCGGCCTCACTGGACCGGTGCGAAAGGGACTCTCGTCAGGTTAGCACGGCGGATCGGGCCTGACGGCCGGCCGCCGCTCAATCAGGCGATGGTCTCGCGTCCGTTGGGTCGTCCGGGATCGTGGCTGAGGTCACTGTAGTCACCGGCCGCCGGGCCGGTGGTGCCGCTGCCGCCGACGGCCACGGCCACGGGCTCGCGACCGACGGTCGCGCCGCTACCGACTCCGACCTCGTGCTGGCCGGCATCATCAGTGCCGCCTGCGCCCTTGCCGATCGCCGAGCGGGCTTCGTGGATCATGCCCTGGCTGCGGTTGCGCAGATCGACCGCCTTGCCGCGCGCCTCCCTGCCGGCAACACGGCTCCACTTGCCGAGCTTGTCCATGAGGACCGTCCGGCGGCGCTTGCCATCGCGCGGGTCGAAGAGGAACATCCCGACCACGCCGGCGATCGCGCCAAGGACGAGGGCGACACCCGGCCACGGATCGCGCCCTCGGTCACGCGTGATGCGCAGCGATCGCACGTCCTTGATCGCGTGGTCGACATCCTCGCCGAGATGGCGAGCGCGGATCGCTGCGTGGGCCGCAGCCCGCTCGGCGCTGTGGGCGACCTGCTCGCTGCCCTCGGTCAGCGACTTGACGGCATGGTCGATGGACTTCCGGGCGCTGCCAACGGCGCTCTCGATGTTGACCTGCGGCAGGCGGAGGGCGCTCAGGCGGCTCGAGGGTCCGTCGGCCGCGCCGGGGGTCCTGTCGGGAAAGGTATCGATGACCAGACGACGGTTCAGCACGGGGATGTTCAGATCGATTGTCATAGGGCTTACTCCTTTCGGTCGCGCGCGACGCGCATCGGCGGGTCGCCGTGACGGCAGTGCCCATTGTCGGACAGTGCCGATGACGCCCGGACAAGCACCTGCTGGTGCCGGTTGCAGATGTGTCGCAAGCGGCTTATCGCAGCGCGCACGCAAGATCAACGTCGGCATGGAGTCCTCCGCGCCGCACCTCGGAGGCCGTATCCTGTGCCGTTGACAGGGCGGCGAACAGCCCTGGCACAGGAGCAAGGAGATGTCATGGCACGCGCGATGTGGCGCGGCGCGATCCAGTTCGGACTGGTGACCATCCCGATCAAGCTCTACCTGGCCACCGAATCCCGCGGCGGCCTGTCGTTCAATCTGCTTCACAAGGAGTGTGGCCAGCGCATCCAGATGCGCGTCCACTGCCCCGAGCACGGCGAGATCCCGCGCAGCGAGACGGTTCGCGGCTTCGAATATGCCAAGGGCCAATACGTCCTCATCGACGAGGAGGACTTCGAGAACGTGCCGCTCAAGACGGTGCGCTCGATCGAGATCGACACCTTCGTCGAAGCGGACCGCGAATCGCACGACCAGACGTTCATCCGCCAGGCCTATTACATCGAGCCGGAGGCGGTCGGTCGGAAGGCCTTTTACCTGCTCAAGTCGGTGCTGGCCGACGAGGGCCTGTCGGCGGTCTGCAAGATCGTGCTCAAGGACCGCGAGCAGCTGGCCTCGCTCAACCCGTTCTCGAACACGATGCTCCTGACAACGCTCTACTGGCCCGACGAGGTGCGCTCGCTCGAGGATCTCGACCTGCCGGCCAAGGAGCCCGATTTCAAACCGGCTGAGAAGCAGATGGCCAAACAGCTCATTGCGGCCATGCGCGGCGAGTTCGAGGCAAGCGAGTACCGCGACGAGTATCGTGAGGCCTTGATGGGGGTCATTGAGGCAAAGATCGCCGGCCAGCCGGCCGAGGCGCCGCGACCGGTTGCCGCCCAGCCGACCAGGATCACTGACCTGATGAGCGTGCTGGAGGCGAGCGTGGCGGCCGTGCGCGAGTCACGCAGCGCTCGCGCTCCTGCCGACGCCGAAGACGATGCCGCCGAGCAGCCGGCCGCTGCCAAGGCGGCCCGTTCGGGCACCCGCGGCCGGCGCGCCAAGGCCACGGAAGAGCCCGAGCCGCTCGCTGCCCGGCGCAAGGCCAGGACGGCCGACAAGTCGTCGGCCAAGCCCGCCGCCAAGGCCGCGACCATCCGCCGCCAGCCGGCTGCCGCCGGTCGGCAGGAACGTCGCCGCAAGACCGCCTAGTGACAGTGGCGGCAGCCGCCGGCGAGCAGCTCTCGCTCGAGATCGAACCGGCTGCTTCATCCGCGCTTCCGCGGCTGGCGCCCATGCGGCCCACGCCGGGGAGCGCGCCTTTCGACGACGACAGCTGGTTCTTCGAGCCATGGTGGCCGGGCACCCCCGTGCTGGCCTACGTCGACGATCAGGGCCTGCGCCTGCAGATCGAGCACCTTGCCGATCCGGACGCCTGCTTCCCCGAGCTGCGCTCCGTGGTCGACCAGTTCGCGCCGGGCAGGCTGGTCGCAGAGGCGACCCTGCTGATCCTCGACGATGAGGGGCGGCCGGACTCAGAGCTGCTGCGCCGACGCCTCACCGATCCGGGCAGCAGTGCTGGATGGCCCGCCCTGGTCTGCTCGGACCTCCTCCAGCGCGGCGAGCGGTCGCTGCTGAGCCGGCCCTTTGCCGAGCGACGAGCGGAGCTGGGCCGAACGCTTCGCGACGGAGACGCCTGTGTGCTCAGTCGTGGCCTGCGTGGCGAGGGCACTACTCTGGCCCAAGCCGTCGCCCAGATGGGGCTGACCGAGATCAGTGCGCGCCGGCTGACGGGCCGCTACCGGCCGGGCGCCAGCGATGATGGCTGGCTCAGACTTCCCGTCGACGAGGAGCCGGCGCCGGCGACCCGCCCGCTGCTGGCGCTGTTGCAGAGGCTGCCGCTATGAGCGGGCGGGCGAGCGTGCTCGGCGACGACCAGCCACGAAGCCTGACCTGGGCGATCTATCGCCACACGGCGATCATGGTGGTGGCAGCGCTCGTTCTGGTGGCTCTCGGCTACACCATGCCAGTAGGCGAGCAGCCTCTCGTGTGGGTCGCCGCGGCGGTTGTCCTGGGTGTGCTTGCCGGTCTGCTCAGCGGCTGGTACGGGCTGATCTTCCTGGTGAGCGGGCTGGCCATGGGCACCGTATTTGACCTGGCCATCCACCGGCCGGGATCGGACCAGGCCGCGGACCAGCTCGCCGCGACCGGCGAGTGGTATCTCGCAACGATCGTCGTCGGGACCGTGGCGTTTGCCCTGGTCCGCCTCGTCGCGACCCGGCTCCGCGGGCGCTAGCTGCCCGCCGTCCGCCCGCGCCGCCAGGCCAGTCCGCCAGCACCAAGCGCCAACAGCATCGCCCCGACCAGGGCGACTCGGGTCACCCGCTGGTCGGACACCTGGCCACGCCCGACCGTCCATCCGCCCGAGATTGCGGCATACTCCCGCATCGGCTCCAGCAGGTTGCCCATGGTCCGGGGCGCCTCGGCATCACCGAAGTGATCGGCCTCGACCTGCATCGCGAACGTCTGCTCATAGGCAGTCGTGGAAGCCTGCCTCAGCGCGGCAACGGCCTTGGCCGCATTGCCCGCGAAGACCTCCGCCTCGGGCTTGCGCGCACAGGCGACGATCGCGCGAGCGGCATCGCCCGCCTCGTACACCGGGTTCAGCGCCTTCAGCGCGCGGCCGGAGAAGTTGGCCGCCTGCTGGAAGATCGGCGTGTCCATCGTCGCCGGCATGACCGTGCAGACGTGGATGTCCTTCTCGCCGAGCAGCTCCATGCGCAGCGACTGCGCGTAGCCGATCACGGCGTGCTTGGTGGCGGCGTAGTACGAGAGGTACGGTGCGCCTCCCTTGCCCAGCACCGAGGCGTTCTGGATGAGCACGCCCCGGCCCCGCTGGCGAAAGTGGCGCAGCGCCGCTCGGCTGCCCCAGACGTAGCCGAGGAGGTTCACGTCGATCAGCCGCCGGATGGCTTCCGATGGCACCTCATCAGCACGGCCGACCGCATAGACCGACGCATTGTTGACCCACACGTCGAACCCGCCGAACTCTTCCTCGGCGCGCCGGGCGAGGAAATCGACCGCCTCCTCGTCGGCCGTGTCGGTCGGCACCGCGATGGCGCGGCCCCCGCGCCGCTCGCAGTCCTGCGCCAGGGCCTCGAGAGCACCGCTCCGGCGACCGGCGAGCACCACGCTGCTGCCGTATGAGGCGAGCTCCAGGGCGGTGGCCCGGCCGATCCCGCTGCTCGCACCGGTGATCACGACGGTGGCTTTGGAGAGGTCTGTTGGCATGGTCCGTCCCCCGCGCTGCGATCGCCGGCTGACATGGAAAGCGGCGACGCCAAGGCGCCGCCGCTGTGAGATTTCGAGCCGCCCGGATGGGCGGCTGAAGCAGGCTAGATGTTCTCGCTGCCGCCCTGGCCGCCGTGACCGCCCTGGCCGCCCTGGTTCTGGCCGCCGCCCATCTCGCCGCCCTGGGTGCCCAGATCGCCCTGCTGGCCGCCACCCTGGGTGTAGTCGGTCGAGCCGGACTGACCGCCCCAGTCGCCGCCCTGCTGCTGGCCGCCCTGCTGCTGGCCGCCCTGGTCCTGGCCGCCCTGGCCACCCTGGTCCTTCTGCCAGTTCTGGTTCTCGTCCATGGATGACCTCCTTGGATGCTTGGCCGGATGGCTGTAGCGCCATCCCCATCCCAAGGCTCGCGCGACGGGCCATCAGTCCAGCAATCAGCCGAGCGGCGCCGCATTACACATGCGCGAAACCGTCGCGTTACCCGCGCGTCACCGAGTCGCACCCTGCGTCAGTGCACGACAGCGCCGCCGCCGGCCGTCCCGTGCACAAGCCGTCCCGTGCACAAAAGGAAAGCCCCTCCGGGAGGGGACCGGAGGGGCCAGGTAATCTCGATTTGAGTGGTGAGCCGCGAAGGACTCGAACCTTCAACCAGCTGATTAAGAGTCAGCTGCTCTACCATTGAGCTAGCGGCCCATGCCCTGGATTCTAACCGCTGGCCGGTATTGGCGCCAGCGGTGCGGAGTGGATACCATCGGCCAATGACTGACGACCAGCCCGCCGCCGACGACCGCCAGGACGCCCAGATCACGCCCGACGAGCAACCACGGGATCACGAGGACCTCGTCGACGAGGCCTCGGACGATTCCTTTCCGGCCAGCGATCCGCCCGCCTGGACCGATAGCACAGCCACCCGCGAGCCCGAAGACCCGCAGCCGGCGTGAGCGCCACGCCGCTGGAGCCGCTGAGGGCGCGAATCCTCCGCGGCGAGACGACGCTGGGCACGTTCCTGAACCTGGGCTCGCCCGTAGCTGCCGAGCTGTGCGGCCAGGCAGGTTTCGACTGGCTGATCCTCGACATGGAGCACGGCGCGCTGACCGAGGCCGGCCTGCTCCAGATGCTCCACGCCGTCGCCGCGACGCCCGCCGAGGCGGTGGTGCGCGTCGAGGAGGGCACTCGGCTGCGCATCGGCCGAGCCCTTGACCTCGGCGCCCGAGCGCTGATGGTTCCGCGCGTCGACACGGCGGAACAGGCTCGCCAGGCAGTCAGCTTCGTGCGCTACCCGCCCTCGGGCACGCGCGGCATCGCCCTGCCCACGCGCTTTGCCGGTTACGGCCGCCTGACGCATGCCGACGTGGCGACGGCCCATGAGGACGTCACCCTGATGATCCAGGTGGAGAGCCAGGCAGCAGTCGACGCCGCCGACGAGTTCGCGTCGATCGACGGCGTCGATGTGCTCTTCGTCGGTCCGACCGACCTGTCACACGACCTGGGCGTCCCGGGCGACATTGGTTCCGGCGAGTACCGCCGCGCGGTCGAGCGGGTCGGCCGAGCAGCCAACGACGCCGGCAAGGCAGCGGGCGTCCTGCTCTGGACGATTGACGACATGGCACTCTACGCGGACGCGGGCTACCGCGTGTACGCGCTCGGCTCGGACGGCGGGTCAGTCGTGACGGCTGCCCGCCGCCAGGTGGCGGAGTTCAGGGAGCGCGCGAAGGCCTGACGCTCCGCTGCGCGATCAGGGGCCCAGGATCAGGAACGCGTCCAGGTCGGCGCGCGGTCGACGTGCGGTCCCGCGGGGGCGCAGCTCGATGGTGTGGCTGCTCGAGCTCGCCCAGCTACGGACGAAGACGAGCCGGCGCGGTGAGCCGGAGGCTGCATACAGGTCGACTGTGCCCGCCGGCACGCCGTCGATGTATACGTCCACCACCCCTCGCTTGGGCCCCCGATGCGCAACCCAGCCGATGCTGGATCCGGTGAAGCTCATGCTGGCGGCTGCCCCTGACGAGCTCGTGTAGGCAAGCGCGCCGCCCATCGCGTTGCTGAGCGACACGCGCTGCCAGGCACCGCTCAGCGTCAGTCCGGAGTGGCCCTCCTGGCGCGCGGTCAGGCGGACCGGGCTGCTCGTCGCCCACGGCCCATAGCTGCCGCCGGCGGCGGCCCGAACGCGATACTCAAGGGTGTTGCCCGGCGCGCGCAGCAGGTTGACCGCCGTGGCCCTGGCCGAGGGCAGGCTGAGCGTGGCCCAACTGCCGCCGTTGCGCCGCTGCTGGAGCTGGAAGGAGGTGGCGCCAGCGGCTGCGCCTTCAGACCACTCCACCCGAATGCCTACCTTGCTGGTACCCATCTGCGCGCCGGCTGGCAGGGACACCCTGGGCGCCCCGGTCGCCGGACCGGCGGTCGGGCACGGCTGGGCGTATGGCTCGATCTTGCCGGCCAGGGTCGCGGGGTCGTGCCGCTTGCTGACGAACAGGCGCGGCGCAACGAGCGGCTTGGCCGACGAGATGGTGAAGGTGGGGTCGGCCGTGAAAGCCAGCTCGAACCCGCTCTGGCCGGCACGCTGTCGCGCGTTGGCGTCGTGGGTGCCGTTGGGATAGGCGAACGTGCGCGGTCGGTAGCCGAGCTCCTGGGCCAGCTTCTGTTGCGCCTGCTCCACCTCGCGATCGAGCTGGGCCTGTGTCCGGCCGACCAGGTCGAGGTGGGTCATCGAATGGTTGCCCACCGCGTGCCCGCGCGCGACAAGTTGGCGCATGTGGTTGAAGCTGAGCGCGTTCGACTGGCCGGCCAGCCCGACGACGACGAAGTAGGTGCCGCGCATGCCGAGCTTCTCGAGAATCGGGGCCGCCTGCGTGTAGCCGAACAGCGCCGAGTCGTCGATGGTCACGACCATCGTCCGCGGAGCTGGGCAGGTGCGGTTCTTGACGTGGTCAGCCAGCTGATCAGCGGTGATCGTGCGCCAGCCACGATCCTTCAGGTGCTTGAGCTGCGCCTCGAAACGAGCCGGGCAGATCCAGATCTGGGTGTTGGGAAGGTTCGACGGTTGGTCGCAGGTGACGTGGTGGTAGATGAGCACCGGGACCTGGATCTCGAACGCAGCCGCGGCCGCCGGCGAGGGCGCGGCGAAGGCCGCGCCGGCAGCGATCACGACTGCGAGCAGGCTCGCCCCGAGGCGAAGCATGATGGCGGGCACACGGCTGCTCGTCATGTCAGCGAGTGTGGTCAATCCGCCGCCGCGTTCACACCCGCCAATCAGTCCTGCCCCGCCTGGCCGGATGGGGGTCCCGCCGCGGGAGCTGAGCTGGCAACCGCCTGGCCGGCGAGCTGCTCGACGTACTCACGGATCGCGGGCAGCGCGATCAGCCGCTCGCGGAAGTACTCGTTGACGACAGACATGGTGTGGTCGCGCACGCCGCTGACGCTTTCGGTCCTGTCTCCGTCCGCCTGTCCCCCGACCTGGTCGCGCAGCTTGAGGAGATGGGCCACCACAGCGGCCTCGGACGGACCGCTCAGTGCGCCGATCGCCGACATGATCAGCTGGTCGCACTGCTCCACCAGTTCCTCGCGGGCAAAGGGAGAACCGGCGCTCGCCGCTTCGTCGATCGTCCGGATCAGCGCGGCCACCCGGTAGAGCACGGTTGTCGGCTCATCGAAGAGCTCGCGGATGTAGGCGGCCTCCGGGTAGTGGCCGGTGAGCCTGAATATGTTGTACAGCCGCCGTGCGACCTTGCCCCAGTTCGGATCTGTGGTGGCGTGCTTTCGAACCTCCGTCTCGAGCTGTTTGACGTATTCATCGACCGAGTCGTGCGACAGCTCGCGGATGATCCGCTCGAAGAGGGGCAGCGAGGCGCTGTCCAGGTAAACCTCCTGGAAGTACGGGTCCAGGAAGCCGTCGAGCGGGACGATCGTGCCGTCGGGGGCCTCCCACGTCGGGTCGAGCATGTTGCTCGCGTTGGCCAGCGCACCGCGCTCGGGGTCCGCCACGACCCAGTCGATCTTGCACCAGCCCGGATCACGCGCCGCTTCCTCCCAGCCGACCGTGCGCACGGCCCCGTCATGGCTGACGGTCATCGACCCGGCCGCGACCTCGGCGGGTGACCAGCTCATCGGCGAGCCGGCGCGGAGAGTGCGTCCGTCCTTGATGACGTCGGCGTCCCAGGTGCCGAACTTGACCTCCCACAGTCGGTAGGTCGGGCCGGTCATGGTGGCCAGGGCCTTCTCGCGGATGACATCGGCCAGGATGGCGCAGGCCGCTTCTCGTGTCGGCGCGGTGATGTGGACCCGCTCGAAGAAGTCGGCGTCTGCCGGGTAGGAGTGAATTCGGTTCTGGGCCGCCGAGCCGGACATGGCCAGCGCCGTGGCTACCTGCCCAGGACGGCTGGGCAATCCGACGATGCGGCCAATCCGCCGAAAGTGGGCGATATCGGCCGCGTCCAGGTCGAGCATCGTGGCGCGGTGGCCGAAGACGCCCGAATCCACGTCGATAACGATGTCCCCGCCGGCGCTTTCCGCGGTCATCGCCGCGATCCAGTCGCGTGCCTCCTGCTCGTCCAGCTCGATGCCCAGCCTGGCGGCCGAGTCGATGACGCGTTGGATGCCTTCCTCGTGGGGCATTCCTGGCTACGGCACGTCCTGGTTGTCGATCTGGGCGCGCTGCAGCCGGCCCGAGTAGTCGACGTAGATCGACTTCCACTCGGTATATGTCTCGAGCACCGCATGGCCGGCCTCGCGGTGACCGTTGCCCGTCTGCTTCATGCCGCCGAAGGGCAGGTGCGTCTCGGCACCGATCGTCCCGGCATTCACGTACACGATGCCCGTCTGGAAGTCGCGCATGGCCCGGAAGGCCGTGTTGGTGTCGCGGGTGAAGATCGACGAGGAAAGGCCATACCGCGTCTGGTTTACCACCGTCGCGGCTTGGCCGTAATCGGCCACCCGGATGACCGACAGCACCGGGCCGAAGATCTCTTCCTGCGCAACGCGGTCCATCGGCTGCACGCCGTCAAGAATGGTCGGGCTGAAAAAGTGGCCGTGCTGCAGGCCGTCCCGGTCGGTTGCCACCGAACCGCCGGCGGCCAGCCGAGCACCTTCCTCTTGGCCGACCTCGACGTAGCCGCCCACTCGCTCCAGGGCGCGCGCGTTGATGAGCGGACCGACGTCGGTGGAGCCTTCGAGGCCGTTGCCGAGCCGCATCTGGCCGGCCCTGTCGACCAGCCGACCGAGCAGCTCATCGGCGACCTGCTCATGCACGACCAGCCGGCTGCAGGCGGTGCAGCGCTGGCCGGTGGTGCCGAAGGCCGACCAGAGGATCCCCTCGACAGCCAGCTCAAGGTCCGCGTCGGCCATCACGACAATGGCATTCTTGCCGCCCAGCTCGAGGCTGACCCGCTTGAGCCGACGCGACGCCCGCTCGCCGATGTCGCGGCCGGTGGCGGTGTTGCCGGTGAAGCTGATCACGTTGACGTCGGGGCTTTCGACGAGCGGCGTACCCACGTCCTCGCCCGAGCCGGTGACGAGGTTCACCGTCCCCGGCGGGAAGCCGGCCTCGTGCAGCAGCTCGACGAGCAGGGCCGCGCAATGTGGCGTGTCCGACGCCGGCTTGAAGACGACGGTGTTACCGGTGATGAGTGCCGGCATCATCTTCCAGCAGGGAATGGCGATCGGAAAGTTCCAGGGCGTGATGATGCCGGCGATACCGACCGGCTCGCGCACGCTCATCGCCCACTTGCTGGGTAGCTCGGAGGGGGTCGTATCCCCGAACAGACGACGGCCCTCCCCGGCCATCAGGTAGGCGATGTCGATGCCCTCCTGCACGTCCCCGCGGGCCTCGGCCAGGACCTTGCCCATCTCGCGCGTCATCGCCCGCGAGAGGCGTTCCTTGTGCTGTGCCATCAGGTGGGCGAAGGCGTACATGATCTCGCCGCGCTTGGGCGCCGGCATCGGCCGCCAGGCCGGCAGGGCCTCCTCTGCGGCGCGGATGGCGGCAGCGACATCGGCGGCATCGGACTGCGCGAAGCGGCCGATCAGCTCGCGCGTGTCGGCCGGGTTGTGGGAGGCGAAGGTGGCGCCGGACTGGGCAGGTCGCCACTCCCCGCCGATGAAGTTGCCGTAGGTCGGTGCGTCGCTGGGCGACTGGGCCTGACTGGGGTCGGCGGTCTGGGTCATGGCAGCGATTGTAGGCTGGGCGCAGCATGCAGCCCCGCCTGGCAGCCCGCGGGCGCGGTCCCGGCATCGTCGGCCGGGCGATGGTAGCCTCGCCGCTCGTGAGCACCGTCACCGACCACACACCCGGCCGGCCCCTGCGCGTCGGCATAGTGGGAGCAGGCCTCATCGCCCAGGTCGCTCACCTGCCCTACCTGCGCGAGCTGTCCGACCGGTTCGACACGGTTGCCCTGTGCGACATCGTCCCGGAGACGGCGGCGGCAGTCGCCCAGCGCCATGGCGTGCCGCACGTATTCACCGACTGGCGCCAGATGCTGGCGCATCCGCTCGATGCCGTGATCGTCCTGACCACAAGCAGCCACGCTCCGATTGCTGTCGAGGCGGCGCGTCGAGGCCTGCACGTGCTGGTCGAGAAGCCGATGTGCCTGTCGGTCGAGGAAGGCCGGCAGATGGTCGCGGCCGCGGACGAGGCAGGGGTCGCTTTGATGGTCGGCTATAACAAGCGCTACGACCCCGCCTACGAACGCTTCCGCGAGCTGGTCGGCGAGCTGTCCGACCGGCGCTTCCTGCGAGTGACCACCTTCGAGGCACCCTACCTGCCCTACGTCGCCCATTACGGGCTCATCCGAGGAGGACAGCCCCCCACCCGGGCTGTCGAGCGGCTGGCTGTCGAGACGCAGCAGCAGGTCAGCCTGGCCATCGGCGAAGAGGCGTCGGACTTCGAGCGCCGCATCTACCGTGCGCGGCTGCTCGATTCGCTGATCCACGAGCTCAACGCGCTGCGCGGCCTGCTCGGCGAGCCAGATAGCGTTGACCACGTCGACCTGCGCGAGACGAGCATCAGCGTGATGCTCACCTTTGGCGGCCTGCCCGTGGCGATCCACTGGGTGCTGCTCACGCCGGGCATCACCCGCTATCGGATGGAGTTCGCGATGATCGCCTGCGAGCGTCGCGTCAGCATTGGCTTCCCGTCGCCCTACCTGCGCAACGTGCCGACGCTGCTGCAGACCGAGGAGGGCGAGGCGGACAAGCCCGGGTCGCGGGCGAGCGACGAGATCATCACCTTCGAAAGCTCCTTCAGTCGAGAGCTGGTCGCGTTCCACGAGGCCGCGACGGAGGGTCGCCAGCCACCGACCACCGGCTGGGACTCACTCCGCGATGTGGCGCTGTGCCAGGCGATCGTGGAGTGCTTTCGCAGCAGGCGACCGATCCAGCAGCCCAGCGAGCTGCGTTGACCATCCACCTCGCCAACGCTCCGGTCTCCTACGGCGTGTTCGAGATGACCGTCGGCAGCGAGCGCTTCCTGGCGCCGGCCGAGCGAGTCCTGGACGAGGTAGCGGCGGCAGGCTACGCCGGGATCGACCTCGGGCCACTGGGCTACCTGGGCGAGGGCGACGCGCTCGGTGAGAGGCTGGCGGGTCGCAGCCTGGCTCTCTCCGGGGCATACATCGAGCTGCCCTTCCACGACCCATCGGCGCTGGACGAGGCGATGCCGGCGCTGGAGCGGACTCTCGACGTGCTCGATCTCGCAGCAGGCGGCGGCAACCCCCCTCCCCCTCCCACGCTGGCGGCCGCGGGCAGCCCGGAACACCGGGCTCGACCGGGACAGGCAGAGCACGACCCGACGATCGGCCTGGACGAGGCCGGCTGGGCGGAGCTGGCGCGTGGCCTTCAGCGGGTCGTCGACCGCTGTCGCTCGCGCGGCCACGAGCCGGCCTTCCATCACCACGCGGCGACCTATGTCGAGGCCTCTCGAGAGGTGGACCGGCTGCTCGGCATGACCGACGTCAGCCTGTGCCTCGATACCGGCCACCTGCTTGTGGGCGGTGGCGACCCCGTCGCCGCGCTCGAACGGTGGGCGGGTCGGATCCGCCACGTGCACCTGAAGGACGCTGACATGGGGCTGCTGGGCCAGATCGTCGACGAAGGTGCCTCGGCCGACGAGATCTGGTCCCGCGGCGTGTTCCGCCCGCTCGGCCACGGGGCACTCGACGTGGCCACATTCCTGCGCGGGCTGCAGGCGATGGGGTACGACGGCTGGATAGTGGTCGAGCAGGACGTCCTGACCGGCGCTGCTGCGCGCTTCGAGCAGGCGGTCGCTGACCAGCGCGCCAATCTGGAGCTCCTGCGCGGCCTGGTCAGCTGAGCGTTCGCTGGCGCTCGCGCGCTCGTTCGTACTCCGCCCGCGCCGAACGCACTGCCTCGGACCCCGAGACCTCCGCGACCGGCACCTCCCACCAGGACTCGTAGCCGGGCACCCTCAGCGACGGGTCTACCTCGGCCACGACGACGCTCGTGTGCTCCGCTCCACGCGCCTTGGCCAGGGCCGCGTCCAGCTCGTCCGCCGTCCGCACACGCGTCGCGTGCGCGCCCATGCTTGCGGCATGCGCGGCGAAGTCCACCCGCAGGACATCGCCTTCCAGGCGGCCGCTGCGTGGATCGCGGGCGACGAGGTCGTTGAAGCCGTTCCGGGCGCCCATCGACCGCGCCAGGCTGCCGATCGACGCGTAGCCGTGCGAGTCGACCACGACGATCGTCAATGGCGCGTGCTCCTGCAGCGAGGTCACGATCTCCGAGTTCATCATCAGGTAGCTGCCGTCGCCGACGAGCACGATGACGTGGCGCTCCGGGTCGGCCAGCTTGACGCCCAGCCCGCCGGCTATCTCGTAGCCCATGCACGAGTACCCGTACTCGACGTGATAGTCATCGGGTGAGCCGGCCCGCCACAGCTTGTGCAGGTCACCGGGCATGCTGCCGGCGGCATTGATCACCGTCCCGCTGCCCTGCGCCGCCTCGTTGACTCGCGCGATCAGCTGAGCCTGGCTGAGCAGGCCGTCGTTGCCGACCATCGTCCGCAGCCGGTCGACCTCGACCTGCCACTCGTCGCGCAGCGCATCCACGCGGCGGCGCCGTTCGGCCAGGCGGCCGGTCCGCTCCTCGGCTGACGGCTCGCCCAGCTCGCGCCGCAGCGCCCGGAGTGCCTGGCGCGCATCGGCCACGATCGACAGTCGAGCCTTGCCCGCGTCGGCCTCGCCGACGTTGACCGCCACGAGCCGCGCATCCGGCCGCTGCCAGACGGTGCCGCTGGCCGTGGTGAAGTCACCCAGCCGAGTGCCCAGTGCGATGACCAGGTCCGCCTCGCGCGCCCAGCGGTTGGCGGCCAGGCCGCCGGTCGACCCAATCGGGCCCAGGTTGAGGGGGTGGTCCCAGCGCAGGCTGCCCTTGCCCGCCTGCGTCTCGACCACCGGCACGCCGTACAGCTCGGCCAGGTCGCCAAGCTCCTCCTCCGCCTCGGAATAGCGCACTCCGCCGCCGCAGACGAGGAGCGGTTGGTCCGCCTTTCGGAGGAGGCCGGCCAGCTCGGCGATCAGCGCCGGCTCGGCCTCGGGTCGCGCGACGCGCCACGTCCGGGGCTCCAGGAACTGCTCGGGCCAATCAAAGGCTTCTGCCTGGGTGTCCTGCGGCAGGCAGATGGTGACCGCACCTGTCTCGGCCGGTGACGTGAGCACGCGCATCGCCTCGGGCAGCGACGCGAGCAGCTGCTCCGGGCGCTCGATGCGGTCCCAGAAGCGGCTGACCGGGCGGAAAGTGTCGTTGACCGTGGCCAGCTGGCTGCCGGGCGTCTCAAGCTGCTGGAGCAGGGGACGAACGTGACGCGCGGCAAAGACGTCGCCCGGCAGCAGCAGCACCGGCAGCCGATTGATGGTTGCGCCGGCCGCGCCGGTGACCATGTTGGTTGCGCCCGGCCCGACAGACGTCGTGCACGCCAGCGCTCCGAGTCGGCGCCTCCGCCAGGCGTAGGCGGCCGCGGTGTGGACCATCGCCTGCTCGTTGCGAGCGGTGATGAAGCGCACCCGATCCTGCGCCGCCTCCAGCGCCTCGCCAATGCCGCCCACGTTGCCGTGGCCGAGGATGCCCATCACCGGCCCGAAGAAGGGCGTCGCTGCACCGTCACGCTCGACGTGCTGGATTTGCAGGAACTCGATCAGGGCCTGGGCCGCGGTCAGGCGGCGCGTCCGTCGTTTCACTGCCACCGATTGTATGGTTAGCACGCCGTGAGCCCCGTGACGATTCATCCTTCAGTCGTGCCCAGCAGCCTCCCCGCCGAACAGCTGCGCCTGGCATCGGACATCCGCGATCGAGTGGCAGTCGACCCGGCGCGCGCCGGCTGGCGTTATCTGTCCTTCCAGGCCGCGCGGCTGGTCGAAGGTGAGCGGCTGAGCCTTTCGCCGGAGCTTGAGCACGGGCTTGTCGTCGTCGAGGGTTCGGCGGTGGAGGTCGAGGCGGGTGGCCGCCAGCTGCAGGTCGAAGGTCGATCGAGCCCGTTCGAGCAGTTGCCGTCGGCATGCTACGTCCCTGCCGGCCGAGGAGCGACGGTCAGCGGAGCTGGCGCCCTGGTGGCAGTCGGGAGCGCGCGGCCCTCCGGCAGGGATGGCGCGGCCGGCGAGGCCCTTGTCGTGGGACGGGACGGGGTCCGGGTCGAGGTACGTGGCGCAGGCAACGCGACCCGTCAGGTCAACCACATCATCGACCCGTCCTTCCCGGCCGACCGGCTGCTGATGGTCGAGGTGCTGACGCCTTCGGGCAACTGGTCCAGCTGGCCACCCCACAAGCACGATGTCGACGAGATGCCCGTCGAGGCAGTCCTGGAGGAGACCTACTACTACCGCTTCCGCCGCGCCGACGCCTGGGCCATCCAGCGCCTGTACCGCCCGGACCGCAGCAGGGATTGCCTGTGGGAGGTGCGCAGCGGAGACGTCGTACTGGTGACCGACGGCTACCACCCCTTCGTGGCGGCGCACGGCGACGACGCCTATTACCTCAATGCGCTGGCCGGCGACCGGAGGACCATGGCCTGCTCGTTCGACCCCGGCCTCGATTGGGTGAGGGCGGAGTGGGCCGCGATGGAACCGGACCCGCGCGTGCCGCTGGCACGCCGATGAGCGCGCCCGTGGCCGAGCAGACGACCACCATCCACCTCGTCCCGCACACGCACTGGGATCGCGAGTGGTACGAGCCCTTCCAGACCTTCCGCATGCGGCTGGTCGAGCTCGTCGACCACGTGCTCGACCTGATGGAGCGAGAGCCCTCTTTCCGCTTCACGCTGGACGGCCAGCTGGCGACGGTCGACGACTACCTCGAGATCCGGCCTGACGGCGAGGAGCGCATCCGCCGCTTCGTCGGGGAGGGCCGGCTGGCGATCGGGCCGTGGCAGATCCTGATGGACGAGTTCCTGGTCAGCGGCGAGACGATCGTGCGGAACCTGCAGCTGGGCACCACTCGCGCCGACCAGCTGGGCGGCGCGATGCCCGTCGGCTACCTGCCCGACATGTTCGGCCACATCGCCCAGATGCCCCAGATCCTGCGCCGTTCAGGGCTGGACCAGGCCGTCGTCTGGCGCGGCGTGCCGGCCAGGATCACCGCCAATCGCTTCCGCTGGCGGTCACCAGATGGGTCGGAGGTGGCCACGGAGTACCTGCTCGGTGGCTACGGCAATGGAGCGCACCTGTTCGACGTTCCGGCAGAGGCGGACGCGACAGTCAGCGCATACGCCAGGCACATGGGCCCTGTATACGGGAGCGACTCGGTGCTGGCGATGTACGGCACCGATCACATGCTGCCGACCGGCGACACGGTCGGGCTGGTCAGGGCGGTGAACGCGTCGGCCACCGGCGTGAGCATCCGAGTTGCCACCCTGGCGGAATACATAGCTCACGCTGCCGAGCGGGACGCCGGACGCGAGCTCGAGCTGGTCGAGGGGGAGATGCGCTCAGGCGCCCGGGCCAACATGCTCATGGGCGTCAACTCCGCCCACATCGACATCCGCGCCGCAGCGGCTCACGCCGAGCGCTGGCTGACCCGTTACGCCGAGCCGCTGGCCGCGCTGCACGGCGGGGATTGGCCGGCAACGAGCCTGGAGCTGGCCTGGCGGCGAGTGGTCGACAACTCCGCTCACGACTCGATCTGCGGCTGCTCGCTAGACCCCGTCACGCACCAGGTGCTCGTCCGCTTTGCTGAGGCAGAGCAGGTGGCCCGCGGCATCACCGAGCGCGCAGTCGGCTCAATCGCTCGCCAGGTGCCGCACGGCTGGCGAGCGGTGATCAACCCCAGCCCGCGGAGACGCACCGGCCTGGTCCAGATCGACGCCCTGGTACCGGAGAGTTGGTCCGGTGTCGCGATCCAGGCGCCCGACGGCCGGCTGTTCCCGAGCCAAGAGGTATCACGCAGCGAGCCGATGCTGTTCGAGCAGCACATGAGCGGCTCGGAGGCGGTCCTGTTCCTCCGTCGCCGGCCGCATCGCCGCGAGCTGTTCGGCAAGAGCGTCAACGGCGCCCGGCTCGAACATGGCCCGCGCCGGCTGGTCATCGAGCTCGACGACGATCCGGATCCGGAGTGGCTTGACCTGCAGGCGCTGTGGGAACCGATCATTGCGAGCTTCGAGGCCGAACCGGACGAGCAGTGGCTGGTCCGGCTGGAGGCCGCTCCCCGCCGCAGGCTGTGGGCACTGGCCGACGCGCCGGCCCTCGGCTGGACCAGCGTTCGGCCGGTCCAGGGCAGCGCGCCCATGGCCAAGCCGGTCGCTGTGACCCGGAACGAGCTGGACAACGGCCTGCTCGCGGTCAGGGTGACCAGCGACGGGACGTTTCACCTGGCCGGTAGCGAAGTGCAGATCGAGGGGGCCGGGCGGCTGGTCGACGGCGGCGATGCGGGCGACAGCTACAACTACGGGCCGCCCGCCGAAGACCGCCTCGTCGACCGACCGATCGATATCCAGACGCGTATATCGGCAGCCGGACCGCTGGTCGGCGAGCTGGTTGTGGCGCGGCGTTACGAATGGCCGCGCAGCCTCTCCCCGGACCGCCGCTCGCGTTCGAGCGACGTCGAAGCTACGGACGTGGAGATGCGCCTCGAGCTGCGCGTCGGAGAGCCGTTCGTCCGGGTGCGGCTCGACTACGACAACCGGTCGGACGACCATCGCCTGCGCTTCCACGTGCCGCTGCCCGAGGCGGCTGACAGGTCCCACGCCGAGGGCCAGTACGCGGTCGTCGAGCGTGGCCTGACGATGGAGGGCGGTCACGGCGAGGAGCCGCTGCCGACCTACCCGGCCTATTCCTTCGTCAGCACCGGCAACGTCGGCGTGCTGCTGGACCACATCACCGAGTACGAGCTGGTGGAAGGCCGGGAGCTGGCGCTGACCGCCCTGCGCGCCGTCGGCTGGATCAGCCGCAACGACAACCCCTTCCGCGAGGAGCCGGCCGGGCCGGAGCGCCAGGTGCCGGCGACCCAGATGCGGGGTCGCCAGTCGATCGCCTTCGCGCTCATGCCTCATGGCGGTGACTGGCAGGCCGCTGGCCTCGACCGCCTGGCCGAGGACTACACGCTCGACCTGCTCACGGCTCCCGGTCGCTCTCGTGATCAGGAGTCGCCTGCGCCCGCCTCAGGCCTGGAGCTGGAGGGCGATGGCGTGGTCCTGTCGGCGCTGCTGCGCCGTTGGGACTGGCTCGAGCTGCGCCTGGTGAACCTTCGTCCGCGGCGGACGACGGCGCGGCTATCCGGTGGCGTCAGCACTGCCCGGCAGGCGGATCTGCTGGGCAGGCCCGGCGAGGACCTGCATGTCGAAGCGGGCAGTCTGCTGGTCGACCTGGGTCCCGCCGAGATCAGGACTATCCAGCTTCAGCGAGGCTGACCCGAGCCAGCACCGGCAGGTGATCGCTTGTGTCGCCAGCCTCGCGCAGAACCCGGCAATCCAGCACCTGCACGCCATCGACGAGCACGTGGTCGATTCGAGATAGACCACATGACTGGCGCCGCCCGTCGCCGGCCGGGATGCCGGCCGCGGCAAACGCGTCGCCCAAGCTCGCCAGAGGCGCCAGCTCGTCATCCTCGACCGCCGCGTTCAGGTCGCCGGCAACGATCAGCGGCCGGGGCAGGTCCGTGGCCAGCTCGACCAGCCTCTCGGCCTGGGCCCGCCGGACCCGCCGGCCGCGCCAGCCAAGATGCGTCGACGCGAAGGAGAGCTGCCCGCTGGGCAGCTCGACGCGAGTGACGAGGACACAGCGTGGCTCCGTGTCCTGCGGCTCGGCCGGATCCTCGTCGGGCACCAGTGGCAGGGCATGTGTCTCGGCGGCCACGATCGGGTAGCGTGACAGCACAGCGTTGCCCCACAGCGCGGCACCGGCGGCCAGGCCGGACTCGGGCGTGACCAGCGGGAAGCTCCATACCGCGCCGTAGCGATGCTCCATGCCGGTCAGCCGGCCGAGCTCGGCGGCCTGGTCCACGGCGCGCCCGTCGATCGAGGCCAGGGTCACCTCCTGCAGGGCGACCACGTCCGCTTCGACCTCGCGCACCAAACTGCCGACAGCGTCCAGCCGGCTCCGATCGACCTTGCGCCACCAGGCAGCAGGGAAGTCGCCCGGGCCGATGCCGGCCCGGACGTTCCAGCTGAGTACGGTGAGCTCTATTTGACGGAGCCGGCCAGCAGGCCCTGCACGAAGTAGCGCTGCAGCGCGAAGAAGACCAGCATCGGCACGACCATGAGCAGGAAGGCGCCGGCGGCAAGCAGGTGCCATTCATTGCCGTACTGGCTGAGCAGTGCCTGGACCGCCCTGGTCATCGGCCATTGGTCGCCCCGCTGGACGAACACCAGCGCCATCAGCAGGTCGTTCCAGACCCAGAGGAACTGGAAGATGCCGTAGGCGGCGATCGCCGGCACGGACAGCGGCACCACGATCGTGCGGAAGATCCCCCACGTGGAGGCTCCGTCGATGCGGGCGGCCTCGATCAGGTCCTTGGGCAGGGTGATGAAGAAGTTGCGCAGCAGGAAGATGCCGAAGGGCAGAGCGAAGGCCGTGTGAGCGAGCCAAACCGCGCCGTAGCTCTGCAGCAGTCCGGTCGGCCGGAACATCGTCAGCAGCGGAATGAAGGCGACCTGCACCGGGATCATCAGCATCGCCACCACGACCAGGAAGAGCGTGTCCCTGAACGGGAAGCGAAGCCACGAGAACGCGTACGCACCAAAGGCACAGAACAGCACCGGCAGGATCGTCGAGGGAATGGTGATGATGACGGTGTTGATGAACGCGTCCCCGAGTCCCCGCGCGGCCAGCACGGTCTCGTAGTTGGCCAGCGTGAAGCGCATCGTGAAGATGGCCTCCCACCAGCCCGTGGCCCGCATGTCCGCGGCCGGTCGGAAGGAGGTCACCAGCAAACCGACCGTCGGCACCAGCCAGATGAGGGCGATGAACGCCAGGGCGATGTGGATCGGCGCGCGGTTGAGCGCGTTGACGATGCGGCCGCTGAGGGTCTTTTCTCGTCTGCGCTCCTCGGCGCTCGCGGTGGTCACGGTCATGCGGTCACCCTGTCGCTTCGGAAGCGCCGGACGTTGTAGATCATCACCGGCAGGACCAGCAGCAGCATCACCACGGCCACCGCCGCGCCCTTGCCGAACTGGCCGCCGGGGAAGGTCTCCTGGTAGTAGGTCAGCGCGATCACCCGGCTGGCCGTCCCCGGCCCGCCATTGGTCATCACGAAGATGAGGTCGAAGAGCTTGATCACGTTGACGGTCAGCGTTACGGCCAGCACAGAGATGGGCAGGCTGACCATCGGGATGATGATTCGGAAGAAGATCTGGCGCTCAGTCGCCCCGTCAACCCGCGCCGCTTCCATGATCTCCGTGGGGATGCCCTTCAATGCTGCCGAGAGGATGACGGTCGCGAAACCGACCGAGCCCCAGATGCCGGCCGCGATGAGGGCGTAGTTGACGATCGAGGGATTGCCGAGCCAGGACACGGGCTGCGCGAACGGATTGATCATCGCGTTCAGCAGGCCGATGTTCGGATCGGGCGCATACACGTTCCGCCAGATCACGGCCAGCGCCGTGGCGGCGATGGCCATGGGCAGGAAGACGATCGCCTTGATGATCGCCTCGTAGCGCACCCGCGACGCGAGCACGGCCACGATCAGTCCCAGGAAGATCACCAGCGTCACGTAGCCGATGATCCAGAGGACGTTGTTCCACAGTGCGCCCGAGGGCGGGAACGTGGTCAGGTTGATGAAGGAGCGGTCGTTCAGCAGGTTGATGTAGTTCTGCAGACCGACCCACTCGGTGAACTCGCCGCGCCGGCCGCGATTGAAGCTGAGCAGGAAGTTGTAGATCGCCGGGATGAGCACAAAGACGATCAGCATGGCCCCCGGCAGGCCCAGGAAGAACAGTACCGATACGTCCCACTTGCGCCCGGTGGGCAGGGGCGCCACGGGCTTGGCCGGGTCGCCCGGTCCGCCTAGCCCAGTGGGAACGGGCGTGGGCGTCTGAGCCATCGTCCCTCCTCAGCAAATGGGACGCGGGCGGCCATCAGGCCGCCCGCGTCCCTTGAGTCACTGGGTGTTGCTCGAGCCTTACTCGGCGTCCCAGCCGGCCTGGACCCGCTGGTTGAACTCCGCCCAGTCGATCGTGTCGCCGCGCAGCGCGCGCTGCAGGACGGCACCCAGGCTCTCGCCGGAGATGCCGGCGGGCAGCAGGTCCGATCCGTCGAAGCGGATCTCGTCCGCACCCGACAGCTGCTCGGCCTCGCGGACGACCAGCTCGTTCGGATATGCGTCCGTACCCACACCACGATGCGGCGAGACGATGGCGCCGGTACCGGCCCAGACCTCGTTCGCCTCCTGCGTGATGATGTACTGCATGAACGCCTGAGCCTGCTCCGTGTCGGTGAACGCACCGACGACGTCGCCGCCGAAGGTGGCGTAGTTGGCGTCACCACCGATGCTCGGGAACGGGAACCAGTCGATCGTCTGACCGATCTCGAGGTTCGGGTTCACCTGGCCCGTGGCGATGCCGCCCACAAAACCGCCCTCGTAGAACATGGCTGCCTCGGGGTTCTCCCCGAAGACCTGGCCGATGGCGTCAACGAAGCCGCGGCCGAGAGCGGCATCAATGCCACCGACGACGTACTGCTCGTTGAGCACCTCAAGCATGCGGTCGACCGCGGACTGCACGGACGGGTCAGTCCAATCGCCTTCGGCGCTGAACAGCCTGTCGTAGGCCTCCGGGCCCGCCTCGTTGAGGTAGATGATCTCGAACCAGTCGGTCAGGGTCCAGTCGTCGGCCGCGCCCAGCGCCTGCGCGCCGGGATTGTCCTGAAGCGCCTCATGGGCCGAAACGAAGGCGTCCCAATCCTGGGGCACTTCCACGCCGGCATCCTGGAACAGGTCCGGGCGATACCAGACGGTGGCCTTGCTGTTGTACTTGGCCGGAACCGCGTACAGCGTGCCATCGACCGTGCCGGCATCGAGGAAGCCCTGCGGATACTGCTCGCTCAGGCCAGCGGTATCCACGCCCAGCTGATCGACCGGGATCAGCGACTGGTCAGCCGCGAAGCGGCGCAGGAAGCCGATGCCCGGGATGATCGCGATATCGGGCGGGTTGCCGCCGGTGATGCGCGACTGCAGGACGGTCGCGTAGTCGGTGCGCACGCCCTCGTACTGGACCGTGATGCCGGTACGCTCCTGGAAATCATTGAGGACGGCCTGGAAGGCCTCCTCCTCGCTGCCGCCCCAGAGCGACAGGACGGTCAGCGTGCCGCCGACCTGGCCCGGGGTCTCACCCGTGCCGGGGGTCTCGCCGGTGCCGGGGGTCTCACCGGTGCCGGGGGTCTCGCCCGTGCCCGGGGTCTCGCCGGTGCCGGGGGTCTCACCGGTGCCCGGGGTCTCGCCCGTGCCCGGCGTCTGGCCGGTACCCGGGGTCTGGCCGGTGCCCGGCGTCTGGCCGGTACCGGGGGTTCCTCCTGGTGCTCCACACGCGGTGGCAACCATCATCAGGGCGATGAAGATTGCCGCGAGCGTGAAGAAGCTGGAACGTGGTCGAACCACTGCTTCCTCCTCTGCGTTGGCGGTGCGGTATTGGGGCACACCGCCGGGTTGGTAGGTGCTCGCCAGTTGGCGCAGCACCAGGGCTGACAGGCTCTCCCCGCCGCAGGCTGATGCCTCCGGCGACTCCCTAGTCGCGGAAGGGTAGCGGGCGCGGGGCTGCGAGGCAAGTTTTTGCGGCTTCGGGAGCCGCGCGCTCGGCCGGAGCGGCCTCTCATAGAATTCGTTTTCTGTCTCGGTCGCCTGCAGGAGATGCGTTGGAATTCGGGATGATCCTGCCCAACGGCTGGCGCGGCGAGCTGGCCGACCTGGCGCCCCGCGCTCGCTGGGACGCAGTCCTGCGGGCCGGCGCGCTGGCCGAGGAGCTCGGCTTCGACTCGATCTGGGCGTACGATCACGCGCTGCTCGAGCCGGGTACAGCACCTGCGGGCGAGGCGAGTGCGGAACTCGTCTTCGAGCCGTTCGTGCTTCTCGCGGCGTTGGCCGCTCGGACGTCGCGCGTGCGGCTCGGCCAGCTGGTGAGCAACGCCGCGTTGAGGCCGCCCGGCTACCTGGCACACCTGGTCCGGTCGCTGGTCGCTGTCGCCGGCGGTCGGGTTGTGCTGGGCATTGGCGCGGGCTGGAACGCCGACGAGCACGAGCACCTCGACGTGCCCTTCCCATCGGCGCCCGAGCGCGTCGAGGCACTCGATCGGTCCATAGCCCGAGTCGTGGGCCGACTGGCCGGGCAGGAGCGCCCCACTGTCCTGGTCGGGGGCGGCGGCGAGCGCGGCACGCTGCGCGTCGCGGCCCGCCTAGCCGACTGGGCCGACTTCGGCGGAACGCCGAGCCTGGCCGACTTTGAGCACAAGTCGCGCGTGCTGGCCGACCACTGCACCGCCATCGGGCGCGACTTCGACGACATCGTGCGGGTGGCGCACTTCGACTGCCTGCTGGCACCAGGCGAAGCCGAGCTGGCCGACCGGCTGGCGGCCGTGCAGGCAGCCGGTTACCGGCGCGATGCCGCCACGGCGGCGCTGATCGGCACGCCGGACGAAGTTGCCGAGGCGCTCCGGCTCTGGCAGGGGGCCGGATGCCGCTACGCGATCCTGTACTTTGCCGATACGATCTCCGGCAACTCCCCGCGCCTGTTTGCCAGCCAGGTCGCGCCGCGCCTCCGCGCCGCCTGATCCATTCCGGTCGCACCACTCCCGAGGACCCGCCGATGCATCCGCTCGATCCCCTTGCGCCCTCAGATGTCGAGGCCACCATGCAGGTGCTGCGCGATTCCGGCCTGGTCACCGCCGATCGGCGGGTGGCCCGGCTCGAGGTGCTGGAGCCAGCGAAGGAAGCGCTGCGCGCATTCGAGGCCGGCGGCCTGCCCCCCGAACGGCTGACCCGCACGGCCCTGTTCGACCTTTCCAGCGGCGTTCTTGGCGAGGCGGTCGTCTCCGTCGATGGGCAGCGGCTGACGTCGTGGACCGAGCGCCCAGGGCGCGCGCCCGGGCTGCTGGCCGAGGAGCGTGCCGCCATGGAGCAGCTGATCAAGGCGGACACCCGCTGGCAGGACGCCGTCCGACGGCGCGGCGTGGAGGACCCCGACCAGGTTCACTTCGAGTTCATGGCTGCGCCCGACCTGATCACGGAGCCCGGCCAGAGGCGAGTGAGGGCAGTCGGCTTCCTGCAGCGTCATGCCCGGGACAACTACTACGCTCACCCGATCGACCGCCTGGTCGTGCTCTGTGACGTGACGGCCAACCGGATCATGGACGTAGAGGAAGACGACCCGGCACCGCCGGTCCCCAAGCAGTCGGGCGACTTCAGCCCGGAGGACATCGGCCCGGCGCGCGCGGATCTGCGGCCGCTCGAGATCATCCAGCCGGAAGGCCCCTCCTTCGTCCTGGACGGCCACTTGTTGCGCTGGCAGAAGTGGGAGATGCGGGTCGGCTTCCACCCGGTCGAGGGCCTCGTTCTGCACCGCGTCGGCTACCGCGACGGCGAGCGCCTGCGTCCGCTGCTGTACCGGGCAGCGCTGTCGGAGATGATCGTGCCCTACGCCGACCCATCGATCAGCCAGTGGTGGCGGGCGGTCTTCGACGCCGGCGAGGTCGGCCTCGGCGCCCACACCGACAGCCTCGAGCTTGGCTGCGACTGCCTCGGCGAGATCCGCTACCTCGACGTGACCGTTGCCGGGCCCGATGGCGCCGCACGGACGATCAGGAACGCGATCTGCATCCACGAGGAGGACTACGGTCTCGCCTGGAAGCACGATGGCATGTTCGTGGCGACCACCGAGAGCCGCCGCCTGCGCCGCCTGGTCGTCTCCTTCTTCGCCACCGTGGGCAACTACGACTACGGCTTTTACTGGTACTTCTACCCCGACGGCTCGCTCGAGGCAGAGGTCAAGCTGACCGGCATCATCTACACCGGGGCGGTGGTCGACGGCGTCGAGCCGGAGCACGGCGGGCTGGTGGCCCCGAACCTCTACGGCCCGAACCATCAGCACCTGTTCTGCTTTCGCCTCGATACGGAGGTCGACGGGGAGCGCAACAGCGTCGAGGAGGTCAACGTCGACCCGATGCCACCCGGACCCGAGAACCCGTGGGGCAACGCCTTCGCCGTAAGCACCACGCGCTTCGGCAGCGAATCGGAGGCACAGCGCCACTCAGACCCCGCGCGCAGCCGCTACTGGAAGATCGTCAACGACCACAGCCGCAACCGCCTGGGCAGGCCGGTCGCCTACAAGCTGGTGCCGCAGTACTCGCCGACACTGGTCGCCGACCCGAGCGCGCACGTGTCGAACGTGGCCGCCTTTGCCAGCCGCCACCTCTGGGTCACTCCCTTCCAGGCGGGCGAGACGCATGCGGGCGGGGATTACCCCGCGTTCGGCGACGTCGGTCTGGCCGAGTGGGCCAGCGCCGACCGGCCGATCGATGACCGTGACATCGTCGTCTGGCACGTGGTCGGCTCGACGCACATCGTGCGGCCGGAGGACTGGCCCGTGATGCCGGTCGAGCGGGTCGGTTTCGCGCTCAAGCCAGTCGGATTCTTTGATCGCAATCCGGCCCTGGACCTTCCCCCGTCGGACCCACATTGCGCGAGCGACGCCCACGCCGGTCATGCGCAACACGCGGAGCATGGCCCCCACGATGATCCCTCAGCCGTGCAGCAGGAGATGCCCGGCCGCTGGTCACCGCGGGAGGGGCACTGAGGCGATGACGCCGCTGCACCCTCAGGTGCGGCTCGCGCTGGACGCGGGCTCGGCGGAGACGCCGCACTACCTGCTGCCGATCGAGAAGGTGCGGCGACTGGCGGATGCCGGGGCGCTCGCCTCGGGCGGACCGCCGGAGCCGATGGCCTCGATCAGCAACGTCACGATCGGCGGCGACCCGCAGCCCCTGCCGGCAGTCCTGTACCGGGCGACGCCCGAGGCGGCAGCCGGCGTGCTGGTCTACTACCACGGCGGCGGCTTCGCCTCGGGCAGCGTGGCCGGCTATGACCGCCGGCTGCGCCGCCTGGCGCGGTGGACCGGCTGGGAGGTGCTCGGGGTCGACTATCGGCTGGCGCCTGAGCACCCGTTCCCGGCCGCCGTGGACGATGCCGAGCGCGCCTTTCGCTGGGCGCAGCGGGTCCTGTCGGAGGGTCGCCCGGTGGTGGCCGCCGGCGACAGCGCCGGGGGAGCCCTGGCCGCCGTGGTCAGCCGTCGGCTGCGCGACGCGGATGGCCCGATCCCGGCCGGGACGGTGATGCTGTACCCCGTGACCGACATGGGCCACGGACCGCGATCGTTCGCCTATGACTCGTACGAGCTGTGCGCCACCGGCTACGGCTTGACCCGGGCACACATGGACTGGTACCGCTCGATGTACGTCCATGGTGGCACGCTGGCGTCCGTCTCCGATCTGTCGCCGGTGCTGGCACCCGATCTTGGCGGGCTGCCGCCGGCCCTGGTCATCACCGCCGAGTACGACCTGCTACGCGACGAAGGCGAGCTGTACGCCAGGCGACTGGCCGAAGCGGGCGTGCCGACGCGATTGCGTCGGTTCGAGGGCCACGTTCACGGCTTCATCGGCGATCCGAGGCTCGACGACAGCGCCGTCGCTCTCGACGAGATCCGCCGCTTCCTTGCCGAGGAGGTCGGTCAGGCCACCGGCTCGACGTAGGCTTTCGCCACCCGACGCGACCCACGCGCATCGGCCCGCAGCCGATAGCGGCCAACCGAGGCCGGCACGACCAGAGTCTCGGCATAGGCGAGCGCGTGGCTGCGACCGTCGGCGGTCGCCACCTCGATTGCCTCACCCTCCACCAGGTTCAGTACATGGAAGCGTCCGTCGGTGTCGTCATCGGCCGTTGCGCCCGGATCGATCTCCACGCGGCGAACGACGAAGAACAGCTCAGCATGGCGGCCCAGCTCGAGCTCGCGGAACCCATCGCCACGACGCACCTCGCGCGGCTGCTGGATCAGCTCCTCGGCGACGCGAACACCACGGCGCTCGAGGTTCAGGTTGGCGAAAGCGTGGCCCAGCTGAACCGGACGCAGCTCGCCGGCGAGGTCCGCGCGCAGCCAGTCATAGAAGCGCAGGCTGTACAGGTACGGCGTCGCGCTGATCTCGAGCACCACGTTCCCCGCGCTGCTGGCGTGCGGCGTGCCCGCCGGGATCAGGTATAGCTGGTGTTGCTCCGCGGGATGGACCTGCACGAACTCTTCGATGTCGAGCGGCTGCGCCGCCGCCAGCGAACGCGCCGCGGCGGCCTCGAACTGCTCGGCGTCCAACTGATCGCGCAGGCCGAGGAAGATGTGCGAGCCGGGCGTCGCGGTCATCACGTAGTAGCTCTCGTGCTGCGTGTAGCGCCAGCCGAACACCTCGCTCATGTACTCCGCTCGCGGGTGGCAGTGGACGGACAGGTTGCCGCCATCCATCGTGTCGAGGTAGTCGAAACGGATGGGGAACCCGCCGGCGAAGCGATCGTCCACCTCGGCTCCAAGCAGCTGCCGACCTGCCACACCCAGAAGCATCTCGAAACCCACCTCGAGCGCCGGCTCTTCGCCCAGCAGCACGCTCGCCTCCGGAGCGATCAGCTCGTACGACCAGGCCAGGTTGGGGCCGTCGGTCTCTATGCCCAGCTCGCTGCGAAGCCACTGGCCGCCCCACGGCCCGGGCGCGAAGGTGGGCACGGTCCGAAACGGGCCACCGGCAAGTGCCACCAATGATTGACGGAGGGCTTCGCCGGCCAGCGAGCCCGGCGCGGCGGCATGGCTCAGGTCGATGTACCGGTCGCAGCTGCTCACATGCCCTCGCCGGTGACGGTCGAGCACAGGCCAGTCCACGAACATCAGCCGACGCTCCCCGTCGGGGTCGCCGGCCGGAGTGGACAGCGTGGCGGCTCGGCCGTTGCGCACGGCGGCCAGCGCGATGCGCTTGGGATGGTCGACCACCCACATCAGGTCGTGTTCGGCGAGCGCGGCACCCGGTCCCGTGAGCAGGGTCACAGCCCCGTCGCCAGCCGCCACTTTCGGCCTGGCCGTCATCAGCTCGTCGAGCTCGCCGTTGAAGATCGGAGCAAATACCGGATCGTCGCGCAGCGGACCGGCCAGCGTCAGTTGCTCGACCTCGCCGCGTGGCCGGACGAAGGGAAGCGTGCTCTCGACGCGCAGCTCGATGCCGGTGCCGGCCAAAGCCGTTCGGAGCTGCTGCGAAAACTGACGCCAATCGATTGTCGCCGGCCCGTCGGCGGCCACGATCATCGGCCGCCGTGCGGCGATCTCGCGCGCCAGCGGCGCGTACCCCCGCTCCAGCTCGCCCCCGATCGCCGGGTAGCGCGGCCGAGCCTGGTAACGCGTCACGGCACCGTTTCGTGGGCGTCCGCGTGCGCGTGCTCCGGGTCGTGGGCGGGGGCGTCCTCGGGCGTTGGCGGTTGATGACCACCGGGACCTGCAACGAACTGGTGCTCATAGGCGCGCAGGTGGGCGAGCGGCAGGATGGCCATTCCCAGCAGCGCGACGGTGGCGATCAGGATGCCGGTGATCGCGGCCCATTCGGAGGCAAAGCCCCCCAGAAGCGCACCGATGATCTGGCCGATGGCCAGGAAGACGCTGTACAGGCCCATGATCGCCCCGCGGTCGTCCGGGTAGGTCTCTGAGATGTCGGCCAGCAGGCCCAGCGCGGCCGGTGTCGCCCCGGCGAGCACGAACAGCCCGCCGACCGCCGGCGCGAGCAGGGCCAGCTGCAGGGGCAGTGGCCAGCCGGCGCTGTAGTTGAAGACCATCACGGCCGCGACCAGCACGGCGCCGCCGATGATCCCGTAGAAGATGATCGTCGTACGGCGGAACTGGGCAAAGCGATCACCCCAGTAGATCAGCCCGGCCACGAAGACGACGCCGGCAAAGATGAGCCCCGCCGTCACCTGCAGCGGCTCGATGCCGCCGGCCAGCAGCTGGTCGGCGAAGCGCGGGTCGGGCGTGCGGACGAGAGCGAACAGCGTCTGGGTCGCGTACAGGCCCAGCGCGGCGTTGATGGCGATCCACGTCGGCGCGAGCAGCCAGACGTGAGAGGTGGTGACCAGCCGCCAGTAGCGTGCGACACCGTACATCGGATGGTGATGCGGGCCGGCCGGCCGCTCGGGCGCGGCTACCCCCCAGCGATAGATGGCCAGCGAGATCATGTAGAAGATGCCGTTCAGGAAGAACGCGGCTGCCGGTTCCAGTCCGAGCTGCCGCCAGGGGATCCCCTGCCAGAGCGGCCCGGCGGCGACAATGCCCGCGCCGATGCCGACGATCGTCACCAGCTCGAAGCGGGCGGCGATGCGACCACGGAGGCTCTCGTCGTCCGAGGTGGCGAGGGCGATGAAGCCGAGCACGCTGGGCACGCTGGCCGCCGTCGAAGCTCCCTCCAGCCATCGCGTGAAGGCGATCACGATCAGTCCTATGGTCGCCAGGCTCACCGTCATGAAGAGCAGGTCGAAGGTCTCTCCCGCCCGGAAGATCGGCGGCACCAGGCCGGTGATGAAGACGGCCACAGCGCCGAACAGCGGGCCGTACTGCATCACCCGGTGGAAGCTCTGCCGGTCGGACAACAGGCCGAACAGGGGCGACAGGGTCAGCTCGGCGAGGTAGAAGAGGGCGGCGAAGATGCCCACCACCAGGGCGGTCACCTCCGGGCCGCCATGACCCGGCAGGTCGGCGACGAAGTAGACCAGCATCGTGCCGGTCAGGCCCGTGCTGAAGCGCAGCAGGAACGTCCCGACGAGGACCGCGCTCAAAGACCGATCCATGTGTCCCCTCGCTTCCCCCTCAGAGCCAGAACGGCCTGATCGACAGCGCCAGAAGTATGACCGCGGCCAGCGCCAGCACACCGGCCAGCTGCAGCACCGGCGCCAGCCCCTGGGCAGGCGCCTCCACGCCCTGAGTCGGCTCCCGACGCCAGAAGTCGGCGAGGCGGGCGGCGCCGCGCGGCACGACGATCAGGCCCAGCCAAGCGCCGGCGGCAAGACCGCCAAGGTGGGCGGCATTGTCAATGTTCGGGAACGTGAAGCCGATGACGATGTTGAGCAGGATGAGGAAGCCGATCTGCGTCGACAACCCGCGCGCCCGCGTCCCCAGCGCCGGCTTGTGCACACGGGCGCCGACCGCCAGCAGACCGAAGAGGCCGAACACCGCCCCGCTCGCCCCGACCGAGGTGACCGGCAGTACCAGGTAGCTGGCGGTCGAGCCGGCCAGGGCGGCCAGCAGGTAGAAGCCGATGAAGAACGGCCTGCCGTACATCGCCTCGACGAGCGGACCGACGATGTACAGCGCGTACATGTTGAACGCGAGGTGGAGCAACCCCCCGTGGACCAGTGTCACGGTCAGCAGCCGCCACCATTCGCCGGCCAGCACCGCCTGTTTGTTGAGCGGCAGGTACTGGTTGACGAGCTCCGAGGTCTGGGGCACGAACAGCTGGGCGGCGGTTACGGCGACCGTCACGGCCAGGATCGCGTAGGTGGCGGTGGGCGTGAAGGTGCTGGCCGCGCGCGCCCGGCCGAAGTAGCGCTGCGAGGAGGCGGTGTCGCCCATCTCCTTGTTCAGCCAACCGAGTCGCGAGGCGATGGCAGGACGCTCGTCCGCCGGCGCGCGACGCTCCGCCTCACGATACGAGCGAGCCGCACCGGTCAGGTCGCCCTGCCGCACACGCGCGCCGGCAAGGGCGACCCAGGCGCGCCAGGTCAGCGGGTTCTCTGGGGCCTGGGTGGCGGCCAGCCAGGCCTGCAGAGCGCCCTCCTCGTCGTCCAGTCGATAGCGCGAGTCGGCCAATCCGAGCAGGGCTGCCACATGGACGGTCGGATCCGGGTTGCCGGTCAGGCGGGCGAACAGGCCCGAGGCCAGCTCGTAGTCGCCACCCTGGGCTGCCTCGGATGCCCGCTCGAGCACCTCGCGCGCCTGCGCACCGGTCAGCGGGCCGGCAAGCGACCCGGGATAGTCAGACATCAAGCTCCGAGGAAGCGTGGTTCGTGAGACGGTAGATGTTGGCGCGCCCGGCAGGATTCGAACCCGCGACCTGGTGGTCCGAAGCCACCCGCTCTATCCACTGAGCTACAGGCGCCGCCGCACCCGAATTGTAGGGCCTGGTGCCCGACCGGGGCCTCTTACGGTCGCGCGCGGAAGCGGTGGCACTGCCAACGCCGGCCACGGCATCGGCATCGTGCAACTGCACTGCAACGAGCGGCCGCCCCGCGTGCGCATGGCGCTCAATGGGAGCTGCCCGATCCTTGGGCCATGGCTGTTGGAGACCCCACCAGTCCGCGTACCGGCGGAAGGGGGGACGAGCCCACGCCGGCCGTGTTCATCGACCTGGATACCGTGATCCTGGCGATGCATCAGGGGCGGCGTGGGCTCGAGATCGGACTGCAGGCTGACCTCCCGGACGCGATCGAGCGTCTCCGGGTGATAAGCGATCGCGTGGTCGTGCTTGTCGACCCGCCGCCGTCCGAGGGCGCCGCCGGGCGCGACACCGAGCACCGCCTGGAGGTCGCCCGCGACCAGCTGGGCGACGCCGCCGATGAGCTGACGTTCGTCGTGTGCCCGCACGGAGAGCAGCGTACCTGCGCGTGCGCCAAGCCGGACAGCGGCCTCATCGATTTCGCGCTCTCTGACCTGGGCCTGCTACGTCGGGGATCCTGGTACATCGGCGGCGATCAGGAGGGCATGCAGGCGGGGCGCGGGGCGGGGCTTCACACGGTCCGCATCGGGCCGGCCAGCGACGACCACCTCGACGTCGTGCATCGGGCCGACCACGAAGCGCGCGACCTCCTCGACGCGGCCAACCGGATCATGCTCGAGGCGCTGACCGTCGACTAGAGGTCGCCCGACCGCCTCCGCACGAGCCACCACCCAACCGGCAGCAGCCCCGCCGCGACGGCGACCTTGAGCAGGTCGCCCAGCACGAACGGATAGAAGCCGCGCCCGATGGCCCAGCCCAGATCCTGTCCAGCGGCGAGGGCCAGCCACGGCACACCGACCGCGTAGATGACCAGGCTGCCGATCAGCATCGCCAGCGCCGACGCGCCGATGCGGCGATCCCAGCCCAGCTCGGCCAGCCGGCCGACGAGCCCACTGGCGACAAGGAAGCCGATGATGTAACCGCCGGTACCACCGAGCACGAAGCCCCCCTCGCGAATGCCGACGATGGTCGACATGCCGGAGCGGTACGTCTCGGTGGCGGCGTCCCACGCGAAGACCGGGAGCCCGGCCACGCCTACCAGGATGTACAGCCCAACTGCTGCCAGGGCACGCCTGAAGCCGAGCAGCGCTCCGCCGAGCAGCACGCCGAACGTCTGCAGCGAGACGGGCACTTCGGGGTATCCGGGCAGGTAGAAGCTGATCCGTGCGCCGAGGATGATCAGCAACGTGCAGGCGGCGATCATCAGCAGGTTGCGCTGCCAGGTGGCGGCGCGCTCGCCCAGACGGACCGGAACGAGGAAATCGCCGAGCGTCAGTCCCCGCTCGAAGGGCGGCACCCGGGCCAGGCGCGTGGCAAGCATCATCGAGTGGCATGCTACCAGCCCGCCGGAAGATACCGGGGCACCTTTGCAATGCGCACGCAAGGTCGATGCCGACGTCAGCGGTCGGGTCGGACCGGTGCATTTCGTCAAACTTGCCCCACCGGCACATGCCCGGGCAGCCGTCGTCGACCTTTGGGAGGGAAGCATGGGCGCCTATGTCCGGCGCGTTCTGGTCGCTACCTTGGTGGCCGTTGTCCTGACGTCCCTGCCGGCCGCGCCGCCGGCGACGGAGGCCTCGTCGCAGAATTACCTCAACCCCCTGACCGTGCGGATCCCCGGCAACGGCCTGGTCGAGACCTGCGCGGATCCGACCCTCATCCGCGGCCAGCAGTCGGGCGACACGCGCTGGTACATGTACTGCACGATGGACCCGCTCAACGAGGCCGACAGGGACGAGGCGGGCAACCTGCGCTTCCGCATGATCCCGATGCTCAGCTCGACCGACCTGGTCAACTGGACCTACGAGGGCGATGCCTTCACCGAGCGGCCGACCTACGCCACCGCCAACTCCGGGCTGTGGGCGCCCGAGATCCAGTTCTTCAACGACCGGTACTACCTCTATTACACGGTCACCGAAACGACCTTGCCCGGCGGCGGGAGCGCCATCGGGGTGGCCACCTCAGACGGCCCACTCGGGCCGTGGACACATCACGACTCGCCGGTTATCGAGCCGCACCCGGCTGATTGCTGTCCGGACTCTCGGCGGTGGGTCTACGACCCGGACGTGATCGAGCACAACGGCCAGCGCTACATGTACTACGGCAGCTACTTCGGCGGCATCTCTGTGCGCGCCCTCTCGGCCGACGGGCTGAGCACTGCCCCCGGCAGCCAGACGAACGTCGCCATTTCCAACCGCTATGAGGGCGCGGAGCTCGTCTGGCGCAACGGCTACTGGTACATGTTCGTCTCGGCGACCGACTGCTGCCGCGGCGAGCTGACCGGCTACAGCGTCTTCGTCGGTCGCTCCGAGAGCCCGCTCGGGCCATTCGTCGACCGCGACGGTCAGTCGTTCATGGACGGACGAGTGGGCGGCACACCGGTGCTCACGATGAATGGCAACCGCTGGGTGGGCACCGGCCACAACACGGTCTTCCAGGATCTGGACGGGCAGTGGTGGACGGCCTACCACGCTATCGACCGGAACGACCCCTGGATCGAAGGCCCGCCTTTCCGCGTGCCCAAGAGGCCGGTGCTGCTGGACCCGATCGACTGGATCGGTGGCTGGCCGACCGTCCGCGGCGGCCAGTGGGCGTCGGACGAGCCGATGAAGCGGCCCGCCGCCCAGCCCGGCCAGGTCAGCCGCTACCGCACGTTCGGACCTGTCGGCCACACCGCCCGGCAGGTGCTCTACCAGGACGACTTCAGCGGCAACTCCCTCGGCGCCGAATGGAGCTGGGTGCGCGAGCCCAGCTCGACCACCTGGAGCGTCGGCGGCGGCGTGTTGCGCTGGGACACGCAGAATGCCGACCTGTTCGAGGACAACAACAGCGCCTCGGTGCTGACCCGCGACCTGCCCGAGGGCAACTGGATGATCGAGACGCGGATGCGGCTCAACCTGCCGCCGGAGGGCTGCTGCTTCAACTACACCCAGGCTGGACTGCTCGTGTACGGCGACGACGACGCGTACCTGAAGCTGGTCCACGTCTCGATCTGGGAGACACGCCAGACCGAGTGGGCGAAGGAGATCCCGACGCCCATCGTGACCGGCCAGCGCTACGGCAACACCGTCGTGGCGGCCCCGAACGAGTGGACCTGGTTCCGCATCGCCAGCTGGACGCGCGGCGGCGAGCGGCTCTACCAGGCCTACACCAGCCGCGATGGCCAGACGTGGACGCGGGGCGGTGTCTGGACGCACGACCTCGACGACCCGTCGGTCGGGCTCGTCTCGATGGGCGGCGCCGGCTTCACCGCCGAGTTCGACTACGTCCGGGTGTACCGGCTGCAGGTGACGGGTTCGCAGCCGACGCGCTGATTGGCGGTGGTCAGCCGACCACCTGGTCGCGGATCTTGAACGACAGCCGACCGAGGCTGACCTCGTAGAGCGTCACCTCCAGCTCGTGCGAACCCGGCTCGAGCTGCTCGCCGTCGACCTTCAGCACCACCCTGTCGCCGATCCGGACGGGGATCGGCCGCTCCCTGGTGACGTCGTTGGCGCGGATCGCCTCCTCGCCGGGGCGCTGCGCGCTGACACCGGCCGGGTCGATGTCGCGGCCGTCCACCCGCAGCCGGCCGACGCCGACCAGCGTCCCGTTGCCCATCGGGTTGTGGGCCTCGAGCTGGAAGCCGTTGTCGGTGTTGCGCAGGCTGCCGGCGACGTAAAACTGGCGGGCGATGAAGTCGGGCACGTTCATTGCGCGCTAGGGTAGCCGGCGCCGGCCGAACCGGCGCGGGCGGCCTGTCCGTCGATCTCGGGTAGAATCGGCACCGCCTCGGCGCGCCGTCACCACGGCGCCGAGCCTTGGTGGCCTTAGCTCAATCGGCAGAGCATCGGATTGTGGCTCCGAAGGTTACGGGTTCAAGCCCCGTAGGCCACCCCACCTCCAACGCCGTTCACGCGTGGATTCCTGCGCAACCGTGCGATTCTTGTGTGGAATCGCAAGTGGTAGGATGGGTGTCCGTTCGGCGCCCATGCGGGCCAAGCCCTGGCAGCAGCCAGTCTCGTCCCGCACGTTCAGGCTTCGCGGCGACTCGACCAGCGCGCCGGGTCAGGAAGCGGGCATGGCCGAGCAGCACACTCAACCATCCGGTGACTCGCGCAGCGAAGAGGAACTTCAGCGCTCTTCAGATGAGTTCCTCCGTGAGTTGGAGCGCATCGACGGGATGGAGCGCCGTAAGCGCGCGATGTCTCCCCGCGATGAACAGCGCATCGACCTGGCGCACGAAATCGAGGACGCGTCGGTCGGACTCGTCGGCTTGAGCCGTTATCAGACGCGACTCATCGAGATGGCTCACGAAGCTATCATCGGTGATGGCCAGACGGTCAGGAAGCCGAGCGAGATCCTCGAGGACTGGCGGACTGCCGAGCGCGAGCTGCGCGGCGCCCGCGCTGCGATGGAGCGCGCTCTGGATCTCGCCGACGGCCTTCGAGCTGAGCACCGCCGCTCACTGCGCCAGCCGGGTGAGTAGTCGCGCGAGCTGTCAAATCAATGTTGCTCGCCACCCAGCATCCGTCGCGGTAGACATACCAAACTTCGGTCTGCTCGCCGTCGAGGTCGCGAGCGCGGACAACAGCGCGCGGATAGGCGCTGCGCAGACGGCGCTGGAGGTCGGTCGGGCTTCTCGAGGTGAGGGATGTCGAGTCGACGAGCGCCAAGAAGTTGACGTCATCTCTCGGAAACACTCGCTCGATGGGTCGTGGCATGCGGTCCTAGCCCTGGCCGGCAACACCCCGTGACCAAGGCACCTAGCCTAGGCGAGCCGATGTTCCCCCGCGACCCCAGAGAACGTTTTGTCGGACCCCTGCAACGAACTCCGGGTATGAGGGCGCCCTCTGTCGCTGGGAGGGCGACCGAGGAGCTCCGACCCCCGGGCATCGATACAGTGCCCGCGGTCCCTAGCGCCAGAAGACGAAGGCATCCAGCTCGACGAGCGCCCTGCCGGACTGCGGTGGCTGCGACACCTCGATCCGGATCGATCGGCTCGCCGCGCTGGCCCAGCTCTTGCTGAAGACAAGCACGCGGTGGCGCACTGTGGGGGAGTACAGGTCAACCGTCTCCACGTAGGTGCCATTCACAAAGACCCGCGCGGCTCCGTAATGGGGCCCCGTGCTGGTCACCCACCCTATCGCCCCGGTATTCACTGTCGTGCCTGCCCATGCACCAGACTGGCGAGAGAAGCGCATATAGCCGCCGAAGTACACGGATGCCGCGTCTTCACCCCAGGGGGCGCTGTAGGTAACCGCCGTCGACCGCTCTTGTCGGGCGCCAACGAAGAACGACGGGCCGTCGGCCCAGGCGGATGTGCGGCCGTCTCCGTCGACCGCCCGGACGCCGAAGCGATAGTTGCGCCCGGGCTTCAGGCGCCGAATGAGCGCGGACTGGGTCAGGCCGGTGGCAACGGTCGTCCATGCGCCGCCGTTGATGCTCCGCCGGACCTGGTAACGAACGGTCCCGGGCCGCCCGCCGCTGCCCGACCACCTGAGCTCCATGGGTGCTCCGGCGTAGCTCGCGGTCACGCCGACTGGCGCGATGGCCGGCTGCGGCGAAGTGACCGTTGGCGTCGAGAATCCGCAGCCAACGGGATCTGGGACATCACGCAGCGCGGCCACGCTGTAGCCGGCGCCCGTCGGATCGTACTGGCGGTGCTCGCGGAGCACAAAGACGCGGGAACCCGCTCTAACGATGCCGTGGTAAGCCCATTCACCACCGGACGAGCTGCCGCGCTGCTCGAAACGCCAGCGTTCGTTGCCCGAGGCTCCGATGCCGAGGGCGCGGCCACCGAAGTACTCATCGCTGCCCTGGAAGACGGCGGCAATAAGAAAGCCGGAGCACTCTGCGGACGCACTCGCGACCCATGCACCGGTCGTCCAGCCGGGGCTCCCGTCATAGTTGAACAACCGCGCGAACTTGGTCGAGCTCGATCCAGCAGGCAGCCCGCTGGGTGGGATATTGCCCGAGCCGCCGGCCAGGACGCCTGAGCTGCCCGACGCCAGCACGTCGATCTGCCCATTGAGCTCCATGGGCTCACCGTTGTCTGGATTGATGCCGTCCGTGACAAACCGACTCCATTGTTGGGCGCCGGCGAAGTTGTAGCGCGCGACCCACGGGTTCCCGCGGTAAGCCGTAGGCGCGTACTTCAGCGCACCGCCCACGGTGAAACCACCGTCGTCAGAAGCGACTGCGTGCAGCCGCCCGGATACCTTCTGCGTCCACACGACGCTCCCGGTGGAGCTGTACCGCCGGACGAAGTAGCCGCGGTACTCGGGCGTGCGGTCATTGGCCTCGCCGATCACGATTGCCGATCCATTGGGACCTGTGGCGACGGCATGAAAGTACGCCCACCATTCCCGCTCGTAGTTCTTGACCCACAGCAGGCTGCCGGCCCGACTGAGACGTGCGATGAAGGCGCTTGGACGTTCCAGCGCCTGACCGGTGTCGAACGAAGCCGACGTGCGCCCGACGACGTACAGGGACGTCGCGTCCCCGGCGAGCCCTTCGACGGAGTCCCCGCTCGCCGTCCCAAACTGGCGTACCCAGAGCAGGGAGCCATTGGCGTTGATGGCGGCTACGAACGCGTCGCTCGAACCCATGCCCACCTGGCCGTTGATGACGCCGTGCGCGGTTCCGGCGACGATCACTCCGGTTCCGTCGGCAACGATGTGCGTGATCTGCACCGGCCCATCGGCGCCGATCGATGTGGCCCACTCGATGCTCGGGCCCGAGGCGCGTGCCGGCGGCGCAGCGGGGACGGCGGCCGCCACTGCAAGGAGTAGCGCGAGGGCCATGCCGGCTAGACGCGGTAACGGTCGAGTCAATGCAGGTCCCTGCTTTGCGCCGGGGCCCCTCCCCCGCGTCGGCGCAGAGTATGCGCTCCGCTGAACCGGAACTCAAGTCCAGCTGGACGCAGCCTGGGGGCGGGTGTATGGTCGCTTCGCCTTTGAGTAGAGGGGTGCGAGGGGCTCCTCGAGGGGAAGGGGATGAGGTGGAATTTCGGTTTCGGTCAGCGCTGCCGCGGGTCGATGGTCGCCGCTGGCTAGCCGGGCTGCTGGTGGCCGGCTTGGTGGGGCTTCCCCAGCCGGCACTCGCCGTTGCCGCAGAAGTTGGCTCCGTGACAAGTGCGCAAGCCGATCTGTCGAGTGCTCTTGCCCAGGATGGGACCTTCACCGGCAACGATGACGTGAACGGTGTCGTCGACCTGACTCAGTGGGCCCTCGTCAGCAACATCACTCGGGGTGACGCTCCACGCTTTCAGCGAAGCAGCCAGCCAGCTCCGGCGAGTGGCGCGAACCTGTGGTCCGGGGTCGGCGAGTACGGCGCCAACGGGGCGCTGAACGGCGGGGTCAGCGCGCTGGTCGTAATCGGATCGGATCTGTATGTCGGTGGGAGCTTCACCAATGCCGGCGCCGTGCCGGCGGCGGACCATGTCGCTCGCTGGAACGGCACGAGCTGGGCGGCGCTCGGCTCCAACGGAGCAGGCAACGGCGCGCTGAACTCTGAGGTCGAAGCGATGGCCGTTGTCGGCGGCGAACTATACGTCGGAGGATGGTTCACCGACGCAGCCGGCCTCCCAGAAGCAGATCACGTCGCGCGTTGGAACGGCACAGCCTGGTCGGCGCTCGGCTCGAACGGTGCAGGCAACGGCGCGCTCAACGCTCGTGTCCATGCCATATCGGCGGCTCCAGATGGCTTGCTCGTGGGGGGCAACTTCACGAACGCAGGCGGACGCGCGGAAGCCGACCACATCGCTCACTGGAACGGCACGGCATGGGGGCCACTCGGGTCCAATGGAGCGGGCAACGGAGCATTGAGCGACAGCGTTCGGGCCATTGCCGTCGCCGGCGCTGACATATACGCCGGGGGCCTTTTCACCAATGCCGCTGGTGTCCCTCAAGCAGACGGCGTTGCGCGCTGGAATGGCAGCGCCTGGTCGGCGCTGGGCGCCAGCCCCGCCGGCACCAACGGAGCACTGCTCGGGGACGTGCACGCGCTCGTCGCTCGCGACGGCGAGCTGTACGTGGGCGGCTCTTTCGAAAACGCAGCTGGCCTCGCGCAAGCCGACTTTGTCGCTCGCTGGAACGGCACCGGCTGGTTCGCGCTCGGCTCCAACGGAGCCGGTGGGGCCCTCAATGGCGGAGTGGGGGCGCTCGTGTTCGTTGGCACTGACCTTTACGTCGGCGGCGGTTTCACCTTTGCCGGCGGGATAGCCGGCGCCCACCATCTGGCGAGGTGGAGCGGGGGCAGCTGGTACGGTGTCGGCGTCACTACGCCGCACGATGCTCTGAACGGCGGCGTCCGGGCGATCGCCCCTTCGGGCACCTCGATCTATATCGGCGGGCACTTCACAGATGTCGACGACCGTCGCCCATCTGACTACGTGGCGCGGTGGAATGGCAGCATCTGGTCGGGCCTCGGGACCGATGGAGGCGAAGACGGTGCGGTCAAAGGGGATGTGTATGCAGTAGCAGTGCTGGGTGGGAGTGTCTACGTAGGCGGCAGCTTCGGAGCAACCGCAGGACTCGGCCGAGCGTCGTGGATCGCTCGCTGGGATGGCAGCCGGTGGTCTGCGCTGGGCTCAAACGGTCCCAACCCCAGCCTGAATGGCAGCGTGCACTCGCTCGCCGTGATCGGCTCCGACCTGTATGTCGGTGGCTCGTTCACGAACGCCGGCGGCGTCGCGGCTGGCGACTACGTGGCGCGCTGGGACGGTACTTCCTGGCATGCCCTGGGGTCTAACGGCGCTGGAGACGGCCCGTTGAACGGGACTGTCTCGTCGCTTGCCGCCTCCGGCACAACCCTCATCGTGGGGGGAGGCTTCACCAACGCCGCCGGCATCTCTGCAGCAGACTACCTGGCCCGGTGGTCCGGCAGCAGCTGGTCGGGACTGGGCTCGAATGGGTCAGGCAACGGCGCACTCAACAGCTCGGTTGACGCCATCGCCACGGACGGCGCGAACGTCTTCGCGGGTGGGGGGTTCACCGACGTTGCCGGGGTCGCTACCGCGGACCACGTGGCCCGCTGGAACGGCACCAGTTGGTCCGCGCTGGGATCGAATGGTGCGGGAAATGGCGCGATCGGGTCGCCGGGAGCGGTGGTCTACGCCCTGGCGGCATCCGGCAGCGACTTGTACGTGGGCGGCTACTTCGAGAATGTGGCCAGCCTACCGACGGCCGATTACGTCGCCCGCTGGAACGGCACCAGTTGGTCCGCGCTGGGATCGAATGGTGCCGGCGACGGCGCGCTCAAGCAGGGCCCGAGCCAAGCGGTGCATGCACTGGTCGTGTCAGGCAGTGAGGTATACGTCGGCGGCTGGTTCCGCGACGCAGCCGGCATCGCGACGGCCGACCATCTCGTCCGCTGGAACGGGACTTCGTGGTCGGCCGTTGATGGGTGGCTGCATGACAATGGCAGCAACCCGAGTCAGGCAGTGGCCGCCCTTATCTCTGCCGGGAACGACATGTACGTGGGTGGAAATTTCACCAATGCGGCCGGGGTGCCACAGGCCGACTACGTCGCTCGCTGGGGCGGGCTCAAGCCTGGCTCGGTCGACACATCGGCGCCTGTGGTGCAAGCGCCGACCCAGGTGCTGATTGCTCCCCAGAGCCTGGGAAGCACCGTCCGAGTTCGACTCAGTTGGCCCGCTGCCGCTGATCCGAGTGGCATCGCCCGATACGACCTTCAGATGAGCAGGAATGCCGGCAGCTGGGGGGCGGTTGCTCTCTCTCCTGCCACGACCACTGCGGTCGACGTCTCCCTCATGCCGGGCAGCAGCTACCGTTTCCGACTGCGCGCACGCGATGGCGCCGGCAACATAGGTGCCTGGGCGACCACTACTAACCGTACGGTGCTGCTACGCCAGGAACTACACAGCTCGATCGCATTCAGCGGCAGCTGGAAGCGAGTAGCGCTCGCCGGCGCCTCGGGCGGCTACGTCCGGCGCTCGGTCGTCGCGAACTCATCGGCAACGTGGATGTTCAGCGGGTCCGGCGCGGCGGTCGTATCCACACTCGGCCCTAATCGTGGGGTCGCAGAGATCTGGCTGGATGGGTCCAAAGTCGCCACAGTTGACCTGTACGCGCCGAGCCGCAGGGCCGCACAATTGGTGTGGTCGGGCAGCTTCCAGCCCGGCAGCCACCGGCTCCAGGTCAGGGGTACCGGCACGAAGGCACCCGCGTCGACCGGCGTACGCGTCGACGTTGACGCCTTCCTGTCATATCCATAGTCCAGCCGCTATGACGTGGCTCACCCTCACCGTTGCCGGCGCACTCCTGGCATCAAGCTGCATCTGGCCGATGAAGGGCGCGCGCCCAGACGGGCCAGGCTGACCGGCGACCCTCCCCTGCTGCTCAACACCTACCCGATCGCGTTCGGTAAGCACTCCACGCCGGGCATGCACGGGCCTGACGAGAAAGCCGTTAGGCCGGTACCTGACTCTTGACCCGGCCGCAGGCAGCGGTCATCCAAAACTTTGGGCGATCACTCACCCAGGTCGTACTCAGGCGGCGCGCGGCGTTACCCTCGCCTCCGGTTGGTCTGGCCGCCCGATTTGTGCGGAGCGCCGTGGTATGCCGACGGTGGCGAGTGGGCGCCTGAGCTCAACCTGCGAAACGTCAGCAGCCTGGTAACCCTCAGCAACGGCTCGGTCGGCACGTTGATGATGAGCGCCGGCGACGGGGTCCATGGCCGCGAATTGTGGGGAGCCACGACGGGCGACTAGCCCCACCGAGCATCGCCCGCTGGCCATCCCCCGGACCGATCAGAACGCGTAGCGGACGCGGCAGTAGGGCAGGCGCCGCTCGGAGGAGCTCGAGGAACTGGCGCACCATGCGGCCCTTGTAGCCGGTGCGGTAGCGGATGTTGTGGCCACCGCCCTGCGAAACCTTGGCCTCCTGGTTGCCGGGGGACCACAGCAGGTCCTCGGCGGTCGGGTGCCAACCGAGGTTCACCTCGTGCAACCGCTCGTTGTGGGTCAAGAAGATGACCTCGCAGGCCAGCTGCCTCTTGACTCGCTCAGGGATCGTGTCGTCGATCTCGCGAAAGAGCTCGTCGTACCGCTCGAGCCAGCCATCGACGATCACCACCGGGCTGAAGTTGATCTGGACTTCCCAGCCCGCGTCGTGGAACGGCGTCATTGCTGCGATCCGTTCCGACATCGGGCTCGTCCGCACGTCGAGCAGCCTGCCCGTATCAGCCGGCATGAGGCTGAATCGGACGCGCATCTTCCGCTGCGGGTCGTAGTCGAGCAGCGCGGGGTTGACGAACTTCGTCGCGAACGAGCCCTTCGCGTTTGGCAGGTCACGGAACAGCTCGACCAGATCGCGGACGTTGTCCGACAGCGCTGCGTCCACCGAGCAGTCACTGTTCACGCCGATGTCATAGACCCATCGCGAAGCGTCGACCTGGTTCGGCTCAGTCTTGGGGCCCAGCTCCGTCGCGTGTCGACGGATCGACTGGGCGATCTGGTCGATGTTGACGAAGACGCTGATCGGGTTCGCATAGCCCTTGTTGCGCGGCACATAGCAGTAGGCGCATGCCATCGCGCAGCCATTGGCGGTGGAAGGCGCCAGGTAATCGGTGCTTCGACCGTTGGGCTCGTTGCGAAGGCCCTTCTTGACGCCCAGGACGAGCACGCTCCGCTTGATGCGGTTCCAGCGCTCGACATTGCCTTCATTGCCGAAGAGGCCGGGGATCCGCCAGTGAGAGCTCACCTCGATCCGCTCGGCCTCGGGGAAGCGGGCCAGGATCTCGCGCCCGCGCGCATGCTCTTGAACGGCCGGCTCGAGGTAGATGGTGGAGACATCCAGCAGGCGTGCAACGGGATCTGCAGGGCGCCGCGCGACAGGCGCGGCCGACTGCGGCAGGGGCACGGGGATCACCCCTGAATTTTACCCCGGCGGGGCTGTTGGCTCGGTCCCCGGCGCCTGACGGCTGCGCCTGCCGGAGATCACACGCCGCCAAGGTGGCCCGGGTATCCTTGACGCCTGCCAAGGTCGCCCGCAGCTCTTGCGCCGGCCGCGTCCTGGCGGTCCCCGAAGCATCGAACGGAAACACAGATGTCGCTGCCTGCCCTCGACCAGTCGAATGAGAATCCGCCCCGCGTCGGAAACACCGGGACATCGGGCGTCGACCGACGGCGCACGTTCGCCATCATCAGCCACCCGGACGCGGGCAAGACGACCCTGACGGAGAAGCTGCTCCTGCATGGTGGCGCACTCACCGAAGCTGGATCCGTGCGTGCCCGTCGCCGCGCGCGCTCGACGGTCAGCGACTGGATGGAGATCGAGCGCAGACGCGGCATCTCGATCAGCTCGACGGTCCTGCGCTTCGACTGGCACGGCTGGCTGTTCAACCTGGTCGACGCGCCCGGCCACGCGGACTTCAGCGAGGACACGTACCGCACGCTCTGGGCAGTCGATGCGGCGCTGATGGTCGTCGACGGCACGCGCGGCCTCGAGCGCCAGACGCTGAAGCTGTTCGAGGTCTGCCGCCGGCGCAACTTGCCCATCGTCACGTTCATCAACAAGTGCGACCGACCGGGCATCGAGCCTCTCGCCATGCTTGATGAGATCGAGAGCCGCATCGGCCTGCCCGCGGCCCCGGCGACATGGCCGGTCGGCACGGACGGTCAACTCGACGCGATCGTCGACCTTCGCCGCCGAATGGTCTGGCAGGTCGATTCCACCGCGCACGGCGCCACCGTCGGTGACCGCGGAGCCACCCACGTCGACGAGTGGCATCCGGCCGCTGGCCGCGACCAGGTGTGGCAGGCGGCTCGCGAGGAGATGGAGCTGCTGCAGGCCGATGCCCCCGCGCCGGATAGCGAGACCAGTCTGCACGGTCGCCAGACGCCGGTCTTCTTCGGCAGCGCAATGGCCAACCACGGCATCGACCTGCTGCTGGCGGGCCTGACCGAGTTCATGCCACCCCCGCGCCCCAGGCCGTCGGCGGAGGGCTCGCCAACCGCGCTCGAAGGGCCCTTCAGCGGCCAGGTGTTCAAGGTGCAGGCGAACCTCGACCCGCGCCATCGTGATCGGATCGCCTTCCTGCGGGTCCACACGGGCACCTTCGAGCGGGGCATGAGCGTCTACAACAGCCGGACCGGTCGCCGCCTCTCGCTGTCCCACGCGCACGAGATGTTCGGCCAGCAACGGGAGACGATCAGCCAGGCCAGCCCGGGCGACGTCGTCGGCGTGGTCAACGCGTCGGGCCTGCTGCTCGGTGACACGCTGGCCGAGGACCCGGGCCTGCGTTATCCGCCCATCCCGGCCTTCCTGCCCGAGCACTTCGCCTACCTGCGCAACCTCGACGGCAAGCGCTACAAGCAGTTCCACAACGCCCTCCAGCAGCTCGACGAGGAAGGCGTCATCCGGCTGCTCGAGCCGGTGTCGACTGACGGCGAGCGCGTGATCGGCGTGGTGGGGCCGCTGCAGCTCGAGGTCACCAGCGAGCGCATGGCCAGCGAGTTCGAGTGCCCGGTGCGGGTGGACCCGGCACCATATGAGCTGGCTCGCTGGATCAGGCCCGCGGCGGTTGACCTGGTGCCCGGCCGGCGTGGCGTGCTGGTCGTCCGCGACATTGCCGGCCGACACCTCGTCCTCTTCGGCAACCGATTCGCGATGGAGAGGCTGGAGCAGGATCAGCCCAAGCTGAAGCTCCTGGCAGAGGCGCCGGCGGACTGACCGAGGCCCACATGGAGCGACCGCGACGCAGCCCCCGCGCGATGGCGTACCGCGCGCGGTCGCCCGCCCATTGCGGTCCCGCGCCCTGACCAGTACATTTCCCGCTCAGTCTGTCGATCACTGGGAGGGACCGCGCTGAGCGCAAACAACGACGAGACGCTACCGACGCTGCTTGAGGCGTGGCGCGAGGCTGATCGCGCGGCTCAACGGGCCAAGGTGGCAGCAGAGGCTGCGAAGCGAGCCGCGGCGGCCGCGGCGGCAACCGCGGAGGCAGTCGCCGACACCGCCCGTAACGCCGAGGCCACATTGGAAGCTGCCGAGCGAGCTCGAACGGTGGCCGCCCAGGCCGCCAACCACGCCCTGGCGCTGGCCGGCCTGGCAGGCGAGGAGATCACTTCAGCCGATGACGCGCTCCGTTTGGCGGATCGAGCGGCCAGCGAGGCTCGGAAGCGCTATCAGGAAGCGTCCGAGAAGCGGGGTCACAGGAAGGGTCAGCCCGAAACCTGACCAGGGGCGCGGCTTCCGAGCTAACACACCTGCAGCGACCAGCGCCGCCCGCTAACGGGACGGTGCCCCCGCAGCGTCGTGGTGCGACTCGCAGGCCACGATGCGCCGCGCTGCGATGAGCATGCAAGTCTCTGGACGCGCTGCCGAACTGCGTGCGATCCGCGGGCTCCTAACCTTCGACGGCGCCCAGCGCTCGAGTCGATGTCTGGGCCGCACCACCCCCAGCCGCGCAGCCCAGGAGCACCCGATGACCGAACGCCCGTCGAACACCACCCAGCTCGAGGATCCACGCCAGGACGGCGCCACGCCGCCCTTCAACGAGCAGGAGCAGGACCTGCCCGGACGCGAGCGCGACATGGAGCCGACCGCCGACCACGGGCAGGAGTCCTACATCGGCACGGGCCGCCTGGCTGGCCTGGTCGCCCTGATCACCGGCGGTGACAGCGGCATCGGCCGGGCGGTCGCACTTGCCTACGCGCGCGAGGGCGCCGATGTGCTCGTTTCCTACCTCAACGAGGACGAGGACGCCCGCGAGACCTGCCGGCTGGTAGAGGAAGCTGGCCGCCGTGCCGTTGCCGTCGCCGGCGATATCGGTGACGAGCAGCAGTGCCAGGCGCTGGTCGAGCGCGCCATCAGCGAGTTCGGCCGGCTCGACGTGCTGGTGAACAACGCAGCTCACCAGAACCGCTTCGAGTCGATCGCGGACATCGCCACCGATGAATGGCGGCATACGTTCGCCACCAACATCGACGCGATCTTCTACCTCTGCCGCGCGGCGATCCCGCACATGCAGGCAGGCGCCTCGATCATCAACACCTCGTCCGTCCAGGCGTTCACCCCATCGGCATCACTGCTTCCCTACGCAACCACCAAGGGCGCGATCGTGACCTTCACCAAGGCGCTGGCGAAGATGGTGGGTGAGCAGGGCATCCGCGTGAACGCCGTCTGCCCCGGGCCCGTCTGGACGCCTCTCATCCCGGCCACGACTGAGGGCGAGCAGGTTGCCGAGTTCGGCCAGCAGTCTGTCTTCGGCAGGCCGGCCCAACCGGCCGAGCTGGCCGGCGTGTTCGTCTTCCTCGCGTCGCCCGAGGCAAGCTATGTCAGCGGCTCGGCCTATGGCGTCCACGGCGGCATGGACATGCCCTGATCGGAGCCGCACCGCTGATCAACGGGCCGTCAACGGCAACAGCTCGAACGGCCCGGTTCGCTGCGGTGCCGGGCGCGCGGATGGGCCATGTCAGCAGACCCGGGGCTCGGCGCTCGGCCGGGCCTCGTCGAGGGCGACCGTCTCGCTGTCGGCGAGCTCGGCGGCGACCTGCAGCTTGGGCACGGTGCCCTCGGGGCCTTCGCTGGTCTGGATGACCAGCCGCCGGTCCCCCGGTCGGACCGAATCGGCCAGGCGGTAGTCGGTCGCATGGCGCTGGACGGTCAGGATCTCGTACCGGTAGCGGGTCCCGTCGGTGGTATAGACGTCGACCGGCAAGCCCATCAGCTCCTGCCCGTTATCGCGCTCGGATGCCGTCAGCAGCGGCAGCAACATGCCGCGCTGGGCGTGGGCGTACAGGTACGTCGTGCCGGGCTGCGAGGGCTGGCGATAGGCAACAAGGTATTGCGCCACGTCGCACAGCGGCATCCCGGGTCGATTGCCGGCGACCTCGAGGGCACCGCTCACCACTGGCAGGTCGACGCCCAGGGCCTCGATGACCAGGCGGCTGACGACCGGCACGAGCGACGGTGCCGAAGCCGGCCCGGATGGCGACGTCGTGCCGGTTTCCGCGGGACGTTCGGTCGCCGGCACCTCAGGGGCCTGTGGGCGCAGGGTGGGGACCGTGTCAAGACCGGCGGCAGGGGACGAAGGCGACGGCCGAAAGTCGGTAGCGTCCGGGAGCGCTGAGCCACTGGCACTACCAGAGCACGCGGAAATGAGGCACGCGACGAGCACGGTCCCCACCAGCCTCCGGAGGCTCATGGCTGGACGACGATCCGCGCCGTCATCCGGGGGTGCAGGTCGCAGTAGTACTCGTACACGCCGACCTCTGTGAATGTGTGCTCGAAGGACTCGCCCTGCTCCAGCGGGCCTGAGTCGAAGCGGCCGTCCGGCTCGTCGGAAGGACCGGAGGTGACCGTGTGCCGCGATGCGTCCTCGTTCGTCCAGACGACCGTGGTGCCCAGCTGAACGGTCAGGTCGCTCGGCTGGTAGCTGAACTGGACGACCGCGACCGACTCCTCGCGAGCAGCGGCGGGCGCAGCGGTCGCCGGGGTGCCGCGCGGCGTCGGCACGACGGTCGTGGGGAGAGCTGTCGGCGGCGCCGGGGTCGGCGTCACGACTGCCGAAAGCGCAGGTGTCGACCGAGGGCTGGGCGACACCATCGGTGTCGGTGCCGGGCTTACGGTCATGGCGCCACCGCATCCTGCCAGGAGAACGGTAACCAGGATCGACGAGGGAAGGATGGGTCGCATTTCGGTGTCTCCGCTGCCGGGGGAAGTCGTGCAGGCCGACCCGTCATCGGGCCGGCCTGCACGGATGGGTACGGCGCGACCCTAGTCGCGCCGGATGAACTGGCCGGCAAACCGGCCGGTCACCACCACGCCCACGGCCAGGGCCAGGGCGGCCACCAGCGCCGGGACGACGCTGGTTGGCTGCTGCGACGCCTCCGTGTGAGAGTCGGGCATGGCCGGGCTGAACAGGTCGGGGAACTGGGCCGCGATGCCTGCTGCCAGCGCGTCGCCGGTCATCCACAGGTGCATGTAGGCTTCCCGCTCGAGCTCGTAAGCGGCGGCGAAGTCGTCGTCCGCATATAGCTCGATCTGCTCGACCAGCTGGTCGACGTGAACCTGCAGACCGGCGGCGATCTGGTCGCCGTCGAAGTTCGGGTTCGCGCCGGCCAGGAACTGGCCGAAGTCCTGGCGGTACTGGTTCAGGCGCTCAAGCGCCTGCTCCTTGGCATCCTCGTCACCGGTGGCCAGGCCGACGGTGTAGTCCACGAAGAAGCCGATGTGGTCGCGCCAGAGCTGACCGAAGGCCTCGCCGGCCTCCGCGCCGTAGACGCTGGTGATGGCGTCCTGCAGGTCCTGCGTGTTGCCCTCCAGGGCATTGGCAGCAGGCTCGAAGGTTGCATCGCCATTGAGGCCGGCACGCATCGCGCCCAGGGCAAGCGTTCCATGCTCGCCCAGCAGTCGACCCAGCAGCGAGCGCAGGTCGGCAAGCGGCGAGTTCGTCGCGCCGGGGAACTGATCGGGGAACTGCTCGACGATGGCCCAGGCGAGCAGATCGCCGGTCATCGTCAGGTGCATGTACGCCTCACGCTCGAACTCGTACGCTCGTGCGAAGTCGTCCTCTGCATAGGCTTCGATCTGCTCGACGAGCTGATTCACGTGAACTTGCAGGCCCTCGGCCAGCTCAGCCGCATCGAGGTTGGGGTTGGCACCGGCGAGGAACTGGCTGAAGTCGGCCCGGTAGTTGTCGAGTCGCTCCAGCGCCTGCTCCTTGGCCGGCTCGTCGCCGGTGGCCAGGCCAACGGTGTAGTCGACGAAGAACCCGATGTGGTTGCGCCACATCTCGCCGAAGGCGGTCCCGGCATCGTCGCCGTACACGCCGGTGATGGCGGCCTGCAGATCCTGGGTGTTGAGCTCGAGCGCATTGGCCGCAGACTCGAACTCGGGTGCGCCATCAACTCCGGCGCGCATGGCCTTGATGGCCAGGGTGCCGTGCTCGCCGAGAAGGCGGCTCAGCGTGATGCGCAGGTCGGCCGCCGCGGAGCTCGTGTTCGAGTCGTTGGCCGACACGGGAACGGCAAGACCGGTAATGAGAAGGGCGCCGAGCAGAACCGGCACCAGGCGCGCCAGACCCCGCCGAAGTGGGGATCGTGAAATCATGCTTACCTCCATGTGGGACGATGGGGCCGCGGAACTTCCGCCGCCCTTTTGCTCACATCGGGGCTTTCGCAGTCGGCCGGCGGGCGGATCATCGCGATATGGAGTTGAAACCGGCGCCGGTTTCACCTCACAACTGACTCAGGGAGTGGATCGGACGAGATCGAGTGATCCGGCAACGACTTTGGAGCGCATAGGAAGGTGAGCACCGCTGACGGCCGCGACGAGATCGCCTCGGCCGTAGTCGTCGAAGCTGACAAGGCTCTGCTTGATCGGTTGGCGGGTGGCGAGCTCGAAGCGCTCGAGGAGCTCTATGACCGATACAAGTCGCTCGCCTATGGAATCGCGCTGCGCATCACCAGGGACGAGGGGACGGCAGAAGACGTCGTCCAGGAGGCTTTCCTGGGAGTGTGGAGAAATGCGGCACGGTTTGACCCGGGGAGGGCCAGCGTGAAAACGTGGCTTCTCTCGGTCGTACATCATCGCGCCGTCGACGCACTGCGGCGCCGACGACCCGCCACGGAGCTGCCAGCAGCAGAGGAAGCCCCGGGGACACTCTCGGTCCCCGATGTATGGGGCGAGGTGGCGGCCAGGCTGGACGCGCAGGAGGTGCGCGCAGCCCTGGCCACTTTGCCGCAGGCACAGCGCGAAGCGGTTGAGCTGGCCTATCTCGATGGCCTGACGCAGACCGAGATAGCGGTCAAGACGGATGCACCGCTCGGAACCGTCAAAGGTCGCCTGCGCCTCGGGCTGTCGGCTCTTCGGCGGGCGCTGGTCGAGGGAACGCTCGAGGCAGACGGTGCCGGAGGCAAACGATGGGTCAGCTGATGTCTCTCAACTGCGAAGACGTGCGAGACCTCGCGGCCGGCTATGTCCTCGACGCGCTGGACCACGACGAGGCGAGCGCGGTCAGGGCGCACCTTGCTTCATGCACGGCAGCACACGAAGAGGTCTCCGAGCTGGGACAGGTCGTCCCCCACCTTGCCGAGCTTGTCGAGCCGGTCGAGCCGCCGGCGCACCTGCGGGCGCGCCTCCTCTCCGCGGCATCGGCGCATGTCACGTCCGCGGCATCGGCGCATGTCACGTCAGCGGCATCGGCGCCTGGCGCGCAGCCTCGCTCGTCCTCCTTCGACACCGCGGACGGGTCAGCCACGAGCGGGCCTACCACGAGCAGGCCGTGGAGCATGGGCGATTCGGTGGGCAACCGGGCGGTTCTGCCATCGCGCAGCTCACCGGTTGCCTGGCTGGTCGCCGGCCTCGCTGCCCTCGCGCTGGTCGCCATGGGAGCGTTCACCTTCGTGCTGCAATCCAACCTGGACGCGGCGCGTGAATACGAGCGTGGCGTCGCGGCGGTCGTCGAGGTGGCCGGCCAGGAGGGCAGTCGGCTGGCCATACTCACCTCCGAGCAGCCGGGTGGCCCGCGTGGGCTTGCAGCCGTCGGCGCGGACGGAGAGATCGTCATAGCCATGCGCGACCTGCCGGCTACGACCGGTGAGCAGGTGTACGAGGCCTGGATCATCGCTGGCGATGGGCCACCGGCGCCCGTCGGCGGGTTCCGGGTTGGTCCCCAGGCAACCGGCACGCTGTACGCGGTCCACCCGCCGCCGGCCGAGGACCTGGTCCTGGCGCTCACGCTCGAACCAGGGCCGGGCGCGACCGCACCGAGCGGCCCCGTGGTCGTGGCCGGGCCGGCCGCACCGCCGCCCTCTTGACGCGAGGCTTTCCGCATTGGCGGCCATGAGCATCAAGGCGTGCCCTTGAGGGGAGTTTCTGCCTCCGTGCTCGCCGGGCTGATGGAGCGCGAACAGCGCGCCTTCGTCCAGGCCCATCCCCGATGCGCCGAGCTGGCCGCCGAGGCCAGGCATGCGCTGCTCGGCGGCGTGCCGATGAACTGGATGAACAAGTGGCCCGGCGCGTTCCCGGTCTTCGCCAGCGACGCTTCCGGCGCGCACTTCAGCTGCGCAGACGGCACCGACTTCGTCGACCTGTGCCTGGGCGACACCGGGGCGATGACCGGCCATAGCCCGGCCGCTACCGTAAACGCCATCAGGGATCGCTCGGCCAGGGGGATGACCCTGATGCTGCCCACCGACGACGCGATCTGGGTCGGCCGCGAGCTGGCCCGCCGCTTCGGCCTGCCCTACTGGCAGTTCGCACTGACCGCCACCGACGCCAACCGGTTCGCGATCCGGCTGGCGCGCATGGTCACCGGGCGCCCAAGGATCCTCGTCTTCAATTACTGCTACCACGGCACGGTCGATGAGACGTTCATCTCAATCCGACCCGACGGCTCGGCGGGCCCGCGCGACGGCAGCATCGGGCCACCGGTCGATCCGGCAGTGACGACACGCGTCGTCGAGTTCAACGACGTCCCTGCGCTGGAGGCCGCGCTGGCCGAGGGCGACGTGGCAGCGGTGCTGGCCGAACCGGCCATGACCAACATCGGCATCATCCACCCCGAGCCCGGCTACCACGACGCGTTGCGCGAGCTCACCCGCCGCCATGGGAGCCTGCTGATCCTGGATGAGACGCACACCATCTGCGCCGGTCCGGGCGGCTACACCGCCGCCGAGGGCCTCTCGCCCGACATGCTGGTCATCGGCAAGCCGATCGCCGGCGGATTGCCCGCCGCCGCCTACGGGCTGAGCACCGAGGTCGCCGGCCGAATCCGCATTGAGCTCGAGCACTGCGACGTCGGCGGCATCGGGGGCACCCTGGCCGGCAATGCGCTGTCGATGGCGGCCATGCGGGCGACTCTTTCCGAGGTGCTGACCGAGGCCGCGTTCTCGCGGATGATCTCGCTTGCCGAGGCCTGGACGGCGGGCGTCGAGGCCGCGATAAGTGAGACGGGCCTGCCCTGGCATGTCACCCGCCTCGGCTGCCGGGCCGAGTACCTGTTCTCGAAGCGCCGGCCCCGCAACGGCAGCGAAGCGGCAGCGATGGACGACTTCGAGACGCAGCGCTTCACCCACCTCTACGCCCTGAACCGCGGCATCCTGCTCACGCCTTTCCACAACATGGCACTCACGTCGCCGGACACCACCGCCGCCGACGTTGATCACCACACCGCCGTCTTCAGTGAGATGGCCCGCGAGCTGTGCCCGTGACTCGACCGTTCCGCTTCGGGATGCTGCTGGAGCTTGGCCCGCGCACGAGCATGGCGCAGGTCCTCGATACGGCCAGGCGGGCGGAGGACGCCGGCTGCTCGATCGTGCTGGGCACCGACCACTTCAACCGCCTGGGCGTGCTGCCGATCCTGCAGGCGGTGGCCGAGCGCACCTCGCTGCGCATCGGCACCCTGGTCATGAACGACGACATGCGGCACCCCGCCGTGCTGGCGCAGGACCTGGCCGCGATTGATCACGCCACCGACGGCAGGCTGGAGATCGGCCTTGGCGCCGGGTGGGACAAGGGCGAGTACGACGCGATCGGCGTGCCCTTCGACCCTGCCGGCCGGCGTGTCGATCGTCTCCAGGCCTCGGTGCGGATGCTCAAGCAAGCGCTGGAGCATGGTCGTTTCGAGCATGCGGGCGACGACGCCTACCCCGCCATGGGGCTCCGCGACATGCCCCCTTCACTGCAGCGCCCACACCCGCCCATCCTGGTCGGCGGCGGCAGCCCGCGTGTCCTGCGCTTCGCCGGTCGGGAGGCCGATATCATTGGTCTGGACACGCGCGCGCTGCCCGACGGCACGCACGACGGCGCCGACCTGACCGAAGAGGCGAGCGAGCGCAAGATCAGCTGGATCCGCGAAGGGGCGGGCGAGCGGCTGGCCGATATCGAGATCAGCACGCTCGTCTTTGGCGTCGTGCCGGAGTACCCCGCCCAAGCCGGCTCACTTTCGGCCAGCGCGGGGGGCATCCCCGAGGAACAGCTGGTCCACAGCCCCCACTACCTGACCGGCGATACGGCGCGCATGATCGACGCGCTCGAGGCGCGACGGGAGCGCTGGGGCATCAGCTACCCTGACGCTGCGGCCCGAGCACCTCGGGCCGATGGCAGGTGTCATCACGAACCTGGCCGGCCGCTGAGCTGTCCGCCTGGGGTCAGCCCGTGGCCCCGCGCCCCGAGCGTGGTTACTTCCGCGCCAGACAGGGCGACGCTAGATCAGCGAGGCTGCCTGTGAAAGCATCCCGTCTATCGCGCCTCCCAGGAAGGTCACGGCAAGCACGGCCGCCAGCGCAATGAGAGCCAGAATGAGCGCGTACTCGGCCAACCCCTGCCCTGGCTCGTTCCCTGTGACGATGGACCTGTCGCTCATCACGCTCCCTCAAGCATGGGCTCACCCGAGCCGACTGGCAGTAAGGTGCAATTTAACGTGCCGCGCAACTATGGGAGAGCAGGCCCACGGTGTCCCGCCGGAAGGACCACTCCGAGCACGATCGCCCGGGCGGTCCACCGGGTTACACGCGGTTGGTGTCGCCTCCCGGCAACGGACTTGGCACGGAACACCTCGAGGCAGCAGTCGACCCCCGCGGAGTTGCGGGAGGTCCGCTAGGTGCTCTCGCGTGCCGTGCAATACGGCCTTGATGCCAGGCGACCCATGCTGCCAGCGCCATGCGCAACGAGGAGCTTCGCGCGGTCAGCGACAAGATGCTCGCCATGCTCGAGCGACTGACCGCGGTTGAGCGGGCCAAGCAGCAGCTGACGCTGGGCAGCGGCGAGTTCGTCACCCTCGCCCGGGAAGCGGACCACCTCGCCCGCGTCGTGCAGGGCTTGGCCAACCAGCAGCTGGGCCACGCTTACGAAGCGGAGGAGCGCCGTCAACGTGGCGAGCTGGACGACGTGCGGCTGGCAACCATCAAGCCGCGCCACCTCGATCGGATCCTCGCCGACTGGCGCGAGGCCGAGTTGCGGCTCAGTACGGCGGAAGCCGGCTCCGATGCAGAACGGCAAGCGCACACCGATGTCGAGCGGTTGCGCCGCGAATACCACGAGGCGGAACGCGGCAAGCAGGAATCGTAGGCGTCGGACTTCTGTAGCAAGGCTGCAACCCGCCCGGGCCGGTTCGGAGGTTGACGCCACGGGATGGCAGGCTCAGCCTTCCAGCGTGCGCGCATTCGTCATCAATCCGCGCCGCGACGCGGACTTCGTGGCGGCGGTAGAGGCCGAGGGCCCGAACTCGGTCACGCCCGCTGCACTGGAAGCGCATTTGCGAGAGACTTACCCCAAGGCCGTTGTGCGGCCGCGCCAGCTGGAGGGTGAGCGCGCCGAGGTCTGGTACGTGTACCGCGAGGGGTACTGGGTGTCCGAGTGACGCTTCCGGGGGGAAGAAAGTGAGGGACCAGTGTCGGATAGCGAGCAGATGGAGGACCTCCGGGCAACCGCCGAGGACTTGATCGGCGATGCCGAGCGGCTGAAGCAGATCGAGACGCAGAAGCTGACGCTGAAGCCGGGGGATCCGCTCCTGACGAGGCTTTCCGAGGAGGCAAGTGCAATCGTCGCGCGCATGCGACCCAAGACGCAGGTCCAGGAGGAGCTCGTCGCCAACGGCGAACCTGCCTGACGCTTCCGCCTCTCCCCTCAAGACTTGCTAGAGGCGCTCCTGCTCGCCTTCGGCGTCGTGCTCGTCGCCGAGATGGGCGACAAGAGCCAGCTGCTGACGCTGGCTTTCGCAACTCGGTATCCCGCCTGGCTTGTGCTCCTCGGAGTGGGCCTCGCCGCATTGCTCATGCAGGCCGGCGCCGTCGTCGTTGGAGCCGCCTTCGCCATGGCGCTGCCCACCGAGCCGATCCAGATCGCTGCCGGGATGGCGTTTCTTGCCTTTGCCCTGTGGACGCTGCGCGGCGACGACGATGATGACCACGAGGCCGGCCTGGCCCGCCGCGGAAAGGTGGCGCTGCTCACCATCGTTGCGGCGTACGTTGTCGCCGAGTTCGGGGATAAGACGATGCTGGTGACACTCACGCTTGCAGCCACCAACGATCCGATGGGCACATGGCTCGGCGCCAGCGCCGGCATGTTCGCTGCGAACGTGGCCGCCGTGGTGATCGGCGCCGTGATGGGTGCCCGACTGCCGCGCCGACCGGTGCGGCTATTGGCCGCGGGCGCCTTCGTGCTCTTCGGCGCGCTGCTGCTGGTCGAGGGACTGGGCATCATCTGAGCCGTAGGCCAGCCGCGCTGGCTCGGACCAGGCGCTCCAGGGAGATCCCGGCCCGTAGCGCACGCGGACTCGCCACGAGTACGACTCACCGGGGACCAGCTCTTCGACGGGCACGAGCCATTGTTGTTGACGGGCCTCGTCGCCACGGATCACGCCTGACCTGACGCTCACGCCCCGCTCGGGCTCGACGATCTCCACCTCGAAGCGCCACTGCTCGCCAGCCACCGCGGGGTGGGTCCAGCTCAGGGCCCCGTCCCAGCCCGCGCCCGCAACCGTATCCGTGGCCGAGGGTCGCAGACCCGCCCAGTGAACCACCAGCCGTGGCTCCAGCGCACCGGCGTCGGCGGCGCCGGGCGCGGCGATGCGCTTCCAGCCGCGAGCACCGACCTCGTTGGCGTGCAGCAGGAAGCCGTGATCGGGCTTCTGGCGGGCAACCACGGCGCGCACATGATCCGTCACGTCCAGCTCGGACCAGCTGCCCGGCTTGGAGGTCAGCGAGCCGAGCTCCGTGCTGGCGGGTCTGCCGTGCCATGTCAGCGTCGTCGGATCCCAGTCACCGGTAGGCGTGCCCACCCAGGTCCCGCCTCGCGAGGCGTGCTGCCAGTAAGGGAAGATGCGCAGTGTCGCACGCAGCAGCTCCACGCCGGCCAGCTCGACCAGCGGATCGGCGAAGCGCAAATAGGCTTCGGTGTAGGCCTGCCGGCCGGGCAGCCGGCCATGCCAGAGCTCGGGATAAGCCGGCCATTCCGGCCGCTGGAAGCTGGCAAAGGTGGTGTCGGGTCGGCTGCTCAGCACGAAGGTCGAACCGAGGCGTTCCGCCAGGCCCTCAGCGCGCAGGGTCAGGTCGACGTAGAGCGGGTAGCTGGCCCGGCCGAGGTAGTCGCGGTCGAGCGTGACGACGAGCAGCCGCTCCTCCTCCGCGCCGGCAAGGGTCAGGGCAACGGCATCGGTCGACACCCCTCCCCCGCGCCCATCCTCGTCTCCCGAGTCGAGCACCAAGGGCGCGTCGAGCCGCGCAACCACGTCGCCGGTATGGTCGACAAGCTGTACGCCGCCGCCGGCTTCGCGAGCCCCCAGCGGGGTGGCCTGGAGGCGCAGCTCGAAGCGGTTGTCCGTCGGCTCATGCGGCAGGACCAGGAACGCCTTGAGGCCGTCAGAGAGCGGGAAGAGCCTCAGCCCCGCTCGGCCGCCGAACAGGCCGGAGTAATCGACGTAGCGGCCATCCGCGCCGGGCACCGGCTCCACGTGCGCGCCGCGCGGCAGACCAGTGGCGCCGAGCCCGATCACGTGGCCACCGGTACCGAGCTCGGCCAGGCTTCCCCGTCGACGGGCATCGTGGACGGTCAAGGCCACCGGCGCGCCGGCCAGCGCACCGTCCTCGAATCGGAGCTCGATCGGCGCCCACGCGCCGCCGCGGACAGGTTGGTAGTGGATCGGGCTGGCAAAAAGCTCGGTTACGAATGAGCCGTCGCGTTGCTCGAACGTCCGCGAGGCCGCCGTGCGCATGTCAGCCCGTTCGACCCCAGTCGGGCGGCCGCCCCGGCGGGCCGCCTCGTCGAAGCTGGGTGCCCAGGCCGAGTCGGGGACCAGCTCGGCGGGCTCCTCCTCGGCCATCTCGGCTGGGGCTGGCAGCAGCAATGGGTCACCTGCCTCCGCACCGTCCCGGTTCCAATCGACGCGCAGGAAGCCGGTCACCTGCTGGGTCAGGCCGTGCAGTCGGTGGATGCTGACGCCGCTGAGGACCGCGCTGAGTGCCATCCCGTCGCCGAGGTAGATGGCGATGTGCTTGCCGTGGTCGTACATGACCAGGTCGCCCCGGCGGAGCCGCTCGGGATCCGTCGTGAACCGTCCGTGGCCGGCGAACCAGCGCATGTAGGCGGCAGCACGGATCCGGCGGCCACCGATCAGCGAGGCCTGGCCAGCGTCTGAGAAGGCCCGGAAGATCAGGCCGGAGCAATCGAACCGATCCGGCCCCTCGGTCCCCAGCTGGTAGGGCAGCCCGACGTAACCCTTGGCCGCCTCGATGACGGCCTCGGCGGCGCGCGGAGAGCCCTCACGAGCGGCGGTTGGCGGTGCTCCGCTGGCGAGGACGAGGGCGAAGGACAAGATCGCGGCGAACACGGCCAGCGGCACAGGCCAACCGACCACTCGCGCCTGCCCTCTCCCTCCGCGGGCCATGTCCGTCCCCCTTCAAGTGCGGCCTGCTGGGGGCGGCCGCCCGTAGACCGACCAATGTGACACAGGAATCGGGGCAGTCAAGCCCTCACGAAGCACGAGTCGTCCCCGCACTTGCCCTGCTGCGGGCAATGGCGGCTCATCGGGCACCTTTTACAGTGCGGCGGCGTCAATGCCGCCATGAAAACCATGTCCGTGATGATCACCTTGTTCCTCGGAGCCGCCTGCATGTCCGCGCCCCCGCTCTCACTGGAAAGCCGCGAGCTGCTGCTCACCGGCTGGACGGCCGGCGGGCAGGCGGTCGCCCTGGTTCCGGGCACGCAGGTCCGTCTCTCCTTCGCCGATGGCAGCCTGAACGCGCACGCGGGCTGCAACCACATCGGCGGCAGCTACGCCATCAGCGACGGGCGGCTGCAGGCGGCGTCGTTGGCGATGACCGAGATCGGCTGCAGCCAGGAGCTGCATCAGCAGGACGAGCGGCTGGTGGCATTGCTCTCTTCCAATCCGACCGTCCGGCTGGATGGTGGCCAGCTCGTCCTCGATGGTCCCTCGGGCACCGCCGTCTTCGCTGACCGGGAGGTGCTTGAGCCGGACTTGCCGCTGGTCGGGCCAACATGGAGTTTGACCACGCTCATCGATGGCGACGCTGCCAGATCGGTGCCCGTTGACGTGCGCGCGCTCATCGAGTTCGCCGACGACGGGACGTTCACCGTCGAGCCCGGCTGCAACTCGGGCGGCGGAAGCTACGAGCTCGGCGATGGCGTCGTGGTGCTCGGCCCGATCGCGTTGACCCGCATGGCCTGCCCGGGCGATCGAGACCACGTGGAACGAGCCGTCCTGGCAGTGCTCCACGGCGAGGTCGAGTTCGAGATCCGCAGTGGGACGCTCACTCTGAGCTCCGGCGACCTCGGACTGCAGCTGACCGGTCGATGACCGGCACATGGAGCCAGCTGCTCAGGCCCCGCTGAGGGCCCGTTGCGGGTTCAGCGTGACCATTCGCCGGATGAGATCGGGTGCCAGGCCGGCTCGCTCGAGGCGCGGCAGGAAGGACCTCAGCACGTAGCCGTAGCCCGGGCCGCCGCAGGCTTCGAAATCGGTGAACAGGCAGACGTCCTGCGAAAGCAGGATCCGATCAGCGAAGCCGGCGTCCACCAGCGTCAGGATTGCGCGCTCGGTTCGCGTCAGGAGGTATTCGTTGCCGGGCTGGATGGTGTCGAAGCCCAGCCAGGCACCGCGCTCCGCCACTCGGCGGTGATAGTCCCTGTCGGGCACCAGACCGCAGTGGCCGATGATGACGCGGCCCGCCGGCACGCCCTCCGACTCGAGCACGTCGAGCTGGGCCAGGCCGACCGGCCACCTGGCCGCGTGCGTGGTGATGGTCAGGCCCGTGGCCATGTGCGCCCGCGCGGCGGCGCGGAAGGACTTCTCCTCCGCCGAGCTCATCGCCCGGTCGCAGCCCACCTCGCCGATCACGCCGGCCCGGACGCCCGTGTCGTCGATGCCCTCGCGAATGTCGCTGACGATGACGTCGGTGACCTCATCGACGGAGCGGGCGCTGAACCAGTCCTCGTCGAGATAGGGCCGTCGGTAGAAACCGGTACCCATGATGATCGTCACGCCGCTCTCCTGCGCCACGCGCCGGGTCAGCCCGGGATCGGGTTGCAGGCCACGCGAGGTGCAGTCCACGATCGTCGTCCCGCCGGCGGCGCGATAGCGGCGCAGCTCTTCGGCAACCAGCTCGGCATCGTTGATCAGGCCGTTCCCGCGGTACTCACGCAGCAGGTCGATGAAGGTGTGCTCGTGTGCCATCACCACACCAAGGTCTGCAACTGCCACCGGACCGGTGACTGACTGGACATCGCTGAGCGGCATCGACGCAGGATAGCCGCGGATCGGGCTAACCTTGACCGGGTGAACGACCAACCGAACGACTCCCCCGAGATCCGGGACACCCCCGACCGACGTCGCTATGAGGCGCTGCTCGACGGACAGCTGGCGGGCTTCTCCCAGTACAGGCTCGAGCCGGGCACGATCACCTTCACGCACACTTTCGTAGACCCCGCCTTCGAGGGACGCGGAATAGGCAGCCTGCTGGTCCAGAGGCAGCTCGACGACGTACGGGGCCGCGGCCTGAAGGTCGTCCCGGTCTGCCCATTTGTGCGCACCTACATCCAGCGACACGCCCAATATCAGGGTCTCCTTGCCGATCCGGGCGACGCGACCGACGAGGCTCGGTGAGAAACGGGGAGTCGCGCCTGACGTGAGCGGCAGCCACTCACGATCCGGCGGAGCTGGCCCGGAGTCGACGCTGTCCTGCGCCGCATGTGGCAAGCGGAACCGGATCCGGCCTTCGCCACGCGGTGTTCCCCACTGCGGGGAATGCGGCAAGCCATTGCCCTGGCTGGTCAATGCCTCCGACGCGACCTTCGACGTCGAAGCCAGTGCCACGACCGCCGTTTTGGTCGACCTCTGGGCGCCGTGGTGCGGACCATGCCGCTTCGTCGGGCCCATCCTCGAGCAGTTGGCGAAGGAGCACGCCGGCCGATTGAAGGTGGTCAAGGTCAACGTCGATGAGAACCCGGCGCTTACCCAGCGATTCCAGGCCTCCAGCATCCCGACGCTGGTGGTCATGCGCGATGGGCGTGTCGTCGACCGCGTCGTCGGCGCCATGCCGAAGGCCCAGCTCAGCGCCAGGCTGACGCCCCACCTCCTGAAACGAGGCTGACTACCTACGCGCGCCGTTCATCCACGTGCGAGATCATCCGCCCACCCTGGCTGCGAATAGCCTCCAGGGCGGTGCCGATCCCGTCGTAGGGCACTCGTCCGGCCACAAGGGTCAGCGGTGAGTCGGGCGTCGCACCGGCCGCACTGGCGATGCCGCCCACGAAGCCGACCAGCCCGCGCAACGATCCCAGCGCGTTCAGGGCCGGGTCCGGGCCGTCGAAGAGAGCGGCGATGATCGCCCTCTCTCCGCCTTTGGTGACGGGCAGACGCCACTCCTCGCGATCTGCCTCACGGCTCAGTCGTTCGCGCGCCTCTGCCGGCAGCTTTGCGCCAACAACGAGCGCGTCGGCCTGCATCCGCGGCTTGAGCACCGACCGGTCTACCGTGCCCGGCAGCGGCTGGATTACGAAGAAGTGCAGGCCGCGCACCGGTCGGTGGGCGAAGCCGACATAGGCGAGCCGGATCAGCCTGCCGTCCGAGCGCTGCGCCGCGTAGTCGCCCGAGGCACTGCCGCGCAGCAGGAAACCCTGCCAGGCAAGCGGATACAGCTGACGCGCAACCATCGGCATGAAGTCGTCCGCCCGCCTGCCGACCAGCTCGTCGGCAGCCTCGCCGAGCATCTCCGCCGCCGGATCGTTCGCCGCTACCAGGACCCGCCGGTCATCGAGCAGCAGGACGCCGGTCGTCTGGCTCTCCACCGTCTCCCCGCCCCCGTCGCGCTCAGCGCCGGTTGGCGAACTCCAGCAGCCAGCGGATCAGCAGCGCCCCCAGGAACGCCACCACGAACGATCCGATCCAGCCGATGGTCTGCTCGCGGCCGAACAGCTCTCGCGCGAGGAACCCGCCGACGATGCCACCCAGCACGCCGACCAGTATGTTGGGCAGGCAGCCGCGTGCGGTCCTGCCCCCGATGACCGCGCCGGACAGCGCGCCGGCGAAGAATCCGATGACAATCCAGCCGATGATCCCGAGGTCGGGCACTTCGTCCCTCCGCTATAGAAAGCGAAGGCATCCTAGCGCGGCGCGGCGGCTCATGAACAGCGAATCCGGCTTGGTGCGGATGCTACGATCGCGCAAACCCAAGCGGTCGAGCCGCATTGGCCCGAAGCCGGGCCCGGCTTACGACGTTCAGGGAGGAGATAGCGGCATGGCCAACGTCACCTTTGACCACGTCTGGAAGCGCTACGGCGACGTGGTCGCGGTCCAGGACCTCAGCCTTGACATCAAGGACGAGGAGTTCCTCGTCCTCGTCGGGCCCTCCGGCTGCGGCAAGACGACTGCGCTGCGCATGATCGCCGGCCTGGAGGAGATCAGCGAAGGCACGCTGCGCATCGGTGACCGCGTGGTCAACGACCTCGCCCCCAAGGATCGCGACGTGGCGATGGTCTTCCAGAGTTACGCCCTCTACCCGCACATGAGCGTGCGCGACAACCTCGCCTTCGGGCTCAAGCTGCGAAAGGTCAAGAAGGACGAGATCGATCGCCGCGTCACCGAAGCGGCGCGCCTGATCGAGCTCGAGAACCTGCTCGACCGCAAGCCCAAGCAGCTCTCCGGCGGGCAGCGCCAGCGCGTCGCGCTCGGCCGCGCGATCGTCCGTGAGCCGGCCGTCTTCCTGATGGACGAGCCGCTGTCGAACCTCGACGCGAAGCTGCGCGTCCAGACCCGCGCCGAGATCGCGCGGTTGCACCAGCGCCTGCGCACGACCATCGTCTACGTCACCCACGACCAGGTCGAGGCGATGACGATGGGCGACCGTATCGCGGTCATGAACACGGGCGTGCTGCAGCAGGTCGGTGCCCCGCAGGAGCTCTACGAGCACCCCGTCAACAAGTTCGTCGCCGGCTTCATCGGCAGTCCCGCGATGAACTTCCTGAACCTGACCGTCCAGCGCGACAACGGCACCCTGCTCATGCGCGACGAGAATGTTTCGCTGCCCGTGCCGGACCGCCTCCGCCCGGCCGTCGAGTCCTCCGGTGGAGCCCTCACGGCCGGCATCCGGCCGGAGCACTTCGAGGTGGGCAGCGCGCGCACCGATGGCGCCGTTGGTCTGAAGGCGCGCGTCGACGTGGTCGAGTTCCTGGGCAACGAGGAGCTGCTCCACGTGCGGATGGGCGAGCACGACGTCGTGGCGATCGTCGGCGCCGCACACCGCATCCGGCCCGGTGACGAGATCGAGCTGCACGTGCCGGCCGAGAAGATCCACCTGTTCGACCAGGAGGCGGGCTCCTCCCTGCGCGGGGAAGCCGCGCGCGCCTAGCAGCCGCTGACGGTCGGGGCGGGCAGCACGGCCTGCCCCGACTGGGTCGTCTGTGCCTCGGAGGCTGGCCCCGCTGGAGGGACGAGCTAAGCGCGCAGTGAGCTGGCCGAGGGCGCGGTTGAGCCGGCCGCGATTGGGGATGCCGGCTGGTCGGCGCCGCGCATCGTACGAACGATGAACCAGACGCCCCCTGCGCCGATCAGGACGTCGCCAATCGAGAAGACGTTGGCGGCCGGGAACGGCGGAGGCAGCACAAAGATGTCACCCAGGAAGGCCAGCGCAGTGCCGGGCCCCGCGACGACCGAGTTCGAGAAGTGGTCGACCGGCACGTTGGGGGTGCCGAAGACGGCCTGCAGCGCTTCGGGCGACGCCGGCATCTGGCCGCCGTTCAGGCCGACGACAAGCATGTTCAGGAGTGCGCCGGCAAAGATCAGTCGGAAGCCGGGCTGGCCCAGATTGGCCAGCAGGGCCACGAGGACCACAAGGGTCGAGCCGACATAGAGAGCCGGGCCCGCCTCGCCCACAACCGACGCTACGGGGCGGCTGAAGAGGACCAGCTGGAACAGCAGCCCGCCTATGGCCAGCGGCCACCAGCGGATACGAACCTGCCCGAGGAGGCCCAGACGGCCTCCGGCCGCCAGGCCGATCAGCAGTCCAATTGGGATCGCGTACAGCAGCAGCATCGGACGGTTCCGCTCACCCACTCCCTGCGGGGCACGAGGTGGCGCTCACGCCACTGACGCGCTCATGACCCTCCGAGGGGAGCGCCAGGCGCGTCAGCTCCGAAGTCAATATCCGAGACGGGCGTCGGGCGGTGGGCACTTCGCCCGACGCTCGTCGCGGGCCCGCTAGAACCAGCGGAAGGGAGCGGCGAGAACGAGAAGGAACGAGGCCAGGATCGTGACGCTGATGACGATGTTTCGGATGTTCGACATCGCTGTCTCCTTTGGGCGGTGGGCAACGCGCGGAGCGCGCCCCGCCGGTCGAACCGGCAGGGGCCGATCCTAGGTGGGAAGCGACCCGAATCTCTATGGGAGAGTCGTACCAGTCCGTTGACCCGATGCACAGGACCCCCCGGGACCTCGGGTGCGATACTCGAGCCATGTCCAGCCGCGATCCCTTCGTCGAGCAGCTGGCCCGGCGCGAGGTCCTCGTCGAGGGACGCCTGCTCACCTTCCACCTCGACACCGTCACCGACGCCGACGGCATCGAACGTCGAAGGGAGGTGGTCGTCCACCCGGGCGGGGTGGCGATCGTCGCCCTGACCGACGACCGGCGGGTCCTGCTGGTACGCCAGTACCGGCACGCGGTCGGGCGCATCTGCCTGGAGGTGCCGGCTGGCACGCTTGACCGCGATGCCGACGGTGGGCGGGAAGACCCCCAGCTGGCGGCCCGTCGCGAGCTGGCCGAAGAAACCGGCTACCAGGCGGCGGAGTGGCGCCTGCTGGCGCGCTTTTTCACCGCACCCGGCTTCACCACGGAGGAGATGCACCTGTTTCTGGCAACCGATCTGAGCCCGGCGGGCGAAGGCATCGGACCGGAAGCGGACGAGCGGCTGGAGCTCTTGGAGGTGCCGCTGTCCGAGGCGCTGGCACTCGTCGAGAGCGGCCAGGTCCAGGACGCCAAGACCCTGATCGCGCTGCTGGCCCTGGCTCGTCTTCAGGAAGTGACGGGCAGCAGCCCCAGCTAGGGCCACTCCAGCTGGGCAGTGAGCATGATCGCCTCCTCGGTCACCTCGGCCCGATTGGCCAGGGTCACCAGGTAGCCCCGCTCGGCCTGCAGCTCGGTGACCTCGTGCAGTGAGCTGCCCTCGCTCTCGGCAATGAACGGCTGCGATGGGCCCCCGCCGGTCGCCTGGATGACCAGTCGGTAGGGGTGCATGCCACCCTCGCCATCGTCCAGGGTCGCGCTGACGGACATCTCGCCGGGGCTGCTCGTGCGGACCTCGGCGCTGAAGCCGTTGTAGTTCTCCATCCCGTGGCCCTGGAAGCGAAAGCCGTCGAGGCGCAACCGATTATCGTTGGTGGGGAAGGTCAACCGAAGCGTCGTGCTCGGGCTGCCGCTGGCCTGCGCGCCGATCAGCGACACCGTCCAGTCGTTCGCTCCGCCGGCGTCGATCGAGCGCTCGAAAGCGCCGCTGCGCAGGGAGCGACAGGCTTCGTCGGTCATGTGCCCGGGCACGCCGGGCCAGATACAGACATGGACGAGACCCGTCGCGCTGGCAAGCTGGACCCTGATGACGCCCGGTCCTTCCGCGTTGAAGGTGAAGAAACGAGGAGTGGTCGGCTCCGCGACGTCGACGCCTCCGCTGTCCAGCCCGAGCCCGTTGAAGGTGACCTCACGCACCGGCACCGAAGCGGTCTGACCGGGCACCGCGGGGGCGGGCGATGCGTCGGGCAAGGGCGGTGTTTCAAGGGCCGGTTGCGGGGCAGGCGTCGAGGACGCGACTGCATCGACCGGCTCGGCCGGCGCCTGGAGCGTTGCTGAGGGCATCGTCTGTTCGGCGGCCTCGCCGGTCGCCGTCCCGCTCGGCAACCCCGGTCCCGGGCGCTGTTGCGCATCCGTGCCGACCGATGGCAGGACGCTCGGTGCCCATGGGCCATTGACCGCGCGTGGACCTGCGAGATTGCCCGTAGGCCGTGTCGCGAGGACAGCCAGAATGCCGCCGATGAGGACGACCAGCGCCAGCCCGAAGACAACCGTCAGGTAGCGCATGCGCTGGCCGTGCATGCTCAGCCGAGCCTTGACAGCGCCGAGCGATACAGCTTGCTCTCCGGCGCCATGGCGCAGGCCAGCCGCAGGTGAGCACGTGCCTCGTCCCGGCGGCCAACCTGCTTCAGCGACTGGCCCAGCCCGAAGTGGCCGTAGTGTGCGCTGGGGTCGATGCGCAGCAGCTCCTCGAACGCGTCTACCGCGCGCTGGTGTTGGCCGCTGTTGTAGTAGGCCCGAGCCAGCGCCTCGACGATCGAGCCCTTACCCGGCTCCAGGCGGGCGGCACGCTCGAGCAGAACCGCCGCCTGGGCATGATGGCGCCGGCTCATCAGCTGCTGGCCGCGCTGCAGCAGGCCGTAGGCAGTCTCCCGTTCCGCCAGCTCCCCAAGATGGCGTTGGAGCTCCCCGCTGCTCTCGTCCATCTATCTATGCTGCCACGCCGGGCTGCGGACGGCCGGCTAGCTGCCGGTGCGCCACTCCGCCAGGTCGATCGGCTGCAGCCTGGGGCTCTCGGTCAGCCCCGGGATGCGCCCGCGCTTTGCGATCGGGTGCCCATCGATCTCCTTGAGATCGCCGGTGAAGTCGATCGGCCGGGCGCCGGCGATGTGCGAGCCGACGGCAAACGAGTCGACCGGCGCCCCGGCATCCTTGAAGGTGCCGATCCGCTCGGGACTCAGGCCGCCGCTGACGATGATGCGGACGTGACCGAACCCGGCCTGGTCCAGCCGGGCGCGGCACTCCAGAACGAGCTCCGGCGTGACCCGCCCGCGCTCCGCTGGGGTGTCGAGGCGGATGCCGTACAGGCGATCACCCAGGGCGCGCGCAACGCGCAGCGCCTCCTCCGCCTCGTCGCGGAAGGTATCGACAAGCACGATCCGCGGCACGTCCGGCGGCATGATCTGGTCAAACGCCTCGGCCGCCTTGACCGTATCGCCGAAGATCAGCACGAGCGAGTGCGGCATGGTGCCGGAGGGAGAAAGCCCGGCCAGTCGGGCGCCTGCCGGCGTCGAGGCGCCGACACATCCACCGACGATGGCCGCGTAGTCGAGCGCATCGGCCACGTGCGGGTGCACGTGGCGCGCCCCGAAGCTGATCACCGGGTCCGGCGCCGCGGCATCCACGCACTCCCGGGCGGCGGTGGCCCAACCGGTCTCCTGTGCCATCACCCCGAGGATGGCCGTCTCGTAGAGGCCGAAGGCGCGGTACCGGGCGCGGATCCGCAGCACGACCTCCTTCGGCGAGATCTGGTCACCGTCGGCCAGCCCCTCGACCTGGACACTGCCGGCGGGCTCGTCGGCCAGCACGTGGGCAAGCAGTGTCTTGGCCTCGTTTATCCCGCACAGCACCGCGTTGCGTCGCGAGAAGACCTCCATCACGACGACCGGGTCCAGGTTCGCGCTGGCCAGGATCTGGCTGGCGCGCTTGAAGTAGACGTCGGCTGAATCGCCCGACAGGACGGCGCTGGAGGGGAACCGCCGCGTGACGCTCATGGGCGGCCGAGTGTAGCAAGCGACGCCGCGCGAGGGGTTCGGTGGGTCGATCGCGGCTGGATCAGCTGCTCGCGACGCCGTCGGTCTCCGGCAGGATTGCCAGCTCGCCGAGCTGGTCGGCATAGCGCTCGATCAGTCGACGGCCCACCGGGCCGGCCGCGTCGCGCGGCGTTCCCACGCGGTCGACCCAACCCTTCGATTCCTCGTACAGAAGGTCGCACACGGCGAGCAGGCGGGCGATCATCAGCCCCAGTGCATCCGCGCTGAGCACCTCGAGTGAGAGCTCGGAGGCGAGCACCGGCCGCTCCTCGTCGGCAAGGGCGAACTTGACCAGGGGCAGCTCGTCGTTCCAGCGCAGCATTTGGCGGTACGTCTTGCGCACGCTGTCGGTGAGCGGGGGAGCGTAATGCACCCAGGCCACGAGAGCGAGGTCCGGGGCCAGGATGAGGGTGACCCTGAGCCGCTTTCGGCGGCGGCCATCGAGCACCAGGTCCCACGAGTGGATGCCGTCACGTTCGGCCCGCTCGACCGGGCGGAGCGAGAGGTCCTTCAACCAGCTGTCGATCTGCCTGGCCGACGGATGCTCGGTCAGCGGCCTTCCCCTGATGCCGAGACGGGCAGGCCGGCGGCGGTTTCGGGCGGGACTGGCGCACCCCTGCCCTGCTGGCTCCGTTCGATGCGTTGCAGGCGCGCTTCGACCGTCCCTCCGCTGGCAATCGACCGCCGCCGGCCGAAATCCGCGGCCCTGACCCCCTCCCCTATCTTGACGTTGCGACCCAGCCGGACACCGTTGGGGACGATGGCGCGCTTGCCGACGACGGTGATGCCCGTATCGAGGCGCTCGGGCTCGGAGCGGTTGGGAGTGTCGAAGTCGGCGCCGTGCCCGACCACCGCGTTGGGTCCGATCGAGACCTCCTTGTCGATGATCGCGTGGTCGACCACCGCGCCCGCCCGAATGACCGTGTCGAACATGATGATCGAGTCGCGCACCACCGCCCCAGGGTCGACCCGCACGCCCGGCGAGAGAACCGAGCGCTCGACCGTGCCCCAGATCTGGCAGCCGTGGCTGATCAGCGATCGGTGGACGTTGGCAGCAGGCGCGATCCGGGCCGGCGCCCGCTCCTCCGATCGAGTGTGGACCAGCCAGTCCCGGTCGTAGAGGTCCAGCCCCGGGTGCTCCTCGAGCAGCTCCATGTGCGCCTGCCAATACGAGTGGACCGTGCCGACGTCCTGCCAGTAGCCGTCGAAGCGGTAGCCGAAGACGCGCGCGCCGGCGTCGAGCATGGCCGGGATCACGTGGCGCCCGAAGTCGGGCCGCGACTCATCGAGCCAGTCCTCGAGCGCCTTTTTCGAGAAGACGTAGATGCCCAGGCTGGCCAGGTCGCTCTTGGGCTGCTTGGGCTTCTCCTGCCACTCCATCACGCGATCGTCGTCGCCCAGCGCGAGGATGCCGAAACGGCTTGCCTCGCCGATGGGCACGCGCTTGACGGCGACTGTGACGTCGGCACGCCGCCGCCGATGGGCCTGCACGAAGGGCTGGTAGTCCATCTTGTAGATGTGGTCGCCGGCGAGCACCAGCACCACGTCCCCCGGCGCCTGGCGGATCACGTTGATGTTCTGCAGCACGGCATCGGCAGTGCCCTGGTACCACTCCGACGGCCGACCACGCGAGATGTACGGCTGGAGAAGCTGGATGCCGCGCTGGTTACGGTCGAGGTCCCACGGGCGGCCCGCACCTATGTGGTCGTTGAGCGAGCGCGGGTTGTACTGGGTCAGCACCAACACGTTGTCGATGTCGGAGTTGACGCAGTTACTCAGCGTGAAGTCGATGATCCGGTACTTGCCGGCGAAAGGGACGGCGGGCTTTGCGCGCAGCGCCGAGAGGATCGACAGGCGCTCTCCCTCTCCGCCAGCCAAAACGACTGCGAGCACCCGCTTCACGGCGCGATCCTACACCGCTATGCGATGAGCATGGCCACGAAGGCGGCGCCGATCAGCACCGGCCCGAAAGGCACGTGACTGCGCCGGCCGAGGCGCCTCAGGGCCATCAGCACCAACAGGAGCAGCGCGAAGGCGACGCTGGCCACCAGGAAGCCGATGAACATTCGAGTCACTCCGGCCAGCAGGCCGATGGAGATGGCCAGCCACAGGTCCCCGCGGCCGAGGTCGCCGCCCAGAAGCCTGTCCGTTACGAGCAGCAGCAAAGGTGCGCCCAAGCCGGCCGCCAGGCCGCTCAGCAGGGCCAGCTCTCGATCGGCCAGCAGCGGCGAGAGGTCCAGCACCAGGAGGACCAGCGCATAGGCAATCAGCGGCAGCGTCACCACGTTCGGCAGGATGCGCTGGTCGAGGTCGGTCGCCAGCAGCAGGACGAGCGCGGCGGCGAAGAGGAGCAGCAGGATCAGATCCAGCGCATCCGGCCAGCGCAGCACCAGCGCGGCCCCCATGCCCGCCCCGGCCACGGTTGTGACTGCCGTCCGCCAGCCGACGGCGCGCCGGTGGTAGTCCGGCTCATGCGCGGGCCAGCGGACGGCCAGCCGATCGGCGGCGAACCCGAACCCTCCCCCCAGCAGGGCGACCAGCACCGGGAACGCTTCAGTCAAGGTAAGAGCCCGAGTGCCTCGTTGATGGCGCCGCGCGCGGACTCGATTTCCACCAGTCGCTCGGTGACGGCCACGGTGTCCCCCGCGGTCCCCGCGTCCACCAGCTCGGCCCATACCTGCGAGAGCTCCGACGTGCGACCGATCGCCTGGTCCACTGCGGCCAGCCGGCGGCGGCTGGCATCACCAAGCCGCAGGTCGTCGATCACCGCCTGCTGCCGGTATCGCTGCGCGCGGAGCCCATCTATGGCTCCGGCCAGGTCGGTGACGATCGTGTCGCCCTCGGCCACGGCCGCCGAGATGCGGTCAAAATTCTGGCTGGCCGCGCCTATCAGCACTTCTCGCCCGGCGCCCGACAGCTCGGCGACCTGCTCGTCGATGTTCTCCAGCCAGGCGCTCATGGCCGCGGTCCATGGATGTGCCGCGCGCTCGGCGCTCCAGGTCAGCTCCGGCCGGGCATCGTCCGTCGGTGACCGGTCAGCCGCTGTCGCCAACCCGGCCCCGCCCAGGGCCGCCAGCACCAGGACAACCATCCACAGCACCCGCCGGGCACTGCTCAGCTCCGGTGGGCCGTCAGCGATAGCCATCGTCCACGCTCCCCATCAGCCGCGAGTCTAGGCCGCCGACCCGCCATCGCGCTGCCTTACGATCGGATGGCCCGCCCCACGGCGGTGGTGCGAGCCGAAGGAGGACAGGTGCACTTGCATGACGAGACGGCGCGACTGATCGCTCGTATGCCCAAGGCCGAGCTGCACGTGCACCTTGACGGCTCGCTGCGGCCGGAGACGGCCTTCGAGCTCGCCCGGGAGCGTGGCCTGGCCGACGGCATCTCGGATGTGTCGGCAATGCGCGACCGGCTCGTGGCGCCGGAGCGGTGCGTGGACCAGACCGACCTGCTGCGCGCCTTCGATCTGCCAATCGCGATCATGCAGGACCGTGAGTCGATCGCCCGCATCACCCACGAGATGGTGCTCGACTGCGCCTCGGATGGCACGCGATACGTGGAGATTCGCTGGGCGCCGGCTCTTCACCTCGAGCGCGGGCTGACCATGCGCCAGTCGATCGGGGCTGTGGTCGATGGGGCCCAGTCGGGCATGGTCGCCGCCGCTCTCGAGCAACCACCGGGCATCGAGGTCCGACTCATCGCGGTCGCTCTGCGCTCACATGACCCGGAGGTCAGTTTGGCCGTGGCGCGCGAGGCACTCGCTTTCGTCGGGCGAGGTCTGGTCGGCTTCGATTTTGCCGGCCGGGAGGCCGACTTTCCCGATCCGGGACCGCACCGGGCGGCGTTCGAGTTGGCTCGCGAAGGCGGCCTGGGGATCACCATCCATGCCGGCGAATGGGGCGGGGCAGCCCAGGTATGGAGGGCACTCTCTGTCGAGCCCTCGCGGATCGCGCACGGCGCGCCGGCGGCCGACGACCCGGTGCTGATGGGCGAGCTCCGCGCGCGCGGCGTAACGCTGGACCTGTGCCCGACGAGCAACGTGCAGGCGGCCATCGTGTCCACCTTGGCCGACCACCCCCTGCCCTACCTGCTCCGCTCGGGCGTGCCGGTCACCCTCTCGACCGACGACCGCACCGTCAGTGATCTGACGCTGGTGCGCGAATACGAGCGGGCACACGCCGTGCTGGGAGTGACCGTGCCCGAACTCTGGCGGATGAACTTGCATGCGCTGCGAGTTGCGTTCCTCCACCAGGAGGAGCGCGCTCGCGCCGGGCTGATGGCCGAGCTCGAGGCGTTCGCCTCTGCCGAGGGGCTGCCCGCCTGACCGACCCCCGACCCTCCGTATACGGAACGGGCTTTCCGTACTGCTGACGTCCGACCCGATGGGACACTGCGCCGCGCGCCTGCATCTACTGACGTAGCGCCGTGAGCCGGCGCCCGCTGCGAGGTGACGACGATGAAGATGGGCGCGCTGGGGCTCGGGGGGCTGCTGGTGGTGATGGCGGTCGCCATCGCCGGGGCAACGTTGCTTGATGGCGTCTCTCCGGCCAAGCAGGACGCGACGGCGTCTGCCAGGCCGACCCCCACCGGCGTGGCGGAGCAGTCGGCGACGACCACGCCGGCGCCGATCGTCTCGCTTGCCCCGACGATCTCACCCACTGCTACGCCGGGTGTGCCCGTAGCGCCGTCCCAGGAGCCGGAGCCCACGAGCGAGCCACTCGCCTCCCCAGCTCGCTCGCCCGACCCCTCCCCAACCGCCACCCCACCTGCCTCGCCAACAGACTCGCCACCCGCGGCCGCCAGCCCGAGCCCGGTTGCCCACGGCTGGCAGCAGGCAGCGGTCTTCTGGAACGACCGCGACAGCTGGAGCCACAGCCCCGACCTGCGCGCCGTGCTCGATCGCGGCCACGGCGAAAGGCTCGCGCTGAGCGTGCCGTCCATCGCCGTTGGCCGCGAGGGCAGCTTGCACGTCGTGTGGACGTCGGTCGGCTACGAACGCGATCACGAGATCGGCGGCGTGCTGTACGCGACCAACGCCAGTGGTTCGTGGAGGCTGACCGAGCTGACCAGCCCGCGCGCCGGGTCCTATGACACCGCCGCTCAGATCGCCATCGACCGCAGCGGCTCAGTGGCCATCGCGTTCTCGAGGTACGAGCCCGACGGTATCGACAACGAGGCCATGTACCTGATGGTCAATCGCAGCGGCAGCTGGTCAGAGATGATCGAAGTGCCCTATCGCTACGATTCGTTCTACAACGGCACGCTCGCAGTCCATGACGGCGTCGCACACCTCACGTACGTCACCGGGCGAAACACGGGCGGGCCATGGCAGGTCTGGCACGCAGCCTACGACGGCAGCTGGACCTCGACCGAGATCGCCGAGTTTGCCCAGGGCCACGGACCGCGCGCGCACTCGATCGCGGCCACTGACAGCGGTGAGCTGCGGATCGCCTTCATAGTGGGCAACGCCATCTACGTCGCATCCGGGGCCACCGGCTCGCTCACTCTCGAGGCACCGACCACGAGCACCGCCTCGCTCAACGCCCCGCTGCTGCTTGCCTTCGACGGACATGGCGACCTGCACCTGGTGTCCGGCCGGCGGTATATGCGTCGTGTCGGCGGCGGGCTCAGCGACCCGCAGCAAATCTTTCCTCGAGTCACCTGGACCGACGGCTGCGACGAACGGGTCGGCGACGGGCCATCCGCACAGACGCTGCGCATCGCACCGGACGGAGGCGCCCACGTCGTCTCATTCTTCGACGGGCCGTTCATGGAGTCCCCGTGGTACGCAACCAACCGCGACGGCACCTTCCAGGCGATCAGGCTCTACGAGCCGAGCAGGACCTACCAGCCCGGCGACCGCGTGAAGCTGCGCATCGAGGAGTGCCTGGAGCACCTGGCGATCGACTTCTTCGATCCGATCGGCCTGGACATGGCGGTCGACAGGCGCGGCAGGCCGCACATCCTGACCACCAACCGGCAGTACTTCGTCGGGCCCGAGCGCTGACCTTCGCCGCCCGGCTCATGGGGGTGGCGCGGACCGGAGCAGAGAACCTCAGCTGCTGCCGAGGTCCCGCAGCCGCGCCGCGAGCTCGCCTGCGTCGGCAGCTATGGCCGTCGGCCGACGATCCGGCGGCGCCGCCTCGGCCTCTTCGGGGGCGGTGACGCCCGTCAGCATCAGGATCGAGCGCGCACCGACGGCATGGGCCGCGCCGATGTCGGTCAGCAGGTTGTCCCCGATCACCACGGCATCGCGGACGTCCATCCCGGCGATCTCGGCGGCAGCCTCGAACAGGCGCGGCTCGGGCTTGCCCACGACCAGGTCCGGCTCACGACCGGCCGCGGCGGCGATGGCGGCCACCATCGCGCCGGCGCCGGCGGTCAGGCGCGCTTCGGCCGGAAAGAGAGGGTCGCGATTGGTGGCGACGAAACGGGCGCCGCGGCGCACAGCCTCGACGGCAATGCTCAGACGCTGGTAGGAGAGCTCGAAGTCGACGCCGACGACGAGCACGTCCGGATCCTTCGCAAGGCCCTCCTCGACCGGCCCCACCACCTCGAGGCCCGCGTCACGCAGCTCCTGCGCCAGGCCCGGCCCGCCGATGAACATGACCACGCGCGGAGCCGGGTCCAGCTCGGCGACGAGCACCGCCGTCGCGCGGGCCGCCGTGACGACCGAGCGTTCGTCGAGGGGCACGCCCATGCGAGCGAGCCGGGCGTGATACTCATCCCGATGCGAACGCGAGTTGTTGGTCACGTACATCACCCGGTCGCCTGCCGTCGCGCGCGCCTGCAGCACCTCGGCCACACCGTCCACAGGTTCGGATCCGCGGTACACAACCCCGTCAAGGTCCACGAGCAGCAACACGCGCGGATGGTAGGGCAGTGAGCCAACGCGATGCGCTGACCGGCGTTGAGCTGCTGCTGGTCGACGGCAACAACCTGCTTCATCGCGAGGCCGGCGGCCCGGGGGCCGGCCCCGTCCGCAGCCTGCTGGCGCGCCTCCAGTCGGCCGTCCGCGAACCGATCCACACCACCGTCGTGCTCGACGGCCACCCCGCGCCGGGCAGCCGCGCGGTGCAGAAGGTCAGCCCGCGCCTGGACCTGCGGCACGCCGGCTCGCGCTCTGCCGATGACCTGATCATCCAGCTGGCGATGGCGCATTCACCGGTCGCGCGGGCGGGCGTGGTGGTGATCAGCGACGATCGCGCGCTGCGCGACCGCGCCCGCATGGCGGGCTGCCAGGGCCGCCGCCTCGACTGGCTGCAGGGACTGATGGGCAGCCGCCGGCCGCCGGCGCGGGCACCGGCCGGTCAGGCAACAGCCGCACCGGGTGACGCGGCGATCGAGGAGCCCGACGAGCCGGATGGCTGGCGGCCCGGTCGGGGGGCGACGCGCAAGAAAGGAAACCCACGGCGCAATCCTCGGCGCGGCCACCAGCCGCGCAGCGGCTAGCCGCTGCTACGTCCCCGACACGGGCGGCTCAGCCCCGGCGCGACCCCGCGAAAGTGCGCCTGATCGAGACTGGTCCCATGAACGAGAACAAGGTTGTAGTGATCACCGGCGCTTCGGCCGGTGTGGGTCGCGCGATCGCCCGAGCGTTCGCGGACGAGGGCCACGACCTGGCCCTGATCGCCCGTGGCCGTGCCGGATTGGAGGCCGCCCAGCGAGAAGCCGAGCAACGCGGCGTGCGTGCCATCGCGATCAACGCCGACGTGGCCGACGCCCAGGCGATGCTCGACGCCGCCGAGCGCACCGAGCGCGAGCTCGGCCCGATCGATATCTGGGTCAACAACGTGATGACCTCGGTCTTCGCCCCCTTCTGGAAGATCGAGCCTGACGAGTTCCGTCGGGTCACCGAGGTGACCTATCTCGGCTACGTCTACGGCACCTACGCGGCGCTGCGCCACATGCGCCCGCGCGGTCGCGGCACCATCGTGATGGTCGGGTCCGCGCTGGCCTATCGGAGCATCCCGCTGCAGTCGGCCTACTGTGGCGCCAAGGCGGCCATCGTCGGCTTCACCGACTCGATCCGCTCGGAGCTGCTTCACGAGCAGAGCGAGATCAAGATCTCGGCCGTCCACCTGCCGGCGGTCAACACTCCCCAGTTCCGCTGGGTGCGCAGCAAGCTGCCCAAGGAGGCCCAGCCGGTGCCGCCGATCTTCCAGCCCGAGCTGGCCGCCGAAGCGGTGCTGTGGGCGGTCGACAATGACCGGCGCGAGATCCACCTGACCGCGTCAACCGCGGCGGCCATCTTCGGTCACAAGCTTGCGCCGGCGATCATGGACCAGTACATCACCACCGCCTGGGACGGCCAGATGACCGACGAGCCGCTCGACACCAGCCGGCCCGACAACCTCTTCCAGCCGGTCGACGACGACTACGACCACGGCGCACACGGCGTCTTCGACGATGAGGCGCGCGACACCAGCCCCTACTGGTGGTACGACCGTAATCGCTACTGGGTGACCGCGACGGCAGCGGTCGCGTCGGGCATCGGTGCGGCGCTGGTGGCCGCTCGCTCCCTGCGCCGCGGGCGTGGCGGCGGCGACGGCTCGGCCGGCTCGAAGGGCTCGAACGGGAAGAGCTGATCTCCAGGCGGTCACACCACGGCCTGGCAACAGGTCGGCCGACCGCCTCTCGCGCGACCGGCCTATCATGGCCCCGTGCCAGAGCAGCCGATGGACCCCGGGTCCGCCTTCCTGGAGTGGCTCTCGACGATCCTGCTGCCCGACTGGGGCGGGGTCATCGGCCTGCTGCCCATCCTGGTCATCCTCGGGCTGACCGGACCGGTCCTCAGCCTCCTCGCGCTGTACTGGCTGTACCACCTGATCACAGGGCGCCGCGGGCGCGTGCGCACGGAGGAGCCGGAGCCAACGCCGGCGCCGATCGGCGAGGACGGCCAGCCAACCTTTCCGGCCAACGTGCCGTACTGCGCCCCACATGCGCTGATTTACCCGGCCACCGCCCGTACCTGTGACGTCGACGGCGGCGAGCTGCTCGTGCGCTGCCCGGTCGACGACAACGCCCGCGTCGCCAGCCAGCAGCTGTGCCGTGTCTGCGGAACCCGCTACCAGCTGGGCGCGTCGCTGGCGCCGGTGGCGGTGCGCCGCCGCGGCCACCCGCCTGAGGGTGGCGCCGCGATCGCCTGACGTCGGCTTAGCGCGTTGAGGATCTGATGGAGAAACTGTCCTACTACCTGGTCGACGGAGGCAGCGTGGCTGTCGGCATCTCGTTCGTGCTGCTGGTCGTCCACACGAGCCTGCTGGCGCTCGGCGCACGGGTGCCGGCGCGCGAGCTCGCGGCGGCCGGCGTCGGCCGTATCACGAGCCCCGCCGGTGCCACCGTCGGCGGACCTTTGAGCAGCACCAGCCCAACGCCGGCCGGCAGCATCGGGCAGGGGCTTGCCTGGGCTGGCTTCGCGATGATCGGCCTGGGAATGCTCTTCCGCGGCCTGGTCGTCGGCCGCGGGCCGTGGGGCAACATGTACGAGTTCAGCGTCGCCTTCGCCTTCGGCATCCTGCTCGCCTACCTGCTGCTCGGGCGGCGTTACCCGATCCGCACCATCGGCTTCCTGCCCGTGGGCGTTGCCCTGTTCCTGCTCGTCTACGCGTTCACGCTGCCCCACCAGATCACCCCACTCGTACCAGCGCTGCAAAACCCACAGCTTCTGACGGTCCACGTCGGCATGGCGATGCTGTCGTATGGGATCCTGGCCGTCAGCTTCGGGGCCGCCGTGGGATATCTGGTCCAGGGCCGCGAGAACCGCGTTTCGTGGCTGCCGCCCGCGAAGATCCTCGACGAGGTCGCGTACCGCGCCGTCATCATCGGCTTCCCCATCTTCGCCACGATGATCATCCTCGGCTCGCTGTGGGCCTCGATCGCCTGGGGCCGCTACTGGGGCTGGGATCCGAAGGAGACCTCGGCACTGGTCACCTGGCTCATCTACGCGGTCTACCTGCATGCACGCAGCCAGAGGGGCTGGGCGGGCCGGCCGTCGGCGCTGATCCTGGTTGTCGGCTTCGGTGCTGTCCTGTTCACCCTTTTCGGGAACCTGTTCTTCAGCGGACTTCATTCGTACAGCGGCCTGTAGGTCGCACCACGCGAGCCTCATAGCCTCGCAGCAAGGAGCCTCATCACGTGCCCGACACCCGACGCATCGGCATCCTGACGGGCGGCGGCGACGTCCCCGGCCTGAACCCGGTCATCAAAAGCGTCGTCTACAACGCGACCGAGATCGGCTGCGAGGTGATCGGCATCCGGCGCGGCTGGGAGGGCCTGACCCACATGCGCGCCGGCGCCGAGCTGGACCGCGAGTACCTCGTGCGCCTGGACCGCAACAACACACGGACGATCGACCGCACCGGCGGCACGATGCTGCATACCTCGCGCACCAACCCCTCGAAGACGAAGGCACGGCGGCTTCCGCCCCATTTGCCCCCCGACCAGGCAGACCGCTTCCAGGTCTCCGACGACCTCTATGACCTGACCCCGCTGGTGCTCGACAACATCAGCTCGCTCGGGCTCGACTACCTCATCACCATCGGCGGTGACGACACGCTTTCCTACTCGAAGGTGCTCGACGGCCACGGCGTGCCGCTCATCGCGATCCCCAAGACGATGGACAACGACGTCCAGGGCACCGAGTACTGCATCGGCTTCTCGACGGCGATCACGCGGGCAAAGGACGCCATCAACCGCCAGCGCTCGACGCTCGGGTCGCATGAGCGGATCGGGGTGTTCCGGATCTTCGGCCGCGACGCCGGCTTCAGCGCCCTGTATACCGCTTATGTAACCTCCGCCCGCTGCGTCATCCCGGAGGCTCCGTTCAAGCTGGAGCGCCTGCTGGACGTTCTCCTCGAGGACAAGCGCGCCAACCCGTCGCGCTACGCCATCGTGATTGCCTCCGAAGGGGCCATGTGGGAGGGTGGCCAGCTGGCCGAGTTCGGCGAGGCCGATGCCTACGGCCACCGGCGCAAGGTCGACGTCGGCTTCGCGCTGGCCGAGCAGATCAAGCAGCGCACGGGTGAGGAGGCCGTGAACTCCGAGCTGACCTATGACCTCCGTTCGGGTGAGGCTGATTCGCTCGACCAGATGGTTTCGATCACCTTTGCCAACATCGCCGTTGACCTGATTCGCGACGGCGGGATCAAGGGCCGGATGATGGCCATCGTTGACGGCAAATACGCCCACGTGCCCATCCCCGAGCCGGGAAACCCGCGCAAGGTCGACGTGGCCACGATGTACGACATCGAACGGTTTCGTCCGCAGTACCACGACCGCCTCGGACGGCCGTTGTTGCTGGGCGCGAGCGTCGGTTCCCCGGTTGGGGTGACGTAGTCCACGGTGTTCGGCGAGGGCCGGTAACTGGCGCGCGCGCGCAAGATCGGGCAGCACCCTGCTACTTGGCGGAGTCGGCAGAGGGTGCCCGATAATCCGGGCGGATGAACAGTCATGCCGCTCTCGTGCGGCGCCCCGTGGACCCCCGACAATGACCTTCCGGCGTGGCGCCCGGCTCAACCCGGGCCAGGTGCGCGACCTCCGAGGACGCGGCGGAGGGGGTCGTGGCTTCGGCTTTCCCGGCGGCCTCGGAGGAGGCGGGGGCCGACGCGGCGGCGGGATGCCGCTGCCGTTGCCCATCGGCGGAGGCCTCGGCGGAATCCTCCTGCTGGTCGTCGTCTTCGTCCTGTTCAGTGGCGTGCTCGACGGCGGGCTCGGGGGCGGGAATGCGGGCCTCGGCGCGTACCCGATGGAGGACGCCCGCGGCGGCGACACGCTCGAACGCGAGTGCCGGACGGGTGAAGACGCCAACCGCCGAAGCGACTGCGCCGTGGTCGGCTTCGTAAACAGCATCCAGGCGTACTGGACCGATGTCTTCGAAGCATCGGACCGGACATACCAGCCGGCGACGACGACGATCTTCGATGGCGTGGTGCAGACGGGTTGCGGCTCGGCTGATCCACGGGTGGGGCCGTTCTACTGCCCGGCCGACCATGGCGTCTACCTTGACCTCGGGTTCTTCGAGCAGCTGCGCACGCGCTTCGGCGCCGAGGGCGGGCCGCTGGCCGTGGCCTACGTGCTCGCCCACGAGTACGGGCACCACGTCCAGAACCTGACCGGCACGCTCGGTCGCGCGCGAGACGGCGACACCGGGCCCGACAGCAACGCCGTTCGGGTCGAGCTGCAGGCCGACTGCTATGCCGGCGTGTGGGCGGCCAACGCCGTCGACACCGAGTTCATCGAGCCGCTGTCCCAGTCGGATATTGCCCAGGCGCTGGACGCCGCGGCGGCGGTCGGTGACGACCGCATCCAGGAACGTGCCGGTGGAAGAGTCACGCCGGAGAACTGGACGCACGGCTCGTCCGACCAGCGACAGCGCTGGTTCAGCACCGGCTATCGAAGCGGCGACCCGGGCGAGTGCGACACGTTCGCGGTGCAAACGCCCTGAGCTGACGGCGTCGCTCGCCGCTCGTAGAGGGCGGCGGTCAGCCGCCCGGCGGGCGGTACTCCGCAGATCGCTGCGTGGCCTGATCCACCTCGTCCGCTGTCATCAGCACGACCGTCTTGATGCCGACCGCACCCGAGGCGGCGACCCGCAGCGCCGCTGCCGAGGCGGCGACGTTGTCCGGCATGTCGGCGACGACGTAGAAGTCGCCTTCGCCAAACGCCCAGTGGATGGACTCCAAGCGGCCCCCCACTGAGGCCAGGACTTGCTCGGCCGCCTCGCGCCGCTTGGTGCCGCCCTCCTTGAGCACACCCCGAGCACCCTCCGGGCTGTAGCGTCCGATGAACAGGTATTTGGGCATCACGCACTCCTTTCAGCGCGACCGCGGGAAGCGGTCGTCGGGGGCTACCGTACGCCTTCCGGGCAAGCGGGATCATCGTCCACCGACCGTCCCCAGGGACTCCACCGGGACTCCACAGCCTGGCCACGGTCACCCGCATGCAAACACAAGCCGTTGTGGTGCAGATTCGTGCCCAGCCACCAGATGTTGTGGTTTTGGCCTTGACAGTGCGCAACACCAGTCGTACAGTCAGGGGACACGGCAGGCGCCGCCGCAGCCATTCCGCAGAGGCGTCAGAGCGAGTGGGAGAGGGAAGCATCGATGGCCCGAGCGACGGCCGGCAGCGCGCCGACAACCACATCCAGCGACGGCACCAGGGTGCTTGCGCGCAACGCACAGCTGCGCGCCGCTGAGGGCGCCATCGACGCGGAAGGGCGCTTCACCGGCAAGGGCGCCAAGGGCCTGCCATTCGAGCGTCGCTGGACAACGCCGGACATCCATCCTTATGACGAGATCGCCTGGGAGCTTCGCTCGGCCGAAATCAAGAACGAATCTGGTAAGACCGTCTTCGAACAGAAGGACATCGAGGTCCCGGCCTTCTGGAGCCAGCTGGCGACCAACGTCGTCGTTTCGAAGTATTTCCGCGGCCACATTGGGACGCCGCAGCGCGAGCGCTCGGTCAAGCAGCTGATCGACCGCGTGGTCAACACCATCGCCGCCTGGGCGGAGACGCAGCGCTACTTCGCGACGCCGGACGACCTCAAGGCCTTCAAAGCCGAGCTGACCCACCTGCTCGTCCACCAGAAGATGTCCTTCAACTCACCGGTCTGGTTCAACGTCGGCGTGGAGGAGAAGCCGCAGTGCAGCGCGTGCTTCATCAACTCCGTCCGGGACGACATGGGCTCGATCATGGACCTGGCCAAGACCGAGGCAATGCTGTTCAAGTACGGCTCCGGCGCTGGGGTCAACCTGTCGCCGATCCGTGGCAGCAAGGAACGCCTCAGCCGCGGCGGCATCGCATCAGGCCCGGTGTCGTTCATGAGGGGCTTCGATGCCTTCGCCGGCGTGGTGAAGTCGGGCGGGACCACGCGCCGCGCGGCCAAGATGGTGATCCTCGATGCGGACCATCCGGACATCGTGGAGTTCATCGACTCAAAGGCCAACGAGGAAAAGAAGGCCTGGGCGCTAATCGAGCAGGGCTATGACGCGTCGTTCACGGGCGAGGCCTACGGCTCGGTCTTCTTCCAGAACGCCAATCACTCGGTCCGCGTGACGGACGAGTTCATGCGGGCCGTCGAGCAGGATCGGGAGTGGGTCACTCACGGCGTCGTCGACGGCCAGCCCACGGGCAGCTACAAGGCGCGCGAGCTGATGCGCAAGATGGCCGAGGCAGCGTGGATCTGCGGCGATCCGGGAATCCAGTACGACACCACCATCAACGACTGGCACACCAGCGCCAACACGGACCGGATCTACGCCAGCAACCCGTGCTCGGAGTACATGTTCCTCAACGACACGGCGTGCAACCTGGCTTCGCTGAACCTCATGAAGTTCGTCCGAGAGGACGGCGAGTTTGACGCCGAGGCGTACCGCTACGCCGCGCGGCTGACGATCACGGCGCAGGAGATCCTGGTTGATAACGCCAGCTATCCGACCCCTCAGATCGAACGTAACTCGCACCTCTTCCGGCCGCTGGGGCTGGGCTATGCCAACCTCGGCGCACTGCTGATGAGCCGTGGCCTGGCCTACGACTCTGACGAGGGACGCGCCTACGCGGCGGCGCTGACCGCGATCATGACCGGCGAGGCGTACGCCCAGTCGGCAGCCATCGCGCGCGACCATGCCGGCCCGTTCGCCGAGTACAGGCGGAACGAGCAGCCGTTCCTGCGAGTGATCAAGAAGCACCGTGACGCCGCGTACGCCATCCCCGAGGGGCAGGCGCCGCGGGAATTGATCGACGCGGCACGGTCAACCTGGGATTCCGCACTCGAGTTGGGCACGCAGCACGGGTTTAGGAACTCCCAGGTGACCGTGCTCGCGCCGACGGGCACGATCGCGTTCATGATGGACTGCGACACCACCGGCGTCGAGCCCGATATCGCGCTGATCAAGTACAAGAAGCTGGTCGGCGAGGGCTTCCTCAAGATCGTCAACCGGACCGTCCCCTCGGCCCTCAAGAAGCTGGGCTACACGCCGGAGCAGGTCGAGGAGATCGTCAGGTACGTCGACGAGCGTGAGACGATCGAGGGCGCCCCCGGACTCAAGCCCGAGCACCTGCCCGTCTTCGACTGCGCCTTCAAGCCGGTCAACGGGGAGCGCTCGATCCACTACATGGGTCACGTCCGGATGATGGGCGCGATCCAGCCATTCCTCTCCGGAGCCATCTCGAAGACGGTCAACATGCCCGAGTCGGCGACGCCAGAGGATGTCGCCGACGTCTACCTCGAGGGCTGGAAGCTGGGCCTCAAGGCGATCGCGATCTATCGCGATGGCTCCAAGCGCAGCCAGCCACTCTCGACGGGCAAGAAGAAGGACAAGGGAGCGGCAGAGAACACTGCGGACCGGGCCGCGGCGCCGGCAGAGGCTGTGCTCGCTGGGGAGCCCAAGCCTTATCGGCGCCGCCTCCCGGACGAGCGGCGGGCCGTCACCCACAAGTTCCAGGTCGCCGGTCACGAGGGCTACATAACGGTCGGCCTGTATCCGGATGGCCAGCCCGGGGAGATCTTCCTCAAGATGGCCAAGGAAGGCTCGACCGTCAGCGGACTGATGGACTCGCTGGCGACGATGACCTCGATCAGCCTGCAGTACGGCGTGCCGCTGCGCGACCTGGTCAACAAGTTCTCGCATATGCGCTTCGAGCCGGCCGGCTTCACAGGCAACCAGGAGATCCCGATCGCGAAGTCGATCGTGGACTACGTCTTCCGATGGCTGGGGTCTCGCTTCCTGTCGAAGGACGACCGGGACGCGCTCGGCATCATCACCCGGGAGGAGTCGGTGGTGGCCGAGGCGCCCGCCAGCTCGACCGGACCGGCGATGGGCGGAGCTGCCGTTCCATCGACGTCGGCCGCGCCGATCGCACAGCCGGCATCACCAACTCAGGGTAAGGTGAACGACAGCGGGGAGGCCGGTGGGCCCAAGGCGTCGACCGGTTCGGCCGAACCTCCTCCGGCTCCGGCCGGCGGCACCGACCTCCCCGTCCTGTCAAACGGGCACGCGAACGGGAACGGCCACGCCAACGGCAACGGTGGCAGCTCCCACGCTGTCAAGCCGCTCGACCTGGGCGGCGGCACCAAAGTCAGCTTCTCGGTCTCGGCCGACTCCCCGTCCTGCGCCGACTGCGGCTCGATCATGGTCCGCAACGGCAGCTGCTACAAGTGTCTCAACTGCGGATCCACGAGCGGCTGCAGCTAGCGCGCGGTTGAACCTACGCTCGCCGATGCATCAGCACCAGCATCGCGACGGGTTCCTGGCCCGAGCCATCGGCCGCGTTGAGGTCCCTGCTCAGGGCCTCGATTCGACCGACGAACCGGAGCACGTCACCTGGGCTGAGCCGAACTCCTAATCGGGTCATCGTCAGCAGCGCCTGAGGTCCTGCCTCGAGAAGCTCGGCGCGCGTCGCGTCGACCATCGCGATCTCGCCACTGGCTGAAAGGCCCAGTTCCAGGGTGAGCGACTTGCGCGTGCTGAGGTACGGGATCTCGCGCGAACCGCGTCGGCCGCGGCGCTCCGGCTGGCGCAGGAGGAAGCCGTTCTTCTCGAGGGTGCGCACGTGGTAGAGCACGGTGGCCGGGTCCGACTTGAGCGCCCGGGCGATCTCGCGGTTGGTCAGCGGCTGATCCAGGCAGAGGCGAATGATGCGCAGACGCAGAGGGTGCGATAGCGCACGCGCCTCGGCCTGCGTCGCCGGTCGCTTGCCCATCACCGTCCCCTTCTTCTGAAACCATCAACATGACTGATTGACAACCGTCGATCAGTTAGCGGACACTCCGGCCTGATCATTGACAGCTCTCAATCAGTCCGAAGGGTAGCAGGCGATGCGGCTCGGTCTCCCGATCAACTACTGGCGCTTGTGGGGTGCGTCGGCGATCTCCAACCTGGCCGACGGCATCTTCTTCATTGTCCTGCCGCTGCTCGCTGCAAGGTTGACCGACTCTCCCCTCCTGGTCGCGGGCGTGGCGATAGCCGGCCGCTTGCCGTGGCTGTTCTTCGTCCTCATCGCGGGCGCCCTGGCCGACCGGCTGGAGCGCCGGCTGGTGATGCGCAACGTCCAGCTGCTGCGCGTCGCGGTCATGGCCGTGCTCGCGCTGCTGGCGCTTGTCGACGGGCTCTCGCTGCCGGTGCTCTATATCGCCGCCCTGGTCCTGGGCGTGGGAGAGACGCTGTTCGACACGTCTTCGCAGTCGATCATGCCGGCGGTCGTCGAAAGGGATCAGCTGGCACTGGCCAACGGTCGGCTGTACGGCGTCGAGCTGGTCATGAACCAGTTCGTGGGGCCCCCGCTCGGCGGCCTGCTGATCGCCATCTCGGTGCCCCTGGCACTGGGCAGCAGCATGGCCGGGTACGCCGTGGCAGCGCTCGGACTTGCGTTGATGGTGGGCTCGTTTCGCGCTCGGCGCGAGGGGCCGGCCAAGCGGCTGACGGCCGACATTGCCGAGGGGCTGCGCTACCTGACCGGGCACCGTGTCCTGCGCACGCTGGCGCTGATGGTCGGCGTGATGAACCTCGGCTCGGCGGCCATCTTCGCGGTCTTCGTGCTGTACGCCGTCGCACCCGGACCGATGGGCCTGTCCGAACCCGAGTTCGGCGTCCTCGCGACTACGTTCGCGCTGGGCAGCGTCATCGGATCGATCGCCGCGGCGCGTCTGGAGCGCCGGTTCGGCCGCATCCCGCTGCTGTTCGGCTGCGTTCTCGTCTCGGCCGTGGGCTTCGCCGTCCCGGCATTCACGACCGATCCGATCGTCATCGGCGCCGCATGGGCACTTACAGGGTTGGTCGTCGTGGTGTGGAACGTGATCACCGTCTCACTGCGCCAACGCATCATTCCAGACCACCTGCTGGGACGGGTCAACTCCGCCTATCGGCTCTTCGCGTGGGGGTCGCAGCCGTTGGGCGCGCTGATAGGCGGCCTGGTGGGCGAGCTGGTGGGCCTGCCGGCGGTATTCCTGCTCGCCGCACTGCTGACCATGGCCCTCGTGGCAGCCCGCACCGTCATCACCGAACAGGCGCTCGTCGATGCTGAGAGGGCGCCGGCGCAGGCGCCCGCCTAGAGACGCAGCAGCCGACCAGCGCGGCACGCAACACGGCGATCAACACCACCGCTGCCGGTCAGCTGCGTTGGCTGTGCTCATCCTGAAACCCGCGCAACCACTGGCTTGAGCGGCTCGGGTGCGTGCATCGTCGACGATGGGGCGATGACCGACGAGAAGGTCGCCGACCGCAGCGAGCAGGTTGCCGCGACGTCCCCGGGCGGCTTTGCCGGCCTTGGCCTTGACCCACGCCTGCTGGCCATGCTCGACGAGCTGGGCTACGAGGAGCCAACCCCCATCCAACGGGAGGCGATCCCAGCCCTGCTGGAGGGCAGCGACCTGCTCGCGGAGGCGCCGACCGGCACCGGCAAGACGGCCAGCTTCGCGCTGCCCCTCCTCCACCGACTCGCTGCGGAACACGGCCGCCCGAGCCACGCCGATGGGCGAATTGCAGCACTGGTTCTCGTGCCCACGCGCGAGCTGGCGATGCAGGTCGCCGACGCGGTCCATCGCTACGGCGAGCGCATGCGCTTCCGCGTCCTGCCGATCTATGGCGGCCAGGCGATCGGCCTGCAGCTGCGCGCGCTGCAGCGGGGAGTCGACATCGTCGTAGCCACTCCCGGCCGAGCGGTCGACCACGTCAACCGTCGCAGCATCCAGCTCGGCGAGGTCCGCACCCTGATCCTCGACGAAGCCGACGAGATGCTCGATATGGGCTTCGCGGAGGACCTCGAGACGCTCCTTGCGGCGACACCGGAGGCGCGCCAGACAGCGCTCTTCTCCGCCACCATCTCGGCGCCCATCGCGCGCATTGCGCAGCGACATCTGCGTGATCCGCAGAGGGTGACGATCCAGGCCGAGCGGGCGGCGGCCGACGGCACGGCCCGCGTCCGCCAGGTCGCCTACGTCGTGCGGCGGCCGGACAAGCTGGCGGCGCTCGGCCGCATCCTCGACCTGGAGGACCCGCCGTCAGCGCTGGTCTTTGGGCGGACCCGAACGGAGGTCGAGGAGCTGGCCGAGCGGCTGGGCGGGCGAGGCCACGAAGCGGCTGCGCTCCACGGCGGCATGGACCAGGCACAGCGTGACCGGGTCATGAACCGGTTCCGCGATGGCGAGCTCGACGTTCTCGTCGCGACGGACGTGGCCGCGCGGGGGCTCGACATCGAGCATGTCTCGCACGTCGTCAACTACGACGTGCCATCGAACCCCGATGCCTACGTCCACCGCATCGGCCGGACGGGGCGGGCCGGCCGGGAGGGCGTGGCGATCACGCTGGTCGAGCCGCGCGAGAGCCGCCTGCTCAAGAACATTGAGCGCACCGTCCAGACACGGCTGGAGCTGGGCCACGTACCGACCACGGCGGACCTGCGTGAGCGGCGGCTCGATGTCCTACGCGCCAACCTGCGCGAGACGCTGCTCGAGAACGGTCTCGACCGCTACCGCGCGGTGGTAGAGCCGCTCGCCTCGGAGTTCGACGTGATCGACGTCGCGCTGGCCGCGGTGAGCCTGGCCGAACGCGCCGCCGGCCGCGACGAGCGGGAGGAGCCCGACATCGCGCCAGCCACACTCAATCCCACTGCTTCACCTCGCGCTGCGGGCGCATCATCGCGCGCACGTCCGGGGCCCCGTGCCGGCGGTCGGCCTGCCGGCTCCCCGAACCGCACGACCCGAGGCCGCCAGCAGGATGGTCACGGTTCCTGGTTCAAGCTCTTTGTCGGGGGCGGCCGCCGAGTGGGCATTCGTCCGGGAGACCTGGTCGGCGCGATCACCGGTGAAGCTGGAGTGGAAGCGTCATCAATCGGCGCGATCCAGATCGCCGACAGCTACGCCGTGGTCGAAGTCGACCAGTCGGTTGCCGAGGAGATAGCGCGAGCGCTTGGCTCGGCCCGCATCAAAGGCCGGCGGCTCGAGGTCCGCCCTTACCGCGAACGCTGACGAACAGCACCTCCGAACCTTGCGTCCTGGCGGCGTGTACGCTGTGCCGCGAATGAGCGAGTTCCGCGCGCGTGCCTGGGAAGCCTAGTACGCCACCATCTCCAGACAGAACGGCTGATCGGCCCCTTCCGCTAGCTGCGTCAGAAGAAGGGGCAGGGACGGACGCACGCCGCCAGCGCCAAGATTCGGCGCCGCGCTCGCTCGTGCCCGCCCTGCGTGATCGTCGAAGGAGATGAGAGATGCCGATGCCGCATCGGACGTTCGCCCAGGTGGCGAAGCGCCGGCTGGTAGGCAAAGAGGGCAAAGAGCGCATCCGCGAAGTCCGTGCCCTGCTGGCCGAGCTGCCCGACTACAGGAACGGCCCGTATGCCGACCTGCGCAAGTCGCTGCTGGCCGAGATCGAGGACGCGCGCGTCAAGGCAAGGGCCGTCCATCGCGACTCGATTGCAGTCCGGCGCGAGGGCGCGGCGCAGGTGGCGCTGGTCGGCCCGCCCAACGTCGGCAAGTCGTCGATCCTGCAGGCACTGTCCGAGATCCAGATCAAGACCGGCGACTACCCCTTCACGACCCTGCGACCTGTGCCGGCGCTCACGCGGATCAAGGGCGTGCTCGTCCAGCTGGTCGAGATCCCAGGCCTGATTGGCGGAGCCGGGGAGGATCGCGGTGGTGGACGAGCGCTGTTGGGCGTGCTCCGACCGACCGATGCCATCGTCTACTGCGCCCGCGCGTCGGAGTCACCCGCCGACCTGGATGTCGTGCGAGCTGAGGTAACCGCCGCAGGCATCGAGAAGCCGGCCGTCCTGGCGGCGACCCGGGCCGATGAAGCTTCCGACGACGAGCTGGCCCGCCTCGGCAGCGCTTACCCGGACCTGGAGTTGGTGGCTGTATCGGTCATCGACCCCCGCAGCCTGGATGCGCTGCGTGACGCGATCTGGCAGCTGACGGGGCTCATCCGGGTGTTCCTGCGCGCGAGCAGCACGACCGACGATGAGCCACTCGCCCTGGCCCAGGGCGCGACGGTCGCCGACGTCGCCGAGGCGCTGCACCACGATCTCAGGGCCTCATCCAGCGGCGCACGAATCTGGGGGCCTTCGGCGCGCTTCGCGGGGCAGCGCGTCGGCCGCGACCACGTCGTGCAGGACGGAGACGCGGTGGAAATCCTGCGCTGAGCAATCGCTCCCCGGCCCTAGCTGCCGGCGTCGTCCCCGCTTTCCTCCTCTACCGCTTCGTCGGCGGCGTCGACCGTGATCGGCGGCGCCATGCGTCCGCTGTCCAGGCC
>DATLGJ010000039.1:0-34665 GCA_035540555.1 Candidatus Limnocylindrales bacterium | reverse complement strand
CGTCAACGACCTGACGACCGTCTATGTGCCCGAGTTCAGCGCCTTCCTGGCCGGCGCCACGGGGCTGCCTGAGGACGTACTCGCCGATGGCATCACCGAGCACGTGCTGACCACCAAGGACATCGTCGATGCCCAGGCAGCGGGCGATGCCGCGGCCGCGGCACAGGCGGACCGTGAGGCAGGCATGCACATGCGCATGCTGGGTGACGCTCTGGCTCCGGCCATCGTCGCCGCCGTGCCCGACAGCTTCCGATAACCCCTCCTCCTCCTCTCGCGGCCGATGGCCCGGCTTGTCCGGGCCATCGGCCGTATCCAGCAAAGGAACCCAGACATGCGCCCTCTTACCCTGATCCTAGTCACGCTGGCCCTTGTGGCCACACTCGCTGCCTGCCGCTCCGACGGGTCCGCAGCCAATCCTTCGGTGCCGGCGCCGGCTTCCCTGCCTGTGACGCTGGCGGACTTCTCCATTGAGCCGACCACCCTCGAGACGGGCTCGTCGGTTGTGCTCGAGGTCAGCAACGACGGGCCCACACCGCACAACCTGACCGTCCGCGACGACGCGGGGGAGATCCTGATGGCTACCGCTGATCTTCGGCGGGACCAGGCTGAGACCATCAGCGCAGAGCTGCCGGCCGGCGAGTACATCACCTTCTGCTCGCTGCCCGGGCACGAGAGCCTGGGCATGCGCGGAAGCCTGACCGTCGCCGCGCCCTGAGGCGCGTGGTCCTCGCTGACGAGGGCGGTACTCGCCGCCTTCGCCAGCTGGCTATCTGACCCGGAACCAGTGGAAGCCGTAGGGCTCGATGTCGAGCTCGTGGCGCTGGTCCCTTACCGGCTCCCGCTCCGAATGGTCGATCAGGCCAAGCAACCGACGGCCCGCATATTCCGACACGTCCAGGCTGACCCGGACGCCCTTGTCGGCGAGGTTGTGGACGGCGAGGATGACGCCGCCTTCGTGCTCGAGTCGATGTCCGAACACCCTGGGATCGCCGGTGTCGACGATGTCGACCTTGCCCCAGCCGAACTCCGGGTTCTCCTTGCGCACCCGGATCGCGCGCTCCATCCAGTTGAGCAGCGAGTCGGGTTCCTTCCGCTGCCGCGCGACGTTGACCGTGCGGTAGTCGAACGGGCCCTTGCTGACCACCGGCGCGATCAGGTCGCGCGGGCGGGCGGCTGAGAAGCCCGCGTTGTCGTCTGCGCTCCATTGCATCGGCGTGCGGACCGCATCGCGCTCCTTGAGCGACAGGTCGTCGCCCATGCCGATCTCCTCGCCATAGTTCACGACCGGCGTGCCGGGCATCGACAGCATCAGTGCGTAGGCCATCTTCAGCCGCTGCGGGTGGCCCTCCAGCATCGGCGCCAGGCGGCGCCGGATGCCGCGGTCATAGAGCTGCATCGACGGCTCGGGGGCGAAGGCGGCGAAGGTGTCCTGGCGCTGGGACTCGGACAGCCTGCCCAGGTCGAGCTCGTCGTGGTTGCGCAGGAACGTCGCCCACTGCGAGTTCTCCGGCATCGGCGGAGGCATGAGCAGCCCCTCGATCAGCGGGGATGCCTGCTGGCGAGCGAGGGCGAGGAAGAGGTGCTGGTTCAGGATGAAGTTGAAGCCCATCTGCAGCTTGTCGTCGCTGAAGTAGTCGAGCATCTCCTCCGGAGCGAGGTTGGCCTCGGCAAGCATGATCGCGTCGCCTCGGCGCCAGGACAGGAAGGAGCGGAAGTCGGCCAGGAACTCGAGTGGGTCGCGCACGTCCTCGCGGTCGACGCCCTTGAGCTCGACCACGAAGGGGGCGGCGTCGATCCGGAAGCCGGACACTCCGAGAGCCAGCCAGAAGCCCATGATCCGCTCGATCTCCTCGCGGACCCGGGGATTTCCGACGTTGAGGTCCGGCTGGTGCGGGTAGAAACGATGCAGGTAGTACTCGCCGGCCTTGCGGTCGTAGCTCCAGATCGTGTCCTGCACGCCGGGAAAGATGACCCCCTCGTGGGCGTCCTCGGGCTTGGTCTTGGACCAGACGTAGTAGTCGCGATACGGCGACCTGGGATCCGAGCGCGCCGCCTGGAACCATGGATGGTCGCGCGAGGTGTGGTTCACCACGAGGTCGACGATCACGCGCAGGCCGCGCTCTCTGGCGAGGTGGATGAACTCGACGAAGTCTCCCAGCGTGCCCAGCGTCGGGTCGACCGAGTAGTAGTCCTTGACGTCGTAGCCGTTGTCGCGGTCCGGCGTCGGGTAGAAGGGCAACAGCCAGACGGCCGTGAAGCCCAGCCCCGAGATGTACGTCAGGCGGTCCTTGAGCCCGTTGAAGTCGCCGACACCGTCGCCATTCGAGTCCTGGAAGCGGTCGACATCAAGGCAATAGACGACCGCGTCCTTGTACCAGAGGTCCCGCACGCCCAGCGCTCCCCGCCGTCAGTCGACGATGGTCTGTGATTGCTCGCGCATGAATTGCTGGACGTAGTACAACCCGCCGCCGGCCTTGCCCGTCGAGCCAGATGCCTTCCAGCCCCCGAAGGGCTGGATGCCCGGCCAGGCGCCGGTCGTAGCGCCGGCTCGCCGGTTCACGTAGACCACGCCAGCGTGAATCGTCTCGAGGAAGCGGTCCACCTCCGAGCGGTCCTCGCTGAAGAACCCGGCCGTGAGCGCGTAGTCGTTGTCGTTGGCGAGTCGCAGGCCCTCGTCGATCGAATCGACCGGCGCAACGGCGACGAAGGGAACGAACAGCTCCTCTCGGAAGAGCCGGTGGCTGACCGGCAGACCGGTGGCCACGGTCGGCCGTACGAAGAACCCGCGATCGAGCGGCGAGTCGGTCAGCTGCTCGCCGCCGATGGCAACTTTGCCCTCGTGGCGCGCCTCGTCCACTGCGCGCTGGTAGCGCTGCACGGCGCGCTGGTTGATGACCGGCCCAAGCCAGGTGGTCCGCTCGAGCGGGTTGCCGATGGTGATCTGCTCGGTCTTCTCGACCAGCAGCCGGATGAAGTCGTCGTGCACCGGCCGCTCGACGTATACGCGGCTGTTGGCCGAGCACTTCTGGCCGCTGAAGCCGAAGGCAGCGCGCATGACTCCCTCCGCCGCCTCTTCCAGGTCAGCCTTGCGGCTGATGATTGACGGGTTCTTGCCGCCCATCTCGACGATGACCGGCTTGGGGTAGCGCTGGGCGAACGTCTTGTAGAGGTTGAAGCCGACCTCGAATGAGCCGGTGAAGACGATGCCGTCGATCTGCTCGTTCTCCTGCAGTTCGGCACCGACCGTCTCGCCCGGCCCGGCGACGAGGTTGAAGACGCCCGGCGGCAGACCCGCGTCGCGCAGCACCTCGTACAGCTTCATGCCCATCAACGGCGCGTCGCTCGACGGCTTGAAGACGACGGTGTTGCCCGCCACCAGCGCCGCGCCGGCCGGTCCGCCGCACAGTGCGAAGGGAAAGTTGAACGGGCTGATCACGGCGAAGACGCCGTGCGGCTTGAGCACGGAGCGGGTGTGCACGCTCGAGTCACCGAGGTTGCCCATCGGCACGTCGAAGCCCGAGTGCTCGTCCATCATGTCGCAGTAGTAGCGAATCAGGTCGGCCGTCTCCTCGACGTCGCCCAGCGCCTCGAGCCGGTTCTTGCCGACCTCCATCGACATCAGCGCGGAGTACTCCATCTGGCGTTCGCTGATCAGGTCGGCCGCTCGCCGCAGGAGGGCGACGCGCTCGCGCCACGGGGTGCCGGCCCAACCGGGCGCCGCGGCGCGCGCCGCATCGATGGCGTCGCGAACGTCCTGCCGAGTACCGCGGGCGAAGCGACCCAGCAGCAGCTCCCGATCGATCGGCGAGTGGTCCTCGAACTCGCCTTCACCGCTGCGCGCGTCGCCATTGATGTAGTTGGGGTGGCTCGCGCCGAGCTCGCCGCGTGCCTTCTCCAGGCCGGCATCGAACGCCGTGTGCAGCTCCTCGTTGTCAGCGCGCAGGGTCGCGTAGGTGATCTTGAGTCGCGGACGGGAGACGGTGTCGGTCATGGAGTCGCCTCTTCGTTGTTCGTCGGCCGATCGTTTCGTGAACAAGTCTACGCCCGGGCCGGCAGGTACCATCAGCCGTGCCGTGAGTGAGACATCTTCGAGCAGGGTTCGGCGGCGGCCGGACGTGTTCATCATCGGTGCCGCCAAGTCGGGCACGACGTCGGTCTACGAGTGGCTGAAGGCTCATCCGGATGTGTACATGTCGCCGTCGAAGGAGCCGCGCTACTTCGCGCCTGACCTGTACGGCGGCCACCCGCACGATTTTCGCCATGGCGTCGACGAACAGCGCTACCTCGATCTGTTTGCCGGGGCCACGACCGAGAAGCGGCTTGGCGAGGCTTCGCCGCGGTACATCTACTCGACCGACGCGCCGCGGCTGATCCACGACTTCCAGCCGGAGGCACGGATCATCGCCCTCGTGCGCAACCCGGTCGAGATGATCTACTCGCTGCACAACCAGCGGGTCTCGGAGGGCATCGAGGACATCACCGACTTCGAGGAGGCGCTGGCAGCCGAGGACGACCGCCGGCAGGGCCGGCGCGCCGTGCCACGGATGGTCAACCCCAAGATGGCCCTCTATCGCGACCAGGGTCGATTCGGCGAGCAGCTTGCGCGATGGCTCGAGGTGTTTCCGCGCGACCAGCTGCACGTAATCCTGTTCGACGACCTGGCCAACGAGCCGGCGGAAACGTACCGCAGCGTGCTGGCATTCCTCGACGTGGACGCCGACTTCAGGCCCGCATCCTTCGCGGCCCAGAACCTCAGCTGGACGCCGCGCAGCAGCCGGCTGCGCGCCGTGACCCAGTCACCGCCGGCCAAGTGGGTGGCCTATCGGGCGCTGCCGCGCCTGTTCGGTGAGCGTGGCTCAAGGCGCATCACCCGCACGTTTCGCTACAGTCGGCTCTACCGCAAGCAGAGGCCCCGCGCCCCCCTCAGCCCGGCGCTCCGCCAGCGGCTCGAAGACCACTTCGAGGACGACGTCGTGCGGCTGGGCCAGATCGTGGGGCGTGACCTTCTCAGGCTGTGGTTCGGGCGACGGACGCCGGCCGCCGCGGCAGCCTCGGCGGCCGAGGGTTCGAGCTAGCCGTCCTCGTCCCGCGCCCAAGGGGGCGTGCGGTCGTCCAGCAGGGAGAGGACATGGGCGGCGACCCGTTCGCTGGATCGGCCGTCGCAGGCTCCGACATGCCGTTCGATCAGCGCGTCATAGCCTGCCGTGTCGAATGATCGGTTTCGGATGGCGGCGATGACCTCGTCCGTCGTGGTGACCTGGACGCCGGCCATCTCGGTGCGGTAGTCGACGTACATCCCCGGCTCACGCTCGTAGTCCGCCAGGTCGCCGACCATCAGGATCAGGGGCCTTCGCAGCAGCGCCCACTCGAAGATCGACGATGAGTAGTCGGTGATGAAGATGTCAGCCAGGGCAAGCCAGTCGTTGATCTCGTCGGTGTGGTCGGCGACGACGTCGTAGCCGTCGCGTGGTGTCAGAGTCGGATCCAGGTTGGGGTGTGTCTTGAGCACCAGCGCGTGGTCGGTCGGTAGCGCTGCCCGCAGCTGCGCCGCGTCCAGCCCGGCAGCCGCGTGCTTGCCCCGCCCACGTCCGCGAAAGGTCGGCGCATACAGCACCACCCGACGGCCGGCCAGCTGCGGATGGGTGGCCAGCAGCCGTTGGCGTGCCGCTGCCATCGCCGGCTCGTCGAAGAAGAAGTCCGTGCGCGGCGTGCCCAGCGGGAGCACCTGCTCGGGCGGCGTGCGCAGCGCCCGCGAGTACGGTGCGCGGACGGCCTCAGACGAGACGATGACGTGGTCGTAGAAACGGTGCAGGAAGGTTCGCTCGGGCTCCGCGGGCGGGGTGGCGGTGTCCATGCCGAAGCGCTTGACGGCGCTGGCCGCGTGCCACACCTGGACGACCGTGGTCGTAGGAGGGTGGGGCGCCACGTGGACCGGCAAGTACGCGTTGTCGACCACGAAGACGCGCGAGGTGTGAAGGTAGTAGAGGCCGCGCGTCACGCGCAGCAGGTAGGCGAGCTTCGCGCGCAGCCCGTAGCCGTATGGCTCCGGCAGCAGGACGCAGTCGAGCTCCGGGCGCTGCAGCCGCAGTGCGCGCTGCAGGTAGGCCAGATTGCCCTCGATGCGGGCCACGCGGGGGCTGGCAAGCACGACGCGCGGACGCGGCCGGAAGAAGGGCAGGGGCAGGCGCATGACCAGCGCCAGCAGACGAAGCCAGGCGCTCGAAAGGAGGTACTCGAGCCGGCCCAATCTCAGCCGCGCTTGGACGAGAAGATCTCGGCCTTGACCTGGGTGGTCGAGATGTGCGGTGTGCGCGGCAGGTACAGCACCTCGCACAGCTCGCGCAGGTGGTCGAACTTGCCCGCCCAGTCCTGGCCCATGATGAGCACGTCGGCGTTGAACTGGCGGATGTAATCGGCCTTCTGATCGAGCGACTCCTCGAAGAACACGTAGTCGACGACGCGCAGGCTGCCCACGATGCGCAGTCGCTCGTCCTGCGAGTAGACGGGTGGATCGCCTTTCTTGGCGATGTTCAGCGCGTCGGTTGAGACGCCCACCACCAGGTAGTCGCAGACCTTCTTGGCACGCTCCAGGATGTTGATGTGGCCGACGTGCAGCAGGTCAAAGGTGCCGAAGGTTATGCCGACGCGCATCTTGGCTGGTCCTCGTGTCATCTGTCGGGCAGGCTGGCTTCGATGAGCGGTGGCTCGCCGAGCGCGCGCTCGATCGTCTGGAAGTAGCTCGATTCGACCTGCTGCTCGTGGAGCATGGTCACGAAGCTCGAGACCGAGTGGCGGCCCTCCGCCAGAGCCTTGGGCTGCTGCTCGCCTCGGCCGATGCTGACGCCGTGGGAGTAGTTGCGTGATCGGGGCGAAGAGCAGCTGAGGAAGAAGTCGGCCAGGGCACCGGCGGCGACGATTGTATCGGCCTGGCCGCCCAGCCGGTCGGCGACGCGCCGCAGCTCGACCACGCCGCGGGCGATGAAGGCTGCACGGAAGTTGTCGCCCAGGCCGAGACCGTCGGCCAGCCCGGCACCCAGCGCGATGATGTTCTTGCCCACCCCGGCGATCTCCAGCCCGCGCACATCGTCGGTCAGCTCGAGCCGCAGTTGCGGGCTGCTCAGCCGGGCGATCAGCTCCCGGCCCAGCAACAGGTTGGCGCAGGCGAGGGTCAGGAAGACCGGCCTGCCGCCCAGCATCTCGTCGGCGAAGCTCGCGCCGGACATCACTGCCAGGTGGTCGGAGCCGGTTGCCTGGAAGACCACGTCGCTGGGCAGTGAACCGGTGTCCGGCTCCATCCCCTTGACGCACGAGAGGAAGGCGACACTCGGTCGCACGCCGGCAAATGCCGACCCCAGGACCGAGCGCATGGCGTGGCCCGGCAGCGCGACGATGACGACGTCGAACTCATGCGCGGGGATGGCCGCCGGCAGGTCGAAGACCCGCGTCGGCGGACTGGCATATTGCTTCGGGCTGCGGCTGTAGACGCTGATGGACAGGTCCGAGCGGTGGCTGATCGCGACGTGCAGGGCACGCCCGAAGGATCCGTAGCCCAGGATCAGCACGCGCGACTCGACGCTGGCAGCCATGCGCTGACTCTAGGCGGCCGGCTCGATCAGGCTCGAGCCCGACAGGTCACCGTCGATGACCTCGCTCGGATCGGGCACCGGCTCGGCGGTCGGCCGGCGACGATGCGCGCCGACGAGGAGGGAGACGGGGCGGGTCATCGGCGCGAGGATAGCCGACGACCGGTCGACGTCACCGACCCCGGCACGGTACGGTTAGGCCCGGCCGGGCTGCCGGCGGGTGGTGCAGCCCCTTGGGGCTTGCCGGCGAAGCGGCGGGTGCGCCCTGATCGAAGGATGTGGAGGCAAACGGGTGGTTGACGAAGCAGTGTTTGAAGAGCACGACGGGGAGGCCGCCCGCCAGCATCCGAGCGAGCACGCCGTCGGCAGTCGGGAGCGCCGGCCCGGCGAGCCGGAGGCGGTCTTCGTCGTGGGCATCGGCCGCAGCGGCACGACGATGATGCGCAATCTGCTCGAGACCTCGGACCGGCTGGCAATCGCCCGCGAGAACCACTACATGGGCCACTACTTCAAGCGACGCGGGGCACGCCACTTCTTCCGTCAGGTGGGTGACTTGGCGGACGACGCAGCGGTCCGCCGCATCGTCGAGCTGCTCTACTCGGGCGCCTACGCGCGACACTCACGCTGGCGCAACATCAGCCCCTTCTGGCGCTGGCTCCTGGCAGAGGTGCCGCGCGACGAGGTCGAGCAGCGTCTGCTCGCGGCCGAGCGGACCGAGCGCGGCATCTTCACCGCCTTCCTGCGCATCTACGCGGACCGCCTGGACCGGCCGATCATGGGCGAGAAGACACCCACCCACTACGACCACGTGGATGAGCTGCTGGAGTGGTATCCCGACGGTCGAGTGATCCACATCCTGCGTGACCCGCGCGGCGTGTACGTGTCTGACCGGCACCGGCGCAAGACCCAGGGGCGGCCACCGTACTCCTGGCTTGCTCGGATCCCGCTGCTGCTCGAGGGCTGGGTGCTGCTGATCACCGTCTTCTCATGGCGCAGGGCGATGAACCGTCACGTTGGCTACGCACGGCGTCACCCCGGTCGCTACACGATGATTCGCTTCGAAGACGTGCTCAAGAGCCCCGAGCAGGCCCTGCCCCGCCTGTCCGAGTTCCTCGGCGTCGAGATCCCGCTCCAGACGGAGCGCGTCCGCGTTCCGCTCGAGCACGGCATGCGCTCGACCGAGGAAGGCCTAGACCCTACTGCTGCCGATCGCTGGCGCGAGCGGATCCGCCCACTTGCCAAACGCCTGCTGGAGCTTGCCCTTCGCGGCCCCATGCGCCGTTACGGCTACACGGACTGATGCCGCAGCCGCCGCGGTCAGCCGACTGCCAGACGGAATCGAAAGCGCCGGCCCTTGCGAGCCGGCGCTTCAACCCTGATACGGTCGCGGATCAGCTGGCCTGCACCTGCCGGAAGCAGTCCGAGCAGTAGACCGGCCGGTCCATCCGCGGCTTGAACGGCACCTGTGCCGCATTGCCGCACTTGGAGCAGATGACGGCAAAGTACTCGCGCGTCGGGCGGGAGTCGCCGCGCTCATAGCCGCGCGGCCCGCCGATCTCGCGTACGTCATAGCCACTGCCGCTGTCGCGCATGGCCCGTCGTGACGCACGGCAGCCCGGGCAGCGCTTTGGATCTGATGCGAACCCCTTCTCTGAGTAGAAGGCCTGGTCTGCCGCGGAGTGGATGAAGTCCACGCCACAGTCAGCGCAGGTCAGGGTTCGATCGACATGAGACACCGAAAAGGACCTCCCCTGGACAACCTATGCCTGTCACCGTGTGCGCCTGTGCCAGTGCTGGTAACGAGGGGCGTCTCGAAAGAGCCGGGCGCCGCGCGATCCAGGTGCTCTGACAAGGTCCCTGACTGGGGCGCACCGGTTACCTGCAAAGGGTAACACCTATCCCGTCCGTGACCGTTGAGCCGGCTAGCACATCCTTCCCATGTCAGGGGCCGCCCGGTGGTGTAAGAATTGGCGGGAACGTCGCTTTGGGAGGGATCCAGGGGCCTCATGCCGCGCTTTCTGCACATGGCCGACGTGCATCTCGGCGCGCGCTATCGCGACCTCGGTCCGGCGGCGGCCGCCCAGCGCGAGCGGCAGTTCGCCGCCTTCGAGCGCGCGGTGGACCTGGCCGTCAAGGAGAAGGTCGACCTGGTGCTCATCGGTGGCGACCTGTTCGATTCCAACAGCCAGCCGCGTCGGTCGGTCGAGGCTGTTGCCGGCCAGCTCAACAAGCTGGTCAGGCGGCGCATTCCGGTGGTGATCATCCCGGGCACCCATGACTGCTATGACGAGAGCTCGATCTACCGCGCCTTCGACGTGGCCGGGCTGGCCGGGGCAGACGAAGGCTCCGATGCGGTCGTCGTGCTGACAGACGAGCGCGCCTCGGTGTCCTACCCGGCGCTCGACCTCACCGTTCACGGGCGCGTGTATCGGACCAAGCGTGCGCCCCGCAGCCCGCTGGCCGGCTTCAAGGCGACCGAGACCGGCGCCGGCGGCCGCTGGCACGTCGGCCTGCTCCATGGCTCGCTGATGCTTCCGGGCAAGGTCGAAACGGACGACGTCATCTTTACCGAGGCCGAGGTTGCCGCTTCCGGTCTGGACTATCTCGCCCTCGGCCACTGGCACTCGCACCTGACCGGTCGGGCCGGGGCGACCACGTGGGCGTATTCGGGAGCTCCGGAGCCGGTCGCCCTGGACCAGGACCGCGCTGGCTCAGTGCTCCTGGTGGAGATGGCCGAGGGTCGGTCGCCGCGTTTGGAGCAGGTCCAGGTCGGCCGGACGTCTGTCCGGCGCGAGCTGATCGATGCCGGCACGGTTGGCTCGCAGGAGGCCCTGGTCAGCCATCTCGCCAAGCTCGCCGACCCCGACCTGTTCCTCGACGCCCGTCTGACCGGCGTCAAGCCGGACACCCTCGACATCGTGCCCGACGAGGTCGAGCGCAGGCTGGACGGCAGGTTCCTGCGCTTCAGGCTCGTGGACGAGTCGGTGGCTGCGCTGCCCGAGGGCGAGCCGGCGCCCGCAGACACGATCCCGGGAGCCTTCACGCGAGATCTCCAGCAGCGCATCGCTGAGCGGGAGACCGCCGGCGATGCGGAAAAGGCGGCCGAGCTGCGCGAGGCTCTGCGCTACGGCCGGCTGCTGCTGGATGACCCACGTCGGGTGGAGCTGGTCTGACCATGCGCATCACTCGCCTGCAGCTGTCGGACGTCAAGCGTCACGAGGACCTCGTCCTCGATCTGGCGCCTGGGCTGACGATCATTCGGGGGCCCAACGAGGCCGGCAAGTCCACCATCCAGCGAGCAATCGAGATCGCCCTTTTCCGCAAGGCCACCTCCGAGGCCAGCGAGCTCGGCGGGATCAAGCGCTGGGGTGCCGACTCAGAGCCGACGGTGGTCGTCGACTTCGAGGACGAGACCGGCGCCGGTCGCCTGGCCAAGACGTTCGCCGGATCCAAGGGCACGGTCGAGCTGACGACCGATGCAGGTGTGGAGCGCGACCCTGCCGCCGTCGAGCGGGCCATTGCCGGCCTGACCGGCCTGCCGACCGAGAAGTTCTTCCAGGCCACCGCCAGCGTCAACCACCACGAGCTGGCCGACCTGAGCAAGGACGAGAACACGCTGCGCGATCGGCTGCAGCAGTCGATGACGGGGGCGACCCGTGGCACCCGCGAGGCGCGCAAGAAGCTGGAGGACGCCATCAGGCGCTACCGCGCGGAAGGCGCCAAGAACCCGGGCCACCTCAAGGTCGCCCGAGCCGAGGTAGAACGGCTCGAGATCGAGGTGGCCAGTGGCGAGCAGGCGCTGAGCGTGCTGGAGCATGAACGCCGGGCGCTCGCTGAGGCCCGTGACCGCCGGCAGGCAATCGAAGCTGAGCTGGAGCGATACCAGGAGGGGCTCAAGGCGGCCGAGCGGGCAGTCGCGCTGCAGGCGCGCGGAGCGGCCGCGCAGCAGCGCTACGAGACCTATCGCCGGGCGGCCGACATCGAGACGGAGGTCAGCCGGCTGGATGCCAACCATCCGTCGCCGGTGCCGCTGCCCACGCTGCGTGGGATCGTCGATCGGATCCGCAGTCACGAGTACCGGTTGTCTGAGATCCGCGCCGAGCTTGCCGCCGAGCCGGAGGTCAGCTTCGTGGCCCTGCCCGAGCCTCCGTGGCGCCTGCGCGCAGCAGTCGGCGCCCTGCTGGCGCTGCTGGCCGTCATCTCCCTGGTCGGTGGCGTTGTCCTTGACCAGCTGCTCATCGGTGGGCTTCAGGCGATGGTGCTGGGCGTGGCGGCGCTGCTCGTCGGGTTCAGCGCGCTGCGCATGCGTCGTCGGCTGGCCGATGTCCAGGCCGAGAACGAGCTGCGCGAGAGCGAGATCAACCGTCGGTTGCGCGGCCGCTCGGAGCTGTTCGACGATCTCCGCGAGACGGAGCGGCAGCGCGACGAGGCGCTGGCCGAGCTGGCTCTCGACGACCTAGCCGCCGCGGACCAGCTGCTGGCCGACGAGACGGAGCTGGTCGGACAGATCGATACGCTGCGGGCCGAGTACCGCGGGCTGCTGGGAGAGCGCCAACCTGAGCAGAGCGTCAGCGAGCTGCGGGATCGGGCCGCGGCCGAGGCTGACCAGTGCCGCCACGCCCTGGCCGGCATGGGCGAGATCGGGGCGCAGCCGGAGAAGAGCCTTGCCAGCTACCGGGCCACGGTCGAGCGGCTGACGACCGAGCGGGAGCAGGCGGTGGCCACAGAGCTGCAGGCCGATGCCCGTCTGCAGGCCAACAAGGTCGACGCCGAGCAGGTTGCCGCCAAGGTCGAGGCGCTCGAGCAGGCACGCGACAGGCTCGGTCACGCCGAGCGTCGCCTGCGCATCTACGAGCTGACGCTTGCGGCGTTGCAGGGCGCCGAGACAGCGACGATGAAAAAGGCGGCCCGCTATCTGGAGCAGAGCATGGGCCGCGACATCGGCCGGATCACCGGCGGGCGCTACCGGCGCTTGCGCGTCGACGAGAACAGCCTGTCGTTCAGCGTGCACTCGGCGGAACGTGGCGAGTGGGTCGATGCCAAGGACCTCTCGCGCGGCACGCGCGACCAGCTGTACCTCTGCGCACGGCTGGGCATTGTTCGGCAGATCACCCATCCGGCGACGCCGCCGCTGGTCTTCGACGACCCGTTCGTGACCTTCGACGACGAGCGCGCCCGGCGCGCTGTGGAGATGCTGCGCGACGCGGCCGCCGACCTGCAGGTCATCTACCTGACCTGCTCCGACCGCTACGACGAGCTCGCCGACAAGGTCATCACGCTCGATGGCCCCAGCGCTCGCGATGACGGCGAGGACGAGCCGGCCGCCGTCGAGTCCCGGCCCGCGGCCGGGGTCGGCCTGGCCACCCCCGCCTGACCACCCTGCTCCCGCTCGGCCCGCTCTTCGGGCTCACCAGCGCGCTCACCTGGGGCGTGGGCGACTTCAGCGGCGGCCTCGCGACGCGCCGCTCGAGCGTCGCCCTGACGATCCTCGGCACGCAGGCGATAGGCCTGCTCGCCGTGCTGGCCGTGCTGGCCGTGACCGGCACCAGCCCGCCACCGATCGGCGCCCTCGCCTGGGCAGCGGCGGCAGGCCTCGCCGGCACCGCCGGGCTTGGCGCGTACTTCGTCGCCCTCGCCCGCGGCACTATGGGCCTCGTTGCTCCGTTGGCGGCGTTGATCGGTGCGGGTCTGCCGGCCATGGTCGGCCTGCTCACCGGGGAACAGCTGGGCCTGGTGCGGGCCGGCGGCCTGCTGCTCGGGCTGTTGGCGGTGGTGCTCATCTCGCTACCCGCCCGGCATCGCACCGACGAGGAGGAGCGACGGTTTCGCCGGGATCTGGCCGACCTGCCGCTGGTCGTACTGTCGGGCATCGGCTTCGCCGGCTTCTACCTGCTCATCGACCGCGCACGCCTGGAAGGCGCCGACATCTGGTGGTCGCTGGCCGGCGTCCGCGTGGCCGGATTGTCCACCGTGGTGCTGGTGCTCGGCATTCTCGTGCTGTTGGCGGCCGTGGGCAGCCGCCGAGAGCGCCTGCGCGACCTGCTCGGCGCCAGGGCCATCGCCCGATCCCGACGGCCGTGGCTGGTACTGGGTCCGTTGCTGCTCCTGTCGGGGCTGGGCGACCTGGGCGGCAACGGCTTCTTCATCATGGCCGTCGAGCTGGAGCTGCTGTCGGTCTCAGTCGTGCTGTCTTCGCTCTACCCGGTGGTGACCACGATCGCGGCGGCGGTATTGCTGGGCGAGCGGCTGAGCCCGCTACAGCTGATCGGCGTGGTCCTCGCGCTGCTCGCGGTCGCCCTGATCGCAGGCGGCTGATGCCTCCGGCTCAGGTATCGGCGCCCGTGCTGGCGGCCATCCGACGCACCTCCCAGCCGCCATCGTCGGTTGGACGGATCTCGTAGCGCGGCTGGTCGAAGGTCGTTGGGCCGCTCTTCTTGTGACCGGTCGTGAGCTCGTAGCGTGAGCCGTGCCAGGGACACTCGATGCAGCCGTCCACGATGCGTCCTTCAGACAGAGGGCCGCCGGCGTGGGCACAGGTGTCGTGGAGGGCGTGGATCGTCGCTCCCTGGCGGAACAGGAGGATGCCCTGCTGGCCGGCCCTGGCTCGTGTCGGGACGCCCTCCGGGATCTCCGCGATGTCGAGTCGCTGCCAGCGGGGCGTGCCACCGAACCGCCAGGCGTGGCGGTTGACCATGTTGCCCAGCGCGTATACCACTTCGCCGCCGACCCACGCGCCGAAAAGGAGGATCAGCCAGCCGCCGAGGCCCAACAGGAAGGGGACCGTTCGGTCGGCGGCCGGGTCAAGCACTCGCAGCAGCAGGGAGCTGGCCAGCAGGACCAGGGCCAGGGTCATCGCCGACGAGTGCACGGTCGCGACCGTGCGTGCCCGATCATCTGTGTCCGCGTAATCGGCCAAGCCGGCGATGGCAGCGAAGACCATGCCGGCCACGCCGACGGCCAGCGCCACGTCGGCCGCCTGGCGCGGGTCGATGATGTCGAAGAGGATGGCCAGGGTGATCGCGCCCACCGGCACGTCGGTGACGGCCGCATGCAGCGAGTGACCCAGCCACTTGCCGTTGAGAAAGTCCTTGACAGGCCCGAGGGGCCTGTAGATTGCCCGGACCGCGCCCTGCACCCGCTTGCCGAGGGGGCGTGCCCAAACGGTCTGCAGGTCAACGAACGCCAACAGCAGGCGACCGATCATCACGCTCCTCCGCAGCTTGGGCCGCCGAGCCTACGCCGGAGTCGCCGCGCTCCGGCTATACGGCGCCCCTCGCCGGTCGGCAGCGACGTATCAGTTGGCGGCTGCTGGATGGCGGCTCGGGCTTCGGCTCGCGGCTCGCCTGCCGTGCCCGGCGGCCGACGCAAGGGTCGCCAGTCGCGATAACGTGCCGCTGATGGCCGACCCGTCCACTCCCACGCCGACGCCATCGTTCGGCGCCGCCCTCCGCGCGTGGGCCTATGTCGGCCTGAACAGCTTTGGCGGCCCGGCCGGCCAGATCGGCGTGATGCACCGTGAGATCGTCGAGCGCCGGGGCTGGGTCAGCGAGCAGGCCTTCCTGCAGGGCCTGAACTACTCGATGCTGCTGCCCGGGCCCGAAGCGCAGCAGCTGGCGACCTACCTCGGCTGGCGGCTGCATGGTCTGCGCGGCAGCGTGGCGGCAGGGGCCCTCTTCATCCTGCCCGGTGTCGTGGCGATCATGGCCCTGAGCGTGCTCTACGCGCTGTACGAGTCGACCGCCCCGGTGCAGGCCCTCTTCTACGGCATCAAGCCGGCCGTGGTGGCGGTTGTCCTCGTCGCGGTCTGGCGGCTGGCGAGGCGCGTGATCAGCGGCCGGGCCGCCGGAGCCATCGCCATCGGTGCCTTCGTGGCGATCTTCTTCCTCGACGTGCCCTTCCCGCTGATCGTCATCGGCGCCGCCCTGGCGGGCTGGGGGGCGCGGCTTGGCGGATCAACGCGTGAGGCGTCCGGCCGGCCGGACTCGAGCGCGCCACCGGCACGGCGCGCGCTGACGACGCTGGCTGTCGCGACGGCGGTCTGGCTCGCTCCGACGCTGGCGGTGTTGCTGCTGGTCGGTCCGCACAGCGTGCTCGGCCAGCTGCTCATCTTCTTCTCCGTCGCAGCATTGGTCACCTTCGGAGGGGCGTATGCGGTGCTGGCGTACGTCGCCCAGCAGGCAGTGACCGGCTACGGCTGGCTGTCAGCCGAGCAGATGGTCGATGGGCTGGGCATGGCCGAGTCGACGCCGGGGCCGCTGATCATGGTCGTGCAGTTCGTCGCCTTCATGGCCGCCTTCGGCGCGGCTCCGCCGCTCGATCCCCTTGCCGCCGGCGTGCTCGGAGCGCTGCTCGTGACCTGGGTGACCTTCGTGCCGTCCTTCGGCTTCATCGTCGCCGGCGCGCCATATGTCGAGTACCTGCAGGGTCGACCCCGCCTTGAGGCTGCGCTGGCCGGGGTGACCGCGGCGGTCGTTGGTGTGATCCTGAACCTGGGCCTGTGGTTCGGCCTCCAGACCGTCTTCGCCGAGACGTACGAGCTGCGCCTCGGGCCGCTGCGGCTGCACACCATCGAGCCGGCATCGCTCGACGTCGTTGCACTGGTGCTGGTGGGCCTGGGGCTGGTGCTGCTGCTGCGCCTGCGCTGGCCGCTGCTGCTGACGCTCGCTTTCAGTGCCTCGGTCGGCTTCGTCTGGCACCTGCTGGCCGGCGCGATCGCCGGCTGACCGCTCAGCCCTCCAGCCGCGCGGCCGCCTGGCGGTCGAGGAACCAGACCGCGTTCGGGCGCGCGGCCAGCCGGGCAGGCGCGTCGACCGGGTCCTCGTCCGATGCAAGGGCGCGCCTGACCGCCTCGGCCTTCTTGTCACCGGCGACGATCACGATCACTCGACCGGCCGCCTCCACCAGGCGCGGGTTCAGCGTCACCCGTGGCAGATGCGGCCCGATGTGCTCGGGGGCGGGGATGGCCAGCACCAGCGGCGCGTTCGCATCCAGTGCAGCGCTGCCGGGGAAGGCCGACATGATGTGGGCGTCCGGTCCCACGCCGAGCAGGATGACGTCGAAGCGGGGCAGGCCCCCACGATCGGCCGGCACCAGCCGACGGATCTCCTCGACGTAGCGCTCGGCGACGAGGTGGATGGCCTCGCTCTCGCTCAGCGCCTCATCGATCTGGAATGGGTGGATGTTCTCAGTCCGGATGGGAAGCCCGGGCACGTCGCCCGCGTTGACGTCGGCCGTCTGGCCGCCCGTGCCGGATGTCCCCCACCGTTCGCTGATCGCGAGCAGGATCGCGTAGGACATGCCGATGTTCGACTCGGGATGGTCGACTGGCACGAAGCGCTCGTCGCCCCACCACAGGTGCACGCGCGACCAATCGACCGCTTCGCGGCCGCTGTGGGCCAGCTCCTCGTAGAGCGAGACCGCCGCGCTACCGCCGGTCAGCGCCAGGTGCGCCTCGCCGCGCTCGGCGATCGCCGCCGAGAGCTCGTCCGTCAGCCGTTGGGCGGCAGCCTGCGACACGGCCGCCTGGTCCTCGAGGACGATGACCTCCGCCTGGGCTGAGTGCCGGCTGGTGTCCTTCATCTGGGTCCTCCTGTCATCCGCCGCGCAGGCGGGCTGCCCGGACTAGCGAGCGCTCGAAGAGCCGGTCGAGCCCGGGCTGCTCAAGCGCCTCAGCGATGAACGGAGCCTCGTCGAATTGCTCGAGCCGACCGGCCCGGCGGGCGACCGGCGCACCGTTCCAGTCCGCGGTTGCCAGCAGATGGTCACGTTGGCGCGTCACCCGCGCGCGCAGCGCTGTGCGCGCCCGTGACGCTTCGATGTCGATGCCCAACAGGGAGCCCGGGGCGTGGCTGGCGGCATCCACCGGCGGCCGCACGGGGCGCAGCTCGAGGCGGATCTCGCGGCGCCCGCGGCGAAGCAGGCCGCGAAACGAATCGTCCTCGCCGCGTTCGATCGGCTGGATGATCTCCCAGCCCAGCTGGCCGGCAAGCCAGCCGCCGATATAGAGCGCGCGGGCCAGGTGGATGGCCGCGCCCGGTCGCGCAAAGTCCACCCGTACGCTCCGGATGTGCTCGGCTTCGCGGGTCAGCAGCGGGTGGTCGAAAAGTCCCGCCAGCAGCTCCCGCCAGAGGTTGAGGCGCAGCCAGCCGATATCACACACGACCACCCCCTCGGCGATCACGGCAGCCAGCCCGGCCAGCCTGTGCCGGCCATCCTCGGCGAAGGTGCCCGTGTCGACGAGGAGCCGGTCGGCGAGGCCGGCAATCTCGCGGAACTGGCGCGTACCGAAGGTCGGGTCATCCGGCCACCAGAGGACGACCGGCAGGTCGTGGATGAGCAGCGGCGCGACGACGCGAGACAGGTGCTGTGACAGCTCGCCGCCGACCTTGACCAGGATCTGCTCGGTGCAGACCTCGGCGTCGCTGCGCTCGGCGATGCGGCACTCGGCGTAGATGTGGGCGTCCATTGAGGCCGGGCCGTCGAAGTCGCCCGGCGAGAGGACGATCGCGCGCGATGGATGCCGCCGATGCAGCGCGTTGATCGCTGCCATCGCCCGCTCCGACGTCTCGGGCCGGGGCGCGATCACCACCAACGTCAACACGCTCGTGCGCATGCGCACGCGAACGGAGCGAGCCTGGTCGAGGTGGCCGCCCAGCCGCGGGTCGGCCAGCGCACGCTGGCGCTCGATCTCGGTCAGCGCCGAGTGCTCGGCCTCGACCGCCGCGCTCGACCAGATCTGGGCGAGCTTATCGACGCACTCGGGGACGCTTGTTGCCCGGACGTGCCAGCTGCTGTTGGCGCCCAGAGCCTCACGGCCCAGGTCTCCCGTCGGCGGGCGGCCAGCCTCGTTGACGACGGGGCTCACAGTCTTCTCCATCGGCGGCCGTCACTCTCGATCAGCCGATCGGCGTTGTCCGGACCCCATGACCCCGCCTCGTAGAAGCACAGGTCGGCGTCCTGGTCGGCTTCGGCCTCGCCACGCTCGTCCCAGCCGCGCCAGACGTCGATCAGCGGGCTGACGATCGCCCAGGCCGCCTCGACCTCGTCGGCGCGGGTGAACAGCGACGCGTCGCCGAGCATGGCGTCGAGCAGCAGCGTCTCGTAGGCCTCCGGCGCGTCGCGCGCGAACGAGGTGCCGTAGGTGAAGTCCATGTTCACGCTGCGCACGTCGAGGCCCAGCTGAGGCACCTTGGCCGTGATACGCAGCAGGATCCCCTCGTCGGGCTGAATGCGCATGGCCAGCAGGTTGGGCTCGGGTGGAGCGGTGGAGGAGCCGAACAGGCTCAGCGGTGGCAGCTTGAACTGGATCGCCACCTCCGTCGCGCGGCGCGGCAGTCGCTTGCCGGTGCGCAGGTAGAACGGCACGTCGGCCCAGCGCCAGTTGTGCACCTCGAGCTTCAGCGCCACGAAGGTCTCGACCTTCGAATCGGGGGCGACGTCGTCCTCCTCGCGGTAGCCGGGCACCTTCTCGTCTCCCACCCAGCCCTCTTCGTACTGGGCCCGGACGACCTGCGCCCTGACGCGCTGCTCGGTCCAGTGCGGGTCAATGGCGCGCAGCACGCGCACCTTCTCGTCGCGCAGGGCATCGGCATCGAAGGCAATCGGTGGCTCCATCGCGACCAGCGTCAGGACCTGCAGCAGGTGGTTCTGCAGGATGTCGCGCGCGGCGCCGGCCTCTTCGTAGAAGTTGCCTCGGCCCTCGACGCCGAGGTCTTCGGCGACGGTTATCTGCACGTGGTCGACGTAGCGACGGTTCCAGAGCGGCTCGAAGATGCCGTTGGCAAAGCGAAAGACGAGCAGGTTGCGGACCGTCTCCTTGCCCAGGTAATGGTCGATCCGGTAAACCTGCGATTCGTCGAAGACCTTGATCAGCGCGTCGTTCAGCTCGCCCGCTGAGGCCACGTCGTGGCCGAAGGGCTTCTCCACGACGATGCGCGACCAGCCCTCGCGCCTGCCCTCCCGGTCGAGGCCGACACGGCCCAGGTTCTGGACGATCTCGATGTAGGCCGACGGCGGCGTGGCCAGGTAGATCATCCGGTTGCCGCCCGTGCCGCGGGCAGCGTCTATCTGCTCCAGTCGAGTGGCGAGATCGCGATAGGCCTGGCGATCGCCGAACTGGCCTGGCTGGTAAAAGATGCCGGCGGCGAAGTCATCCCACAGCGCGTCCTCGACGGGTGCCCGTGAATGCTGCTCGACGGCCTCGCGCATGCTGGCCCGGAATTCGTCGTCGCTCAGCGGCCGCCGAGCAAACCCGACCACGCTGGTCTCGGGCGGCAGGAGCCCCGCCCGGCGCAGGTTATAGACGGCGGGCAGGATCTTGCGCGAGGTGAGGTCGCCGGTCGCGCCGAAGATGACGATGGTGCAGGGATCGGGCACGCGCTCGAGGCGGAGGCCCTCGCGAAGCGGGTTGACCTGCGCCTCCGCCGGTCGGTAGACGTGCATCGTCTGGGAGACCCGCCCGTCGGCCGGCCGGCCGTCGATGCCGCTGCGCGGTCGGGCGCGACGCCCGACGCCCGTGCTCATGGTCAGTCGGTCCTTACCGCGTGCCCGCCGAACTGCTGGCGCAGCGCGGCCAGCACGCGTGCCCCGTAGCTCTCCGGCTGGCGGCTGCGGAAGCGCGTCATCAGCGAGAGCGTGATGATGGTCGCCGGCACATCGAGGTCGATCGCCTCCTGAACGGTCCAGCGGCCCTCGCCCGAGTCCTCGACGAAGCCGCGGATCTGGCCCAGCTCCTCGCCGTGCTGCTCAAAGGCCAGGCCGAGCAGCTCGAGCAGCCACGACCTGATGACGGTGCCGTTCATCCAGGCCTTGGCCACGGCGGCCAGGTCGAGCGGATACTCCGACGCGTGCAGGATCTCGAACCCTTCGGCATAGGCCTGCATCAGGCCGTACTCGATGCCGTTGTGGACCATCTTCACGTAGTGGCCGGCGCCCGGGGGACCGGCATGGATGTAGCCACCTTCTGGGGCCAGGGCGCGGAAGATCGGCTCGAGCGGCTCTACGTCCTCGCGCTCGCCGCCGACCATCGTGCCGTACCCGTTCTGCAGGCCCCAGACGCCGCCGCTGATGCCGGCATCGACGAAGCGGACACCTCGCTCCTTCATCCGCGCATGGCGGCGCTTGCTGTCGTGGAAGTTGGCATTGCCGCCGTCGATGATCGTGTCGCCCGGCTCGAGCACGGCGGCGAACTCGTCAAGGCTGTCCTCCGTCGCCTTGCCGGCCGGAACCATCAGCCAGACCACCCGCGGCGGCGAAAGTTTGGCCGCGACGTCAGCCGGCGTCTCGGCGCCTTCCACGCCCTCTTCTCGGACGAGCTCTTCGGTCTTCTCGTAGGTGCGGTTGTAAACCACCACCCGGTGGCCGGCCCGGTGCAGCCGTCGAGCCATGTTCGCGCCCATCCGGCCGAGTCCGACGATCGCCAGGTCCACGTGCTCCTCCTAGGAAAGTGCGTCCATCAGGGATTCATGCAGTGCCTCAAGCCCGCGCTCCGGCTCAGGCCCGAGGTGGACTCGGGCGACCGGCAGGCCATGTGCCTCGAGTGCCTGGAAGTCGCCCAGCGCCTGGGCGTCGATCAGCGTGCCGAAGGTCTCACTGCGGCCCGGGATCTCCAGGTCGTCAGGGTGATCGGCGGTCAGCTGGATGAAGCAGCCGCTCGGCGGACCGCCTTTGTGGAGCTGGCCGGTCGAGTGCAGGAAGCGTGGCCCATAGCCGACTGTGACCGCTCGACCGGTGGCGTCACGCAGCAGCCGCTGCAGCTCGCGCAGGCTCGCCTCGCGCTCAACCGTATGGGCGAAGTACGCCTGTACCGACAGGTAGCCGTCGGGCCGCAACCGGCCGAGGTGGCGCTGCAGCCCGCCCGCCAGGCTCAGCCCTGCGCGGGCTTCGCCCTGGAGCCCGGCGTCACCGACCAGGGCAAGCGGACCCTCGGCGACGAGCACGTCCGTCTCGGCCCGCTGGCCCGTCCGCCCGATCTCATCGAGCACCCGGGTCGTGTTGTTCTTGGACTCGGTCACGTTCGGCTCGTCGAACGGGTTGACGCCGAGCACTGCGCCGGCGAAGGAGGTCGCGAACATCCAGCGGACGAACTCGCCGCCGAGGCCCTCCCCCTCGGCCAGCGACAGGTCGATCACCGGCTGGCCGGCCTGGGCCAGCCGATCGAGCGCCTCTCCGCTTTGGGCCAGCCACTCGCCGTCGCTGCGGCCGGCGATGCGCACGAAGACGCGGTCCTCGCCGTAGGCGCTCGGCGCGGCCAGCGCCTCGCCGTCCACCGGCACGATGCCGCGGCCCTGCTTGCCGGTGCTCTCGGCGACCAGCTGCTCGGCCCATGCGCCGAAGGCCTGAAGCGCGGGCTCGATGACTAAGGTCAGCTTGTCGCGACCCGCCGCGGCAAGCGCCCCAAGCGTGACGCCGAGCCACAGCCCTGGGTTGCGCTCCTCCGGCTCGCGACAGCGCTCGGTCATCAACACCGCATCGTCGAGCAAGCCGCCCATGTCCACGCCCAGCAACGCGGCCGGGACCAGCCCGACATAGGTCAGTGCGCTGTACCGCCCGCCCACATCCTCGGGATTCAGGAAGACGTGGCGAAAGAGGTCGGTATGCGGGATCGCATCGAGACTCCGGCCCGGATCGGTGATGGCGACGAAGTGCTGGCCAACGGAGCTGGCCGGGATATCGGCGTGCAGCCCGTCCTGCACTCGCCAGAAGTGCGCCAGGAAGGCCAGCGTCTCGGTCGTCGTGCCCGACTTGCTGGCAATCAGGTACAGCGTGCGGGCAGGGTCCCGGGCGGACTGTACGGCGCGCACCCGTTCGGGATCGGTCGAATCGAGGATGTCGAGCCGCAGGCCGGCTTCCGCTATCGGCAGCGACCGTGCCAGGACCTCCGGCGCCAGGGAGCTGCCGCCCATGCCGGCCACCACTGCCGAGTCGAAGCCCTCCCTCCGCACGCCCTCGGCGAAGGCTTCGAGGGCGGGCAGGCGATCGCGGAATTCGCGTGGCGCGTCGAGCCAGCCCAGCCGGTTGCCGATGCTGCGGGCGACCTCCGTGTCCTCCGTCCATAGGGTCGCATCGCGCTGCCACAGGCGAGCCACCCAGCGCTGTTCGACGGCTCGCCGCAGTGCGGTGTCAACCACCGTCTGCGCAGCGTGGGGCAGGCGCAGCGATGCTCGGCCGATCGTCTCCGTCAAGGGCTCTCCTTCGGCTCACCGACAGGGCCATTGTGCCGCCGGTCGGGCTGAGTCTCTGGCCTGCCGGGGCACAGGCAGAGGTGTGGGCGTCCGGCCCGTCTGGCGCCTGCCTATCATAAGTCCGCCCGTGGACCCCGCCCGATGACCTCAAGGCCGCCCGCCGGCGGACGCCGAAGCCGACGTCCGCGGCTGCTGACGCTCGGTGACCTGGTGCTCGACATCGTTGCCCGGACGCAGGAAGGGGTGGCCGCCGGGACAGACGTGGCCGGCACGATCGAGCTGCGCGCCGGTGGCTCGGCGGCGAACACCGCGCGCGCCTTCGTGGCGCTGGGCGGTGAGGCGGCCTTTGTCGGGGCCATCGGGCCGGACGGCATCGGCCGCCGGCTGGTACGCGCGCTGCGCGCCGACGGTGTGCGGGTCCACCCTGCTTCGGCGCGCCAGCCGACGGCGAGGCTGGCAGCGCTGGTCGATCCGCGCGGGGAGCGCTCGTTCGTCACCCAGCGTGGGGCTGCCGATATGCTCCGCCCGCGCGACCTGCCGACCTCCGCGGTTGCCCGAGCTGACGCGCTCCACCTCCCCGGATACTCGCTGATCAACGAGCCGCTACGGCTCACGGCGGTGCGCGCCGCCGAGCACGCTCACCGGGCCGGTCGGCTGGTCTCGGTTGACCTGGCATCCCATCGCCCGCTGCTGGCCCGAGGCCGCTCCGCAGCTCGGCAGATGCTAAGCGAGGTCCGGCCGCACGTCGTGTTCGCCAACGTCGACGAGGCCCGAGCGCTGACCGGCGCGCAGCCTCGCCGCCTGCTCGAGCTTGGTCCGATAGCGGTCATCAAAGAAGGCGCGGCCGGCTGCCGGGTGCTGTGGCTGGCCGAGACGGGCGGGGCGGTCCGGGACGCCGCCGCGGGCGGCATCCTGGAGGTGGCCGTCGCCACCGCCCCGATCCGGGCCAGCGACACGACCGGCGCCGGTGACGCGTTCGACGCCGGCTTCCTGCACTCGCTTGTCGAGCAGCTGCTGGCCGGGTCCGGCACGGCCTCGGTGCGCGCCGATCCGCACGATCCCACCGCGCCGCTGCGTCGGGCAGCCGTCCTCCGTCGCGCGGCCATGGTCGGTCACCGTGCGGCGGCGCAGGTTCTGTCGCGTCCGAGGAAGGAACTGGCCCTGTGAGCTCGTCGGTGGGCGGCGTGCTGGAGGTGGCGGCCGGCATTGAGGCGGCACTGGCTGCCGGCCGGCCGGTGGTGGCGCTGGAGTCAACGCTGATCACCCATGGTCTGGCCTGGCCGCGCAACCTCGAGGCGGCGCGCCGTTCGGAGGACGCAGTGGCCGAGGGTGGCTCGCTTCCGGCAACCGTGGCCGTTCACGGCGGGCGACTGATGGTTGGGCTGACACCGGCCCAGCTCGAGGCAGTGGCGCAGGATCGTTCGCCGCTGAAGGCCTCTCGCGCAACGCTCGCCGTCGCCCTCGCCGGAGGCGGATGGGCGGGCACGACGGTCTCGGCCACGATGATCGCCGCTCGGCAGGCAGGTATCAGCGTCTTCGCCACCGGTGGCATCGGCGGCGTGCACCGGGGCGGCGAGCGAACGTTCGACATCTCGGCCGACCTGGACGAGCTTGCCCGGACCCCGCTGGTGGTCACCTGCTCGGGACCGAAGTCGATCCTCGATGTCGGGCTCACCCTCGAGTACCTCGAGACACGCGGCGTCCCCGTCGTGGGCTGGCAGACCGACGAGCTGGCCGGCTTTTTCAGCCGCTCATCGGGTCATCGGCTGGTCGGCTCGGTGGCTGACGCAGACGAGGTTGCCCGGCTTGCTCGCGCGCAATGGGCGCTGGGCCTGGAGGCGGCGATCGTGGTGGCCGTGCCGGTCCCCGCCGACGCCGCTCTGGCCAGGGAGGAGGCCGATGACGCCATCGCCCGCGCCGTCGGCGAGGCCGACGCAAACGGCATCCACGGGCCGGCCAGCACTCCCTGGGTATTGGCACGGGTGGCCGAGCTGACCGAGGGGCGATCGGTCGCCGCCAACCTTGCCCTGATCGAGAACAACGCCCGCGTGGCCGGCCTGATCGCGGCTCGTCTGACGGCGCGCCCAGCAAACCGTTAACCTTCGGAGCGCTCGCGGGACGTGCCCCCCGGGAGCGGTCAACGCAGCGTCGTGCCCCTGAGCTGCCATCGGGAACAGCGAGAGGTCGGGCTTAGTGGGGATCGCGAGCCGCGCGGGTGCGCCCTATCGGCGCAGCGCCAGGCACCGGGCGGCGGCAAGTCCGCGGCAGCCGGCTGAGGGCGCCCGGCAGCGACGTCGTGCCATGGCCGTGCCGCGCAGCCGCGCCGGCCGATCGGCCATCGTCGGCGCAATCCTGAGCTTCATCCTGCCGGGCGCCGGACAGGCCTATGTGGGCGACTGGTCCCGAGCGGCCTTCTTCGGGATCCCCGCCGTGATCGGCCTGCTCCTCGCAGCCCGCGAGCTGGGCCAGGGTGTCAGCCACGTTGCCGCCCGCCTGCTCGACCCCGCCGTGGCCGTCGGGCTGCTGCTGCTGATCGTGCTGCTCGCCGCCTGGCGGGCATGGTCGGTCGTCCACGCCTGGCGCGTGGGCCGGCGCACGTTAGGGGGGGCGATTTTGATGCCGGTGCTGCTGGCGCTGATCGTGGGCATGCACGGCTTCGCCTTCATCACCACCGCCTCGATGCTGGGCGCCGGCGAACGGATCGCCTCGGATGGGGACAGCCTGCTCGAGCCGGTGCCGCCCGCCTTCGGCGCAACGCCGGCTCCTTCCTCCCGGCTGCCGGCGGGCGGCGTCACCGCGACCGGGGACCCGCAGGCACTGCCGAGCGCGCCGCCGTCGTCGACGTTGGCCCCCGGCGAAGATCCCTATGAGCAGTACGACGACGAGCCAGAGCCGCGCGTGGTGGCGGGACCGCGGCCAGGCTATGACGTGGCGGCGATCGACACGCAGGCCGACGGGCTGCTCAACGTCCTCATCGTGGGCATCGATTGGAAACCCGGCCGCGACAGCCGGCGAACCGACTCGATGATCGTGGTCAGCGTGAACACCGAGACCGGCGAGGTCTACATGTTCAGCTTCCCGCGCGACATCTCGCACTTCCCGATGTACAACGGCGGCACCTACGAGGGCAAGCTCAACGGATTCGCCAGCTACGCCAACCGCCACCCGGGCCAGTTCCCTGACGGGGGGCTGAAGAGCCTTGGCTACCAGCTGGGCTTCCTGCTCGGCATCCCGATCGACTACTACGCCGCCGTGGACATTCCCGGCTTCGAGAAGGTGGTCGAGGCGGTCGGTGGCGTGACGGTCAACAACCCGAAAGCGATCAACGATACGTACATCGATGGCGGCAAGGGGTTCCACCTGCCGGCGGGCAAGCACCGCCTCAACGCCGCCGATGCGCTGCGCTATGTCCGCAGCCGTCACGGCAGCAGCGACTTCGCGCGTGCCCAGCGCCAGCAGCAGGTGCTGTCGGCCCTGCGCCGCGAGATGACCAAACCCGATCAGATCGGCAACCTGCCTTCGATCATGGACGCCATCTCCGGCGTGCTGCGAACCGACTTCCCGCGCGACAGGCTGACCGAGCTGATCAAGCTCTCGGAGAAGGTCAGCGACGAGCCGACCAACGGCTATGTCTTCCGCCCGCCCACGTGGGCCACCTTCACACCGCGCACGGAGACGACCCGCTCGATCACCCAGCTGCGCGTCGAGCGCCTGCGCGAGCTGTCGCTCGAGCTGTTCGGCGAGAAGAGCCTCTACAACCGCTGAGCCCGTCGCCTGCGCTTATCAATCAGGAGCCGGTCACCTGGTCGAGCAGCCCCTTCTCCTTGGCGCGCCGCTCGCTCCAGCGGAAGAAGAGCAGGCCGAGCACGGACACCACCGCCGTCGACGCGACGAGCGCCAGCACGATCTCGGCCGAAGAGGGTTCGGCCCGACCGGCCAGCGTGGCGTAAAGCGATCCCTCGCCGCCGATGCCCGACAGCGCTCCGGGGAACAGGGCCCCGCGCACTCCCTCGAGCCACCAGGTAAGGGGGGTGACGAGCCCGATCGCCTGTATCGGCGCGGGCAGCACCAGCAGCGGGAAAACAGCTCCTACCAGCAGGAACAGGCCGCCGGCGACCGCCTCGGGATAGCTCCACGAATCCTGCCGGGTCTGCATCACCGTCGCGGCCAAAAAAAGCCCGATGGACAGGATGCTGACCAGCCCGAGCGCCATCGAGACCATCGCCAGCGGCCAATCGACCGCCAGCGGGTCGAACGGCAGCCCGAGCAGGACCACGCCAATGACGAGGGTTATCCCCGCCCCGAAGGCGCCAATGCCGATCCGGGCGGCGCCGCGGCCGAGCAGCAGGAGAAGGATCGGGTTCGGGCTTACATAGAGGTACTTGAGCATCCGATAGCGCTCGCGGTCATCGAGCACCGACCAGGCCAGCCCGGCGATGCCGGCCACGACAAACGACCAGAGCGCGCTGCCGATGACGACGAAGGAGCGGATTGCCGGGTCCGCGCGGCCGCCACTGATGATGTCGACCATGAAGATCAGGATCGCCGCCGCGCCGACGGGCTTTGCAACCGAGTAGATGAAGAACAGCAGCGGGTCCGTCCAGTTGGCCTCGGTCTGCCACCCGAGCCGCATCGCCGTCCGGAACGCGCGCCGGGATGCGGCCCAGGCTTCCCGTCGCCCGGGCCTGGCAGCCCCCAGCTCGGCGCTCATGTGCCCTTCACCGTCAGCTTGCCCTCGACACGCGCCAGCCGCTCGATCTGGCCGAGCATCCAACGCGCCAGCCCGATGAAGAGCGCTGCCATCCCAACCAGGATCAGCGCTTCCATCCACGCCGGCAGCACGCCATCGGCGTGCTCCGAGCCCACGAAGGCGAGCTGGCGCATGGCGTCGAGACCCACCGCCAGCGGGATGGTCGCGATGGCCACGGCTCCGAGCATGCCCAGGCGGGCCACCGGGAAGTTGAGCCCGGAGACGAAGTAGACGGGCTCCTGCAGGCCCTGCGAGAGATGCCACGCTTCCCGGCCGGAGAGCAGGAAGAAGCTGGCCAGGACCATCCCCAGCCCGTACAGGGCAGCCATGGTCAGGAAGAAGACGGCCAGCAGCAGCAGCCACTGCTCGACGGCGAAAACCACGTCGTAGAGCGTCGCGCCGACGATCAGCACCACCGCCGCTCGCGTGCCGCTCATGAACAGGCCGCCGATGGCCATGCCGAAGAGGATGCTCATCATGCTGATCGGGGCGGTGAAGTAGAGCTCGAGGTTTCCCTGGTCGCGCTCCCAGTACAGCTGGGCGGCCATCATCCACAGGATGTTCAGCCAGAAAGCGGTCATTGCCCCGCCCAGCACGACGAAGCCGATGAACTCCGCGGGCGCGTCGAGGGCGCGGTAGACGAACACGAAGGCCGACGTCGTCAGGAACGGCAGCAGGATCTCGAACAGCAGCCACGATGGCTCGCGCCGCGCCCCGATGATGCGCGGATACGCCCGCCCGTAGACCGAGCGCAGCTGCGTCGCCAGCGAGCGCCGCCGATCCCAGCGCGCTGCCTGCTCCGGGCTCTCGCTGTGACGGAAGACGAATGCGCTCATCGGACTTTCTCGGCCGGCTCCTGCTCGCGCTCGGCGAAACCGCGTCCGACCAGCTCGACGAATACGTCCTCCAGGGTAGGCTCCGACTTGGCGAGCGCGACGATGGACGCGCCCATTCGGCCAAGCTCGCCGACCACCCCGCCCAGTGCCGCGTCATCGTCGAGGGTCAGCTTGACTGACACGGTCTGCCGATCGGCAGCGCTGCCGAGGTCGTGGGCGGTCGGCTCCACCGCGCTGAGTACGCCCCGCACGGCAGCCAGAGCCTGGTGCCCGCCAGGCAGTCGGTCGACTTCCAGCAGGAAGATCGATTCGCGCTGGACGCGGCGCTTGAGCTCGGCTGACGTGCCGCTGGCCAGGATGCGCCCCCGGTCGACGATGGCGAGCCGGTCGCACAGCTCATCCACCTCGGCCATGTAGTGCGATGTCAGCAGGATCGTCCGCCCGGGCAGCGCTCGCTGCCACTGCTGGACCAGCTCACGCGTCTGCCGTGCCGCCGAGACGTCGAGGCCCAGGGTCGGCTCGTCGAGGAACAGGATCCATGGGTCGTTGAGCAGCCCGCGAGCCAGGTTCAGCTTCTGGCGCTGGCCGGTCGACAGCGATGACACCTTCTGCAACCGCTGCTCGGTCAAGCCGACCGCCTCGATCAGCTGGTCGACGCGTCGCCAGCCATCGCGCACGCCCAACCCGTAGAACTGGCTGAACATCCACAGCTGCTCGCGCACGTGCAGCAGGCCGTAACCGGACTGCTCCCCGCCCGAGACGATGTTCATGATCCGGCGCAGCTCGGTGGTCTGGCGGGCGACGTCGAAGCCGAACACGCGCGCCGTGCCGGAGGTGGGCAGGAGCAGCGTGGTGAGCACCTTGATCAGCGTGGTCTTGCCTGCGCCATTGGGTCCGAGCAGCCCGAACAGCTCGCCCGGCTCTACCTGCAGGTCGACGCCGTCGAGGGCCACGATGGGCTCTGGCTTTGCCTTGTAGACGCGGCGCACGGCGCGGGCGTCGATGGCGAGGGAAGTGGGCGAGACAGACACGATCAGCTCACGGTGGTAGCGCTGGGCATGCGGCCGCGCGAATCGACCGTACCGCCGCGGGCCCTTCATGGGCGCCGGCTCGCCGATCCCGCGGCAGGCCGCCCGCATGGTACACCGCTGCCGTTTGCCCGAGCACGCAGCCGGGACCGCCTAGACTGCTCGGCGATGAGCGCCGGCAGCCCGATGAAGCGCTCCCTGGCAGCCCTGCGGCGGGCCGAGGAGGCAAGCCAGTTGCTGCGCGGGCTGGGCGCGCCCAGGCCGCTGCTGGTCGCCGACCGCCTGGCGGTGGCCGATCCGTCGCTGGCCAACGTGCTTCCGATCGAGCCGCCGCATGAGGCCCCGCTGCCGGCCCCCGGCCTGCCGCCGGTTCGGGCGGACGCTGTGCTCGTGGGCCGAGCCGACAACTACCTTCGCCTGCGGGCGTTCTACCTCGATGCCCGGCTGAGCATCGCCATTCACCACGGCTGGCCACCGCGCATCCTGCCGAGCAACCTCCACCGCGGAGCTGCCGTTCGACAACGCCTGGTTGCCGGTGGCCTTGGCGACGGGCGCCTGACAGCGCCCCGGCCGCTGGAGCAGGGTCGGGGTTTGCTGGGGGCCTGGCTGCTCGAGGAGATGCTGCCCGGACGTACGGTCAACGTGGAAGAGTGGCCTGCGCTCGCGCCGCTGGTCGCCGTGGAGCTGATCGGCGCGTCGCTTGCCAGCGACTCGACCGAGTGCTCGCTCGAGGAGGTTCTACCGCCGGCGTCGCTGAGGCAGGCCATCGACGAGATCGAGCGCCAGCATGACCTCGGGCTGGACGTGCAGGGCCTGGTCCATCGGGCGAGGAAGTTGGTCGGTTCCGAAGGTCGCGTGGTGGTGGCTCCGACCCACGGCGATCCGGGCCGGCGCAACGTCATATCGATGCAGGATGGCGGTCTGGGCCTGGTCGACTGGGAGGCAGCGCGGGTGCGGCTGGTGGCGCACGACCTGATCAAGGCAGTCGAGGACCTCGACGATCCCGTCGCCGCCGTTGACACGATTGCGAGCGGACTTCCTCCCGCCGCACCGCGGTCGATCAGCTGGTCGGACCAGGCGGCCGTGGCCTGCCTGGCTCGGGTGGCCGGCTCACGCCGCTGGCTGAGCCGATCGCGTGTCGCATCCCTGCTCGGCAGGTCGGCGGTCAGTGCCCGGGCTGCTCGCAACAGGCAGCTAACCATCCGTCTGCTCGACCGGCTGCTCGCCTCGTCGCGCTGACTTGCCTTCGTCGGATATCGCTGACTGCAAGCCAGTCGGACGTGCTTGGCGCGTGGCCGTTTGCTCCTCGGTGCATCATCAGCGCATGGACATGCAGAAGGATCCTCAGGCGTGGCGTGAGCTGGCCCGCCAGCTGCGCATCGACTCCGTCCGCGTCAGCAGTGCCGCCGGCTCCGGCCATCCGACCTCTTCGCTCTCCGCAGCCGAGCTGATGGCCGTCCTGATTGCTCGTCACCTGCGTTATCGGCCGCAGTCGCCGGACGACCCGCGTAACGATCACCTGATCTTCTCCAAGGGTCACGCGTCCCCCCTGTACTACGCCATCCTCCGCGCGCTCGGCGCCGTAGACGAAGCGGAGCTGATGACGTACCGCCAGAAGGACAGCCGCCTGGAGGGACACCCGACGCCGGTGCTGCCGTGGGTCGACGTGGCCACCGGCTCCCTCGGACAGGGTCTGCCGATCGGCGTCGGCATCGCCCTGGCCGGCAAGCGCCTCGACCGGCTGCCCTTCCGAACGTGGGTGCTGTGCGGCGACAGCGAGATGGCCGAGGGATCGATGTGGGAGGCCTTTGCCCAAGCGTCGTATGACGGCCTGGACAACCTGATCGCCATCATCGACGTCAACCGGCTGGGCCAGACTGGCCCCACTCGCTACGAATGGGAGCTGGCCGCCTACAGCGATCGGGCTCGAGCGTTCGGCTGGCACGCGATCGAGATCGACGGCCACGACGTCGAGCAGGTTGATCGCGCGTACAGCGAGGCCCTCGCCACGAGCGGCCGCCCGACGGTCATCGTCGCGCGCACGGTCAAGGGCCAGGGCCTGACCAGCGTGGCAGACCAGCTGGGTGCGCATGGCAAGGCGGTCGACGACGAGCAGGCTGCGCTGCGCGAGCTCGGCGACCGGCCGGACATCACCGTCACGCCGCTGGAGCCGGAGGGTGACGGGAACGTCCACCGTGTGCCGGGCAGCGACGATCGGCGAGTCGAGCTGCCGAGCTACGAGAAGGGCAAATCGGTGGCCACGCGAAAGGCCTTCGGCGAGGCGCTGGCCGCCCTCGGCGCCGGCCGGCCGGACGTAGTCGCGCTCGATGGCGAGGTGGGCAACTCGACCTACACCGAGCTGTTCGAGAAGCAGCATCCCGAGCGGTTCTTCCAGCTGTACATCGCCGAGCAGCAGATGGTTGCGGCGGCGGTTGGCATGCAGGTGCGCGGCTGGCGGCCCTTCGCCGCGACCTTTGCCGCATTCCTGTCCCGCGCCTACGACTTCGTGCGTATGGCAGCCGTCAGCCGGGCGACGCTCGCCCTGTCGGGCTCCCACGCCGGCGTGAGCATCGGCGAGGACGGTCCATCGCAGATGGGGCTCGAAGACCTGGCCATGATGCGCGCCGTCCACGGCAGCACAGTGCTCTATCCATGTGATGCAAACCAGACCGCCCGTCTCACCGCCGCCATGGCCGATCTCCCGGGCATCAGCTACCTGCGCACGACGCGGGCCAACACGCCGGTCATCTACGAGGCGGACGAAGAGTTCGAGATCGGCGGCAGCCGCGTGCTGCGCAGCTCGGGGGACGACCGGCTGGCCATTGTGGCGGCGGGCATCACGGTGCCCGAAGCGCTCAAGGCGGCCGACCAGCTGGCCGGAGAAGGAGTCAACGCCCGCGTCATCGACCTGTATTCGGTCAAGCCAGTCGATGGGGAAACGTTGGCCCAGGCCGCGCGAGAGTGCCCCGCCGGGTTGGTCGTGGTCGAGGATCACTGGCCGGAAGGTGGGCTGTACGAGACGGTTGCCGGGGCCCTTGCTGGTCGCGACGAGCGCCCGCACATCGAATCGCTGGCGGTGCGGGTGATGCCGGGGTCTGCCACGCCGGAGGAAGAGCTGGCCATCGCCGGCATCGATGCAGGCTCGATCGTCGAGGCTGCGCGTCGACTGGCCGGCGAGCGACAGGCGGCCGGCAGCTGACAGCAGCGCCCCACAGCTAGCCCACCCCATGGGGGCGCGACCGAGATCCGCCCGAGAAGCCTTGTCTCCGTGCGGGCGCGAACCTAAACTGCAGCCCAATGCAGATATACGAGGGGACTCCGCGGCAGGACTATGAGGAGGTCCTGCGGTCCATCGGCGCCTTCGTCGACCAGGGCGGGATGCGCGAGATCTCGCTGGCCGAGACCGCCCAGGGCTTCCTGCTGCAGGCGCTCGGCCCCCAGGCCGAGAACGGCCAGTCGTGGAGCGACGCGGTTGGCCGGATCGAGAAGGTCAGCTACCTGCTGGCAGAAGAAGACATCGCCCGCTTCATGGACGAGGCCAGCAACCGCCGTAATCGCGGCCGGCCGCCCCCGCAGGAGGTGCCGGACAGCTTCTACGAGCACGCCCTCCGTGTGCTGGGCCACTACATCGACGAGCAGAAGCCGCGCGACGTAATGCTCTTCGAGCAGGACCGAGCCTTCGTACTGAGGCTGCTGACAGCCACCCGCAGCGGCCTGCGTCACGTCCTCGCCGAGTTCACCCGCGAGGAGATCGAGTCCCTGATCGAAGGCGCCCACCGCCTGCGCGGCAAGACCGGCGGCGAAAGCATCCTGGATACCGTCGGCGGGTAGCGCGCCCGCCGAAGCGGGATGGATTCGTTGCGTCTGCGGGCCGTTCGCTAATTGGCCGGTTGAGGGCCGTTGCGCTACCGTTCCTGAACTGACTACCCGCGCTACGCGACTGGAGGCCCCATGAAGCGTCTCATCAAAGTGCTCGCCACGCTGCTGCTGGTGATGGTCGCCGCCGTGGTGGTCATCCCCCTCGTCGTGCTTGCCGGCCTCTTCATCTGGCTCAAGCTGACGGAGGAGGTCGACGAGGAGGCGCTTGAGCTGGAGGAGCTGGGCGAGGACCAGGCTCCGGCCTGATCGCGACCCCGCCTGCCTGACATCCCCGACAGCGCGGACACCTCGAGCATAGCCACACCCGGCGTCGCGCCGATCGAGGCTGGCCTGGCGCCGGTCAGCTTCCTGGTCGATTACGACGGCACCATCTCGCTTGTTGACGTGGGCGATGCGCTGATGGAGCGTTACTTCCCCGACAAGCAGATGCTTGCCGAAAAGGACGCCCAGTACGACGCCGGTCTCCTCGGCTCACGCGAGCTGATGCGCTGGGACATGGACGTGCTGCCCGACGATGCCGACCTCCTGCGCCGGGCGGCATCGGAGATGCCGCAGGATCCGGCGTTTCCCCGCTTCGTGGAGGACGTTCGCGGGCGCGGCGCACAGGTCGAGGTGGTGAGCGACGGCTTCGGCTTCTACGTCGCGCCGAATCTGGCCGCGCTGGGGGTCACCGATGTGCCCGTGGTGACGAACCAGAACGACGTCCGCGGCGGGGGAGAGGGCATGACCTTTCCCTACGGGCACCCGACGTGCTTCGTCTGCGGTACCTGCAAGCGAGAGCGCGTCCGGCTTCACCAGGCCGCCGGGCGGGTGGTCGTCTTCATCGGCGATGGCACCAGCGACCGCTACGCCGCCGCCCATGCGGACATGGTTTTCGCGCGCGACAGCCTGGAGCGGATCTGCCGCCAGAACGGCTGGCGCTACCTTGGGTGGGAGCGATTCGATGACGTGCGGGAGGAGGTCGAGCGAGCTTTCGGCGACGGCCGCCTGCCCACCGAGCCCGCCGATCTTGAGCGCTGGCGCGCGGAGCAGGCCGGCCCGCCCCGGCCCTTCATTTGCGGTCCCGAGGTGTGGGGCCCCAATCGCACGACTCCCACCCTGGCACCGTTGCCCAGCGCTTCCTGATCGATCTTCTGAGGGGCGGGATTGATCGCCGACGTGGCGGCGGCGGGGTCCCCTGCTGATCGTTTGCCAGGCGCGGGCCCTATCATCGGCGGATGAGATCCCGCACCTCGCCGGTCGTCACGGTCCTGCTTGTGCTGGCCGGGGCCACCGCAGTCGTCGGCGGGCTGATGGCGGCTGGCGTGCTGACGTTCGCCGGGCCCGGTCCGACGGCGGCGCCGATCGCCCGACCGACGCTTTCGACCAGCCCGGCCGCCGCTCCGACACCCGGCAGCGAGCCGACCC
>DATLGJ010000038.1:0-3542 GCA_035540555.1 Candidatus Limnocylindrales bacterium | reverse complement strand
GATGACACCGCTGGGCGCCGGCTACTTCAACAAGGTTCGCCACGCCATCGGCCAGCGGACGCGCGCGATCAAGAAGGACCAGCCGGATCCGCCACCTGCCTCGGACGAGGAGCTGGCTGCGCTGCTCGACAATCGCCGGCCCGAGCTGCTGCTGCTGATCGGTGGCGGCGGCTTCGCGTTCATCCTCTGGCTGATGATGTTCCGGCCCTTCTAGGCGCGATCAGCCAGCGACAGCCCAGCAGCTCCAGCTCGCGCTCGGCGCGACCACCGCCGATCGCGATCAGCGGCCGGGAGCCCACCCGCAGCAGGCGCAGCACCTGCCGCCCAATGGAGCCATCACGCGCTCCGCCGCCTGCCAGCGAGGGCCGAAAGGCCACGCCAAGGTTGCGGTGGATGCGCATCTGAGCCGCGCGCACGTCTGACACCGGCACCTCGACGCGCAGCAGGCGGGCAGCCGTACCCATCGGGTGGATCTCCGTCGCCCGCGCCGATCGCTCGTCCGGCGTCCACTCGGCCGCCGCGGTGTCGTGCTCGATCAGGAAAGCCAGGCCCAGGTCCGAGTCGGGACGCTCGGGCCGCGCCGCCTGCCAGCGCACGAGCCGGCCGTCCGGCCGTGACCGCTGGCCCGGCTGTGGCTCGCCCAGCGACGAGCCGCCTGCGCGCAGCCCAACCACGTCCACGGCGAGGTCGTCCGAGGCGAGCACGACGCCGGCCAGCCCGACGCCCCGATCGGCGAGCAGCCGACGCACGTACGAGCCCCACCATGAACGCGCGGCGAGGTCCTCGTCGAAGACGCCCATCAGCTCGAGGTACGAGTCGCCCAGCCAGATCAGCCGGTTGTGCGTGCCGAGGGCGTCGTGGCGTCCGCCGCCGGTCGAGCGCAGGCCGAGCTGCTGTTCCACTGTCGCCGCGGCATCATCGGGGCTGTCGACGGCCAGAATGAGATGGTCGATGCCGGTCAACATTCGCGAGCGAGGATAGTCTGCACGTGGCATGAAGATCGCCCACGTCCGTGAGCTGCACGCTCCCGCTGGGACGGGCTTTCGCCTGGCCGCGGCGCTCGACGCCGAAGGCACGCGCTGGCTCGACCTAGAGGTCGCCCGCCGGCGAGCGGCCCGACGCGACGAGCGGCTGGCGCACAACAGCATCCTGTTCCGCCATTCCGTGACGACGCTCGATCAGCATCTCGCGCTGGGCCTGCGCGTGGAAGCCCTGGCCCAGATCGTCGAAGGCTTCGCGGCAGAGGGCGCTGACGATGCGGTGCTGGATGCCCCCGACCTGAATTTCGGGCCGCCGATCCTGCGGCCGGCCAGCCTGCGCGACTTCTACGCCTTCGAGCGGCACGTGGCCACGATGTGGCAGCGGCGCAACCAGGAGGTGCCCGAGGCCTGGTACAGGCTGGCCATCTTCTATTTCTCGAACGTGTCCGAGATTCGGGGCCCGGGCGAGCCGGTATGGGCGCCGCGTGGCTCGACGGAGCTCGACTATGAGCTCGAGATCGCCGCCCTGATCGACACGCCCGTGCGCGACCTGCCGGCTGAGCGCGCCGAGGAGGCGATCGGCGGCTACATGATCTTCAACGATTGGTCGGCGCGCGACCTGCAGCGCGACGAGACCGCCGTCCGGCTCGGGCCGGCGAAGGGCAAAGACTTCGCCTCGACTCTGGGGCCGTGGCTGGTCACGCCGGACGAGCTGGCTGACGCGCGCAAGGGCAGCGGCTATGACCTGGTCGCCAGCGCCGAGGTCAACGGCCGTGAGCTCAGCCGCGGCCGCTGGTCAGACATCCACTTCTCCTTCGGCGAGATGGTCGAGCGCGCCTCGGCCGACGCACGCCTGCTGCCGGGTGACGTGATTGGCTCAGGTACGGTCGGCACCGGCTGCCTGCTCGAGATTCGCGAGGCCTCGGGGTTCGGCCGCTACCTCGAGCCGGGCGATGAGGTGACGCTGAAGGTGGAGCGGCTGGGGGCCCTCACTACGCTGGTGGTCGCGCGCCCGTAACTGCAACGCACCCGCAAGGCCCACTCGGGCGCCAGTTCGCACAACGCCGGGGTCAGTGCAGTAAACCATCTGACACCCTTAGCCGTGGTGTTCGCGAGGTGCTTCGATGTCACGTCGACCGAGCTTGGCGCTCTTCTATCGACCGGCGGCCCTGGGGCTGCTGGCGGCGCTCCTGGTCAGCCTGGTCTGGGCCGCTCCCGCAGCTGCCCATGACGGCGACCACGCGACCCATGCCGCGCCCGGCAATGCGCTCGTCACCGAGCCTCTGATCACGCCCGGGCTCGAGCACATCGCCAACTTCCCGGGTACCGGCGGTCACGTGGCACGCCAGAGCCAGCGCATGTACGTCGGGGCGTACGGCGCGGGCATGCGCATCTTCAGCGTCGCCGACCCAGCGTCGCCCTTCCAGGTCGGCGCTTACACGCCCGGCGGACGGGCCGACGCGGTGCCCGATGCGGCAATCTTCGGCACCCGCCGGATCGCCGTCCTCGGCGGGACGCGTCGGACGTCAGGAGTGCTGCCAAACCAGGCGCGCACGGATCGCACGGAATTCTTCGACGTGACAGATCCGGCGAATCCGCGGCTGCTCTGGACGTTCGGCCCGGACCAGCTCGACGGGGAGTCGCACAACGCAGACATCGTCGACGCCCGGCGGCTGTTCCTGCCATCGGGCGGGGTCGGCGTCCAGGGCCTGCGCATCTACGACCTGCGGCCTCTGCTGTGGAAGAACCCGAGCGCTCCGTGGACGCTCTTCCGCGGCGATCCGGCCACGCTGTGGGAGAAGTCGCCTTATCGCCGCGGTCGCGCGGTCGGGCCCGCGTTCACCCACACGCATGACATCGAGGTCTATGTCAATTACCCCGTCTACCGCAACGGCCGCTGGGTCAAACGGGACATCGCCTTGCTCGCCGAGGGAGGCAACTACACCAACAACGACGGCAACACGGGCAGCATCTTCGTCATAGACATCACCAACCCTTCCAAGCCGGTGGCCCTGTACCGTTGGCTCCACTCGAAGGGCTCGAGCCACCATCCGATCCGCTATCACCACGAGATCCAGTTCATCCACGGGCTGTCGCGCGTGGCCCTCGTGACCGACGAGGACCTGCACAACGGCTGTGGCAACGCCGGCGGCGCGTATGCGTTGCGCTTCTCGCGCGACCTGACCAGCGCGACCGAGCTGTCCGAGTGGTTCATCCCAGTGGGCACGCCGGCGCCGGTCTGCTCGGTCCACGTCTTCAGCTCGAACAACGGCCTCGTGTTCATCGGCTCGTACAACGCCGGGCTGCAGGTCGTCGACTACCGGAACCCAGCCAAGCCCCGGCTGATTGCTTCGGCGATCATGCCCGGCGCGACCGCGTGGGGCGCCCTGTACTACCGCGGCTACGTTTACGTCGGTGACGTGAGCCGAGGGCTTGACGTCTTCAGGTTCAACCTCAGGGCCGCCCTCGCCGCGGCACCGGCGGGCCCGGGCTACGCTCAGGCCGCGACGCTGCCGCTGGCCATCGGCTGGCTGCTGGGGCTGCTGCTCGTGCCGCTGGGCA
>DATLGJ010000037.1:0-120739 GCA_035540555.1 Candidatus Limnocylindrales bacterium | reverse complement strand
GCCCTGGCGGCCATGCGTGCCGAGCGTGACGAGTGGCGCGCCCGCAGCGAGGCGCTGGCAGGCGAAGTCGGGGCTCTGCGCAAACAGGTAATCGCGCTGTCCGAGAGCGGCGCGGCGGCTGCGCACGAGGCAGCGGCCATCGAGGCGGCAGCGGAGCGTATCCGCCGGATGTTCGTCGCATGAAGGAGCTCGAGTCGGTGCCCGGCGAGGCGTTGCCACCCCTACCGGATAGCGCCTACCCGGAGGGCAGCGTGGCGCTCGACGAGGCGACCGATGACCGCCAGGGGCCAGCTGAGACCACTCGGCCGCTCGGCGGCGGCTGCTGCGACGAGGAGGCCAAGTGAGCACCGATACCATCAGGCTTGCGCCGGGAGCGACGGCCCAAATGCTCGCGTCTGTAGCGCTCGATCTCTTCCTCCCTGACGTAGATCGAACTGCGGTCACGGAACGTCTTGAGAACGCCACGGTGCGCCTGCACCCCGAGGCCACTACGCGTGACTCCGAGCCGGCGCGCAGCTTCTTGGAGCGTGACGCCTTTGATGACGGGAGGCACGTAGAGATGCCGCCATGTCTTCCCGCTCAGGACGTCCTTGACCGCCGTTTCGTGGACGCCGAAGAGCTTGGCGATCTCGGCGGTCGAGCGGTGACGCATCTGGTACATCGCGAGCACGGCACTCTCAGAGAGACGCTTGGCCGAGCGACCTTTCTGCCGCATGTCGCCCAGGTTGTCGGCGTGCGTGCCCAGGAACAGGTGGTCGGGACGGACGCACCGTCGGTTGTCGCAGCGATGGCAGCAGTGAAGCCCCTTGGGCGGCCACTCGCCGTGCGTCAGGAACCAGGCGACGCGGTGTGCATGGACGGGCCGACCATCGACGGTGATCTGACCGTAGCCGTGTGTCCCGAGGGACGCCTGCCATTCCCAACAGCCCTCTCCTTTGATGACTTTGCTCCAGAAGCGCGGAGCGAGCGGGCCCGTCGGTCTTGCCATACGAGCATTGTAAACGATTGGCGGGTGATGAGCACGTGAGTACCGATACCATCCGTTTACATTACACGTATGGCATCGGGCTGCTCTGCCTGATCGGTTCATTTGTGCTGCTGCTCCTGGATACACCGGGCGTCGAGGGCACGGCCAAGCTCGCCCTCGTGACCACAGTGCTCGGCATCGTGCTGGGCTTCATCTTCTCCAGGGAGTCGAGCGTCGGCGGCGCGCGCGCAGCGGAGCGTGCCATCCAGCAAGGCGCTGAAGCGGCGTCTGCCGCCCCCGCCACGCCCGGTCAGCGCGCGCCGTGACGACGCTGGACGAGGAGCGGCGCGAGGCGCTGACGGAGTACATCGCCCAGGTCCGCGATGCGCTGAACCTGCAGGCCTACAAGATCGTGCTGCGCGACGGTCCGCCGCCAGGGCGCGAAGAGGCGACGGCGATGATCCAGCCGGTAGACGGCCGGATGATGGCCGAGCTCTGGCTGGGCCCGTCGTTCTGGATCGAGACGCCCGAGGAGCAGCGTCAGACCATCGCGCACGAGATGCTCCACGTCCTGCACCGCGACGCGACCGACGTCATCCGACTCGGCGCGTGGATCCGGCACGTCGGCCAGGGCACCTACGACGCGACCTGGGAAGTCTTCCGCGATCACATCGAGAAGATGGTCGACCGGCTCTCGGTCATCGTCGCCCCACGCCTGCCGTTGCCCGAGCTGGCCACCGCGGGTGACACGCCGCACGTCGCGCCGCTGATGCCGCATGGCCCGGTCGCCGTGGACACCACACAGGCAGGCTCCGTTGAGTGAGCTGATGGGTATGCCCCAGGCAGGACCCCCTCCGCGGCAGGGCCCCCCGCGCGGCGCCATGCCCGAGGCCGGGACGGCTCCCCTGCGCCGGGAGGGGTCCCCCGTCGGCGGAGGGGTCCCCGGCCCGAGGCCCTCCCTCGTGGGCGAGGGTCCCGGCTGCTGGGCGCCGGCGGTGGTCGGCAGCCAGCAGCTCGGGACCGAGAAGTGAATGGCGGGGCCGCGTCCGTGTCTGCGCTGCGGTGTCCCGACGCTGAACGGCTCGCGCTGCCTGGACTGCAACCGGGGTTTGCAGCGAGCGGCGCACAACCCGGCCTACGACCGCAGCGACTGGCGGGAGCTGCGGACGCAGGTGCTTGCCGACTGGCGGGGCCGTCACGGGGACTGGTGCCCTGGCTTCGGACGTGCGGGCCACGCGAGCAGCGACCTGACGGTGGATCACGTGACATCGCTCGCCAACGGCGGTGCCTTGCTGGGTCCGACGCAGGTGTTGTGTCGCGGCTGCAACACGCGCAAGCGATGGGCCGACTCGCCGAGTCGTCGATCGCGAGCCGCGCGATGACCGACCCGGGGTGTGGGGGTGGACCAAAAATCGTGATCGGTGGTAATCACCAACCCGCAGCCCTCTCGCATTCTGTACGAATCTGGGAGCGCCAGCCATGCCGGGCGTAGGGCGCACCCCGAAGAACCCCGACAGCCGCCGGCGGCGGGCTGCGCCTGGGCGTGGCGAGTGGAAGCCGACACCAGGCATCGGCTGGCAGCATGGCCCGCCGCCTGAGCCACCTGAGAGCCTCGGCAACGCGGCACGCACCGCCTGGGCGACCTGGATGGGCGCGTGGTTCGCCGCGCACTGGACGCCCGACGATCTGCCCGGTCTTCGGCGCGTGGCGCAGCTCTACGACCTGTGCGAGCAGTTCTTCGAGGACCCCTACGTCGCCAAGGAGGTCGGCGACGCCATCGTGCACGTCCTGCGCCCGAATCCCGCGGCCGAGTTGCGCCAGCTGATGGACAACTACGGCATCACGCCCAAGGGACAGCAGGATCGGCGCTGGGTTAGACCGGAAGGAGCCGATTCAGCGTCCACCAGGCCCCCTGGCCGCTCTTCGAAGGGCTCTTCGGCCAGTCCGTATGACGGATTGCGCCTGGTGAGCAGCAAATGACGCTCGTCATGGCCCCTCCGAGCCCCTCGACGGCCCGATCCGCCCGATTCAGGCCTCGTGGGTGGCGTGCGACGCCCGAAAGGCCTTTCCCGACGCTCGGATGGCTCGTCCTGGACTGGACCTACGCTTATCTGCCCTCTCCGGCCGACGAAAAGCAGCCGCTCGTCTACACCGTCGAGCAGGCGAAGCGCGTGCTCGAGTGGTTCCGGCTCGATCCGCAGACCGGCCGCTACGTCCACGACCGCCGGCTGAACCTCGAGGAGGCCAAGGGCTTCGGGAAGTCGCCGTTCGCGGCGTCGCTGGACATCGTCGACTTCCGCGGACCCGTCTGCTTCGACGGCTGGGACGCAGATGGCCAGCCGGTCGGGGTGCCGTGGGGCACGGGCATGCGTCCGCCGCCGTGGATCCAGATCGCGGCCGTCAGCGAGGGCCAGACGAAGAACACCTGGGGCGCGCTGTACGGGATGCTCGCCGCCAGCGGCGGCCGCGCGGCCGACGAGCTGCGGATCGACCTCGGTCGGACGCGGATGTACCTGATGGACGTGCCCGAGGCGCTGCTCGAGTTCGTCACGGCCTCCGCCGGCTCACGCGAAGGGCAGCGGATCACGAAGGCGACGCTCGACGAGCCGCAGCTGTGGACCGCCGGCAACGGCGGGCACAAGCTCGTCGACACGATCCTGGGCAACCTGACGAAGATGGACGGCCGCGCCGTCTTCACCGGCAACGCCTACGTCAAGGGCGCCGACTCGGTCGCCGAGCGCTTCGACGTCGACGAGCCAGGGGCGCTGCGCTACGCCCGGCGGCCGGCGAAGGAGCCGCAGCGCGATTGGACACGCGAGCAGCTGATCGCCAGCCTGCGCGACGTCTACGCCGATGCCACCTGGGTAAACCTCGGCCGCATCGTCGACGACGCGCTCTCGCCGACCGCGGATTGGGACCGCATGAAGCGGCTCTTCTGGAACCTGCCCAGCTCCGGCTCGGCCCGGCGCTGGATGCCCGAGGCGCTCTGGTCGGAGCGCGGCGGCCCCGTCGCCCTCGACCCTGCGCGACCGGTCTTCGCGGACGTCGTGATCGATCACGACCATCGCACCGCGGCCGTGGCCCTCGCGCAGCTGCAGGGCGACCAGGTCGTGGCCCATGTCGACCACTTCCCGCAGCAGCAGACGGAAGGCGGCGAAGGCGAAGGCGAGTACCTCGACCTCGAGGAGCTCGAAGGCCATCTGCGCCAGCTGCACGAGGCATATCCGGCGCACGTCATGGTGCCCAAGCGCACGACCCGCCGGGGGCATGAGCGGCTGGTGCCGGCGGCCGGCCCCGAGATCGGCTATCACGGCACGTTCTTCGAACGCTCGGCGAGCGTGCTGCGCAGCGAGGGCCTCGCGCTGATCGACATTCCGCCGAGCCCGCAGCGCATGGCGCTGGCCGCGGAGGCGCTCAAGGAGGCGGCGGTCAACGGCAAGCTCGTGCACGACGGCGATCCCGAGCTCGCGCGCCAGATGGGCTGGGTCGTGGCCAACGAGGTCACGCGAGGCTGGACGATCGACTCGGATGAGGGCCAGCGGATCCCGGCGGCACGCGCCGTGATGCTCGCGGTCCACCGTGCGCTCACCGCTCCCCAGGCACGTTCGCGAGTGATGACGCGCAAGCCGCCGCGTGTGCTGGCCGGGAGGCCGCGATGACCCTGCCCGCCGTTCGTGGTGGTGGTTCCCGCCATCCGGCCGGCTCGTCGGAGTGGTGGCTCGAGCGCCTGACGACGGCACTGCACGCCCGCCAGGGCCGCTTCACTCGCCTGGAGCACTACTACCGCGGAACGCAGGACCTCAGCAAGCTTGCCGGTCAGGCGTGGCGCGAGTCGGAGGTCTCCAAAATGTTCCCGAACTACCTCCACGCCAATCATTCCAAGTTGATCGTGAATGCCGCCGCCCAACGGCTGAACGTGCTCGGCTTCCGCTTCTCGGGCGAGACCGGCGCGGACGCCGAGGCAGCGCGGATCTGGCGCGCCAACGAGATGCACTCTGAATCGTCCAAGGCGCACGTCGAGGCGCTCGTCAAGGGCGAGTGCCCGGTACTCGTCGAGCCCAATCCCGCGGATCCCTCGACCCCGATCATCACGCCCCAGGATCCGGCGCAGGTCATCGTTTGGCACGCACCGGGCGACCGCCGCCTCCGCCAGGCCGCGCTCAAGTCGTGGTGGGACCTCGATAGCGCGCGCCGGTTCTACATCCTGTACCTGCCTGACCGCATCGAGCACTGGCGCGATCGCGAGCCGAGCCAGATGGACTGGTGGCTCAACCGCCTGGTGGCCGCGACCGAGCCCGCCCGCTGGGAGCTACGCGAGCGACCGGGTCAGCCGGGGCGCATGGTGAACCCGCTGGGCGAGGTGCCAATCGTCGTGCTGCCCAACGACCCGCGACTCAATGGCTCGCCTGAAGCCGAGCACGAGCCCGTGCTATCGCGGATCGACCACTACAACAAGACGCTGATGGATATGGCGGTCACGTCGCACGAGATGGCCTACCCACAGCGTTGGGGTACCGGCGTCGAGCCGGAGGAAGACGAGATTGCCGTCGACGAGGTGACCGGCGAGCCGATCGAGCCGGCCCCGCCGCCTGCCACGCGCACCGGCCAGACGCGGTGGATCACGACGCCCGAGGAGGCGGCTCGCTTCGGCCAGTTCACCGTCGCGACGCTCGACAACTACGTCAAGGAGCTTGATCAGATCCGGGCTGACATCGCGACCGACACGTTCACGCCGTACCACTTCCTGCTCAACATGCCGAGCAGCGTCCCGCCGTCGGGCGAGAGCATTACGGCCTCGGAAGCGCCGCTCGTCGACAAGGTCCGCGCCCACGGTCGCGACAAGGGCGCTGCCTGGCGCCAGATTATGCGCCTGGCACTGCGGCTGGGCGGTGACGAGCAGCGAGCCCAGGCGATGCGCGACGGCGGCCAGGTTATCTGGGAGGACCCGGAACGGCGGACCGAGTCGCAGCACGTCGATGCCCTCGGCAAGCTGCGCCAGATGCTGGGGCTGCCCCTCGAGGCGACGTGGGAGCTGTTGCCGGCGTCGCCCGAAGACATCGAGCGCTGGCGACGGATGCTCGATGACGAGGCGAAGAGGCTGACAGAGCTGGCCGGTCCGGAGATGGCCGCGCGCTCAATCGCCCGGACGATCTCCGGCGGTCCATTGGCCGACGTCCCTGACAACCCGCTACCGCCGGCCGCACCCGGCACGGGACCAATGAGCCAGCCGGCTTGACATTCCAGTTGCAAGGAGGCGCATAATGCTGCGAAACCTGATACCGCTCCCGTTCTGGCCTCTCAGCTTTTTTGAGGGCGAAGGCGGTGGCGGTGGCGGCACGGGTGCGACGCCCGGGTCCGGCGCGACGCCGACACCAGCCGCTACGGGAACTGCCGCCGGCGCGACGCCGGCCGCAGGAGCGGGCACGTCGCCCGCACCGGCCACCCAGCCCGCGACGGGCGAGGAGGCCCTCGGAGAGCCCGGCAAAGCCGTTCTCCGCGAGGCGCGACGCCTGGCGAAGGAAGCGGAAGACCGCGCCAAGGCTGCAGAGCAGCAGCTCCAGGAGCTGCAGGCGGGGCAGCAGACCGACCACGAGAAGGCCCTCACCCAGGCACGACGCGAATCTGCCGCTGAAGAGCGGGCGCGTTGGCAGGAATGGGGCCGAGACCTCGTCGTCGAAGGAGCCCTCCGAGGGGCCGGCATCACGAGCGACAAGCTGCTCGCCCTGGCGAAGGCGGCGCCCGAACTGCGGGCGCTCAAGGTCGACACCGAGACCCGCCGCGTCGAGGGGCTGACGGAGGCCGTGGAAGCGTTGAAGAAGGACCCCGAGTACGCAGCTCTCTTTGGCAAGCAGCAGACCCCGACGCCCGCTGGGCCGGGTGGCTCGTGGGGTGGCGCGGAAGGCGGCAGCAACGCCGCCCCTGTGGCGCCGGGCGCGGATCGGCTGCGCCGGGCTTACGAAGCATCCAGATAGATCCCCTGCCGGGCGCTCGGCGGGGAGAAAGGACAACCCAGGACGATGATCCTCACACTTGCTGATCGGGCCCGCGCACAGCGCGACGCCCATCCTCTTCTCTTCTCGATCGCCCTCAGCCTGCTGCTCGCGCTGATCGGCTACTGGCTCGCCGGCGCAGCTGGCGTGGCGCTCGGTGCCCTGACGCTCGTCGAGGCAGCGAAGCTGTCACAGACCGACCTGCAGCGCGGCGTGGTCGAGACGTTCATCCTCGAGTCGTCCGTCCTCGACCGGCTGCCGCTGCTGCCCATCGAAGGCAACGCGTATGCCTACAACGAGGAAGGCACGCTGCCCGGCGTCGAGTTCCGGGCGGTGAACTCCGCGTACAGCGAGTCGACAGGCACCGTCAACCAGAAGACCGAGTCGCTGGTCATCCTGGGCGGCGACGCCGACGTCGACACGTTCATCGCCAAGACCCGCGGCAACCTGAACGACCAGCGGGCGACCCAGACCCGGATGAAGGTCAAGGCCGCCCGGATCAAGTACCAGGACTCGTTCATCAACGGCGACGTGGCGGTCGATGCCAACAGCTTCGACGGGCTCAAGAAGCGCCTGACCGGCACGCAGGTCGTCGACGCCGCCACGAACGGCCTGGGCATGATCGGCGCCAGCGACAACGACCGGCACGCGTTCCTCGAGATCCTCGACGAGGCGCTCAGCCGCGTCGCTGGCGGCGCCGATGCCATCTACGCGAACGCTCGGTTCGTCGGCAAGCTCCGCTCCGTCGCGCGGCGTATCGGCGGTTGGTCTTCGTACACCATGGCCGACTTCGGCAAGGTGATCGAGACCTACAACGGGATCCCGATCCTCGACATCGGCAAGCGCGCCGACGGCACCGAGATCATCCCGAACGACGAGGTCCAGGGCACCGCGGACGACACGACCTCGATCTACGCCGTCAAGTTCGGCGAGGACGAGACCGACGGCGGCGTGACTGGGCTCTTCAATGGCCCAGCGGCCGTCTTCGACGTCCGCGATCTCGGCGAGATCGACTCCAAGCCCGTCTTCCGGACCCGCATCGAGGGCTTCCTCGGCCTGGCCGTCTTCGGCAAGGGGGCGGTCCGCCTGCGCGGCATCCGAGCCAACGCCTAACCCATCGCACGCGGTTCTAGCCGCATAAGGAGGACCAGATGCCGACCGCAGCAACGCAGCCCGAGGCCACTAAGGAGCACGCGGCCCCCATCGCGCATCGCGCTGGGTGTCCAAGGGAGCGGATCGAGTCGTTCGAGCTCAGTCGCCCGCGCTCCGCCCAGTACCCGCTCGGCGGGCGCGTACTGGTCACGCGCTGCGTTGACTGCGGTCGGGATCACCACGCTGACGTGAAGGAGACAGACGGTGGCTGACACGAAGAAGAAGGACGCCGCGGACGACGTGGCGACCCAGAGCGAGAACGAGAAGCCCGAGCACTCAGTGGAGGGCACGACCACGCGGTCGGACGCCACGGACATGGGTGTCCCGATGCTGCCCGGTAGCCCGGACGAGCCGCAGGGTCCCGAGGACGCGCTCGGTCCCGGCCCGAAGCGCGGCGACTACAGTGGTCGCGTCGGTCCGTCCGACTACCAGCCGCATCAGGTCGTCCCGGTGCCCGATGCAAAGCCAGGCGAGCCGACGGTTCGCGTCGTAGCTCAGCGGTCGCAGGCCGAGGAGCAGGGCGAGGAAGCCGGCAAGAAGGGAGGCGTCGAGACAGCCTGATCCCCAGGCTGCGACTCGCTGACCGATGCCGCTCGACACGACGGTCGCTGGTGCCGCGACCGACTCCTACATCTCGGTGGCCGAGGCCGACGCCATGGCGGCGGCCGACCTCGGCCGCTTCGCCGAGGCGTGGGCCGAGCACACCCCGGACAAGAAGGAACGCGCGCTTCGGCGCGCGACGCGAGAGATCGACTCGCACTACGGATCGGTTCGGCGCTACGCGGCGACCCAGGCGCGTTCCTTCCCCAGGTCTCTCGACGTCGCCAGCGGCGTGCCATTCGTGCCAGATGGCATCGCCCGGGCCACATACGAGCAGGCCATCTACGTCGCGTCGAATGCACACCTTCTCGACGATGCCGCGAGCCGCCTGGCGCGCGGCCTCGTCAGCTTCTCGAGCGAAGGCGGCTCCGGCACGGTGATGGGCTCCGAAGACGTCCAGTACGGCCGCCTGGCGCCAAACGCCGCGCGCTGGCTGGAGGTCGTCCGTGGACGCGGCACGCGCAGCGGCCGCGGTGTCGTCTCGAGCCGACTGAGCTCCGCGGGGCGCTGGTAATGGGCTTGACGCTGCAGCCGGACTCGTCGGCGCTGGCACGGTTCCGGAGCATCCATGAGCAGGCGTTTGCGCGCGCTCAGCAGGCGACAGTCGTTGAGGCAGCGCGGCTTGCCCGCCGTCGTTCAGGCCGCCTGGCGAGCAGCATCCAGCCGATGGCCGGTCCCCAGCGTTCGGGCCTCGGAGTGGGCGGCGCCATCGGCAGCTCGCTACCCTACGCCGCCCTCCAGGAGCGCGGTGGGACGATCCGCCCACGCGCCAGGCGAGCGCTGTCTTGGGTCATGCCAAGCGGCGCGCGCATCGTGATGGGCCCCGGCATCCGCCGACGCTTCGCCCGTGTGGATCCACGCACCGGCGGCACGACGATCTTCGTCCCTGGCACCGAGGTCCGCGTGAGCGGCCATCCCTACCTGCGACCGGCTTCGGAGCGTTTCGCCGGCCACATGTTCGACGCGCTCCGGGCGGTGCAGTGATGCTCGACCTCATCGACGCCGTGCGCGACCTCATCGAGCCGCCGGCCGACCCGCCGGTCGCACGCGAGTACAAGGGCGTGACCTTCGACCGCGGTGAGTCGGGGACTTGGCGCGATCTGTCGGCCGCCGAGCCGTTCGGCTACGTGGGCTACCCAGACACGCTCTTCCTCTTCGAGTGGGGTCCGGACATCCGCGGCCTCGCGGGCGCCTCGCCGCAGGACCTGGAGCGCTTCGCGCTCCAGGCGGTGTACGTGGCCGACGCCAAGGACGAGGAGCCGCAGGAGCGGCGGCGTCGAGACGTGACCGAGACTCTCGACGCAAAGCGCGAGTTCTACGCGGCACGGATCAGGCAGCGCCGCTCAGCGGCGTCGTGGAGCCATCTCGAATGCACGATCGACGGTGATTACGTGCGCGCCTTCGAGGTCAGGGGCGTCGCGCTCCGGATCAGCGGGTGGCGCGTCGTTCCAGCAGCAATGGGAGGAGCGTAACGATGGCAGAGACGACTGGACCAGCTGAGCGGCCCGAAGGCGCCGAGGCGGGCTACACGCTCCGACGCGGGGAGCCGAGCGCCTCCTACGGGTACGCCGCTGCGGACGGCACCTACCGCGAGATCGCGGCCGACGACGCCGGCGTGGTGACGCCTGAGACGCCCGAGGACGAAGCAATCCTCAACGCCTTCGGGCTTGACCAGGTACGCGAGGTCCGCACGCCATCAGGCGGCACGACCACGCGAAAGATCGCCGATCCAGAGCCGGTTGTGCCGGCACCAATCACGACTGAGGGACCGGCCGACGACCAGGCCGCGACCGAAGGCGCAGCACAGGAAGGAGACTGACCGATGCCGGCAGGCAACATCGGCGACCTTGCCGTCGCCATTCAGGCGGCGAAGGGCACGCCGGCACCGGCGGCGCTCTTCCGCGTTCCGATCACCGGCGGCGGGCTGAACCCGACGCGCGAGGTCACGGCGCTCGAAGGTTCGACCGCCAACCGCGTGCGCATGGGCGCGTTCGTCGCACGAGCTCGCGCCGAGGGCTCGCCGACGATCTACGCGATGCCCGACTCGCTCGGCGCGTTCCTGTTCGCGGCGCTCGGCGCGAAGGCCGTAACCGGCGCGGCGGATCCCTACGAGCACACGTTCACGCTGGCCCCGAGCCAGCCATACATGACCTTCTGGCGCAACGTCGGCGGGATCCAGTTCGAGCGGTTCCCCGACTGCAAGGTGTCGCAGCTGGTCCTTCGCTCGGCAGAGGGCGCGGCCATGACGGCCGAGATCGGCATCATCGGGCTCCGCGCGCAAAACCTCGTCGCGGCGGTCGGGACGCCGGCTCTCGAAGTCGGGATCCCGTTCGTTCACTACGACGCCGAGCAGCAGCTACTCGTCGAAGGGACGCCGGTCGCGAGCATGTCGAGCGTGACGACGACGATCACGACCGGCGCGACGGTCATCCCGGGCGACAACCTGGGCGGCTACGCGATCGCCGAGGGCATGGTCGGGATCCGCTTCGAGACGTCGCAGCTGATCGAGGACGGCGCACTTTGGCGGCGGCTGCACTACGGTTCGGCGACTCCGGGCGACGAGGCCGCGCAGACGCGCGGGCTGCTGGAGCTCGGCGGCGCCCCAGCCGGGCTCTCGCTGAAGTGGACGAAGCGCAACAATGCCGGCGTCGCGGTGACCCCCGAGCGCTCGCTGGAGATCAATGCTCCGCGGATCGTGATCGCGAACATCGCCGGGATGGAAACGAACAACAACGGCGAGCCGCTGCGCGCGACGGTGACGTATGACGCCTATCAGCCCGGCTCGGGCTCGGCCCTGACGGCGATCCTTCGGAACGCTGTCGCGACCTATCCGGCGACGTAGTCGTGAACACGACCGCCGCGCTCCGGGGCTGGACGGAAGCCGGGCTCCATAAGGTCCTGCTGCCGACCGGGACATGGGTTCGGGTCCGGCTGCCGAGCGTCGAGCATCTGCTCCGGAAGGGCGTCTTCCCGCAGGAGCTTACCGGGATGGCGATCCGCTTCACTATGGAGCGGCTCGTACTGCGCGAGCTCGATCCGGCCGAGCAGGAGCAGTTCCTTCAGATGAAGGACCGGCTGATCGCGTATTGCGTCCGCGAGCGACTCGTCGCCGGCGAGTCGCCGGACGATCCGGCCGCCGAGTGGGGCGAGCTCGATCTGACGCCGTTCATTCTCGATCTGGAGTCGGTCATTCCGGCCGAGGATCTCGACGCGCTGGGCTTCATCGCGATCCGACACAAGCAGCCGGCGACGGTCACGGCCGAGTCGCTGCTGAAGCTCGGGCTCGTGAAGAAGATCGCCGAGATGCAGGAAGGGGAGGCTGCTCCGGCAGCCGGCGAGTTTCGCAGAGTGGATAACGACGCCAAACGCGCTGCTACTAGCGGGGACAGCGGAGCGGTTCTCGTTCCGACCGAGCTCGGCAATGGAGATCACGGATCCGGTCCTGGCGCTTCAGATCGATCAGGCGCTGTTCGTAAGGCTCGTCGAAACTCGACGTAAGGCGGAGCGGTCCGCGATGAGCACGGGTAAAGGATCGCTGCCGCCGGGGCAGCGATACGCGACCCTCGCTGACGTCCTGCCGGAAGGCGTCCGGCCGGAAGACTTCATGCCGCGGCGGGTTCACTAGAGATGCTCGGTGGCGGTGGCGGGCGCGTGGGCGCGGCCTGGTACGACCTCGAGCTGCGCGACGAAGGGTTCCTCGGGCAAGTCCAGCAAGTCGGCAGCCGGGCGGCGGCGGGCGCGCAGCCGGCGGCCGACGCTATGGACGACGTCGCCGATAAGACGCGCGAAGCGGGCGACGCGGCCGACGAGACGGGCGGGAAGTTCAGCAAGTTCGGCGATATCGGCAAGGGCGCGATCATGGGCGTCGGGCTCGCGATCGGCAACATGGCGACTCAGTTCGTCATGCAGGCTCCGGCCGAAGCGATGCGGACGCTCTCAGACTCGATCTCGCTCGCGAGCGACAAGGCGGAAGCGGCAGCGAAGGCGGGCGAGCTCTTCGGCGACTCGTACCGGATCGTCGAAGAGGCGTCGAAGGATGCCGCGACGAGCGTTGGGCTCTCGTCCGGGGCGTATCTCGACTCGATCGGCACGCTCGGGAACCTGATTACCAATCTCGGCTTCGCCGGCGACGAGGCCGCGAACATGTCGGTCGACATGCTCGCGCTGGCCGCGGACATGGGCTCATTCAATAACGCGAGCACGGAAGACGTCGTCTACGCGATGGGCGCGGCGTTCCGCGGCGAGACGGAGCCGATCCGGCGCTTCGGCGTGATGCTCGACGAGGCCGGTGTCAAGGCGAAGGCAATGGAGCTCGGCCTATACGACGGCGTCGGCGCGATGGATAAGAACGCGAAGGCGACGGCGACCTATCAGCTCATCCTCGAACAGACGGCGGCCGCCCAGGGCGACTTCGCTCGAACGTCGGACGGACTCGCGAACGGGCAGCGTATCGCGGCGGCCCGGATCGAGGAAGCGTGGACGACGGTCGGCGAGGCACTCATGCCGATCGCGGAGACGATCGTCCCGATGGTCGCCGATGCCGTCGTCGGGCTCGTCGGGGTCATCGGCGAAGTCGTCGATCTGTTGCTCAATAACGGTCCGGCCGTCGCCGGCGCGGTCGGCGCGATCGGGATCGCAGTGGCGACGATGGTAGTTCCGCCGATGCTCGCATGGGCCGCGGCGACGATCGTCGCGCTCGCTCCGCTGATCGCGCTCGCAGCCGCCGGTGCGGCGCTCGTTCTGGCGCTGGAGCACTTCGGGATCCTAGACGACGTGATCTCCATGCTCGGCGAGCTGGGCCGGATCGCGGGCGAGATGGTCGCTGGCGCGTTCCGCGAGCTCGAGTGGATCGTCGTCGACCTGGGCACTCGGCTGGGCGGGCTGATCGGCATCTTCGAGAACCTATTCGGGGCGATGATCGATGCTGGCGACGCGATCATCCGGCTGCTTCAAGGCGACTTCGAGGGCGCGGCGGCAGCTGCCGAGCGGGCGCTGAACCGGATCGGCGGGGTCGGCGAGTCAGTGCAGCGAGTTCTCGAAGGCGCGGGCAGCCGAGCGGCGTGGGAGTCCGAGAAGGCCGCGGAGGCAACGGCGGCAGCGCACGAGGAAGCCGCTCGGAAGACGGCCGAAGAGTGGGATGCGTCGGAAGAGGCTCGACGGCGGGGTGCGGAGGCGACAACGGCGGCCGTTCAGCGCGAAGCCGGCGCTCAGGCGCAGGCGAACGCGGACGCGGCCGCGGCGACGCGCACGACCGCTCAGGCGATCGCCGACGAGACGGGCGCGAGCCTATCGGAAGTCCAGCGGCTACATCGCCAGACGGGCGTCGAGCTCGTCGACGTCACGAAGACGAGCGGGGCCGATCAGCTCGCCGCGTTGCGAGCGGCGAACCGGGCGATCATCGCCGAAGCGGCGTGGGGCGGGCAGCAGACGCCGCGTGCATACGGGCAGGGCATCGCGTCCGGCTACGCGGAGCCCGTCTCGGCCATGGATCGGCTGAAGGACTTGATGAAGAACACGCTCTCGCCGGTCCAGAAGGAAGCCGAGCTGATCGGGATCCTGACGTCGAAGCGGCTCGCGAACGCGCTCGACGACGGCCGGCCGGAAGTCCGGCTCGAAGCGCAGCAGATCACGCTCGACTCGATCCGCGAGCTTGCGAAGCTGAACCCGCAGTCGGAAGAGATCGGCCGAATGTCAATGCGGCTGCTCGCGTCCGCGACGGCCGCCCAGCGGCCCGCGCTCCGGGCGTCGCTGGCCGAGATACTCGGCGTCTCGGAGCAGCAGCTCGGGCAGCTACCGGGCATCTTCGGCGACGCCGGACGCGACTCTGGAGCGGCGTTCCTTCGGCAGTGGGGGATCAAGAAGGGCGCGATCATGCAAGATCTCCAGTCATTCACGCGGGGCGTCGCTAATCAGGTCCGGCTCATGTCGCCGGCGCGTACCGGACCGTGGAGCGAGGCCGGCGGCCCAATCGCGTGGATGGGCTCGGCCGCTGACCGGATGACGGACGCTTTCGTCGAGAACTTCCGCCGCGGCCGTCGCCGGGCCGACCGGGAAGTCGGGCTCTTCGCGGAGACGGTCGCGGGCATCGGCTCCGGCTCGAACATCGTCGAGCTGCTCGCCGAGCGGACGCTGAACGGGCAGACGATCCCGATCGAGCTCCGGCATCGGGTCGAGATCGACGGGCGCAATCTGCCGCCGGGCGTCACGAACGAGGGCGTCGCTGCTATCGTCGGGACCGCGATCGACTTCGATGCTGAGTGGGCTCGGAAGATGGCGGCAGCGCAGTCGGCGTCTGGCCTGCGCTGGACGGATCGATAGAAGATGGCCCAAACGCGGACGTCGAACGTCGATCTCGATACGTGGGTCCAGCAGGCCGGCGGCGGGAACTACGGGAATGGGCTCGGGAACCGGCTCCAGGTCGGATATGCCGTGTTCGAAGCCGGCTCGGGCGCCGGCCGCGTCCTGCTCCGGATTCCGCTCGGGACCGTTACGAACGGCGTCTATACGGCCGGGCAGCTCGCCGGCGTCACAGCAGCCGAGCAGATCATCGGCTACTGGCTGAACCTTCGCGTCCGAGGCACTCAGGGATGCTTCTCGATGGGCTCCGGCCCGCGGTTCTGGATCGAGAAGCTGACCGCAGCATTCACCGAGAACTCGGGCTCGACGGGCGAATGCACTCAGTACGCATCTGGGAGCTCGACCGGCCGCTTCCCCGGTCCGACGCACTCGACGACGGATCGCGTCAAGTACGACGGCGTCCCGGCAATCGACTCCTGGCTCCGGATCGCCATAACGGCGATGGTCCGGGCCGCATGGGCGGCGAAGGAGACCGAGCTTCGCGTCCGGCTGATCGCGGCCGATGCTTCGACCGGGTACGACGAGACGACCGCTGCTCGCCGGATCAGCTTTTACTCGCGGCATACGACGAGCGTCCCCTACGGCGAAGCTTCGATCGAGACCGAGGTCGCGCCGAACGCTCCGTCGAACATGGCGCCGCCGGCCAACACGGTGCAGGGCTCGACGAACGGCAACACGCTGACCGTCTCGGCGCTTCATACACACCCGGAGGGCAAGTCGAGCTCGCACTTCCAGGTGGAGTGGTATCCGACGTCGGCTACCGATCAGGATCCCGGAACGCCGCTGAAGACGGACACGGTCACGGCGACGACGGCGCATAACGCGACGCGCTCGCACACACTGACCGGGCTGACGCCGCGGACGGCGGGCAAGTGGCGGATTCGCTTCGCGCGCGTCTCGGGGCTCTGGGGCCCGTGGAGCGGGCTGCTACAGGCGACGCCGGCGTACAAGCCGTCTGCGACGAACCCGAGCGTCACTCCGGCGACGCTGACGCCGACCGGCGCGATCTCGATCACGTCGAACGATCCGGCAGGCGAAGGCGCGACGGCGATCGAGTGGATCGTTTACCAGGACACGCCGAGCGGCGTCGTCACGAAGTACGCGTCCGGGAAGGTGTCGATCGGCGGGCTGCCGACGCGGCCGCAGATCACCTATGGCGGCTCGGCGCTCGCCTATGGCGTGAAGTACCGGCATCGCTTCCGCGTCTGGAATAAGGACGACGTCGCGAGCGACCAGACGGGCGATCTCTACTTCACGCAGTACGAGGCGCTTGGGCCGACCGTCCAGATCCGCGTCGGGACGACCAATCATCCGGCCGACCAGACGGTAAAGATCGACACGCGGACGCCGACGGTTCGAGTCTCGGATCCGGGCGGCGGGAACATTGACCAGGCCCAGGTCCGGCTTTACTCGCCGACAGGCGTCCTGCTCCACGACTTCGGGCTTCAGTCGTTCTCATCGGCGGCGTTTCGCGACTTCGTCGTCCCGGCGAACCTATGGGACTGGGGCTCGGAGCCGATGGTCGACGCGCGGGCTCGCGTCGCCGGCAACGCCGATCCCGGACCGTTCTCGGATCAAAAGCGGATCCGGATCAACGCCGCACCGGGCGCACCGTATCCGGTCGCACTCGCGGTCGAAGGCGGCGTCCAGCACGTCCAGCAGCTCGACGGCGAGTGGGTCACGTCATCCTCTCGTCCGCGGCTCGTGATCCCGTTCCGCGATATCGACCGCGATCTCGGATACGACGAGTATCCGCGGCTCCGTGAAGTCGAATGGCAGAGCTCGGCCGCGGCTGTTCTCGGCCGCTTCGTCCGGGTGCTGCATGCGATCGACGACGCGACCGACCCGCTACAGATCGTGAGCTTCGACCAGCCGGGCTCGCTGACGCCTGCCCAGTCGGGCTTCGTCGCCGGAGCGAGCGTCGCGTTGACCTACCAGGACAACGTGGGGGGCTGGGCGACCCAGGGCAACGCATCGCTGAAGCTTGCCTTCACAAACCTGGCGTCGGGCACGACGAGCATCTCGACGCTCTACGACGCGCTGCGCTCGGGGACGCTCTGGACCGATCTGTCGAACGTGTCGACGTTCAGGATCGCCGTCCTGCGGTCGCAGACGCTCACCGGGCAGACGATGGCGCTCCGCTTCATCTTCTCGGGCAACGCGGCGAACTTCGCGCAGTTCACTCTCACGCTCGGCGCGAATGGAGTCTGGACGACGACGGCGATGACGCGCACGTCTCCGGCGTCGACCGGCGGGACCGTGAACTGGGCGCAGGTCTCGGGCATCGAGATCCGTGTCTCGCATAGCGTCGGCTCTAATCAGACGTTCGAGATGTTTGTCGACGATCTCCGCGCCGACGCCCTGGCTGTCGACACGCTCTACCGGCTCCGGGCTCGCTACGACGATACGGCACTCGTTCGGTCGGACTACTCGGACGCCTTCCTGCTCCGTCGACGGGCAGCTCCGGCGCTCTCGTCGGTCACTCCGGCGAACGCCGCGGCGATCACCGATCCGACGCCGACGATCAGCTGGACAATCTCGCGGACTCAGGCTCGGTTCCGGGTTGAGGCGTCCGTCGCCGGCAATCCGATCTATGACTCGGGCGTCGTCTCGGCGATGGGCACGACGGGCGCGCATACGATCCCGCGGCGCACGCTGCCGACCGGCGCGACCGTCACCTGGACGCTGACCGTCTGGGATCAGTACGGGCTGACGGCGACGCTGACGCGGACGTTCACGACGAACTTCGCGACTCCACCGGCCCTGACCGGACTCGCCCTGACGCCGGACGAGGATCAGAAGGCGATCGTCGTCTCGTGGGACCAGTCGGGGCTCACGACGGCCGAGTTCGACCGTTACGCGATCTACGCGCGCTCCGTCTTCGGGCAGTTCCGGCAAATCGCGACGATCAGCGACAAGGCGACGACGTCGTTCGTCTTCCGGGGCGCTCCGCATATGATCGATACGATCGTCCGGGTCACCCAGGACAACGGCTTCGCCGAGTCCGCTCCGATCGAAGGCTCGGCGCTCCTCGAGGTCGACGGGTATTGGCGCATCGGCTCGGACGGGATCCCCGTCGAGCTACGCTGGGCGCGGACCGGGCTTTCGGGCGGCATGCCAACGCAGACCGCGGAATACGAGCCGGAAGGCGCGAACTATAAGCGCGTCGTCACGCTCGGGACGTATGGCCGAGAGTGGGAGCTGCCACTATGGATGCCCGCCGAGGACGAGGGCGTCGTCCGGCTGCTCGAAGAAGACAAGCAGCTCGGGCGAATCGTCATCGTGAAGACGCCGCGCGGCCGGGTTATCTACTCGAAGCTGAAGTCCGTCGTCCCGTCCGAGTCGGAAGCCGGCTACACGTCGCTGACGCTATCCGGCGTCGAAGTCGGGCCCGAGGCGGCCGGGTTCTGAGCCGTGTCGCTCGTCGACGCCTACCGATCGGGGAACTACACGCTCGCGGCTCGGGCGCTGGTCGTCGACGATGACCTGGAGACGGTCGTCTCGGAAGTTCCCGGCCGGTTGCTCGAGGGCTCGGTCTCGATCGACCGGCTTCGGCAGATTCGACGGGAAGGCTCGCTGACGCTGACCAACGAGGACGCGGCGCTCGACGCGCTGATCGCGCCAGGCCGGATATGGCGGCTGGAGCGCGGCGCGATTGTCGCCGGCGTGCCGCAATACGTTCCGATGATGACCGGGCTCGTCGACGAAGTCGGCGGCAAGCGGCAAGTCCGGATCCGCCTATGGGGTCGGCAGATGATCGCCGATCAGCAGTTCAGCTCGGCCGTCACGCTGCCGGAGCGGATGCGGGTTCGGGACGCGATCCTTCAGCTCGGCGGGCTCGGCGGGCTGGGCACGGCGCCGGAGCTCTATGACCTCGACGACGGCTTCGCGACGCTCCAGGCCACGCGAACGTTCGACGAGGGCGAGAACATCCTCGCCGCGATGCACACCATCGCGGCGGCTCACGCGCTGGAGCTCTATGACGATCCCTACGGCCGGACGACGCTCCGGCCATTCGTCGATCCGTCGGCTCAGGCTCCGGACTGGACGTTCGAGCCGGGCGAGGCGTCGATCCTGCTCTCGACGGACCGGACGCTGAAGGCTCGGCGGCAGATCTTTAACCGGACGATCGTCGTCGGCATCGGGCCGGACCGCTATCCGATCGAGGCCCAGGCGCGGGACCTGAACCCGAACTCGCCGACCTACAATCCGCCAGACGGCTCCGGGCCGATGGGCGATCGGCCGCGCCCGCGGTTCGTCTCGACCGACATACATACGCAGGCGGCTGCGAACGCCGTTGCGCTCCGGCTGCTCTACGAGGGCGCACTCGCTGACGAAGACTACTCGGCTGCCGCGATGCCGCTGCCGTTCATTACCGAGCGCAGCGTCGTCCGCTTCCCGGAGTACGACGATGCGTTCCTGCTCGACAAGCTCACGATCCCGCTGCGCGCGGGCAATATGACGATGCAGTCGCGCCGTGTCCGGAGCCTCATTGCATGAGCACGGAGATCGTCGAACTGATCCGAAGCATCGTCGGCGACGAGCTGCGCTCGGTCCGCCAGGCGTGGAGCGACGGCGTCGTCGACTCGGTCGAGGGCTCGCAGGCGATGGTCCGGTTGGGCGGTCCGTCGTCAATGCCGATACCCGGCTTCTTCGTCCCGCCGAGTCTCACGGTCCAGCCAGGCGATCACGTCCACGTCTTCCGGCTGGGCGGCTATCAGATCATCACCGAAGTCCTGAACCGGAACGCGCTGGCGGTCAGTGGCGAAGCCGTCGTCGGAATGACGAACCCGATGACGCGCGACTGGCAGATCATCCGCGGCGGCGCAGGCGGCGCGGCGGTCGCGTTCAATCCGCCCTACGCCGACCCGAGCGAGCTGCCGTTGGCCGAGCACAAGCGGCTGCGCGTCAACAAGACGACGGGCGTCTTCGAGTGGATCGACGATACCGGCGGCGGCACGCATCCCGATCTGGCAGGTCACGACGCGCTCGGGCTGGCGACGCAAGATGAGCTCAATGCGCACGCCGGCGCGGGCAATCCGCACGCCGGGTATCAGCTGCGCTCCGAGAGGAACGCGCAGAACGGCTACGCCGGGCTCGACAACGACGCCAGCGCGCGCGTCGCGGCTGCTCGACTGGGCACGGGCACGCCGAGCTCCTCGACGTTCCTGCGAGGCGATCGGACGTGGGCGACGCCGACGGGCGGCGCGACTGCTCCGATCGTCCGGGTCTACACGGCGGGCGCTACGTGGACCAAGCCCGCCGGGCTTGTCGCGATTGATGTGGAAGTGGTCGGTGCGGGTGGCTCAGGTGCCTCGGGTGCGTTGACAGGTTCCGGGCAGCGCACGGGTGGTAGCGGTGGCGGGGCTGGGGGCTATGCTCGGAAGTTGTTTGCTGCGTCGGTGCTTCCGGCAAGTTGTACCGTCACCCGTGGGGCTGGCGGCTCGGCTCCAGCAGCAGGAGCGAACAATGGTAATGCGGGTGGGGCCTCCTCATTCGCGGGTACGGGCATTACAACCGTTGAGGGCAACGGCGGCGCGGGCGGTGTCACGTCGGGCGCAGCAGCAGCAGCGTTCAGCGCGAAGGGCGGAGTCGGTGGCTCCGCTTCAGGCGGCGACCTGAACATTCCGGGTGGCGACGGGCTCAACGCGACGGGTACCGGAAACGCTGGATCGGAGGGTGGCCACGGTGGTGCCTCTGCGCTCTCAGGCATAGCCGGTGCCCCGGAGTCAACTGGCCCCGGTGTTGCTGGCAAGGCTTACGGTGGTGGCGGGGCCGGGGCTTTCGTTGGTCCATCTTCAGCAGCGCAGGCTGGTGGTGTTGGTGCTAATGGCGTCGTGATCGTGACCGAGTATTACTAGCCGAGAGCCTCAGTAGCAGCCGACGGCTTTCATTCGCTCATCCGCCGCCGTCATGTACCCGAGGGTCCAGCGATGCTCCGGTGTGCCAGCGTCCGCGCGGTCATTGTCCGCAGCAGCCCGATCGAACGAAGCCTGGAGCTCACCACAGTCGCTCGTCGCGGCGATCCTGTCGTAGACCGCTTGCGAGCCACCGTACTGCTCGACGTAGTTGGCCGCCGGCGACCGTTCCGTCTGGCCTGGCGCACCGCCGCGGTCCCGCGGGATGGCGACCATCAGCGCTACCAGAACGACGATGGCGACCGCCGCGGCGATCATCACCTTCCTCCGACGAGACTTGCCTGGACTAGCCTGATCCGTCACGAACCCTCCCTTCCCTGCGTCATGCGTACTTGGCACGCTGTCCACTGATGCTAGACCGCCGGAGCAACCGGCCATCGGAGCGCCTCGCTGATGTGAATGACGGGGCGGCCTAGGGAGGGCATCGCATTGCCTGAGCCCGTTAACGAGCCCGCCAAGGTCGAAGCCATCGAGGCCTGTCTCATTGAAGCGGTTTACGACGCCCGTCGCCGGGCTCGTCGTCAGCTCCTCGGCCTTGATCCTGTTCCGCTGCCCAGTCCTCGCGCTCTAGCCTTGCAGCGTCGGAGAGAGCATCTTCCAGGCGTTCCTCGTCAGTCTTCGGCGGATTGAGGAAGAGCGACGCCGGCACCCCGTAGAACCGCGCCAGGCGCCTGAGCTGAACGACGCTGATCGGCCGCTGGCCGCGCTCCCACAGGCTGACCGTGGATCCCGAGCCACGCGAAAGTCCGGCCGCCTCTGCCGCGGCCGATTGAGTGATCTCCAAGCGCTCCCGGACGAGGCGCAGCCAATAGCCGAGGCGCTGAGCGTGCTGGTCCTCTTCTCGCGTCACTGCGGCGGACGGTAGCCGCCACAGCATGGGTTGGCCTAGCAAACAAGTCTCCGAGTGACTTGACAAACTCTTGCCGGCAAGCCTAGGCTAGGTCAGCAAAGATTTGTCAGCGGTCGGAGGGAGAGTTTTGCGGGCAGTCACCACGCCGGATCAAGTGCTCGGCCGGTCCCTGAAGGTCGAGCGCGTCATGGCCGGCGCGAAGTTGACTGACATCGCCGCCGCCGCGGGAATATCGGCTGGCCATCTCTCGAACATCGAGGCCGGCAAACGGTCGGCGAGCCCTGAGCTCATCGCCCGTATCCGCTCGGCCATTCGGGCGGCCGCGTGATGCCCACAGCGACGACTCCTAGCCAGCAGCGCACTGCGGGCGGCCTGCGTCAACCGGCGATGGTTACCGTGCCCGAGCGAGAGTGGGACGAGGCGCGTGTCGAGAGTGCCGCGCTCCGCCGTGAAGCCCTGCGCCTGTGCGATGTCCTGGAGTGGCGTCTCCGGGCTCTTGAGCCCGCCACCTACGAGATCGGGCCGGCTGCCCATCAACTGGCCGCCGGCGCGCTGACCGCTGTCCTGGCGTATCGCGTGAGGAACGAGCGATGAGCGACGACCGCCGCGGCGCGTGGCTGGGCCTGGTCCTGCTTCTGACCGCATTCGTCTGCGGGCTGGTCGTGGGATCGCTCCTGTGATCACGCCTGACCGCGAGCGATCTGTCGCCGGCGCCGATGCCTTACCGGCATCCCAATCGGCCGTCGGTAAGGGCACGTCAGGTCGCTCGCAGTCCGGCGTGGCGCTCACGCGCTCACCGAGCGAGGCGCCACCAAACGGGCTGAGCAAGGCAGCCGGGCGGTATCGAAGCCTGCCGCCCGGCTGCCTGCTCCGAAAGAGAGGAACAGGGGAAGAGAGATTTTGAACGACGACCGCGAAGAGCGTCGCACTTACCTGGGCGGCCCGGACGTGGCGGCCATCCTCGGTCTGTCGCCTTACCAGGCGCCGATCGACGTCTGGCGCTTCAAGCTGGGCTTCGACGAGGGCCAGGGGCAGACGGAGCGGATGCGCCTCGGCCAGCTGCTCGAGCAGGCGATCGCCGACGCCTACTCCGAGCAGACCGGTCGCCAGCTGCGTCGGGTCGGGCTCGTGCGCCACAAGCAGTACCCGTTCCTGGGTGGCCATCCCGACCGACTGGTAGTCGGCGAGCGCGGGATCTTCGAGGCAAAGGCCAGCGCGTCTGCGCGTGGCTACTCCGACGACGACCTCCCGCCGCACGTCCGCGTCCAGGTCACCTGGTACACCGGGCTCGTCGGTCGCGACTGGGCTGACGTCGTGCTGCTGGCCGGGATGGGCCTGCGCATCATCCGCGTCGACCACGACCCGGAGCTGTTCGAGCAGATGGTCACCGCGGCCGTGGAGTGGTGGCAGCGACACGTCGTGGGACGCGTCGAGCCTGAGCCGGACGGCACCGAGAGCTACCGCCGTCACCTGGCCGAGAAGTTCCCCATCGAGTCGGGCGAGACGCTCGTCGCCACTGCCGAGCAGCAGCTGCTCGCCGACGAGCTGCGTCAGGCGACGGTCGCCACGAAGGCCGCCGAGGCGCACGAGAAGGCCCTCCGCAACCGTCTGGCGGCTGCCATGGGCGAGGCGTCGGTGATGGTCGGCCCCGGCTTCAAGTTCACCTACTCGCACGTGCGCGGCAAGCCCGCGTGGAAGGCGATCGCGGAGGAAGCGGGCGCGCCGCCGGAGTTGATCGCCAAGCACACCCCGGAGGGCGCCCGGCAGTTCCGGACGTACTTCGCCGCGCTCACAGAGGAGGAAGCAGCCTGATGGCAACGGCACAGCGGCCGAAGAACGAGCAGCGGGCGGTCACCGTCCGCCCCGAGCAGCAGGCGCTGCAGGCGCTCGACGCCGAGCTGGAACGCCGGCGATCGGTGGTCGAGGCCTCGGCCGCGTCGCTGATCGATCCACAGCGGCTCAAGGCGGTCGTCCTCAGCCAGTTCACCCGGACGCCGGCGCTGTGGGATTGCGAGCCGGTCAGCATCGCCCGCTCGGTGGTCGAGGCGGCGCAGATGGGCCTGGAGCCGACCGGGGCGATCGGCGGCGCACACCTGGTCCCGTTCCGCAACAGCAAGACAGGCAAGACCGAGGCCCAGCTGATCATCGACTACCGCGGGTACGTGCAGCTGGCGCGTCGGTCGGGCGAGGTCAGCAAGGTGTGGGCCCGCGTCGTCCGAGAGAAGGATGAGTTCTACGTCGAGGCGGGCACGGACGACGAGCTGCACCATCGGCCGTATCTCGGCCAGGACGATCCGGGCAACGTCACCCACGTCTACGCCGTCATCCGCTACCGCGACGGCAGCCAGCAGTTCGACTGGGACACGAGGGCCTGGGTCGAGAGCATCCGCAAGCGGTCGAAGGCGGCCGACAAGGGACCGTGGGTCACCGACTGGGCCGAGATGGCCAAGAAGTCGATCCTGCGTCGCCTGCTCAAGACCGCCCCGCTGACCGTCGAGGCGCGGCGCGCGATCGAGATGGAGGAGCAGGCCGAGGCCGAGGTCGCGCAGCACCGCTCGGGCCGGCCCTCCGGCGCCGTGGCGGCGATCCGTGAGCGGCTCGGCGTGCGCACCCCGGAGCCGGACGTCGTCGAGGGCGAGGCGGCCGATGTAACAGAGGCCGCGGACGCGGCTACCGGAACGGCGGCGAGCGGCGACGCTGAGCCGCCTGTCGAGGAGGCGGAGTCCGTGCCCCCCGCGGGCTCCGCCGCCCTCGTCGAAGAAGCGCAGCGTGAATTCGCCGGCGAGCTCGTCGACGCGCCGGATCCCGATGTCCAGGCCGGGCTCGAGCTGCTGCCACCGGACAAGCGGAAGAAGGGAGGCCAGCATGTCTAGGCCCCGCTACGTCTGCTCCAAGTGCGGCGCGGGGGGGGGGCGTCGAAGTGATCGCCGCCCGTCCGAGCATCGACGACCGCTACGCCGTGGGCTACTGCCCGTGCACCCCCCAGCCGGTGTCGAGCGACCCGAAGACGCCGCCGCGCGAGCGACCCACGGTGCACCTGGTCCGCGAGGACATCTGGCGACCGGAGATCCTCGACAAGCGTCGGGAGGCGGACCGCAGGCGACGTCTGCTGCGCCGGCGCGCGGCCGGGACGTTGCGCGAGACCGAGAAGGCCGCAGCGGACGAGGCGTTCGCCCAGCTGTGGGAGCGCACTCCATGAAGGCCTGGCAGTCGCAGGAAGCCGCCACGCGCGCCGACAGGCTGTGGGTGGCGCTGCTGCTCATCGCGCTGATCGTGTTGAGCGGGCTTGATGGGGTGACGTGGTGAGCGCGCGTGCTACGTCGCCAGTGGTACGCAATCCGGTTCTTGGCCTGCCGGCCGTGGCCGAGCTGCGCGTGCTGCCTGACGAGTCACGAGCGGCTGTCCGTGCCCTGCTGCTCGACATTCGATCCGACGCGCGGGAGCGAGCTGAGCGCGCGTGGCGCAAGAACAAGGGCCCCATGGCCGCCTACTGGAAGGCCGTCGCCGTCTATGCCGGCCACACCGCGCGGGCGCTCCGATGAAGCGCATGGCACGCCGACCCCTCCTCTACTGGCCCGACGGTGAACCGCTGTACGCCGAAGACCTGCCCTCGCTGCGCGACATTGCCGGCGGCGTGGCGCTCGTCCTGGTGCTGGCTGCGCTGTTGTGGCTGCTGCTGGTGCTGGCATGAGCGCCGGCTGCACCTTCTGGCTCAGCTACGACGAGCGCGGCGGCGAGCGCTGCGGTCGCAAGGTGGTTGCTCGATACGAGCGACGCACGCCGGTCGATGGGGTCGTGTTCTTCGCGGCCCTCTGCCGCCGTCATGATACCGCCGCCGCCCACAAGCAAGCCGAGCGCGACGGTCTGATCAGGAAGCCCGTTGACGCGGTTATAACCACCCACACGGCTCGGCAGGCCACGGCATGAGCGATGGCGTGACTCCCGCCGAACCGGGTCGCACGCGCGCTCTGACGTGGCGTGACCTCCGCCAGGCTCGCGGGCTGTCGCTGCGCGAGGTCGAGGAGCGGACTGGCATCAACCGCGGGCTCATCTCGCGGATCGAGCGGCCGACTGACCTGACGCCTGAGCGCGCCCGAGCGCTGCTCGCGGTCTACGACGAGGCCGAGCGATGAGGGCAACCTTCCGGCCAATGCCCGCGTGGCCATATCCCGAGACGCCGGCCTATGAGCGACGGTCTCGCTGGACCTTCAAGGCCGGCTGGGCCAACACCCTGACCCTGCTCGAACGCGAGATCGAGCATCTCGACGGACGTGAAGTGATCCTCGGCGGCGGCTTCCGGGAGCAGGACATTCGCCTGGACGGACTGCCCCGCAGCGATGCGCGCGATCCCGCCTTCCCAGGCATAGAGATCAGTTTCGAGCTGCCCGACCGGCGTCGCCTGGTCTACGCCACGGACGTCTGCGACCACTGGCAGCACAACGTGCGCTCCATCGCGCTCGGACTCGAAGCCCTGCGCGCGGTCAATCGCTACGGCATCACTCGGAGGGGCGAGCAGTACGCGGGCTTCGCACAGCTGCCGCCGGGCGGTCCTGATCCCGACCGCGGTCGGCGCCTGGTCGAGGCCGCCGGCGGGATGACCCAGGCGCTCAAGCGCCACCACCCTGACCACGGCGGCGAGGCGCGCGACTTCGCGGACGTGGACGCCTACCGAAAGGTGGCGTCGACGTGAAGCGCATGGCACGGCCGGCCCGCCAGCGTCACGTCGACGAGCTCATGGAGTTCGGCGGGACGGTCCTCGTCTTCCTGATCGCCCTGGCCATGGTCGCCGGGCTGTTCCTGGTGGGCGGTGCGCGTTGAACGTGCTCACGGCAATCCCGCTGGGCCGCTCGAACGCGCGCACGAAGCGCGAGATCGCGGATGTCCTGGGCACCGTGCCGCGCGACGTCGAGGCAGAGATCGAGCGCCTGCGCAAGAGCGGTGAGGCGGCCATCTGCAGCGACGGCTCGGGCTACTGGCAGCCCCTCACGGCAGCCGAGTACGCCGACAACGTCCAGCGCCGCCGACGACGGGCGATGAGCCAGCTCGTGACGGTCCGTGGCGAGAGGCGCCTGGTCAGGCGATGGGAAGCGCGGGAGGCCGAACCGCTGGCCTTCCGCTGGGATGCAGCGTGATGTCACGACAGAAGCTGCCTGGCGGCAAGTGGCGTGACCTGAGCGAGCCGGCGCCGGCCGTGCTCTTCCAGCGGCACGACGGCTCGGTCATGGCACCAGAGGAGGTTGCGGACTTGGTCAAGGTCACGAAGGTCGGTGCCGAGGCGTTCCGGGCGACGACGCCGGCCACTCGTCCCAAGAGGGGCGTGCGGGTCAGCGAGCAGGAGCTCGAGCGCAACTGGCGCGCCGTCGAGGAGCACGGCACGATCGCCGCTGCCGCCCGCGCGCTCGGAATGAGCCAGACGTCGATGCATACGCGCATTCACCGCTACATGAGGCTGCGCGGGATCGAGGAGCTGCCGCGCAGCCAGAAGGCACGGCCCGAGCCCGCTGCTGAGCCCTCAGGGTCGCTCACCAAGGCCGCCGCCGCGATCGACCAAGCCCTCAACGGCCGTCACAAGTTCGCGGCGGTGTACGAGCCACTGGAGGCGCAGGCGCACGCCGACGCCCTCAGGGACGCTGGCGAGGAGCCCGCGGAGCAGCAGGCCGAGCCCCGTGAGGGCGACGGTCCGGCCGCCTTCCTGCGCGAGCTGATCGGGGAGCGCAAGGTCTTCACGCACACCCTCACGGGCAACTTCACGGAAAGCCCCGAAGACCACAGGATCGATCCAGTCGTCTTGGCCCTCGTCGACTGGTTGGCGGAGGAGGGTCCGGAGTGGACCCAGGACAAGGCCGAGCGGTGGCTCAAGGCGTTTACCGCCGTCGTTGACCTGGTCTACCCGGTGCGCGCCTGATGTATTGCCACGCCGTCCTCCGCGAGCATTGGCAGACGTTTGGCTGCCCGAGTCGAGCCGTGCTCGTCTACAGGACCGCCGAGGGCGAGCGCGTCGGCTGGTGCCTGGATCACGTCCCGCATGGCCAGCAGCAGGCGGCACGCCGCGGCTGGCAGCTGATCAGCGACCTGCGTCCCGAGCACGCTCAGCTCGTGAAGGTGGCCTGATGGCTGAGGGGCGCTACGTCCTCGTCTACCACGAGGACCTGATCGAGAACTTCCCCCAGGTCTGGGACAGCGACCGGCTACTGGCGACGTGGCTGCGCCTCTTCGCCCTGGCCGACAAGCTGTGGCCGTCACCGGCCGAGATGCCGCGCGGGGTCAACACGGCTGCCGTCAAGCAGCTCGTCGCAGTGGGCCTGGTCGAGTTCCTGCCCAGGCACCGCTTCAAGGTGCGCGGCCTCGATGCCCAACGTCAGCGCCGGAAGGATGCCGCCAAGAATGCTGCCGATACCCGGTGGGGCAATGCGACGGGCAATGCCGTCAGCACTACCGAGAGCAATGCTCCCGCTTCTCTAGGAGCAATGCCTCGCGCGGACGCGCGCCCGCGTCCGCAGTCTGGTAATGGTATTGGTAATGGGAATCTCTCTCCGGGGGTGGAGGGGTCCGGGGAGGCGGGGGATCACTACGGCCGGCTGATCGGCCTGGTCGAGGAGCTCACCGGGCGCCATCTCAGCGGGCGCCACCCGGTCGAAACGCTGGGCGCCGACCTGCGCGACCACGGCTTCGACCGGGTCGCCGCGACCTACCACGCCGTCCGCGCCGAGCACCGCGATCAGCCCATGGACGGCCCCGGCTTGATCTACGCCGCCCACAAGCGGCTCTACCCCATCCCCGACGCCCCCCGGCTGAGCGCCGCTGAGCGCAAGCGTGCCGAGCGCGCCGAGATCGTCGCCCGAGCGAAGGAGAAGGCCAATGCCAGTCGTGTCTGACCGTAAGCAGGAGCGCATCGACGCCAAGCTGGGCCGGCGCCAGTTCGACGACGAGGACGTGCGCGCCACCCTCGACGACATGGACGTCGACTCGCTCGTCGCTGTCCTGGGCGAGCCGTCGGTGCGCCGCGTCTACGCCGAGCCCTACGGCTACTGGAAGCAGGGCGATGGCCGGCCGGCGCTGGCCGACGAAGACCCGGCCGTGATGCAGGCCATCGGTCGCTGTGCCACGGCCAGGGCGACCCACAAGAGCCGGGTCCCGGGCATCCCGGTCGACTTCGTGCATCCGGCTGAGTGCGGCTGGTGCGTCTACCCGCTTGAGCAGCTGCTGGCCGCCTGCGACTGCAACGTCTGGCACAGTCGCCTGCTGCTCGTCGAGATGCTCGTCTGGCGCAAGGGCGAGGAACGCGGCGAGCGGTTCGTGACCTACGAGCGCGTCAACCGGCAGAACGTCTACGAGAACCGGGCGCATGCCGCGTATTGGGCGGCAAGCGAGCAGGAGCGCGCCAACCGCATCGCCGACGCTCGCGCGAAGGCCGCCGCATGATCACCAACCGCTCCTGCGGCCACAAGTTCCTGCTGACCGCGACGTGCGATGAGTGCGCCCGCGTCAAAGCCGAGGGCACCACCGACGACCGCGCTGCCGCGGTGCTGGCCCACACGCTATCTAAGACTTCCGACGAGCGCGCCGACTGGTCATGGCAGGACGAGGCCGAAGCCATCCTCGCCGCCCTCCCCGACACCATCCGCCCCCTGCTCGACAAGGCCGACCGATGACGGCCACCGGCTACCGTCGCGGCCACCCCATCGCGTGGGACGGCGAGCAGTGGCGCATGGAGGACGGCTCACCCGCCGAGGACCGAGCGTGCCCGAAGTGCGGCCAGATGCCGACGCCGGAAGGCTACGACGCCTGTCTCGGACACCTCGAAGGCGTGACGAGTGCCTGCTGTGGGCACGGTGTCGAGGACAAGTACGAAGTGGTGGCCGACCGATGACCACCGACGACCGCGCTGCTGCCCTCGCCGACGTACTAGCCGAAGTCGGGTTCGACTTCTGGACCGAGACGGGCAATGAGGATCCCCGCGACGGGATGCGCGAGATGACCTTTGACTACGACGCGCTGGCCCGTGCTCTCGCTGCGCGGGGGGTAGCCCTCGCTGGCGAGCCGAGCGGCGAAGTGGAGCGGCTGCGGAATGCGCTGGCTGCTCTCACGGAAGCTGTGCAAGGCAGCGTCGGGCCGGGCGATCCGGCATACGACGCCCTCTGGCACCCGATGGCCGAGGCCGATCGCGTCCTCGCCAACACCGCCGAAGCCGCCGAGCGCGAGAAGGCAGCCATCCGCGCGCAGGAACGCAAGCGTGTCTTCCACCACCTGCGCCGAGCGTGGGTGTCCTCGCCGCCGAACGCTGACAGCGAGGACGTGGCGATGGCCGCAATGATCGACCGCGCCGAAGCCCTGCTCGACACCCGAGGCCGACCGATGACCACCGACGACCGCGCTGCTGCCGTGCTGGCCGAGGCGCTGCGTGGCCTGCCATACGACCTGACGAACCGTGACATGGCCGAAGCAACCCTCGCCGCCCTCCCCGACACCATCCGCCCAGCCGTAATCGCCGCCCTCGCTGGCGAGCCGAGCGGCGAAGTGGTGGAAACGGAGGAGATTGCGAATGACCTCTACATCCGCGTCGTTCAGCCTGACACGATCTGGTGGAACGACCTCACCCCTGAGATGCAGGAAGGGTGGCTGCGGGCCGCCCGCTACGTCCAGCGTGTCCTAGCGGCAGCCGCCCAGCGCCACGACGCGGCTGTCATCGAGTGCCGAGCCTGCGACCACGACGAAGTAGATGCCCTCGCCACGGCCAAACTCGCTGCCCTGCGCCAGCACGTCACGGAGAACTTTGCCCAACGCCAGAAGGGACTTCGTGGCGAAGACATCATCGTCCACGGCTCGGTCGAGCACCGCGACACCGATGAAGCCCGACAGACCTGTCGGACGTGCTCGATCCTCGCCAACACCGCCGACGCCGCCCAGCGGCCCGTTCCCCCTGCGCCTGACCACGACCTGATCGACATTGCCCGCGAGGGCCGCCAGCCTCAGTGGGAAAACCCCCAGCGCCACATCCGCGCCCTGCTCGAAGGCACCGACCAGTGACCGACCTCTCCGAGCTTGACGCCGCCCTCGAGGACGCGCCGACCGCAGCGCCGAGCTTCACCGGCGCCACGGGACGGCCTGCGAAGTGCCGGCGGCACTCGTGGCAGCCCAACTTCGATGTCGAGGACCGGAGTCACACTTGGTGGGAGTGCGCTCGCTGTGGCACCGTCAAGGACGAGGCTCGCAGCCGTCGCGGGCGGACCAACCGCAACCGGGGCAATGCCATCGAGCGCGAGGTTGCCGCCAGGCTCGGCCTGCGCCGCGTCGGCATGTACGGCACCCCCGAGGACGCCAGCGGCGACTACCTCGTCGTCCAGGTCAAGTCCGGGGCCAGCTTCCCTGAGCGCGTCTGGCGTTGGCTCAACGCGCTGACCGCCGACGCCAACCAGACCCGCGCCGTGGTGCTCACCGATGCGCCGGGGCCGGGTCGCCGCCGGCGGGCGCTCATCGTGCTGACCCTCGAGGACTGGGTTGCCCTCCACGGGCCGAGCGGCGAGGACGCGGCGTGAAGCGCCCGGAGTCAATTGTCGTTCTCGGTCAGCGGTTCACCGTCCATTGGGAGCCCTATGACGCCGGCCTGCTCAACGAGCCGGACAAGGCTGGCCGCACCGACCTCATGCAACAGGTCATGCACATCCGCCAAGGCGCCGGCTTCCACCAGACGCGCGAGACCGTGCTGCACGAGCTCATCCACGTCTGCCTGAACCTCGTGAGCAGCCGCGAGCACGACGAGGAGTTAGTCGCTGGTCTGGCGCCTGTGCTGCTCGAGCTGTTGCGCCGAGACGGTCAACTCATGGACTGGCTGAGGGAGCCGGACGAGTGAAGCTCATCGCCGTGGCCCTCATCGCAGCCCTCACCGCCCTCGGGTGGCACGTCTTTCGCCGTGGCTTGCCGCACACGTCCGCTGGCCTTCCAAACGTCGAGCCTGATGAAGACGAGTACGGCTGGTGACCGCGGTCCTGACGCCCGAGCAGGTCGCCGAGGCGCTGCTGGTGCCCGTCAGCACGGTCTACGCGATGACGCGCGACGGACGCCTGGCGAGGGTCAAGGGCCTCGGACGTCGTGTCCGCATCCCGCGTTGGTCGGTCGAACAGCTGCTAGGCGGAGGGCTCTACGATGGCGAACATGGGGCGACACGGCGCGGGATCGGTGACGACCAGGCCCAACGGGCTGATCCAGGTGTCGCTGACACTCCCAGGCGGCCGGCGGGTGTATCGCTACACGCGCAACCCGAAGGCCGTCGCCGGCCTGCTTCGCGAGCTCGTCGAGATGCGCGAGCGCGACCTCGACCCCTCGGGGCAGACGGTCGCGGACTTCCTCCGCTCGTGGATCGCGGGCCTGCGTGATGCGCGACGCCAGAGGATTCGGCCGCGCACGCTCGAGCACTACGCGATGATCGTCGAGCGGCACATCATCCCCGCGCTCGGCAAGCATCGGCTCGATCGGCTGCGCGAGCATCACGTCCAGGCCTGGCTCGATGCCGATGCGGCTGCACCGCGCACCATTCACCACCACCGTGCCGTGCTGCGCCGCGCGCTCAACGTGGCGGTCCGCCAGCGCATGATTTCGGCCAACCCCGCGCTCGGTGTCGAGCTGCCCGACCCGCGCTGGGAGGGCCAGAAGCCGCTCAGCGTCGCAGAGGCGCGCGCCCTGCTAGCGAGCACCGCAGGCGATCGCCTGGGGCCGCTGTGGCGTCTGGCCCTGGACACCGGCTTGCGCCAGTCGGAGCTACTCGGGCTCGCCTGGGACGACGTCGACCTCGATGCCGGCACGCTGACCGTGAGCAGCCAGCTGCAGCGAATCGCCGGCTCGTGGGTACGTACTCCAACCAAAGCCCGACGTTCCCTGGAAGTGCTCGCGCTGGCTCCAAGCACAGTTACAGCACTGGCCGAGCACAAGCGGCGGATGGCCGGCGAGCGGACGCCCGAATGGCGCTACTACGGCCTCGTCTTCCCGACGCCGCGCGGCGAGCCGTACACCAACCATGTGCTGCTCCGCGCCTGGAGAGCGGCCTGCGACCAGGCGGGCATCGGCCAGCGGCGCTTTCATGACATCCGTCACTCGACCGCCAGCATCATGCGCGAGCTCAACGTGGCCGAGGACGTGCGCATGGCTCGCCTGGGCCACAGCACCACGGCGATGGCGCGGCGCTACGGTCACGCCGGCGGCGACCAGGATCGCGCCGCCGCAGAAGCGCTGGAGAGGGCGCTGGCGGGATGAGCGAACCCGTCACCACGGCCGAGCAGGAGATCGCCTGGCTCTTCGGCCTGCCCGCTGAGGCGTTGACCGGCGCAGAACGACATGGCCTGATGCGGCGCCTTCGCTACCTGCTGTGGAAGGTGCTCATCGTCAAGCACGCCCAGGCCGTCGCAGCCGACTTCGAGGATCTGGCGGGCTGATTCGATGTACGAATCGATGTACGCTCGATCCGACTACCGGCCGCGGAGGTCGTGAACATGGCCGAATCGTGTTGGCGGAGAGGGAGGGATTCGAACCCCCGGACCTTTCGGTCAACGGTTTTCAAGACCGCCGCCTTAAACCACTCGGCCACCTCTCCGACCGCCAAAGGATACCGCGGGGTCGGGGCTCGACCTTCGACCCGATCAGCCCCCTGCGAGACGGTCGGTACCCATCGCCGCGTGGAGCACCTCCGGCAGGACGACCGAGCCGTCGGGCTGCTGGTGGGCCTCGAGAATTGCCGCCACGGTGCGGGCGAGGGCCAGGCCGGACCCGTTGAGCGTGTGCAGAATTTCCGGCTTATCGGCGCGGGTGGGGCGCCAGCGGATTGCCATCCGGCGCGCCTGGTAGTCGCGGAAGTTGGAGACGGAGCTGACCTCGAGCCACTCCTGCACGCCCGGGGCCCACACCTCCAGGTCGTACTTCTTGGCCTGGGTGAAGCCCATGTCACCCGTCGCCATCAGCTGAACCCGGTAGGCCAGTCCGAGCCGCTGCAGGATCACCTCCGCCCAGCCGGTCATCTGCTCCAGGGCGGCTGCGGAGTCGGCCGGCCGGACGAAGGCAACCATCTCCACCTTGTCGAACTGGTGCACGCGAAGGATGCCGCGCGTCCTGGTGCCGGCTGCGCCGGCCTCACGCCGGAAGCACGGCGAGTAGGCGACGTAGTGGATGGGCAGCCTGTCCGCCTCGATGATCTCGTCGCGGTGGATGTTGGTCACCGGCACCTCGGCGGTGGGAACGAGGTAGAGCTCGTCGCGGGTGACCACGTACATCTGGTCTTCCTTATCGGGGATCTGCCCGGTGCCCCTGGCAGAGGCCTCGTTGACGAGCGCCGGCGGCCAGACCTCGATCATGCCGTGCTCGCGGGTGTGGATGTCGAGCATCAGGTTGATGAGCGCGCGCTGGAGGGCCGCCCCCGCGCCGCGGTACACGGCAAAGCCCGAGCCGGTGACCTTCGCCCCCGCCGGCAGGTCGAGCATGCCCAGCTGCTCCCCGATCTCCCAGTGTGGCCGGCGGACCCAGCCCTCAGCCGCGTGTGGCACCGGCTCGCCCCAGCTGCGAATCGTTCGGGTCGCCGTGGCGTCCCCGACCGGCACGTCCGGGTCGGCCGGGTTCGGGATGCGCAGGAGCAGGTCCTCGATCCGCGCCTCCAGCGCCCGCAGCCGCTCATCGTTCCCGTCGATCTTTGCCCCGATCTCCTGGGAGCGGGCACGCAGCTCGTCCGCCTGCGCTCCGCCGCCGGCCTTCATCGCCGCGCCGAAACGGGCGGAGATCTCCTTGCGCTCCGCCCGGAGCCGGTCCGTCTCGCCCAGCAGCTGCCGCCGCCCGGCATCGAGCTCGAGCGCCTGATCGACCAGCGCCGGATCCTCGCCCTTGTCGCGGGCGGCGGCACGGATGGCCTCGCTGTCCTCGCGCAGCCGCTGCAGCCCGACGCTCATGAGCCGGCCCTTGCGGCCTGGCGCAGACGCTCGACCACGAACCCGCGATCAAGCGAGGCCAGCAGCCAGCCGGCGCGCGGCCCGTTGGACCGACCGAGGAAGGCGCGGTAGATGGCGGCGAACCCCTCGCCCGGCCGAATCGCTCGTGCCCGCGCGGTGCCAAATATCAGCGCCTGCCACCCCTCCCCGCCCGCCGGCTGGGCCTGCTCAACCGCGTCGGCCAGGGCCGCCAGGAAAGCACGCTGGTCGGGCGACTGCTCGGCGGCCGCCGGAGGCAGCGCATCGTATTGGACGGCCAGCCGGGCCTCGGGTGGCGCGAAATGCTCCAGCCAGGCCTCCGCCGCGGACACCCGCTCGGCCACCAGCGCGCGCTCGCCATCGTCCAGCGGCCGGCCGAGCTCGACTGCGAGGCGCTCGAAGATGTCCGGCCCGGGCACCTGCAGCAGCAGGGCCAGGTGGGCGAATGGCGGCCGATAGCTCCGGGCCACCGTCGCGGGGTCGACCTCACCGTCGGTCAGGCTCAGCGCGAAGATGCGCTCCGGGTCCAGCGGCAGCTCGCCCTTGGTCGGCCGACCGGCGACCGCATCGGCGATGCGGTCGAACTCATCGAATAGGCGGGGGATCGTGTCGCCGGCAGGATCGAACTCGATCGCGCGATTGGGCCGGGGGCGGAGGAAGAGGAAGCGCAGGATGGTAGGCGGCAGGACCCGCGCCATGGCGTGGGCGGCCGCGCCCTGGCCCTTGCTCGTGCTCATCTTGCGACCGCCTATGTTGAGGAACTCGTAGGGCACGTTGAGCGGTGGCTCGCGCTCGAAGACCTGACGGCTGATCGCGTCGGCCCGGTCGCGCGAGCCACCGGCCGTCGCCAGGTCCTTGCCACAGCCTTCGATCGTCACGCCGAGCACGCTCCAGCGAGCGGCCCACTCGACGTTCCAGACGAGCTTGGCGCGCCCGCCGAAGGGCGAGGTGCGCCCCTCGTGGCCGCAGCCCTGCGCCCATTGGACGAGGTCGGCGCGGCACTCGTAGCGGACCTGGCTGCCGTCCCACGCGCGCGCGATCGTGGTTCCGCTGCGACCACATCTCTCGCACAGCACGCTGACCGGCAGCCACTCCGGCGGATGCTCGACCGTGCTGACCGTGCGATAGATCTCCCGGATGACGTGGGCGCGTTCAAGTGCGCGCTCAATGAGCGGATCCATCACGCCCGATGCGTACTGCTCGCTCATCCAGTACAGCTGCGGCCGGATGCCGAGCTGCGCGAAGGTCTCAACGAAGAGGCCGGCAAAGTGGCGCGCATAGTTGGCGTGCGGGCTGCCCTCGGGTGCGGGCACATGGGCCAGCGGCATGCCCATGTAGCGCTCAACGGCATCGGGCGTGAGCAACGCCTGGGCGTCCATCGGGTCGAGGTCCTCCACGCCGTAGCGGAACGCGACCTCCAGGCCCCGGTCGGCAAGCGCGCGCCGGATGGCATCGTGCAGCACCACGCCACGCAGGCTGCCGACATGAACTGTGCCCGACGGCGTCTTGGAGTCATTGACGACCTGCGGCCCCTCGACGCTGGCCGCTACCTCATCAGCCCAGTAGCTCACCGCCGGTTCGGGCATCGCCGATGCCACGGCAGCAGGCTCAGCTGATGCTGAGGATCTTGTAGGTCCAGTCGCCGGCGGGCACGCTGACCGCGACCGTGTCGCCCTTCTTGTGACCGAGAAGGGCGCGGCCGACGGGCGACTCGTTCGAGATCAGGCCCGCGCCGGGATCAGCCTCGGCCGAGCCGACGATCCTGAACTTCTCCTTGCCGTCCTGCGATTGGACCTCGACGGTCGAGCCGATCTGGACATGGCCGGTTGAGCTGCCCTTCTCGATGACCACGGCGTTCTTGATCAGCGCCGAGATCGACTGGATGCGCCCTTCCACGAAGGCCTGCTCGTTCTTGGCGTCCTCGTACTCCGCGTTCTCGGTGATGTCGCCGTGCTGCTTCGCTTCGTGGATCCGAGCGGCGACCTCCGCTCGACGAACGTTGACCATCTCGTCGAGCTCCTGGCGAAGCTGCTCGAGCTTCTCCTTGGACAGGTACGCCGGCTTGTTCAGGTTGTTCATTGGGCACCCTTAGAAGGAAAGACTCCCGCGCACCACCAAGGGGTCAGGTGCGAGGAGCCCCACGGATCGGGGATTGTAGGGGCCCCGTGTTCGGGGCGTCAAACACGCTACGAGCTGCGCGTGCCCGTAAGCCGCCGGAGGCGCTCGAGGACCGATTGCTGGGAGCCGCCATCGGCGCAGGCGATGAAGAGCGTGTCGTCACCGGCGATGGAGCCGACAACCTCCGGCCAGCGCACCCGGTCCAGGGCGGCGGCGATCGCATGGGCCGAGCCGGGCACGGTCCGAACCACCACCAGCAGGCCGGCCGGCAGCACGCGCACGGGCAGCTCGGACAGCAGCCGGCGCAGACGATCCTCTGCGGCGGCCTCCTCCCCGGTCTCGCCCGTGCGGATGGATGACCCGTCGGGTGAAACGTAGACCGACAGACCGTCGCGCAGCGCCTTGCGCAGGCCGAGCTCCCCGATGTCGCGACTTACGGTCGCCTGGGTCACCCGGAAGCCCTGCTCGCGGAGCGCATTGGCCAGCTCGTGCTGGGTCCGGATGGGCCGCCGCTCGATGATCTGGCAGATCTGCTGCTGGCGCAGCTGCTTGATCAGCTCTGCCGCCATCGCCGGTCAGCGGCTCAGCAGGATGACCGCGACGACCGCCGCGAAGCCGATGCGGTAGATCACGAAGATGTCGGTGCTGTAGCGGCGCAGGAAGGCGATCAGCCCCGCGATGGCCACGAAGCTGGCCAGGGCGGAGGCGATCAGGCCGGCCAGCAGCACGGCCACATCAACGTCGCCGACGGTGCCGTCGACGAGCTGGCGGATCTTCCAGACGCCGGCACCGGCGATGATCGGCGTGCCCATCAGGAAGGCGAAGCGTGCCGCCGCGGGCCGCTCGAGGCCGAGCAACAGCCCGGCCGAGATGGTTATGCCCGAGCGGCTGATGCCGGGGAAGAGTGCCAGCGCCTGGGCGAGCCCGATGGCCAGTGCGTCGGCAATGCGCAGCTCGTGCATCTGTCGCTCGCGCCGGCCCAGACGCTCGGCGAGGAACAGGATGATGGCGCCCACCACCAGCAGTGCGCATATGACCAGCAGTTCCTCGCGGAAGAAGGTGTCGATGAAGTCCTCGAGCAGGACGCCGATCAACGCCGCCGGGACGACGCTTGCCGCCAGGAGCATGGCCAGCCGCCGGTCCGGGTCGCTGCCGACGCGCCGCTCGCGCACCACTGCGAAGCCTGCGAAAGCGTAGCGCCACAGGTCCGACCAGAAGTACGTCAGCAGCGCCGCGACCGAGCCCAGGTGCAGGATGACCGCGAAGGCGGGGCTGACGATGAGCGCGTCGTCCCACCCGAGCAGGCGCGGTACCAGGATCAGGTGTGCCGACGATGAGATGGGCAGGAACTCGGTCAGCCCCTGCACGACTCCGATGACGATCGCCTGGATGATCGTGTCCATCGTGCCCTAGCCTGCCATGCCGAGGGGACGGCCGCCGGTCAACGGATGAACAGCGGAGCCAGCACCAGGGTGATCGTCGCCAGCAGCTTGACCAGCACGTGCAGCGACGGGCCGGCGGTGTCCTTGAACGGATCGCCGACAGTGTCGCCGACCACGGCCGCCGCATGGGCGGGGGTGCCCTTGCCCAACGGCTGGCCTGACTCGTCGAGCATCTGGCCGGACTCGATGAACTTCTTGGCGTTGTCCCATGCGCCGCCGCCGTTGTTCAGCACCGTCGCCAGCAGCACGCCCGAGATGGTTCCGACCATGAGCAGGCCGGCGACTGCCTCATGCCCGAGCAGAATGCCCACCACGATCGGGGTCGCGACCGCCACCACGCCGGGAAGCACCATCTCCTTGAGGGCGGCCTGGGTGGTGATGTCGACCACCCGCGCATAGTCAGGCCGCTGCGTGTAGTCCATGATTCCGGGCATCTCGCGGAACTGGCGGCGGACCTCGATGATGATCGACTGTGCCGCCTTGCCGACCGCCCGGATCGCAAGCGCCGAGAAGAAGAACGCGAGCATCGCGCCCAGGAACGCGGCCACGAACACGGGCACGCTGGCCAGGTTTACGGACTCCATCGCCGGCCGGCCGCCGTGCTCGAGGATCAGGTTGACCTTGTCGATATAGGCCGAGAACAGCAGGAAGGCGGCGAGGCTCGCCGAGGCGATGGCGTAGCCCTTGGTCAGCGCCTTGGTCGTGTTGCCCACCGCGTCCAGCCGGTCGGTGATCTCGCGCGCGCCAGCCTCCGAGCGGCTGAACTGGGCGATGCCGCCCGCGTTGTCGGTGATCGGGCCGAACGTATCCATCGCCAGGATGTAGGCGGTCGTCATCAGCATGCCCATCGTTGCCACGGCGGTGCCGAAGATGGCGCCGCGACCGGGGTCGGCCGTGCCCTCGAAGGCCATCGTCCCGAGGAACGCGCTGGCCAGCAGAGCACCACCGATCGTCACGGCAGTGACGAAGGTCGTCTCGAGCCCAACAGCCGTGCCGCTGATGATGTTCGTCGCCGGACCGGTGCGCGAGGCCTCTGCGATCTCTCTCACCGGTCGCCACGCGCCGGCGGTGTAGTACTGGGTGATGTAGACGAAGACCACGCTCGTGGCCAGCCCGACCACGCCGGCGAGGAACATCCACACCCAGGTGGGAACGCCCATCGCGCCGACCTGCTGAGCGCCCGTCTGCATCATCACGTAGGTGGTGATGCCCAGCCCGATGACCGACAGGAACGTCGTCACCCAGTAGCCCCTGTTGAGCATGTTCATCGGGTCTTCCGTCTCGCTGCCGCGCACGAAGTAGAGCGCGGCGATCGTCGCCAGCAGCCCGAACGCGCGCACCACCAGCGGGAAGAAGATCCAGGCCTCGGGGTTGGGCCAGCCGGCGGCCTGGGCGATGAAGAAGGCGGCGACGCCGAGGATCATCGCGCCGATGTTCTCGGCGGCGGTCGATTCGAACAGGTCGGCGCCGCGGCCGGCGCAGTCTCCGACGTTGTCACCGACCAGGTCGGCCACGACCCCGGCGTTGCGCGGGTCGTCCTCCGGGATGCCGGCCTCGACCTTGCCGACCAGGTCGGAGCCAACATCCGCCGCCTTGGTGTAGATGCCCCCGCCCAGCTGCGCGAACAGCGCGACGAAGGAGGCGCCGAAACCGAAGCCGACGATCAGGAAGGGCGCCTGCGCCGGATTGGTCAGTCCACCGAAGGCAACGAAGATCCCCCACACGCCGAGCAGGGACAGGGCCACCACCAGGAAGCCCGACACCGCCCCGCCACGCATCGCCACCTGGACGGCCTCGACCAGGCTGCGCCGCGCAGCCGAGGCCGTGCGCACGTTCGACTTGACGCTGATGTACATGCCGATGATGCCCGAGGCCATCGAGCAGGCGGCGCCGACGAGGAAGGCCACACCCGTTCGCCAGCCGAGCTCGACCCCGAAGACATCCGTCTCGGCGACCCCCTCCCGCTCAAAGATCGCGATGACAATGCCGATGACCACCGCCCCGACCACGGCGAGCAGGCCGATGGTCGTGTACTGGCGCCGAATGAACGCGATGGCGCCCTCGTAGATGGTGCCCGCCACGTCGCGCATTGCGTCGGTGCCCGTGTCGCGCCCGAGGACGTCGCGGGCCAGGTAAAGCGCGAACAGGACCGCGGCCGCGCCGGCAAACGGGACTACCCATTGGATCAGGTCGGCAAGCTCCACCCTTCAGGTGCCTCCTCGAGCGCGTGCGTCCGGTTCAGGCTGGCCGGGTCAGTCAGGCATCGCGCCGTCCGGACATGGAAGAGCCCCGGCTCAGCCGGGGCCGGACGGCGTCCAAGCGCGGCGGAGTGTAGCACCTGCAGTGGACGCGCGAACCTGCTCCCTGAAGCGCCCCTATACTCGCCAGCCAGTGAGTCGTAGACCGCTCGGCTGCCTGATCGAGGTGGCCGAGACCCTCATCCTGACGCTGATCATCTTCTGGGTCATCCAGACCTTCGTCGCCCAGCCTTTCCGCGTCGAACAGGACAGCATGCGCGCCACGTTGGAGCCCGACCAGTACGTGCTGGTCGACAAGCTGACGCCCAACTTCGACACCTACTCACGGGGCGACATCGTCGTCTTCAACCCCGTCGTACGCGACGGCGGCTGCACCAGCGAGCCGGTGGTCGGCATGGATGGCGACGTGCCGTTCATCAAGCGCGTGATCGGCGAGCCGGGGGACACGATCGAGATCCGGGACGGGCAGGTTCTTGTCAACGGCGCGGTGCTCGATGAGCCCTACGTCCTGGGCGTCATGACGCCGGTCGAGGAACAGCGGGCCTGGACCATCGAGCCCGAGCGGCTGTTCGTCATGGGCGACAACCGCAACAACTCGACCGACTCTCGGAGCCAGGCTGTCGGCCAGATCTGCGTCCGCGACGTGGTCGGGCGGGCCTGGCTGCGCTACTGGCCGCTGGGTGCCCTTGGCATCCTTCAGACGCCCCCTTACGACGGGGTGCCCGAGGCGCCGCCGGCGGCGCCCTGAGCCAGCGTCAGCTCGGTCCGATCACCCAGCGATCGATCTCGCGGCTGTAGTCGAACAGCTCCTCCGGGCCGAACCAGAGCTCCAGCTCGACGGCGGCCGTGTCAGGGCTGTCGGACGCGTGGACGATGTTCTGGCCGGTCTCGAGTGCAAAGTCACCGCGGATGCTTCCCGGCGCCGCCTCGTGGGGTCGCGTGGCGCCGTTGATCGCCCGGCAGACCGCGATCGCGTTGGGCCCCTCCATGGCCAGTGCCACAAGCGGCGCCGAGACCATGAAGTCGACCAGGCCGGCAAAGAACGGCTTGTCCCGATGCACGGCGTAGTGTCGTTCGGCAAGGTCGCGGTTTACCTGGACCATCTTCAGGCCGATCAGGCGCAATCCGCGCTGCTCATAGCGGTCGATGATCCGGCCAACCAGCGCACGCTGGACGCCATCGGGCTTGATCAGGATCAGGGTTCGTTCGGACATGGCGTCAGGGTAACTGCAGCGCTCGCTCGACGGAGGCGACTCCCCGTGACGGCGAGATGAGGGCAAGGCACAGAGCGTCGTCCCGGATCAGGCGCTGCGCGAGCGCGTGCACCTGCTCAGGGGTCACGGCGGCCAGCTCGGCCAGGGCATCGTCGACGGTCAGCACCTTCTCGTGCAGCGTCTCCTGCACGCCCAGCCAGGAGGCGACGTGTCGGCTCTCCTCGACACGCAGCTCCAGCCGACCCGAGACGTACGCCCGCGCGCGCTCGAGGTCGTCCTGCGGCATGGGCTCATCGCGCAGGCGAGCCAGCTCGGCGAGGATCGCGCGCAGGGCGGCCACCTGGTCGGCCGGGTCGACGCCCGCGTACACCTGCAGCGTCCCGCAGTCGGCATAGTCGGACCAGAAGCTGTGGACGTCGTAGGCCAATCCGGCCTGCTCGCGCACGTTGAGGAAGAGCCGGCTGCCCGAGCCCTCGCCCAGCACGGCATTGAGCAGCTCGAGCGCCCACTGGTCGGGGTGATCGCGGGGCAGGGCGGGCAGGCCGATGCAGATATGGGCCTGGCTGCAGCTTCGGCGCTCGATGCGGAGGCGGGTGGCGGGCAGCTGACCGGGCGCTGGCTGATGGCCGTTGCCCGAGGGTGTCGCCGCTGCGGGGGGGCCGAAGCCACCGTCCGACCCGAAGCAATCCACCGCCAGCGCGAGCGCGTCGTCGTGACTGATATCACCGGCAACGGCCACCACCCCACCGGACGGCCGATAGGCGCGCCGCCAGAACGACTGCACCTGGTCTTCGGTCAGCCCTCGGACGCTCTCCTCGCTGCCGGCGATCTCGCGCCCGAGCGGCGTGTCGCCGAAGAACGCCTCGTCGAACAGGTTGAAGACGAACTGGCTCGGGTCCTCGCGATACGAACGGATCTCCTCGACGATGATGTCGCGCTCCCGCTCGATGTCCGAGCCACGCAGGAGCGGGCGGACGGTCAGCTCGGACAGGACCCGGAAAGCGCGCTCGCTCTCGCGTGCTGGCAGCCGGACCCAGTAGACGGTCGATTCGCGGTCCGTGGCGGCGTTGCTCGCGCCGCCGAAGGATTCGATCGCCGCCGCCACCGCCCGAGAGTCCGGCAGCCCCGCGGTGCCCTTGAAGGTGAGGTGCTCCATGAAGTGGGCGACGCCCCACTCTTCCGGCTGCTCGCCGCGGGAGCCATGGGGCACGTAGTACGCGACCGTCAGCGAGCGGCTGGGCAGGCGAGCCGAGATGACCCGCGGGCCATCGGGCAGGGTGGAGCGTTGGAACATCGCGGAGATGCTACACGCCGGGCCCGGCGGTGCCGGGCCCGGCGTGGGCTGGCTGGGTGCTCAGGGCTACCGAGCGCCTAGAGGAAGGTCTCCAGCCACGGGACGGCGAAGAAGAGGACGAACGCGATCGAGACCGCCCACATCAGTGGATGCACCTCGCGCCAGCGGCCCGTGACCAGCTTCAGGAAGGCATAGGTCACGAAGCCGGCGGCGATGCCGTCGGTGATGGTGAAGGTCAGCGGCATGACGATCAACGTCGCCAGCACGGGGAAGATGACGTCGATCCGCGGCTCGGTACGCGTGTCCGGCTGCGGTGCGCGCAGGTCATGCTGCTCGCCCTCGGCCGGGCCCGAGGTGGGAGGGGCGTCACTACCCCAGTCGAACTCGCGGGCGATGGTGAACATCAGGAACCCGACCACGACCAGCACCGGCGCAGTCGCCTGTGCCGGGACGATGCCGGCAATGGGCGCAAATAGGATGGCCAGGATGAACAGCAGGCCCACGACCACCGACGTGAGCCCGGTGCGCCCTCCCTCGGCCACCCCGGCGGCCGATTCGATGTAGGTGGTGTTCGAGCTCACGCCGAACGCGCCACCGGTCACGGCGCCGAGCGAGTCGACGAGGAGGACGTTGCGGATGCCGGGCAGCCGACCCTGGTTGTCGATGAAGCCGGCCTGCTCACCGACGCCCACGACGGTGCCCATCGTGTCGAAGAAGTCGGCCATCATCAAAGTGAAGACGACCAGCGCGATGATCAGGAAGTTGTAGTTGGTCCACACGCCGAGCAGGTGCTCGGGCATCAGCGGCTGGAAGATCGTCTGGAAGTTCTCCAGCTCGAAGTTGAAGATGTAGCCCTGCAGCGTGTCCGGTAGGACCGCGGTATTCGGCAGGAAGCCTGAGTTTGCCGGTCCGACGAGCATGTTCAGGACGATCGCGATGATGGTGGTCAGAACGATCGTCAGCAGCAGTGCGCCGCGGACGCGGCGCGCCATCAGCGCCAGGGCGATACCGAGGCCGATCACGAAGGTCAGCGTGGCGACGTTGACGATGTCGCCGGGCACGACCGGCGGAACGCCCGGGCCAACGGTCACGAACCCGCCATTGACGAGCCCGATGAAAAGAATGAACAGGCCGATACCGACCGCGATCGCCCGCTTGAGGTTAAGCGGGATGGCGTTCATCACCGCTTCGCGGAGCCCGGTCAGCACCAGGATGGTGATGATGATGCCTTCCCAGACGATGACCGCCATGGCGTCCTGCCAGGCCAGTCCTCGGCCAAGGATCAGCTCGAAGGCGACGACCGCGTTCAGGCCCAGACCTGCGGCCAGCGCGAACGGGTAGTTCGTGGCCAGGCCCATGGCGATCGTCAGGATGCCCGCCGCCAGCGCCGTCGCCACGGCCACCGCCAGGAAGGGGGGACCGAGACCGGTGCCGCCCTGGTCGACCGGGCCGAGCGGGCCGCCGGCCAGGATCTGCGGGTTCACGAAGATGATGTAGGCCATGACCATGAACGTGGTCAGGCCGGCACGCACCTCGGTGCCAAACGTAACGCCGCGCTCGCGCAGCCTGAAGTAGGAAGCGACTGCTTCCATGTGCCCTCTCTACCTCCCACTCTTGCCGCCAGTTCCTTGTGTGGCGGATTGCTCCCTTCGCCGGAGGCGGCCGGGTCAGCCGCTCTAGCTGCCTTCGCCGCCCTCCCCCTGATGCTCCGACCGCTCGCTCGAGTCAAGCGCGCCCAGCTCCATCTGGACGTAGTCGCTCGTCGGAAACTGGAAATGCTGCTGCTCGGCCTCCTCCGTCGGGGGTCGGCCGAGGGGAGCGAACTCGACCACGATTCGCTCGTCACCCTGGACCAGCGTGTAGACGATCAGCTGGTCGGGCCGGGTCTCGAACTCGAGGTGCTCGAACGAGTCAATGTTGAGGCAGATCGAGAGTGGGGTGAAGAACGTGGACACCTCGGGCCGGTCGACGACGATCCTCTCGACCCAGCCTGTGCCGGTAGAGATCTGACTGCCGGCGCGGTAGTAGCGATAGGAGACCGTCTGCTTCAGCAGCGGGCGCAGGAGGTTGTAGATATCGGTGGGGCTCGAGACAAGTCCGCTGTTGACGAAGAACTTCGCCGGCGGTTCGAGCGACACGCTCCTCCTCGCAGCTGGGATCCACTCGGAACGGGCCGATGGTAGCGCAGGTCCGCCCGGCCGTTAGCGCGGATTCGCAAGCGCCGCCGCGTATCATCGCGCTGCCATGCTGATCGCCATCGACGTGGGCAACACCAGCACGACGGTCGGCCGGATCGTCGACGGCGAGGTGGCCGCCACCCGGCGGTTCGCGACTCGAGCGCGAGCCAGCAGCGACGAGCTCCGGCTGACGCTGGACAGCGTGCTCGGGCTCGACGGCGAGGGCGTGGCCGGCATCCGCGAAGCAGTCGTGGCCAGCGTCGTTCCGTCGCTCAGCGCCGCCCTGGCCGAGCTGGCCGAGCGCCTGGAGATGCCGATGACCTTCGCCTCGGCCGCGACCGTGCCCATCACCGCGCGCGTGGACCGACCCGCCGAGGTCGGCGCCGATCGGCTGGTCAATGCCCTCGCCGCGCTGCGCCTGCACGGTGCACCGTCAATCGTGGTCGACTTCGGCACCGCCACCAACTTCGACGTGGTCGGCGCCGACGGCGCCTACCTGGGCGGGGCCCTCGCGCCCGGCCTGGAGCTGGGGCTGGAAGCGCTCGCGACCCGAACAGCGAAGCTGCCCCGCATCGAGCTCGCCCGACCGGCCAGGGCCATCGGGCGGGACACGGTCTCGGCGATGCAGAGCGGCGCGGTGATCGGCTACATCGGGCTGGTGCGAGAGCTCCTTGCGGCAATCACCGCCGAGCTCGTGCCCGCCGGCGCGCCCGATCCCGTGGTGATCCTGACGGGTGGCCTGTCGGCAGCCAGCTGGGCGGGCGAGATCCCGGGGGTTGACGTGATCGACCCTCTGCTGACGCTGCGCGGGCTTGCCATCCTGCACGCCGAGTCGCGCGCGGGTGCTCGGACGTGATCGGGGCGGGGCCGCCTGCGCTTGCCGGTCGGCTGATCGTGCTTGGCGTGACCGGCTCGATCGCTGCCTACAAGTCGGCAGAGCTGGCCCGCGCGCTGGTGGGCGCCGGGGCAGAGGTGCAGCCGCTGATGAGCCGCTCAGCGCTGGCTTTCATCGGGCCGCTGACGCTGGAGACGCTGACCCGCCACCAGCCGATGGAAGATCCGCTCGAGCTGCTGCCCGACGGGCGGATTGCCCACGTCGTGGCGGCCGATGCCGCCGATGCCATCCTCGTCGCTCCGGCGACCGCGCGCTGGCTGGCCGCGATGGCCGCCGGCCTGGCCGATGACGTGATCACGGCCACGTGCCTCGCCTCCACCGCGCCCGTCCTGGTGGCACCGGCGATGGACGGCGAGATGTACGCCCATCCGGCCACCCAACGCAACATCGAGCAGCTGCGCGGCTTCGGCTACACGATCGTCGAGCCGGCGAGGGGGCCACTCGCCTCCGGCCAGGTTGGGCGCGGCAGGCTGGCCGATCCCGGCGCAATTCTCGCTGCGCTGGAGCGGGCGATGGCCGGTCGGCCTGTCCGCCAGCCGGATCCGCAGCACCGTCCGCCGGCGAGCCGGGGCCGAGCGGCCGACCTGTCCGGCTGGCACGTTGTAGTCACGGCCGGCGGGACCGCCGAGCCGATCGACCCGGTGCGCTTCATCGGCAACCGCTCGAGCGGCCGGATGGGCGTGGCGGTTGCCGAGGCGGCGCTCGAACGCGGCGCGCGAGTGACGCTGATCCACGGGCAGACGTCCGTGCCGCTGCCCCAGGCCGCCGACCTGGTCAGCGCCCCGACCGCCGAGGAGATGCGCGATGCGGTGCTTGCCGCGCTGCCCGACGCCAGCGTACTGGTGATGGCGGCGGCGGTCGCCGACTTTCGTCCGCGGCAGGCGGCCAGCTCGAAGATCGGGCGGGGCGGCACGCTGACGCTCGAGCTGGAGCCAACCAGGGACATCCTTGCTGAAGCCGCAGCGCGTGCGCGCGGTCGCGATCCGAGGCCGCTGATAGTGGGCTTCGCGGCAGAGACGGGGTCGCTCGAACGGGCCCCGGAGAAAGCCGCTCGCAAGGGAGTCGACCTGCTCGTTGCCAACGACGTGGCCGCGGAGGGATCGGGCTTCGGCAGCGCGACCAACCAGGTCACGATCATCATCCCGGGCCAGGAGCCCGAGGAGTGGCCGTTGCTCTCCAAACGGGCGGTCGCCGACCGGCTGCTCGATCGGCTCATCGGCCTGCGGGCGCCCGACGGTGCATGATGGGCAGCAGATGAGCGCATCCTCCAGCCCGCAGCGCCTGACCATTGCCGACATCAGCCGCATGCATGCCGACGGCCAGCGTGTCCCGATGCTGACCGCCTACGACTATCCGACGGCCCGCCTGCTCGACGAGGCGGGAATCCCCATGCTGCTGGTCGGCGATTCGCTTGGCACCGTCCTGCTGGGCTACGACAGCGAGATCCGCGTCTCGATGGCCGACATGCTTCACCACACCGCGGCCGTGGTCCGCGGCAGCACCCGGGCGCTGGTCGTCGGCGACATGCCCTTCCTCTCCTACCCGGGACCCGATGAGGCGGTCGAGAACGGTGGTCGCTTCCTGCGCGAGGCCGGGGCGCAGGCGGTCAAGGTGGAGGGCGGGGTGCGCAGTGCGCGAGTTATCGAGGCACTGACCCGGGCGGGGATCCCGGTCATGGGCCACATCGGCTGGACGCCGCAGTCACGCCACGCGCTGGGTGGCAAGGTGCGCGTGCAGGGCAAGACCAGCGAGCGCGCACGCACGGTCCTCGCCGACGCCCTGGCGGTGCAGGAAGCCGGCGCGTTCTCGATCGTGTTGGAGCTGCTGCCCGAGCAGCTGGCCAGTGCCATCACCGAGCGGCTGCGCATACCGACCATCGGCATCGGCGCGGGACCCGGCTGCTCGGGGCAGGTGCAGGTGATCACCGACCTGCTCGGCATGAGCGACTGGCAGCCACGTCACGCGCTGCCCTTCGCCAACCTGCGCGAAACCATCCTCGACGCCGCCCGGCGGTACTCGGAGCAGGTCGAGTCGGGCAACTTTCCCGGTGCGGCGCAGACCGTGCGCATGGAAGACACGGTCCTGGACGACGTGCTCGGCCGGACAGCCCTCGACCAGCCGCCGCTCGACGAGCCGATCCCGCTCGACCGGGACCTCTAGGAAGCCACTGCCTGCGTGAAGGCTCGCGGCTGATGGAGGTCGTACGCGACCGAGCCGCGCTCGGCGCCGCCCGCGCGGGTCTGACCGGCCCGGTCGGACTGGTGCCGACGATGGGCGCGCTGCACGCCGGCCACGAGAGCCTTGTGCGCCGCGCGCGCGAGGAGTGCGCCAGCGTCGTGGCAAGCATCTTCGTCAATCCGACCCAGTTCGGGCCCAACGAGGACTTCGAGCGTTATCCGCGCAGCGAGGCGGCCGACCTGGCCCTGCTCGACGCGGCTGGCGTCGACCTCTGCTTCCTGCCCGCGGTGGAGGAGATCTACCCGCCCGGGGCCAGCACCAGCGTGGACGTCGGCCAGCTCGGCGAGGTGCTCGAGGGCGCCGCCCGCCCCGGTCACCTGCGCGGTGTCGCTACGGTCGTGACGATCCTGCTGGCGCTCATTCGTCCCGATCGGGCGTACCTGGGCCAGAAGGACGGGCAGCAGGCGATCGTGGTCAGGCGCCTCGTGCACGACCTTGGCCTCACGCCGACGATCGTCGTCTGCCCGACGATCCGCGAGCCGGACGGCCTCGCGCTGTCATCACGCAACGCGTACCTCGGCGCCGCCGAGCGAAGCGCCGCCGGCGTGCTCTCACGAGCGCTGATGGCCGCGCAGGATGCCTATGCCAGCGGCGAGCGATCGGCAAAGCGGTTGCGCGGACTGATGCGCACCGCGCTGGAGCGCGAGCCGCTGGCCCAGGTTGATTACGTCAGCGTGGCCGACGTCGAGACGCTCGAGGAGCTGACCGAGGTCGACCGCCCGGCGATGGCCAGCCTGGCCGTTCGGCTGCCTTCAACCAGGCTCATCGATTGCCTGGTGCTGGGCGACCCAGCCGGCGCAGGCCTGCCAGCAGGCGATTGACCGGCGCGGATGGGCGCTCCGGCCCGCGGCGCCGAGCCTGCCGTTCGGCAACGGCGAACCGATCCAGGATCCTGTCCACGTCGAGGTGCTCGGCGGCCAGCGCTTTGATCAGCGCAATCTTTTCCTGGTCGGCTGGATGGATCTTCACCAGCAGGTCGTGCACAGCGGACGCGGCGGCGTAGGTGTCCTCCTCGACGAGGTAACAGAAGACGCCGGCTGACTGGAGCTGATCCAGGTCCTGCAGCCGAGGACGATAGCCACCGGTCAGCACGATGCCGGCCAGGTCGGTTCGAGAGGGATCTGCTGACTGGCGGCCGAATCCACGCCGCGACCTGAGCCGAAGCAGCGCCCGCTTCTCGCCGCCCTCGCGCGCCGTACGCAACGCCGCGAGGGTGGCGGAGAGCACGTCCGTCCGGTCGCCGGGAACGATGAGCAGGCTGCCCGGGCCGACGTGCTCGACGACATGGCGCGGCAGCATCGCGCCGATGGCGACGTGCTCGATCACCCGATCGAGGTCCGGACCGGTGGTCAGCAGCTCGCCGCTCAGCTGCTCCACCAGCATCGAGAGCGTCGGGCGGGAGAGCATCGGCCGGTAGGGCAGCATGCCCAGCAGCTCGATGCCGTGGCGGGCAAGCCCGTCGCGCAGCACCTCGGGCAGCGTCGGATGGGCATGCGCGTCGACCTTGTTGACGATCGCCCCGACCACCTCAACGCCATGGCGCGCGAACAGGGCATGGTTGAGCACGATCTCGTCGATCGGGCGCCCGACGCCGGCCTCGGAGACGATCAGGGCCGGGGCGCCGAGCACCCGGGCCACCGTCGCGTTCGACAGCTCCACGACCGCCCCGACGCCGGCGTGGCCGGTCCCCTCGATGAGCACCGCCTCACGGCCCTCGGAAACCCGCTCGTGGGCCTCGCGGATGCGCTGGCGCAGATCAACCTCGATCTCACCCCTGATGTAGGCACGGGTGAAGCCGCGCGGGATATGGACCGGGCTCATCACCGACAGCGGATCGGAAAGTCCCAGCGCGCTGCGCATCAGGATCGCGTCCTCGTCGGCCGGCTGGCCGTCGACGATGGCGTAGCGCTGCCCGACCGGCTTGATGAAACCCGTCGCCAGGCCGCGGTCGACCAGCGCCGCGAGCAGCCCCAGCGCGACCGTGGTCTTGCCGCGGTTACGGCCGGTGGCGGCCAGATACAGGTGGCGCATGCGCGCCGTCAGCTGCGCTCGCGGGCCAGCTGCCGCCGCTCGATCAGGGCCAGCGCGTCACGGATGCGTCCGAGGGTTTCGGCATCGACTGTCTCGTCGTCGGTGTTCGGGCCGAGGCGCTCGAGCAGGTCAGCAATCAGCGCGTAGAAGACATTGGCGTCGGCGACGAAGAACTGCGGCTCGTTGTTGTAGCGAACCAGCGTCAGCCGCCCCTGCAGCACGCGCCGATCATCGACCAGCGCCACCTGGGTGGAGAAGTTGTGACCCTGGATCCCGTCCGGGTTGTTCAGGAAGTTGAGCGCGTTGTCGATGGCCAGGCCGAAGCGTGCGCGCCACGCCACCAGCCGCTCGTGGACCTCCGGCGCGATGGGCACCTCGGCCACCTGGTCGAAGACCTCGGGGCTGACCGTCAGCAGGCCGACGAGGGTCGAGCCGGCACGTGCGCCGAGCATCACCTGCAGCGACCGCTCGAGGGTGAAGACCTCCGAGTCGAAGCGCGGGCTGGTGATGACGTCCGTCAGCAGGTCCTCGACGTTGTCCAGCGCTCCGGCCTCGCTCAGCGCATTGGCCAGGTGGAGGATCTCCTCCTTGAAGAGGAACTGTTCCTCGTGGTCAAGCATCGCCGGTGAGGCCGGCTACGGGTACAGGCCGCGCAGCGAGGTCGCCTGCGCGACGCGATCGACCGCCAGCAGGTAGGCCGCCAGCCGGTTCTCGACCTCCTCGCGCTGGGCCATGTCGACGACCTGCGCGAACGAGCGCGTCATCACCTCGTGCAGCTTGTTGTTGACCACGGCGGCGCTCCAGTGGTCGCGATTGAGGTCCTGCACCCACTCGAAGTAGCTGACCGTCACGCCGCCGGCATTGCACAGGATGTCCGGGATGACGAAGATGCCCCGCCGATGCAGGATCTGATCCGCCTCGGGGGTGGTTGGACCGTTGGCCGCCTCGGCGACGATCTTGGCCTTGACCTGCTCCGCATTGCTGTTGGTGATCTGGTTCTCGAGGGCCGCGGGGATGAGCACGTCGCACTCGATCTCCAGCAGCTCGGCGTTGGTCACGCTGCGCGCGCCGGGGAAGCCATCAACCGCGCCGTGCTCCGACTTCCAGGCGACGACTCGCTGGACGTCCAGTCCCTCGGGGTTGTGGATGCCGCCGGAGGAGTCCGAAACGGCGATGATCTTCGAGCCTTCCTCCTCCATCAGCTCGGCAGCGATCGAGCCGGCGTTGCCGAAGCCCTGCACCACGACGGTTGCCTGCTTGAGGTCGATGCCAAGGTGGCGCGCCGCCTCGATGACGCAGAAGACCGTGCCGCGGGCGGTCGCCTCGTTGCGCCCCTCGGATCCGCCCAGGGCGATCGGTTTGCCGGTCACGACGCCGGGGACCGTGTAGCCCATGTGCATCGAGTAGGTGTCCATCATCCAGGCCATCGTCTGGGCGTTGGTGTTGACATCAGGTGCGGGGATGTCGCGCTCGGGCCCGATCAGCACTTCGATCTCGGTGGTGAAGCGGCGGGTGAGGTTCTCGAGCTCTCTTCGGCTCAGCTTCTTCGGGTCGACCACGACGCCGCCCTTGCCGCCTCCGTACGGAATGCCGACTACGGCGCACTTCCAGGTCATCCACATGGCCAGCGCCTTGACCTCGTCGAGGGTCACGTCCTGGTGGTAGCGGATGCCGCCCTTGGCCGGGCCACGGCCCAGGTTGTGCTGGACGCGGTAGCCGGCAAATACCTGCACTGATCCGTCGTCCATCTTCACCGGGAAGTGGACGGTCAGCTCGCGGCGCGGCTCACGCAGCACCCTTCTCAGGCCGGGGTCGAGGTTGAGCCGCTCTGCCGCCAGGTCGAACTGCTGCTGGGCGACGTGCCACGGGTTGATGGCGGCGCTGGCTCGCTCGGTGGTCATCGGGATCAAACGCCTCCTCTGCGCTCGGCGCGAAGCCGCCGCAGTGTACACCGCGGTCTACGGCCCGCTGATGTGCCGCTGGTCATGAATGGATGAAGCCGCGTAACAGCTGTGTCGATGCCTCAACCTCCGCTGGGCAGCATCACCGCGCCGATGGCGCCCGGGCCGACATGCGGACCGACGGACGATCCGACCAGGTGGATGGACATCCGCTCGCGCGGGAAGCTGACCTGGCCGGCCAGCGCTTCGGCGAACTCGCCCACGTCTGGCGCCTGTCCGTGCAGCACGGCTACCTGTTCCGGGCGCACGTCGCCGAAAAGCTCCAGCAGGCGTGCCCGCGCTTTGGAACGTGTGCGTGGCCGGCCGATGCTCTCGACCGCGCCATCTTCGACGGTGATGATCGGCTTGACGTTGAGCAGACCGCCGATTGCTGCTCGGGCAGGACTGATCCGACCTCCGCGCTTGAGGTACTCGAGCGTCTCCAGCGCGACGTAGAGACGGAGGTCGCGCCGGCGCCGCTCTACCGTGGCTGCTATCTCGGACGCGGATACGCCCTGGCCGGCCAGCTCGGCGGCGAGCAGCGCCAGCAACCCGATGCCCATCGACGCCGACTCGCTGTCCACGATCTCGATCGACCGGCCCGCGAACGACTCGCGTGCGACCCTCGCGCTTTGGACGGTCGCCGACAGCTTGGAGCCCACGCCGACGTAGATGATCTGCTCCGCGCCTTCCGCGAAGAGCCGCTCGAAGGTTTGCTGGAAGCTGCCCGGCGAGGCAGCCGCCGTGCGCGGAAACGGGGCACCTTCCCTCGTCAGCTCCTGCCAGAACTCCTCCGGCGCAAGGTCAACGCCGGCGAGGTAGTCGCGGTCGCCGAAGCTGACCGTCAGCGGCACGACCGTTATGCCCGCCTGCTCGACCTGCTCGGGCAGCAGGTCGGCAACCGAATCGGAGACGACCGCTACCCGCGTCATCGCCGGGCCCCGGGCGGCGCCGCTCCCAAGGTCACCTCTCAGGCTCGCTCGAAAGCCATCGCGACCGATCCTCCGCCGCCCAGGCAGAGCGTGGCCAGGCCATACCTGCCCTCCCTCCGGCGCAGCTCGTGTAGCAGCGTTGCGACGATACGTGCGCCGCTGGCACCAATCGGGTGACCGAGCGCGATCGCGCCGCCATTGACGTTCACGCGTCCCCAATCGAAGCCGAGCTCCCGCCCGTCGGCCAGGACCTGCGCAGCGAACGCCTCGTTGATCTCGATCAGGTCGAAGGCCTCGATCGGCATCTCGATCCGGGCGAGCAGCTTCTGCACGCCCTTGATGGGCGCCACGAACAGCCAGCGCGGCGCCAGGTCGGCCTGGCTGTAGCCGACGATGCGGGCCATCGGCCTCAGCCCCAGGCGCTCGACGGCGCGCTCGCTGGCGACGACCGTCGCGGCGGCGCCATCGGTGATGCCGGGCGCGTTGCCGGCCGTCACGCTGGCGGTAGCCGGTGGCTCGTCCTCGGCCGCGGCGGGCAGCTCGAAGGCGGGCTTGAGACGGCCCAGGGCGTCGAGCGTGGTATCCCGACGCGGTCCCTCGTCCGTGGTGAAGAGCGACTCCTCCCTGCCGCGCCGGACGGGGACCGGCACGATCTCCTCCTCGAATCGGCCCTCATCGATCGCGGCGATGGCCTTCTGGTGGCTCTCGAACGCAAAGCGATCCTGGTCTTCACGACTGATCTCGCCGTGCGCGGCCACACGCTCCGCGTGAGTGCCCATGTGGACGAGCTCGGTGGCGCACCAGAGGCCGTCGTGGACGGTTGCGTCGACGATCTCGGCGTTGCCGAGCCGGTAGCCGAAGCGGGCCTTGGGCAGGAGATACGGGCCCTGGTTCATGTTCTCCATGCCGCCGGCCACGATGAGCTCGGCGTCCCCCGCCCGGATCTGGCTGGCAGCGAGCATGACCGCCTTGAGGCCGGAGCCGCAGACCTTGTTGATGGTCGTCGCGCTCGTCTCCTCCGAGAGCCCCGCCTTGAGCGCCGCGATGCGCGTCGGGGCCTGACCTGATCCGGCCTGGATGACCTGGCCCATGATCACTTCGTCCACGGCATCGTCGGGCACGCCCGCCCGATCGACCGCAGCACGGATGGCAATGCTGCCGAGAGTGGTTGCCGGCACGTCAGCCAGCGAGCCGCTGAACTTGCCGATCGGCGTCCGTGCCGCCGAGACAAGGAAGACCTGGCCACTGGAGCCGGCGAAGCCGTTACCGCCGGAATCGCGGTTCCCGTCGCTCACCGGGTCATGTTACGCGGAGGGACACGCAGCGGCCAACCGCGCCCAGCCCTCGCTCACTCGCGCGCGTAGGCATAGAAGCCGCGTCCCGACTTCTGCCCGAGATGGCCCGCCTCGACCAGTTGGCGCAGGACCGGCGGCGGGGCCATGTGCGGCTGGCCGAAGCCGGCGTGGAGCACTTCCATGATGTGAAGGCAAACATCGAGGCCGATGAAGTCCGCCAGGGCCAGCGGGCCCATCGGGTGGTTGAGGCCGAGCCTTGCACCGGTGTCGATATCCTCGGCCGTGCCCAGTCCCTCCTCGTAGGCACGCATCGCCTCGCCCAGGAACGGCATCAGGATGCGGTTGACGATGAAGCCCGGCCGGTCGCGGCTGACGATGACCTCCTTGCCCATCTCGGTGGCAAGCTCGCGCACGACCTGCTCCGTGGCGTCGTCCGTTTCGGCTCCCCTGGTCAGCTCGATCAGCGGCATTACGGGGACGGGACTGAAGAAGTGCATTCCCACGACGCGCGGCCGGCGCTCCGCGCGCGCGAAGCTGGCCAGGCGGGTGATGCTGATCGAGCTGGTGTTGGTTGCCAACACGGTATCGGACGGCGCCACCTGATCAAGCCGCCGGATCAGCTCGCCCTTCACCTCGACATCCTCGAATACGGCCTCGACCACGATATCGGCGTCCCGCGCGGCCGCTTCCAGGTCAGCGGTCGGGGTCACGCGATCGAGCATTTGGTCGGCCCTCGCCTGCTCCAGCTTGCCCTTGGCGATCTGTCGGGCCAGGTTGCTGCCGATCCGAGCGCGCCCCGCCTGCGCGCGCGCCAGCTCGGGCTCGTAGAGCGCGACGGGGTGGCCAGCAGCGGCGAGGACCTGGGCGATGCCATGGCCCATCAGGCCCGCTCCGCATACCAGGGCTCGACGGTCTGCCATCTGCCTAGCCTACCTGCCAGCCGCTGAAAGATGGGCGCAACGAGCGCCGATGCGGCGTGCCGCCTGGCGCAAGCCGCCAGCGCGTCCACTGGCAAGACGAACGAATCGGACCCAAGAGGTGAGATCAGCATGGCAAAGGCGCAACGGATCGCGATGGCGCTGGGAGCAGTCAGTACCGGCATCGGCACCTGGTACGCGGCAACCCCACGTCATTTCCTGTCGGTCATCGGGGCGCCGGCCACGGAGCGGCGGATTGCGGTCACTCGGCTCGTCGCCGTACAGGAGCTGTCCGTGGGCCTGGGCCTGCTCGCCGACGGCCGGGCGACTCGCTGGGTGGCCATGCGCGTGGTCGGCGACGTGCTGCACGGGGCCATGCTGGCCCTGGCCGTGCGTGCGCCGGACACCGACCGGGGTCGGATGCGGCTTGCCCTTGCTGCCCTCATCGGGATCACCGCGACCGATTTGGCGGCGCTGCTGGCGGCGCGACAGATCGAGCGAACCGGTGCCGATGTCGAGTCCGGCAACGATGGAACGACGCCCGAGGCACTGGCCGTCGAGCGTGCGCCGGTCCACCGCTCGGTGACGATCAGGCGTGAGCCGGCCGAGGTGTATGCGTTCTGGCGCGAGCTGGAAAACCTGCCGACCTTCATGAAGCACCTCGAAAGCGTCGAGCTGATCGACGAGCGGCGCTCGCGCTGGCGGGCCAAGGCACCGGGCGGTGCAAGCATCGAATGGGAGGCGGAGATCACCGACGAGCGCCCGGGCGAGCGTATCGCCTGGACGTCACGTGAGGGCGCCCAGGTCTGGAACAGCGGCGAAGTGACCTTCGAGCGTGCCGCCGGCGATCGCGGAACCCAGGTTCGTGTACGGCTCGATTACGAGCCCCCCGGCGGGCGCCTCGGGGCCGGCGTGGCACGGCTGCTCGGTGAGGCGCCCAGCAACCAGATCGCCGGCGACCTGCGCCGGCTCAAGCAGGTCCTCGAGACGGGCGAGGTCGCCATCTCCGACGCGGTGGCCGAGGGCCGCTCGCGGATGCAGCGCCCCGCCCAGCCGATCGAGATCGCGTGATGAAGGCAACTACCTACGTGAGCCGGAACAAGGTCCGCCTGGCCGAGGTGCCCGAGCCGCAGGTGCTGAACAGCGGCGATGCCGTCGTCCGGGTCACCTCAGCGGCCATCTGCGGCTCGGATCTACACCTTGTCGACGGATATGTGCCGGGCATGCTGAACGGGGACATCATCGGCCACGAGTTCATGGGCGAGGTGGTCGAGATTGGAAATGGCGTGCGCAAGCTGCGCGCCGGCGACCGGGTGGTCGTCGCATTCCCCATCTCCTGCGGGCGGTGCTGGTCGTGCAACCAGGGCCTCTTCTCAGTCTGCGAGAACACCAACCCGAGCGCCTGGGTGGCCGAGAAGGTGTGGGGCTTTGCGACGGCCGGCATCTTCGGCTACTCGCACATGACCGGCGGCTACGCAGGCGGCCAGGCCGAGTACGTGCGCGTTCCGTTCGCTGACGTTGGCGCGCTGAAGGTGCCTGATGGGGTGTCCGATGAGCAGGCGCTCTTCCTGGGCGACATCTTGCCGACCGGTTGGATGGGTGCCGAGATGGCCGATGTCCGCCCGGGCGATGTCGTGGCTGTCTGGGGCGCCGGGCCGGTCGGCCTGCTGACGATGGCCAGCGCGCGCCTGATGGGCGCCGAGCGGATCATCGCCATCGACCGCTTCGATTACCGGCTGCGGATGGCTCGCGAGAAGGCCGGCGCCACCGACACCATTGACTACGAGCAGGTGTCCGTTCACGAGACGCTGCGGGAGCTGACCGGCGGGCGTGGCGTCGACAAGAGCATTGACGCCGTCGGCATGGAGGCCCACTCGGATGACCTGCAGTGGCCGTACGACCGCGTCAAGCAGGCGATGCGCCTCCAGACGGATCGCGGAATGGCGTTGCGCGAAGCGATCCTGGCCTGCCGCAATGGAGGCGTGATCTCGGTCATCGGCGCCTATGGCGGGTTCATGGACAAGTTCCCCATCGGCGCGGTGATGAACCGATCGCTGACCATCCGGGCCGGCCAGTGCCACGTCCAGCGCTACATGCAGCCACTGATGGAAAAGGTCGAGCGCGGGGAGATCGACCCGAGCTTCATCATCACCCACCGGCTCTCGCTCGAGGACGTGGTGCACGGGTACGACATCTTCAAGAACAAGCTCGATGACTGCGTCAAGGTGGTGCTCAAGCCGGGTGAGCCGGCCACGACGGAGCGTCGGATCGGGCTGATCTAGGCTGGCGTGCCATCCGCGCCAGCCAGCTGGGCGAGCAGCTCATCGGCGGCCGTATAGGGGTCGATCTCGTGACCGGCCACGCGTGCGAGGATCGCCCGCTGTTCCTGACCGCCACGGCGAAGCCGGTGCCGCAGTCGCTCGGCCAAGATGCCGAGCATCTGTGCCTCGGCGCGGGCGAGGTCCACGTCGCTGGGCTCCGTCCCGGCGTGGGCGGTCGGCCGCGCGGCGGCCCTCCGGTCGAGCGCGGCGAGCACGTCACGCACCCCGGCGCCCGTCGCGCCCGAGGCCAGGAGCACATCAGGCCGCTTGGGTCGAGGCCGGTCGCCCATCGCCCGGTCGTGCTGGGCGCCCACGGTCAGCATCGCCCGCAGCTGGGCAGCGGCGCGCTCGGCACCCGGCCGGTCGCCCTTGGTCACCACGACCAGGTCGGCCACCTCAAGCAGGCCCGCCTTGATCGCCTGCACCTCGTCGCCCATCTCGGGTGCCTGGACCACGACCGTGGTATCAGCTATGGAGGCGACCTCGACCTCGCTCTGGCCGGTCCCGACGGTCTCGATGAGGATCAGCTCGAAACCGCACGCAGCGAGCACCGAGGCAGCGCCGATCGTGGCCGCGGCGAGGCCCCCGCCATGTCCGCGCGAGGCCATCGAGCGAATGAAGACGTCGCGGTCGGCAGCGTGCGCCTGCATGCGGACGCGGTCACCCAGGATCGCGCCACCGGTGATCGGGCTGGATGGATCGATGGCCAGCACGGCGACGGACCGCCCGCTCGTGCGAGCCTCCGTCACGAGGGCCGCCACGAGCGTGCTCTTGCCGGCGCCCGGCGCCCCGGTGATCCCAACCAGATGCGCCGCCCCCGCCTGAGCGTAGAGGATCCGCACGGCGGCCTCGCCGACCGGCGTGCGATCCTCGACGTCGCTCAGCAGCCGGGCCAGGGCGCGCCGATCACCGTCCTGCGCGGCCTGCGCCAGACTCCCCGCTCGCTGCCGCGGGTCCTGCGACGCGCCGGTCGGCCCGGCGTTCACCGGTCTCGCGTTCGAACGTTGGCGCGGATGTAGTCGGCGACCTGCCGAATGGTCGTGCCAGGGCCGAAGATGCGATTGATGCCGGCCTCGTGCAGGGCCGGGATGTCGTCGTCGGGGATGATCCCGCCCGCGGTGACCAGCACGTCGTCCAGGCCGGCTTCACGCATGCCCTCACATATGCGCGGCAGGAGGGTCATATGCGCGCCGGAGAGGATGGACAGGCCGACGACGTCGACGTCCTCCTGCAGCGCTGCCGAGACGACCATCTCCGGCGTCTGGCGCAGACCCGTGTAGATCACCTCGAAGCCCTCGTCGCGCAGCCCGCGGGCGAGGACCTTGGCCCCGCGATCATGGCCGTCCAGGCCGGGCTTGGCGATCAGAACCTTGATCCGACGATCAGTCACGCGCTGATGATAGGTCGGCGCCTATCTCCAGATCGGGCCGGTGCTCCTCATAGTGCTCGTGGGTGACGCCGACGATCAGCTTCATCGGCCAGGAATCGTGGGCCATCAGCTGTTCGTCGTTGAGCATCTCGACCTGGCGGCGCAGCCGGCGAAACGACGTCTCGACCGCGTGCAGCACCTCACCCGCCGTCCTTCCGGCGGCGGCGCGCGCGATGCGCGCGTTGATCACCTCGTCGTCCTCGTCGATGGTCTGCCGCTCGCCGGTCGCTGCAAAGGCCAGCAGGCGGTCGGCGGCCGAGTCGTGCCAGCCGCCGACATGGGCCAGCATCTGCTTGCGCGTCCATCCGCCGATGTGCTCGTCCATTCGCTCCGGAGGGAAGCGGACGGCCAGCGCGCGGAACTGCTCCCACGCGGCGTCCATCCGGGCGAGCACCTGTTCGAGCGTGCGCGGTTCGTCGATCACAGGCTGGGCGCCTCTCGCTGGAGGTGCGCCAGAAACTCGGCGCGCGTCCGGTCGGCGCTGCGGAACAGGCCCAGCACGTGACTGGTGGTCATGATCGTGCCCGGCTTGCGCACCCCGCGCATCACCGCGCACAGGTGTGAAGCCTCAAGCACCACGCCCACGCCGCGTGGCTGCAGCCGCCCCATCAGGAAGTCGGCGATCTCCTTGGTCATCCGCTCCTGGACCTGCAGGCGGCGGGCGTACATCTCGACGATGCGCGGGATCTTGGACAGCCCGATCACGCGCCCCTCCGGAATGTAGGCGACGTGCGCCCGGCCGAGGAACGGCAGCAGATGATGCTCGCAGAGGCTGTGGAACGGTATGTCCTTGACCACGACCATCTCGCTGTAATCGACCTCGAAGATGGCGCCTCCGAGCAGGCGGTCCGGATCGACGTGGTAGCCGGCCGTCAGCTCGGCATACATCCGACGCACCCGTCCCGGGGTCTCGCGCAGACCGTCTCGGTCGGGATCCTCGCCCATCTCGGCGAGGATTTGGTGGACGGCCGCCTCGAAGCCGTCGTCGTGCCGATTGCCGTCGCGCTCGGCCGCTGGTCGGGCCGTCGGGTCGACCGCGTCGTCGTGCTCAATCTCCTCGACCAGCGCGCGAACGCGGTCGTTGACTGATCCGTCCATGCGCGGCCGATTGTGCCACGCGGGAACGTGGCGGCGACTAGACTCGACCCGCCGATGGACGAGGCACTTTCGCTACAGGAGCGATACGCCGCGCGATCGATCTGCTTTGGCTGCGGACCGGCCAACGACGCGGGGCTGCACATCCGCAGCTTCAGCGAAGGCGACGCGGTGGTCGCCGAGTGGACGCCCCGTCCCCAGCATCAGGCCTTTCCGGGCGTGCTCAATGGGGGCATCATCGGCACCCTCTTCGACTGTCACTCGAACTGGACGGCCGCCCATCACCTCATGGGCCGCCTCGGTGCGGAACGACCGCCCACAACCGTCACCGCCGAGTTCACGGTGCGGTTGCTGCAGCCAACCCCCGTCGAAGGGCCCGTCCGCGTGCGTGCACGCGTCGTTGAATCGAGCGACCGGCGCGCCACCGTCGAGGCCGAGCTGTCGGCGGGCGGCACAGTCACGGCCACCTGCCGCGCCGTGTTCGTCGCGGTCAGCCCGAACCACCCCGCATACGACCGTTGGTAGCTGCCCGACGGAGCAGGTCCAGCAGCGCGGCGGACAGCTCGGCCGGTCGATAGCGCATCAGGTTGTGCCCTGCCCGGGGCAGGCGGACCACGTCCGTAGCGGGCAGTCCGCGAGCGGCGCGGAGCCGGAGCAGATCGTCAAGCGCGAGCCGGCGGTCGCGCGCCACCTCGTCGTCGGCGGTGCCGCTCTCGGCGAGCGCCACGAGCAGCGGCAGGTTCGCGGCGCCGACCGCCACGGCGGGGTCATATGACCACATCGCCTCGATCGCCCCGCGAAGGGCGTGGGGTCGCGTTACAGGAGCGACGTGACCGGCATGCTTCTCGTCCACTGCCGCGCGAGCCGCTTGTTCCTGATCGGCGTCCCAGCTGTCGGGGTCGAAGTCGCGCCGGTCGGCGAGATAGGCGGCCATCGAGGCGAGCACCTCGGGCGGGTCACCCACCGTGCGCTGATAGTCGGCGGCGGTCATCCCCGTTGCCTCATCCATCGCTTCCCAGCCTGCGTCGACAATGGCGAGGGCAGCGACGGAGGCCGGGCGCAGGCGGGCCATTGTTGCGACCACCATCGCGCCGAGGCCATGACCGGCTACGACTGCGGGCCGGCCATTCGCGTCGGGACCCCAGCCGCAGGCGGTCATGATGGTCAGGGCGTCGTAGGCCAGCGACTCGAGGCCGTAGCCGCTGCGCGGGGCGTCGGACAGTCCGTGTCCGCGCAGATCGATGGACACCGTCGCAACGACCGTCGCCAGCCGACGTGCCACCGGCGTCCAGGCCCACGCCGTCTGCGCCAGCCCGTGCAGCAGGACCAGCGGTGGAAGTGCGGCGGCATCCCCGGCTGCGGCGGGGCGCCAGTCGAGGTAGTGCACCTGGTCGCCCGTCTCGAGCGCGACGGTCATCGACTCGGGCCGTCCCGGCCAGGGTTGCAGCTCCACGCCGATAGCATAGGAAGATGCCCCTCCGTCGCCGCGGCAGCCAGGCGCGCCGTCATCCGCACAGGCGCGTGGCGTTGCCGGTCGAGCCAGCTCACCGCCGCTTCGAAGACCTCGTCGCGCACGCGCTCGACCGGCTGCCCGGGCGGGTTCGGAGGCTGCTCGACAACGTCGCCATCGTCATCGAGGACGAGCCCACGGCCGAGCAGCTGCGGGCCAACGACATGGGGCCCGACGAGACCCTGTACGGGCTCTACGAGGGCGTGCCGGGAGTCGTCTACGGTGCGGACTGGGCAGCGGTGCCAAACAAGATCACCCTGTTCCGCCTCGCGCTCGAGATGGACTTCGCGGACCCCTTCGAGTTAGCCGAGCAGGTACGCCTGACGGTCATCCACGAGCTCGCCCACCACGCCGGCATCGACGACGATCAGCTGGCGCGCCACGGCCTCGACTAGCCTCCGTCGAGCGAGGCGCCCAATGAAAGGCTACTTGCGCGTTTGCGCAAGCAGTGAGACGATACCGGCGTGAGCGGCGCGACCTTGACCTCATCCGACTCGGACCGACAGCGCAGCGCGGCCATTGCCCGTGCGCTGTCCGACCCCAAGCGCCTGTGCGTCCTCGAGAGGCTGGCGGGCGGTGAGAGGTCGGTGAGCGACCTCTCGCGTGACGCCGGCTGCCAGATCCCCAACATGAGCCAGCACCTCGCGGTGCTGCGCGCAGCCGGACTGGTGGCGACGCGGCGCGAGGGCAACACGGTCTTTTACCGGCTCACCGACCAGCGCGTGCTGGACGCATACCGACTCATCGCCTCGATCGCCGGCTAGACGATCAGCCAGCCTCGCCTGTGGGCGAAGAAAGGACACAGCAACCTATGTCAGAGCTCATCAAGGAAGCCACCGACGCCACCTTCGAGGAGATGGTGCTCAAGTCGGAGCGGCCGGTCGTGGTCGACTTCTGGGCCGCCTGGTGCGGGCCGTGCAAGATGGTCGCGCCCGAGATGGAGAAGCTGGCCGAGAAGTACGCCGGCTCCGTCGACGTGGTCAAGGTGGACGTGGACGCCAACCCCCAGACGTCGACGGCATTCAACATCATGAGCATTCCCACGATCGCTTTCTTCCGGCCGGGCCAGCAGCCGCAGGGTGTTATCGGCTTCCGGCCGATGGAGCAGCTGGAGCAGCAGTTCGGTCTGAGCGAGTTCGCCGCCGTCGATCAGGCTGCGCAGCAGCAGTAGGGACCGTTCGCAGAGACAGAGCCCCGGTCTCCTGACCGGGGCTCTTCGGCATATGCCTGGGGGCGTCTGCCGGGAGCGCAGGCGAGCTCAGCGGTTTCGGGCGGTCCGCCAGGCGACTTGAAACCAGGCCTCGAGCCGGTCCGCGGCATGCTTGTCCCACTCGGCCGGGGCAAAGTGGACCCATTCCTCGCCGCGCGAAGACGGGATGGTGTCCGGCGTTCGGCGGGCCGCATCCGCTATCTCGGCCCCGACGCGCAGCTCGACGGCCGACGGGGTTGGCACTGCCGCGAATACGGCGTCGCCGCGCCGATACTCGACCTGGCCATCCGACGTCAGCTCGCTGACCTCGGCCAGCTCGGCGGCGAGAGAGCTGAGCCGCCGCTGCAGCTCCATGTCAGACGGCTACCGGCTCGCGGTACTCGCCGAACACGGCTCTGAACACGCCGCACATCTCGCCAAGCGTGGCGTAGGCCTTGGCGCAATCAATCAGCGCCGGCATGACGTTGGCGGCTGACGAGCCGGGCCGCGAGGACACGTCGCGCAGCCTCGCGAGAGCCGCCTGCACGGCCTCCGGGTCACGCTCGCGCCGGACACGCTCCAGGCGGGCCTGGTGCCGCTGCTTCGATTCCTCGCTCACCTCCAGCAGCGGGATGGCCAGCTGCTCGTCCCGGTCGGCATGAACGTTGACCCCGACGATCTCGCGCTCGCCCGCATCCAGCTCGCGCTGGAAGCGGTACGCCGCCTCGCCGATCTCGCGTTGCGGATAGCCCGCCTCGATCGCCTTGACCATCCCTCCAAGCCGGTCGATCTCGTCGAGGTAGGCCCAGGTCTGGCGCTCAACCTCGTTGGTCAGGGCCTCTACGAACCACGAGCCGCCGAGCGGGTCGACGGTATTTGCGACGCCGGTCTCGCCGGCAATGATCTGCTGCTGGCGGAGGGCGAGCAGGGCGGCCTCGGCCGATGGAACGGCCCATGCCTCGTCGTACGCATCGGTGTGCAGCGACTGCGTCCCGCCGAGCACCGCCGCCAGGGCCTGGATGGCCACCCGGGTCAGGTTGTTGAGTGGCTGTTGGGCGGTCAGCGACACCCCCGCCGTCTGGGTATGGAACCGCATCCAGGTCGAACGCTCGTTCTCGGCGCGATAGCGCTGCGTCATCAGCTTCCACCAGATCCGCCGCGCCGCGCGGAACTTGGCGATCTCCTCAAAGAAGTCATTGTGGCTGTTGAAGAAGAAGGAAAGTCGCGGTGCGAACTCGTCGACATGCAGGCCCCGCCTGAGCGATTCCTCAACGTAGGCCATGCCGTCGGCGATGGTGAAGGCCAGCTCCTGCACGGCGGTGGAGCCTGCCTCGCGGATGTGGTACCCGCTGATCGAGACGGTGTTCCACTTGGGCATCTCGCGAGTGCCGAACTCGATCGTGTCGATGACCAGCCTCATCGAGGGATCGGGCGGGAACAGGAACTCCTTCTGGGCGATGTATTCCTTGAGGATGTCGTTCTGGATCGTGCCCTCGAGCTGGGCACGCGGGAAGCCACGCTTCTCGGCCGCGGCGATGTACATCGCCCAGATCGGCGCCGCCGGCGAGTTGATCGTCATCGACGTCGAGACGCGATCGAGCGGCAGCCCCTCGAGCAGGACCTCCATGTCGGCCAGCGAGCAGACGGCCACGCCGCAGGTCCCGAACTCGCCCTCGGCCTCCGGGTCATCGGTGTCATACCCGTAGAGGGTCGGCATGTCGTAGGCGATCGAGAGCCCGGTCTGGCCGGCGCGGAGCAGCTGGTGAAAGCGCTGGTTGGTGTCCTCGGCCGAGCCGAAGCCGGCGAACATGCGCATCGTCCACAGCCGCGTCCGGTAGCCGGTCGGATGGATGCCGCGGGTATAGGGCGCCAGGCCCGGATGGCCGACGTCGCGCAGCGGATCGAACTCGGACCACGGTCCGTCACCCCGGCGCAGTCGGTCACCCAGGTGATCGACCTCGGTTGGCCCTCCCCCGCCCGAGCGCTCACCCTGCCATGAGGACGGACCGTACAGCCGCTCGACCTCGACGCCGCTGATCGTGCTGAAACGCTGGCGCCGCTCGCCGCTCCTGCTGATCGCCTTGCTCAGCGGGCCTTCGCGCCAGGCGCGTTCGGCCTCACGCCAGTCATCACCCACCGCCCGACTCTAGCACGCGCCTCCCTCGCCTCCGTCTCGTGTGGCCTGCCGGCAACGTTGCGAGAACGCACATCACCTTCGTTCGGCGGTCGGTGACTTCGGCGTCATGGCTGGCGCTGTTGAGGGTACCTACATTGCCGACGTCGATCGAGCTCGACAGGCGCGCCGGGGCGTCGACCACCGGGCTCGGCAACGAACGCGATCCTGCATGGTCGAGGCGGTGCTGCACACCGCGGTCTTGGGATCGCCGCTGCCGGGCAACGAGTCGAGTAACTGGACTGGCCGGCCCCGGCACAGTCCTCTTCGATGCGCTGGCGGTTTAGCCTGTCGAACGGCTGCCCCAGCCGGGTGTCGCCGGCCGTGCTCGCCGGATCACCCCCTGCCGGTCCAGATCGGCCTGCACCGTCCGGGCCATGCGCACCAGCTCGTGGTCCCGGGTGATGGTCTGGGCCAGCCAATCGATGTAGGTGGGCTCGAGCAGGGCGACCTGGCCGAGCGTGTAGCCACGGAACTTGCCGAACTCGAGCTCCGTCTCGCGTGCCTCATCGAGGGTCGGCGGCGGCTGCCGGCGGCCACCCGGCTGACGCTCCACCGGTCCGCTCGGCGTGCTCGCGCGCAGGTCGTCCGGCTCGTGCCTGGCGCGCCGACGGCTGGAGCAGCCCGTTGGCCGGTAAGTACTACCGTGGACGGTCGCGTTACGCGGCCGGAACAGCTCGCTGGCGTCGAAGCGGGCGGTGATGGGCGGCGTCCGCCGCGGCGGCGGCGGCCCGCCCGGTCCCGCGGACCCCGCCTCCTCGCCGAAGTCGGCTCGTTGACGATCAGCTGCCCCTGGTCGGGCCCGCGCCCGGCGCCCATCGGCTGAGCTGTCGAACCTGGCCCGTCGGTGCGGGTCGCGCAGCAGATCGTAGGCCGCGTTGATGCGCGCCATCCGGCCGGTCAGACGTGAGGCGGCGTCTCGATCCCCGGCAGCGCGGTCCGGGTGATGCTCGCGCGCCAGCTCGCGCCAACGCCGCTTGATCGCGGAGGAGCTGGCGTCGGCCGGCACGCCGAGCACGCGGTAGGGGTCGCCGCGGAACCGCTCGTCGCTCATCAATCTTCGAGGCTACCACCCGTATAGTCAGCGACGTGCGCCTGCCCTTTGGACCGCCCCTCGAGCCGATGCTGGCCAAGCCCGCGCCGACCATGCCTGACGGCGAGGGCTGGATGTACGAACCCAAGTGGGACGGCTTCCGTGCAGTGGTATTCCGCGACGGATCGGACGTGTACATACAGAGCCGAGACCTAAAGCCGCTGGACCGCTACTTCCCCGAGCTGCCGCCCGCGCTCCGTTCGAACCTGCCTGAGCGGTGCGTGGTCGACGGGGAGATTGTGATCCCGGGCGCCGACGGGCTGGACTTCGACGCGTTGCTGCTACGCATCCACCCCGCCGAGTCGAGGGTGCGCATGCTGGCCGAGCAGACACCGGCCTCCTTCGTCGGCTGGGACCTGCTGGCGCTGGGCGATGAGGATCTGCGGCGCACGCCACAGGGGGAGCGTCGGGCGACGCTCGAAGCAGCACTGGGCGACGTCCAGCCGCCGATCCATCTGACCCCGGCCACCCGCGATGTCGCCGTAGCCCGCGACTGGTTCGAGCGGTTCGAGGGTGCCGGCCTGGACGGGGTCATCGCAAAGCAGCTCACTGCCCTCTATCAGCCGGGCAAACGACAGATGGTCAAGGTGAAGCATGCCCGCACGGCGGACTGCGTCGTGGCTGGATTCCGCTGGCACAAGAACGGGGCGGGCAGCCACGTGGGCTCGTTGTTGCTCGGGCTGTACGACGACGGGGGAACACTCCACCACGTCGGGATCACCTCGTCGTTCACCTGGCCGCGGCGCGCCGAGCTGGCCGCGGAGCTCGAGCCCCTGCGCGCGGGCGCGGTCGACGGCCATCCCTGGGCCGACTGGGCGGACTGGGCCGCCATGGGCAGCGCAGACGCCTCAGGCTCGCGCATGCCCGGGGCGACGAGCCGCTGGAACCGTGGCAAGAACCTGTCGTGGGAGCCGCTGCGCATCGAGCGGGTGGTGGAGGTCGGCTACGACCACCTGCAGGGTGACCGCTTTCGCCATGCGACGACCTTCCGCCGCTGGCGACCTGACAGGCAGCCGGCCGACTGCCGCTACGACCAGCTCGAGACGACGGCTCCCTTCGAGCTGAAGCGCATCTTCAGCCCCACTTGAGCGCTGCGCGCTCAGCCGATGCGATCGGCGGCCGTTCCCTACACTCGTCGCCGGCCGCTACGCGACCCGCCGCCACCCGTCGAAGGAGTGTCAGTTGACCAGCCAGCCACCGCAGCAGCAGCCACCGTCCGACCAGCCCCAGTGGGCCCCACCGCCTGAGCAGCCCCAGTGGGCCCCACCGCCTGAGCAGCCGCAATGGTCACCGCCGCCGCAGCAGCCGGCCGGCTGGGGCGGCTACGCGGGAGCCCCGGTCGAGCGCCCGGTAGGGGTGACTCTCGGCGCGATCTACCTGGTCGTGATGGGTGTACTGGTGGGCCTGCTGGGCGCCTGCGTCGGGGTTATCGGCGGTGGTGCCGGCGCTCTCGAGGCGCAGGTGCCGGGTATCGGTGCCTTCGGTGGCGCCATTACCGCGTTCGGTCTGATCATCGTTGTGCTGGGGATCCTGCAGATCGTTGCCGGCGCCGGAGCCCTGAGTGGCCGCGGCTGGGGACGCTGGACGGGCATCGTGGTCGCCGTCGTCTTTGCCGTGCTGATGGGACTGGTCGGGGTTGCGTCGCTCGGTGGTGACGCGGGAACCGGCGTCGTGTTCATCGTGCTGGCGGTCCTCTACGCCGCCTCAGCTTTCGCGCTCCTTCAGGCAAACACGTACTTCGCGCGTCGCTGACAGCGCTCCGGGTGGACCTTGGGCAGGCCGTTACCACAAGTGGCGGTTGGTCTGCTGTTGCCGGCCGATGACACAATCGACAGACGATGACCGATTACCGCCGACCTGATGAAGACACGACCCGCGACCCCGCTGGTGGGACATTGCCAAGCGACCGGCCGCCGGCGCCGCCCGCGGGCTGGCAGCCGCCGCAGTGGCAGCAACCAGACCGAGAGGCATGGCGACCGGCCCATTGGCAGGAAGAGCAGGCTGGCCAGGGCGCTCAAGGCGGGCATGGCCAGTCGTGGCAGCCACCCGGACAGCAGGGCTGGCAGACCCAACAGCGACCAGAGCGCCCGGGCTGGGCGGTTGCCGGTGCCATCGCGCTGATCTCGCTGGGTAGCCTGATGGCGCTGTTCTTCGGTTTGATCTTCCTCGGGCTGGAGGAGATCGTGGAGCTCGACCCGCAGCTGACCATGACACCGGCCATGATCGACTTCACCCGGCTGGTGCTGGGAGCGATCGTGGTCATCGCGGTGCTGCAGGTCGTGGGTGGGGTGGGCTCGCTGGCGCGCTGGCAGTGGGCCCGCGTCGTCGGCATCCTGAGCGGCGTCCTCGGCCTGCTACTGGGCGTGCTGCTGCTGCTCGGCGTCGCCGCCGCGCCCGATCCAATAGCGCTGGTCATCGCGGTAGTGCTCACCGCCGGATACGCGCTGGGCGTGATCGGCCTCGTCCTCGGCGGCGCTCACTTCAGACGCGGCTACTGACCCGGATCAGCCTTTCTCCGGGATGGGCGATCGCGCTGGCCTGAGCGGTCCAGCCCCGTCCATTCGGCCCAGGGGTCGTAGTCGACTTCGAGCGGCTCCTGTAGCGGACGTTCAGCCTCGGGCACATGCTCCAGATTGAGGCGAATGCGCGTCCAGGTCGTGTTGCGGCCGCGCATCGCGTCAACCAGCACGTCGGCCGGCTGGAGGTGCCGGGCAGCGGCCGGGTGACGCTGCCTCCAGCGCTCCAGTCCAGCCAGCGCCTCGTCACGGCGGGCAGCGCGGGCAATCTCAATCAGCGGTTTGCTGGGCACCCGGCGGCCGGTGCCGGGCGCTCGCCGCTTCGAGGGCTGAACGCGCGGCGGCTCACCGGCCTGCTTGGCATAGTGCGGTGGCCAGGGTGCGTCTCCGAGACCCTCCCGCTCGTGCCGGCCGGACAGCTCCAGCAAGCCGTTCAGGGAACCCGCCTGCTCGTCGATGCCCACATGCGGGTCGCCGCGGCGAGCGAACAGCGGCGGAACGGTGGCCAGCGTGAAGTCTGCCGGCTCGACTTCGGCCACCTCGTCCCAGGCGAGCGGCATGGAGACGCGCGCGTCGGGCGTGGGGCGGACCGAGTAGGCCGACGCGACTGTGCGGTCCTTGGCGTTCTGGTTGTAGTCGAGAAAGACGCCGTGGCGCTCCTCCTTCCACCACTTGCTGGTGGCCAGCTCCGGAGCTCGTCGCTCGACCTCGCGGGCGAGGGCCAGAGCTGCCCGCCGGACCTCGTCGAAGCTCCACCGTGGCTCGATGCGCACGTTGACGTGTATGCCGCGCGAGCCGGACGTCTTGGGCCAACCGACGAGGCCGTGGTCATCGAGCACCTCGCGTGTAACGAGCGCGACCCGCCGCACGTCGTCCCAGGCCACGCCGGGCACCGGGTCAAGGTCGACCCGCAGCTCGTCGGGATGGTCCAGGTCGTCTGCTCGCACCGGGTGTGGATTGAGGTCGATACAGCCCAGGTTGATGACCCAGGCCAGCTGGGCGACGTCACGTAGGACGACTTCGTGGGCCGTGCGGCCTGACGGAAACGCCAGCTCGACGGTCTCGATCCAGTCGGGCCGCGCTTCCGGTGCTCGCTTCTGGAAGAAGAACTCGCCTTCGACGCCGTTGACGAATCGCTTGAGCGCCATCGGCCGGTTGCCCGCGCCACGCAGGGCGCCGTCGGCCACGGCGACGTAGTACTCGACGAGGTCCCGCTTGGTGTGGCCGGCGGCGGGAAAGTAGACCTTGTCCGGATTGCTGACGGTCACGATGCGGCCGGTCAGCTCCAGCTCGACCTTGCGCGCCGCCATCGGAGCTAGGCCGGCTGTCGGGCGTGCCCTGACGGCTGTGCCGGGAGGTCCCGCTCAGCCTGCCAGCGCGCACGGTCAGCTATCAGCAGGTCGTACGCGTACTGCCGATCGGACCAGCCGTAGACCTCTACTCGCTTGTCCTCGAGCAGCTTGTAGGTCGCGAAAAAGTGCTCGATCTCGCGCAGCCGGTGGGGCGAGACGTCGCCCAGGCCTTCGACGTGGTCCCAGAGCGAATCACCGACCGCCACGCAGAGCAGCTTGAAGTCGTCGCCCTTGTCGTCGCGCATGCGCAGCCCGCCCACCGGTCGGGCCCAGATGTGGCAGCCGGGGAAGGTCGGCTCGGCAATCAGCAGCATCGCGTCGGTGTGGTCCTTGTCGTCGGCGCGGGTGCCTGGCACGTAGCCGTAGTCGAAGTTGTAGAAGACGGCCGAGGACAGCACCCGGTCGAGACGCATCACGCCGGCGTGCTCGTCGTATTCGTATTTGTTGCGGCTGCCGGCCGGGATCTCGACGACCACCTCGATCAGCTCGGGAAAGCGCTCCCTGATCGGCTCCTCCATGGCGCGGAGTCTAGCGGCGCCATGGATAGACTGGACCGATGGACGTGGAGCAGGCGATCAACAGCCAGCGCGTCGTGCGTCGGTTCGCCGACCGCCCGGTCGGCGACGACGACCTGGCTGCCATCCTGAACGCGGCCCGCAGGACGGGGTCGTCGAAGAATCTCCAGCGCTGGCAGTACATCGTCATCCGCGACCGTGGTCGGCTCGAGCAGCTCTCGACCGTCGGCGACTACGCGGGCCATCTGGCCGGCGCGCCGATGGCTGTCGCGCTCCTCACGCCGGACCCGGCTGAGAGCGGGCCCTACTCCGTCATGTGGGACCTCGGTCGGGCTGCCCAGAACATGACGCTGGTCGCCTGGGCGCGCGGCATCGGCTCGGTGCCGGCGACCGTTTACCAGCAGGAGCGCTGCCGCGAGATCCTGGGCTACCCCGCCGATCAGCACTGCAAGTACATCCTCAGCTTCGGCTATCCGGCCGACCCGAGCGATCTCGACCGCCCGCTTCGTGCCGGTGGCCGGCGCCCGCTCGACGAGATGTTGCACTACGAGACTTGGGGCGGATAGTCAGGCCCCGATGCCCATCCTCCTCGGCACGTCCGGATGGCAGTACCGCCACTGGCGGGAGACGTTCTACCCACGCGGCGTGCCCCAGGGTCAATGGCTCGAGTACTACGCTGAACGCTTCGCGACGGTCGAGTCCAACGCAGCCTTCTATCGGCTACCGGAAGGAGACACGTTCGCCGCGTGGGCGGAGCGCACGCCGGCAGACTTCGTCATGGCCGTCAAGGTCAGCCGCTACCTGACCCACATCAAGCGCCTGGGCGAGCCCGCCGAGGCGGTCGAGCGTTTCGTCGAGCGAGCTGGCAGGCTGGGTCGAAAGCTGGGTCCGGCACTCATCCAGCTGCCGCCATCCATGAAGGCCGATATCAATCGCCTGGCCGAGACGCTGCAGCTGTTCCCGGCCGGATGGCGGGTTGCCGTGGAGTTCCGCCATCCGTCCTGGTACATCGATGAGGTCAGGACGCTGCTCGAGCAACATGGCGCCGCCCTGTGCCTTGCCGATCGGCTGGGGGCGGTCTCGCCCATCTGGCGCACCACCGACTGGACATACCTGCGTTTCCACGCAGGACGGGCGCACCCATCGCCGTGCTACGGCCGACGGGCCCTCGGGACATGGGTCACCCGACTGGCCGAGCATTGGCGCCCAAGCGAGGACCTTTTCGTGTACTTCAACAACGACCCGCGCGCGTGCGCGCTGCGGGATGCGCGCTGGTTCGCCCGTGCTGCCGAGCGCGGCGGCTTGCCTGTGACCCGCGCCCCGCGCGCCTCCGACGTCCGGCTCGGCGATTAGTCTGGCTCGAAGCCCTGTGCCGGCGGCTGAGCGCAGCGCAACGGAGCGTCCTGCCGATAGCCGAGCAGGTAGTCTGCCTGGATCAGCGTGTGCAGCTGGCTGGTGCCTTCGTAGATGACTGCCGCCTTGGCATTGCGCAGGTAGCGCTCAACCGGGTACTCGTTGGAGTAACCGTAGGCGCCGTGGATCTGGATCGCGTCGAGCGCGCTCTGCACGGCGTGGTCGGTGCAGAACCACTTGGCCAGGCTCGTCTCGCGCGTGTTGCGCCGGCCGCGGTTCTTCAGCCAGGCAACCTGCCGGCACAGCAGCCGACCGGCCTCGATGCCGGCGCCCATCCGAGCGACCATCTGCTTGACCAGCTGGTGCTCGCCGATCTCCTTGCCGAACGTTCTCCGTTCGCGCGCATACCGGACCGACGCGTCGAGGCAGGCCTGGGCCAGCCCGACCGCGCCCGAGGCGACGGTGTAGCGCCCCTGGTCGATCGCACTCATCGCGATGGTGAACCCCTCGCCCTCCTCGCCGACCCGGTTCTCCACGGGCACGCGTACGTCGTCGAGGTAGATCTCGCCGGTATTGCCAGCGTGGATGCCGAGCTTGCCCTCGATCGTTCGCGTGGAGAGGCCGGGCATGCCGCGCTCCACGATGAAGGCGGTCACGCCCTTGTGACGCCTGGCCCTGTCCACCGTGGCGAAGACCAGAAAGTGGTCGGCGATGTCGGCCAGGCTGATCCAGATCTTGGACCCGTTGAGCACGTAGGAGTCGCCGTCCAGGCGCGCGGTCGTGGCCAGGTTGGCCGCGTCGGTGCCAACGCCCGGCTCGGTCAGGCCGAATGTGGCCAGCTTCTCGCCGCGTGCCTGGGGCACCAGGTAGCGCCGCTTCTGGTCCTCGCTGCCCCATTGCAGCAGCGTCAGCGAGTTCAACCCGACGTGGACGCTCATCACCACCCTGAACGCCGTGTCGGCTCGCTCGAGCTCCTCGCACAGGATGCCCAGGCTGACGTAGTCCATCCCGGGACCGCCGTACCGCTCGGGGATGGGAGCTCCCAGGAAACCAAGCTGGCCCATCCTGTCGAAGATCTCGCGGTGGACCTCGTGACGAGCGTCCCACGCGCGGATGTTGGGCAGGATCTCGGCCGCAGTGAAGTCGCGCACCGATTCCTGGACGAGGCGGTTCTCGTCAGTCAGGGACATGTCGGTCATGAGCGCATTGTGCGTCCGGCAACAACAAACCGCCGGCCATGAGGCCGGCGGTCAGCTGGACGGGGCGCTGTGCGCGGTCGGGCCGCGCGCCCGGGCGGGAAGCCCGCCGAAGTCTGTCAGCGGTTGCGCGCGAGGAAGTCCATCACGTCTTCCAATCGGAAACGCCGGTCGCCGCGCTTGCATACCCGATAGAAGGGCAGCTCGCCGCGGTCACCCAGTCGCTTGACTGTGTTGACGTGAAGGTGCAGCAGCTCGGCAACCTCGCTGGCGGTCAGCATCGGCCCGATCTCATTGACGGCCGTTGACGCCATCGACATACCCCTTGGTGCAGTGGTGTTCAGCATCGCTCTCTCTCTCGGTTCCCTGCTCGTTCGGGGGCCGAACGATGCAGTCGGCCCGAGTGACGACGTGAATGCTGCCCTTCGGATCGGTCCGGTCCAAGCCGTACTTTGGACGCCCGCCATCGGTACGAGGGGTGTTGTTGTCGATCAACGACCGATTGACCCGCCCTGTCCGGTGGGCCGGCGCACCGCTGGCAGGCGCGAGACCAGGACGACCATCAACCCGACCAACGGCACGATGGCCAACGCCACCCTGAGGCTGGCCAGCTCCGCTACACCGCCGACCAGCGACGGGCCGACCATGAAGCCGACGTAGCCCAGGGTGAGCACGTACGATGCCGCGCGCGCCGGATGACCACCCGCCCGTCCGGCCGCCAGGCTGACCGCCACGGGCAGCATGAATGAAGCTCCAAGCGCGGCGATCGCGAGGCCGGAGATCGCCGCCGCGGGCTCGACTGAGAGCAGACCGATCGACATGCCGAGGGCGGCGCCCAGGCCGGCGAGCAGCAGGGTGGTGGCAGCCCCAAGCACCGCCGCCACTGCCGCGCCCAGCAGGCGCCCTGTCATCGCCGCCAGGTAGTACGCCGCCGGACCGAGAGCGGCTATGAAGGCCCCTGCGCCGAGGTCTTCGCGCAGGTAGAGAGCGGACCAGGCCTCCAGCGTGCCGCCGGCCAGCAGGCCCAGCAGGGCGATTGCGGCAAAGGGCAGCAGGCGCAGGGCAAGTGAGGGCGGCGCAGCTGGCTCGTCGCCCCTCGCCACCCATGCCGTTCGGGCGACCAGCAGGCCGACCAGCAACAGCACCAACGCGGTTGCCAGGTGGCCCAGCTGGAAGGGAATGGCCGAGGCGGCGACCAGCCCGCCAGCCAACGCGCCGCTGGCCCCTCCCGCGCTGAAGGTGGCGTGCAGCAAGGTCAGTCTGCCCGCCCCGCTCCATCGTTCATCACCGATGGCGGTGCCGTTGATGGCCACGTCGAAGGTGCCACTGCCTACGGCCAGCGCTCCTATTGCCACTACCAAAAAAGGTAGGGGCGGCAGGCTCGCTGCCAGCACCAGGGCGGCCGCCATGATCGCGGCGGGGACTGCGATGCCGCGCCCTGCCCCGAGCCGGTCGACCAGCCGCCCGGCCAAAACCATGGCTGGAAGCGCAGCCACGAACCCGGCCGTCAGGATCGCGCCGAGGGGCCCGGGAGTCAGCCGGTACTCGGCGACCAGCTCTGGTACCAGCGCCCACCAGGTGCCCCACATCAGGCCGAACGCGAAGAATGCCAGGGGGAGGACCAGCAACGGACGCATTCTCATCGGCTGTCGGCAATCCGTACCGGCCTTGATGGCGGGGGCGTTGGCCGGCCGAGCTCGTCCATCATCGGGCCCGTCGCCCGGAGCGAGGTAAAGGCCGCTCTCCCTCGCACGGAGGATGGCGTCCCCGGCAGGATTCGAACCTGCGACCCGCTGCTTAGAAGGCAGCCGCTCTGGTCCACTGAGCTACGGGGACGCGCCATAGATGGTAACGCGCGAGCCGCCGCTGACCCGTCGGTATACTCGCCCCCGATGGCGATCAAGCAGATGTACCACCCGGATGACCTCGCAGCGATGGATCCGCTGGTGCTGATGAAGAACCTCGACCACGTGCGCATGACCGCGCGCCGACTGTCGTACATCCTTCAGCAGCAGGTGCACCTGTACACGCCAGAGGCGAACCGGGTTCGCGGCGAGATTGACGCCTACGTCGAGGCGGAGCGACAGATCGAGTGGGAGATTGCTCGCCGGCGCCTGCGCGACGAACCGGCCTGACCTTAGCTTCTCCGACCGCTCAGCGGCTGGCGGGCGCGGCTGAAAGCCTCATTCCGGCCGCAAATTCTGCCCTTCCCGGCTCAGGGCTACCGGACTCTTCGGCCAGGACGCGCTCGGTCAAAGCTGCCAGCGCGGGCAGGTCGTTGAGACAGAAGGTGATCCCCAGGTCGGCCAGCTCGGCGTATCCCAGGCCGCGGAAGGCACCTCGTGCCGCGACCGCGCACATCTCGTCGTACAGCTCGGGCCAGCCGACCCTGCGCCGGCGATAGCAGAAGCGGACGAAGTCCAGACACTGGTCGCTGCCGACCGCAACGGGCAGCCCCTGGGCCGGACGGGCATGGCTATTCGGTCGCTCGACGAGCACGCTCGATACCCTCTCCTCAACCTGCGGGCAGCCCGAACCGGGCCATCCGCACGATCAGCTGCGCCGCTCCCGCGAGTTCTGGCGGGGAGCAGTCCCTCTCCCTGGCTGGGCCCCGCCGGCTGGTGTGCCCTGCGGCGAGGTCGATGCCGGCCATTCTACGACCGCCCACCGCCGACGGGAAGGCACCTGTCCACGAGATTCTCCACCGACTTTTCCACAGCCGCCATCCGGCAGGGGCCCGGATCGCAGTGCCCCATGGGTCGATTGAATCAAGACGCCCCCGGGGCGCGGTCCGGGGGCGTGGACAATGTGCGTTGGTACCGCATACCGGATTCGAACCGGTGATCTCCGCCTTGAGAGGGCGGTGTCCTAGGCCTCTAGACGAATGCGGCTTGTGCGTCCAAGTTTACCAAGACCCCCGCGCGGTGGGCAAGATTCGCGGCTCGGGTGGCTACAGCCGGTTCACCTCGAGGAAAGCGCGAATGGCTTCGACGACCTGCCGATGGCTCTCAGAGCCGGCCAGCAAGCCGAAGTGGGAGTGAGCGCCGAAGTGCTGGTATTCGGCGCCCAGCCATTTGGCGAGGCGCTCGCTGTCGGGCTCGGCGAACTGGTGGTCAAGGCCCGCGCCAATCACCAGCCGTGGCACGTCCGGCAGAGCCTCGAGCGAGACGGGCACGCCTTCGAGCATGCTCCTGCGAGCCGCACCCGCCTCAACGCCCATCAGGTGCTGGACGCGCACCACATCGGCAAGGGCCATGTCGGGGTGCTGGGCCTGGATGTGCTCGGGCGCGCCATCCCAGCCGATCAGCTCCCGGCGGTACTGGCGCGGCAGCAGCCGGACCACGTGTGCCGGGGGCGGCGGCAACAGTGGCGCCGGCAGGGCCGGACTGAGCAGCACCAGGCCGGAGATGGCGACCTGCTCTGCCACCTTCAGCGCCAGTAGGCCGCCCATGCCGTGGCCGACGACGACTGGCGGCCGGTTGAGGACGTTGGCGCCGGCCAGCGCATCGGCAAGGTAGCTGTCGAAATCGAGCTCGGCCAGATCGGCCGTCTCAGACCAGTAATGCCCGCGCAGGTTAAGTGCGTGACCTTCCCAGCCACGCGCCGCGAGGAAGCCGAGCAGGTAGTGCCAGATCCAAGATCCCGTCAGCTCGCCGTGGAGCAAATAGATCGGCCTGCGACGTGATCGGCGCTCAGGCAGCCATGATTCGATGTAGAGGCCGCGATCCGTGATGACGCGCTCGTCCTTGCGAATGGGCTTCGCGGGTCGCTCCTCGACCGGCGGCACGGGCTCGCGGATCATCCCTCCCTCAGGCCGGCGATTGCCATTGCTCCTTCCATTTCCCTCCATTCGCGCGCTCCCCTATGTCGACAGCAGGTTGAATACGAGCCCGGTCGCCGCCTTGGGCACGAAGTAGGTCGACTTCGGTGGCATCAGCTCGCCGGCCGATGCGACTTCGAGCACGGCCTGCACGGGCGTCGGGTTCAACAGGAAGCAGGCGTCCGCTGCGCCCTCGCTGACTAGTGACACGGCCTGGTCGGCGTCTTTGATGTACTCCAGTTTGCCCTGCTCGTCCAGCGCGGCGGTGCTCAACCCGAGGACCTGCTGCAGAGCCGACGCGAGGATTGTCACATCGAGCGCGCGCAGCGCCTTCGACCCAGCCGGAAGCAAGGGATCAATGCGCTCCCGGCGTGGGGCGAGCAGCCCCCCGCCTTGTCGCGTCCACAAACCAATACTTCCCTGTTCGAGGCCCGACTGGATCGCTGCCGCGTCTGACATTGGCTCAATCTCGAAGAGGTCCTGCAGACCGGCCAGCAGCGACTCGGTCTCGGGCAGTCCACGAAGCACCCGGTGCGTGGGCAGCACCGTGAGGCCGCCGGAGTCTGCGTCGTAGAGCAGGCAGAGGATGGCATCGCAACCCGGCCCGCCGATCTCGTCGCGGTAGCGCAGCGCCGTCTCGTAGCGGTGATGTCCATCGGCGATGGCGAGCGGGCCGGAAGAGGCCAGGTCGAGCAGCCGCTGGGCATCGGCCGAGCGCGAGGGGTCGGCCGCCCAGAGTCGCTGGCGCACCCCGTCAAAGGTGGTCGCCGCGATGGGCGTCCCCTGGGCCAGCCGCTCGAGCAGCTGGCCGCTCGCGGCACCGTCCTCTGGCGAGCGGAACAACAGCAGCACGGGACTCAGGTTTGCTCGCGTGGTTGACAGCAGCCTGAAGCGGTCCTCCTTCGGCGCTCTCAACGTGCGCTCGTGGCGGAGCACGCCTTTGCCCGGCTGCTCGAGACGCAGGCGGCAGAAGAAGCCGCGCGCCAGGCGCGGTGCCTCGTCCGACGCCGCTCCGGGGGAGGTGTACGCCTGTTCGTAGGTGTAGACCATTGGTCGATCGTCCAGGCGCAGCGCCCCGCTGGCACGCCAATCGGCAAGCAGCTGGGCTGCCTGCCGGTAACGGCCTTCGCCATCCGCGGCGTCCGGCAGCTCGAGACGTATCGCGTTGTACGGCTGCCTGGCCAGGCGGGCACGTTCCTCGGCACCGACGACGTCGTACGGAGGGCACAGGACTGAGCGGAGGTCCCCGACGACGGTCTGGTCGTAGCGCAGAGCCGGGAACGGAAGCAGTTCGGGCACTGGCGGCCATGGTAGCGGCGCTCGGCGAGCGTGCCACGGAACGCCATGGTCGATGCAACTTTCGAGGCGTGAGGAACGTCTAGCCGCCAGCGGCAGAGGAGTACTCTGCCCGTGGACAGGCACGCAAGCTGAGGTCCGATGTTCCGATCGCGCGGCGAACCGTCACGAATTCCCGCCGCAGGCCGCCTGCTCGCTGCCCTGGCGCTGTGCCTGGGCACGCTTGCCGGTGCCGGCGCAGCCACGGCGTCAGACCAGCTGCAGATGGAAGCCAGCGCCTTCCTCGGCGGCCATGTTCGTACCGGCGCGTGGGCGGCAGTACGCGTGGATATCAGCAACGACGGACCCGACTTCAGCGGCGAGCTGCGCATCCGCTCCAACCAGCAGGGCCGGTCAGTCTACGCCGTCGAAGCCGAGCTCCCGAGCGGGGCACGCAAACAGTTCGTGCTGCACGCCCAACCGCCCATCTTTGCCAGCAAGCTGGTTGTGGAGTTGGTCGACGGAGACACCGCCGTGTCGACGCGCGACGTTGCCATCCGCTCCCGCGACGTGTCCGTGCCGATGGTCGGACTCATCGCCGAGCGCCCCGAGGCGGTTCAGCGCGACCTCGAGGACGCGCTGCGCAACCACAACATGAACACGCCGGTGGTGGCTTTGCTTCGGCCGGAGGATCTGCCGCCCCGTGTCGAGGCCTGGGCCGCCATGGATCGGTTGGTCTGGCAGGACGTCGACACGGCCCGCCTCAGCGCCGACCAGATCAATGCGCTGCAGCTGTGGGTGTCGGCAGGGGGGCAGCTGACGATCATCGGCGGGACAACCGGGCCCGACTCCCTGCGCGCGCTTCCGCCCGAACTGCTGCCGTTCGTGCCGGACCGGACGGTCGACGTGCAGCCGGCCGAGCTGACAGACCTGCTCGGCAGCCTGCCGGACGGTGCGGCCACGCTGCCCGCTCTCGCCGGCACTCTGAGCCAGGGTGCTGTCCTGGGACGATCGGGCGACTTCGTATATGCCGCACGGACGGCGCTCGGCCAAGGGTCCGTCAGCATCGTCGGGGTCGATCCCGGAACGGCCTGGCTGGCACGTAGCGAAGGTGCCGCCTCTCTATGGCGGAGGGTTCTGCCCCAGGCCCATGGGCAGCTGAGCCCGTTCCATCTGCCGGACGAGAGCAGCATCTTCTTCAACGCCCTCTACAACCTGCCGGCAGTGGCGCTGCCGCCCATCGAGCAGCTGTTCGTCCTGCTGCTCGCGTACATCGCCCTGATCGGCCCGGTCAACTATCTAGTCCTGCGCCGCCTCGACCGCCGGGAGTGGGCCTGGCTGACAATGCCGCTGCTCGTCGCAGTGTTCGCCGTCGGCAGCTATGGACTCGGTGCGGCCCTCAAGGGCAGCGACGTGATCATCAACGAGGTGGCCATCGTCAGGGCCGGGCCAGACAGTACCCGCGGGCTCGGACAGGTCTACGTGGGCGTCTATTCGCCCAGCCGGCGCACCTTTGACCTGCGCGTTCCCGGTGGCGCGTTGCTGGCCGGTCCCACGTCGGCCAACCCGCTCGGTCAGGGCGAGCAGCCGATCAATGCCCTGCTCGGCGATACGACATCGCGGCTGCGCGAATTTGAGGTGGGCTTTGGCGTAATCCGCGGCTTTCGCGCAGATGCGGCAGTCGATGCGCCGGCCGTTCGTGCCGACCTGCGTCTGGTGCGGGGCGAGGTCGTGGGCACCGTCACCAACTCGTCTGAGACGGCGCTCGAGCACGTCGCTGTCGTCTTCGCGGGCGGGGTGGCCACGCTGCCCGAGATCCCGGCCGGCGAGACGCGGGAGGTGAGCATCCGGCGGTCGAGCAACAACTTCTACTCCATGTCTGAACGGATCTTCGGAACCTCCTTCTCGCGGGACCCGGTTGTTCAGCGCAGGATCGAGGCGCGCCGTGCGGTGGTCGATCAGGTGACCGGCCATGGCCCGACCGTGCTGGGCGCATCACCCGACCTGCCCTTGCTGTTGGCCTGGCGCGAAGGCATCCCGCTCGAGGTGGAGATCGCTGGCGAGCGCCCAACGCACGTCGGCGACAGCCTGTTCGTGGTGCCGCTGTCAATGGCCTATGACCGCGAGGCGGTCTTTGACGACCAGTTGCTCCTCCGGACCATCGTCGACCAGGGCTCAGAGCAGGGCTGGGGCGAGACCAACAGCTACTCCATGGATCGCGGGACGATGACCCTCGAGCTGCGCCCCGCCGGGCTGTCGCAAAAGTTCAACGTCGGGTCCCTCGAGCTGGCCATGAGCCAGGGCGGGTTCCTCAACCTGCGCGGACGGGGCGACGTCGTCTCGCCGCTGCCTGACGGCGAGCAGCCGTCGCAGGACGATCCGCTTGGCGCGGAGCCAGAGGGCAAGGGCGGAGGCGTAGGCGAGCAGGGCGGTGTCGGCCAGGATGACCTGCTCGAGCCGGAGCCTTGGCCAATGGGCGGGCTGCCCGCCGTGCAGGTGCTGGACCATGCTCGTGGCCTGTGGTTCGAGCTGCCCGAATTCGTCGACGGCCGCAGCTACGTGCTCGCCGATCCTGCACGCTGGGTGGACGAAGGCGGCCGGCTGGTCCTTCGCCTCGTCAACCGGGGCCAGCGTGGCCAGGTGCACTGGTTCCAGCTCGCGGCAAGGATGGAAGGGATTATCGAGTGAGCGCCGTCGTCCGGATCGATCGGCTGACCAAGCGGTACGGCAGCAGCCTGGCCGTCGCGGGAATCGACCTGTCTGTCGAGCAGGGCGAGATCTTCGGCCTGGTCGGACCGAATGGCGCGGGCAAGACCACCACGCTGAAGATGCTTGCCACGCTGCTTGTGCCCAACGCCGGGGATGCCGAGATCGGCGGCCACTCCGTTCGCCGCGAGCCGGACGCGGTCCGGCGGGTGATCGGCTATATGCCGGACACGTTTGGTGTGTACGACGACATGCGCGCGTGGGAGTACCTCGATTTCTTTGGCCGCTGCTATCGACTGCCGGCCGCGAGGCGTCGACAGATGATCAACGATCTGCTCGACCTGGTCGATCTGGCACACAAGCGCGAGGCGTACGTCCACGAGCTGAGCCGAGGCATGCAGCAACGGCTGTGCCTGGCGCATGCACTCGTGCATGACCCGCAGGTGCTGTTGCTGGACGAGCCGGCCTCCGGCCTCGATCCGCGCGCGCGCGTCGAGCTGCGCGAGCTGCTGCGCGAGCTCCGGGCACTGGGCAAGACCATCCTCATCAGCAGCCACATCCTGCCCGAGCTGGAGGAGCTGTGCACCTCGCTGGCCATCATCGACCACGGTCGGGTGCTGGCCGCCGGTCGCGTCGAGGAGATCAGCCACCGCTTCCGAGCCGGCGGCGTGTACCTGCTGCGCATGGTCGGGAACACCGGCGTGGATCAGGCCGAGGCAGCTCTCAGCCAGCTGCCGGAGGTCGTCTCGGTCAACCGCCGCCCCGACGGCCTGCTGGAGGTGGCCCTGAGCGGAGACGAGGAGTCAGCGGCTGCTGTGCTTGCTCAGCTGGTCGGGGCCGGCGTGCGGGTGGTCACCTTCAGCCAGGCGGCCAGCGACCTAGAGGAGCTGTTCCTCCAGATAACCGATGTGTCGCCGGCGACAGACCATGGCGCGGGCGTGAACGAGGAGGCGTACGCATGACGCCGCTGGCCAGACGCCTGCCGCGGGGCGGCCGTGTCGGGCGCCGTCTCGGCTCCGTCGCGTCGGCGGTGTCCGCTGTCTCCACGAAGGAGCTCCGCGGGCGAATGCGCGGACGACGTGCCTTCGTGGTCGTTACGGTCTACCTGCTGCTCCTGTCCGCCTTCGCCTTCGGCATCTACACGTACCTGAAGCAGGCTTCCGGGTTGGTCGCGACTGATCCAGGCATGGGGTTCCCGCGGCCCATGCCCATGCCCGGATACGGCGTCGCCGAGGCCGGCCTCGCGGCCAGCATCGGCCATGGCCTCTTCGGTGGCCTGCTGATGGTCGAGACGCTGCTCGTCCTGTTGCTCGCACCTGCCTTCACCAGCGGCGCCATCTCGATCGAGCGGGAGAAGCAGACGCTCGACCTGCTCGTCACCACTCCCCTGTCGACCACGGGCATGGTCGTCGGCAAGCTGGTCTCGGCGCTGACCTACGTCTTTCTGCTGATCGTCGCCTCCATCCCGCTGGCCAGCCTCGTCTTCGTCTTCGGAGGCGTCGGGCCTGAGGACCTCGTCCGCGGCTACCTGTTCCTCTTCGCGCTGGCCTTCGGCATGGGTGCCCTCGGCCTGTTCGTGTCGGCGCTGCTCAAGCGCACCCAAAGCGCGACCGTGCTGACGTACGTGATCGTGTTGGCCCTGACTCTCGGCACTGCCGGGCTGCACCAGTTCCTGGTCGTCACAACGCAATCGTCCAGCGGCGGGTCGATCATCTCCCAGCAACGCCACCGCGCCCCGGAAGCGCTGCTGTGGCTGAACCCGTTCGTCGCCAATGCCGACCTGATCTGCGCGACGACGCCCAACTCCTACCACGAGACATGCGCGTATCTGAGCCGAGTGACCGGGCGGCCGTATTTCGGCTCCCAGTGGAGCGGCGGCGTCGTGGATGTGCCCATAGACGCTCCGGCCGCCGCCCCGCCGGTCGAGGCTCAACACGGGGCCGCGGTTGGACGGCTCCCGCTTGCGGCGACCTCGTCTATCGGCTTCGGCTTCCCGCGTGACACCTTCTGGCCGAAGAGCGCAGCGGCATTCACCGTGCTGGGATTGTTGTCAACCGTGCTGGCTGCGCAACTTGTCGCGCCCAGCCGGCGTCTACGCATTCGTCGACCGATCAGGCGCAACGTCGTGCTGGTGTCGACCGAACCTGCAGCCGACGTAGTACGAGACGAGATCGAGGAGTTGGACCCCGCAAATGGGCCCACGACGGAGACGGTGACCGATGAGCCTTGACCCGCTGCTGAGCGACCTGCGACGCGAGCTGCGCCCCTTCCAGCGCCGACTATGGCTGCGACGCGTCGTCCGAGGCGGCGCGCGCGTAGTCGCCGCGGTCGCAGTCGGCCAGCTCCTGCTTGCCCTCGCCGCCCGACTGTTTCCCTTCGAGTGGCACGCGGCCTTCGCCCTCGCCCTGATCCTCGTGGCAGCGCTGGCGCTTGCCATCTACGCCGTTCGCGTCCGGCCGACTCTGGGCGAGGCGGCCCTCGCCGTCGACAGCGAGCAGGGCCTTTCGGACCGCGTCTCGACGGCGCTGGCGCTTGCCGTGGCTCGGCCGGACCTGGCCGACGCCCCCGCCGCGGGCCGGGACGAGCTGCCGGAGCTCCCCGGCACGGAGCAGACGCGGTTCGCCCAGCTCGTGCGCCGTCAGCGGCGGGATGCCCTGGCGACGTTGGGCACCGCGAACCCTGGCGCCATCCGGCCACGCCTCCCGCGACGGAGCTCGGCAACGACCATGCTGAGCATCGCCCTGCTGGTGCCGGTGCTGGTGCTGCCCAACATCCAGACGGACATCCTCGCCCAGCGCCAGCAGATGCGTGATGAGGCCCAGAAGCAGGCCCAGAAGCTGGAGCAGACAGCCAAGCGGCTTGAGGCCGGACGCACGGATGCGGACCCGCGGCTGGATGTCGCGCGTGAGCTGCGGCGCCTGGTCAACGAGCTGCGCGATCGCCCGGAGGACCTGGATCGCAACCTGGCCAGGCTGGGCTCCCTGGAGGATGCACTCCGCAATCGGCTTGATCCGGCCAACGAGCAGCGCGCGGCGGCGCTGACGTCGCTGGCGCGCTCGCTGAGCCAGCTCTCAACCGGCAGCGACGGCAATGTAGCCGGCGATCCGCAGAAGGCCAGGCAGGACCTCGATCGCCTGAAGGAACGGCTGCCTGGGATGAAGGACGCAGAGCGCCAGGAGCTGGCTCGCCGACTCGCCGAGCTTGACACCGTCGCCCGACAGGCAGGTGGAGATGCCCAGGCCGCGCTCGGTGATGCCGCCCGTGCGATGCGTAACGGCGACCATCAGGCCGCTGCCGACGCAATCGACCGGCTCAACGAGGCGATCCAGCGCGGCCACCAGCAGGTGGACCTCAATCGGGACATCGCGCGGGCGGCCGGCGACATCCAGCAGGCCCGGCGCGATCTTGCCCGCGCGGGTCAGCAGGGCCAGCAAGGCCAACAGGGCCAGGGTCAGGGACAAGGCCAGGGCCAGGGACAGGGCCAGGGTCAGGGACAAGGCCAGGGCCAGAGCCAGGGACAGGGCCAGGGCCAGGGCCAGGGCAACGGCGGCGGAGGCGGTTCGCTGGGCGGTGGTGGCGCCGGCGCCAGGCATCTTGGAAGCGGGATGGGTGGCCCGAGCGGCTTCCGCGGCCCGACGCAGGACAACCGCCAGTTCGGCACCGGGGAGCTCGACCCCATCTACGCCGACTTCGACCGACTTGGCCGCCCCGGTGATCCCTCCTACATTGCGGGCCAGGGCGGTCATGGCCAGAGCCAGCAGGGCCAGGGTCAGGGCCAGGGCCAGAACAACCTGCCGCTCGTGCCGTGGACTGACGTGATCCAGGACTTCACCGACTTCGCTACCGACAGCCTCGACCGCAGCTACGTGCCCGTCGACGTGCGCGACTACGTGCGCGACTACTTCTCGTCATTCGACCGCTGAGAGGGGGATCACCGTGAACCAGACAGCCGTCAGCAGCGGGCAGGCTTCTCCGGTCGAGATATCGGCGGAGGCCTTTGCTGACCTCGCCAGCGGCATCGAGCGTGAGATCAAGCGCGTCATCGTCGGCCAGGATGAGCTCGTTCGCCATGCGCTCATCTGCCTCATCGCCAACGGGCATGCCCTGCTCGAGGGCGTACCGGGGCTCGGCAAGACGATGCTGGTGCGCACCATCGCCGACGTCATCGACTGCTCGTTCAACCGGATCCAGTTCACGCCGGACCTGATGCCAGCCGACATCGTCGGCACCAACGTCCTGGTGGAGCAGGACGGACAGCGGCACTTCCGCTTCCAGCCGGGGCCGGTCTTCGCCAATCTGCTGCTCGCCGACGAGATCAACCGGGCCACGCCCAAGACGCAGTCGGCGCTGCTCGAGGCGATGCAGGAGCAGCAGGTCTCGATCGCCCGTGACAGGCATCGGCTTGAGCCGCCGTTCTTCGTCCTGGCCACGCAGAACCCGCTCGAGATGGAGGGCACCTACCCGCTTCCGGAGGCCCAGCTCGATCGCTTTCTGTTCAAGCTGTGGGTGCCCTTCCCGTCGGAGGAGGACCTCGTTCAGATCATGGAACGGACGACGGGTACGGACGCGCCGCAGGCGAACAAGGCAGCCGACAGCGCGCAGATCGTCGCCATGCAGCGGCTTGCTCGCAGCGTGCCGATCGCGCCGCACGTCACCGCCTACGCAGTCAGCCTTCTCGCTGCCACGCACCCCGATGGGCCGCGGGCTCCGCAGCTGGTCCGCGAGTACGTGCGCTACGGCGGTTCGCCGCGAGGCGCGCAGGCGCTGGTGCTGACCGGCAAGATCCAGGCGCTGCTGGAGGGGCGCTACAACGTCTCTGTCGATGACATTCGGGCGGTTGCGATGCCTGCACTGCGCCACCGCGTGATCCGCAATTTCGAGGGAGAGGCCGAGGGCATCACCAGCGACGCGATCGTACGGTCGGTGCTCGAGCAGGTGCCGCCGCCCACCGTCGACTGAGGCGGCCACCATGACCGATCAGCCCGAGCACGGGCAGGCCGGAGCTGCCGGTCGGCGAGACATGCTGCCCTCAGCGGTCGACCCCACGGTGTTCGACGAGGCCTTCTTGCGTCAGCTCGAACGGCTCACGCTGGTAACGCGCAAGGCGGTCCATGGCGGCATGAAGGGCCTGCGTCGCAGCGTCAAGCGCGGCCAGTCCGTCGAGTTCACCGACTACCGCGACTATGCCCTGGGCGACGACCTGCGAGCCCTTGACTGGAACCTCTACGCCCGGCTGGAGCGGCTCTTCATCAAGCTGTTCATCGAGGAGGAGGACGTCACCGTCCACATCCTGCTCGACGCATCGGCTTCCATGGATGGCGGCGCGCCCGACAAGCTGATGTTTGGCAAGCGCGCCGCGGCCGCCCTGGCCTACGTCGGCCTCGCGTCGTACGACCGGGTGAACCTGGCGGTGCTTCAGGGGCGAGCCGCGCGCCGCTTTCCGCCGGTGCGCGGTACGGGAAGGATCTTCCAGGTGCTGGCCGACCTCTCGGCAGTGCGGGCCTCGCCCGGGCCTACCGACCTGCTGTCCGCCGCAAGACACTACGCCGCGCAACTGACCCAGCGCGGCCCATTGATCCTCATCAGCGACCTGTTCGACGAGAACGCCGAACGAGCGATCAGCGAGCTGGCGGGCACGCGCTGCGACGTCGCTGTGCTGCACACGCTCTCGACCGATGAGCTCGACCCGCCGCTGGAAGGCGATCTGCGGCTGGTCGACCGGGAGACTGCGGCGGGCGTCGACATCACGGCGGACATCGTCACCCTCGACGCGTACCGGCAACGGCTGAGCGACTGGCAGGCCAGCCTCGAACGAGCCAGCGCCAAGCGCCGCGTGGCGTACGTGGCCATGCCCACGACGACTCCGCTGAGCGACCTTGTGTTTGCCGAGCTACGCCGGCGCCGGGTAGTCGCCGCATGACCGGCCCACATGCACGGGGCGCGCGCTGATGGGCATGCTTGCGCCATTGGCGCTGCTCGGGCTCCTGTCGGTGCCGCTGATCATCGCCTTCTACATGCTCCGGCTGCGCCGACAGCAGCAGCAGGTCAGCAGCACCTACCTGTGGCAGCACCTGGTACGCGACGTGGAAGCGAACGCTCCCTGGCAGCGGCTGCGGCGCTCGCTGCTGCTGCTTCTGCAGCTGGCTCTTGCCGTCATCCTGGCCGTGCTCGTGGCGCGCCCGTTCAGCGAGCGCCCGGCGGCACTGGCGCACGACCTCGTGCTGGTCATGGACGCGTCGGCCAGCATGGCCGCCACGGACGAGTTCCCGACCAGGCTGGACGCGGCCAAGCGAGCGGCGCAGTCCGCGATTTCCGGTGTTCCCGCCGGTGGACGTGTGAGCATCATCGCCGCCGCCGAGACCGCCCAGCTTGTGGCCAATGAGGCGACCGACCGTGGTCGCATCCAGCGCGCCATCGACTCGATCGAGCAGTCGATCGGGCCGGTTAATTTGGACGATGCGATGCGCCTCGCCGGCAAGCTTGCCGAGCGAACGTTGGGTGCCCAGATCCTGGTGGTGACCGACGATGCGGGCGCACGCACGCCGGACCTGCGCGTCTCCGTACCGGTGAAGGTGGTTACCGTCGGCAGGGAGCGGCACAACCAGGCCATCGCGGCGCTTGCGGTTAGGGCAACCCCCGACGGGCTGCGACGGTCGGTGTTCATCAGCGTCGCCAACTACTCCGACCAGGAGGCGACGCGCCGGCTGCAGGTTCTGGCCGACGGGTCGCCGGTGACCGCCCGTGACCTGCTGCTTCGCCCCCTGTCCCGGGCCGACGTGGTCATCGACGAGCTGCCTGCCGGCACGCGTACGGTGGAGGCTCGACTGGCTCAGCCGGGGGACGAACCGATGGCCGGTCCAGTCGACCGCCTCGCTCTCGATGACGCCGCCTGGGCGGTGGTGCCGCCGGATCGCCCGAGGTTCGTGCTGCTGGTCGGCGAAGGCAACGTGTACCTTCAGAACGCGCTGTCGCTGTTGCCGAACGTGGAGCTCTACGGCACGACGCCGCAGGACTATGCGGCCACTGCGGCAGACCCGAAGTTCGCCAGCTACGACCTTGTCGTCTTCGACGCCTTCCTGCCGCCGACGCTGCCTGACACGGCCGTCCTCGCCCTGGCTCCGCCGCGCACGAGCCTGCTCGGGGAGGTGCGCGGCCCGCTCGAGGAGGTGTACCTCGGGCAACTGCCTCCAGACGAGCCGCTGCTGCGTGGCGTAGACCTGACGCGCCTGCACATCCTGGGCAACAACGATCGGTTTCGGACACAGGACATGGCGTTGCCGGACTGGGCGCGGGCGATCATTCCCGGCGGAGACGGCCCATTGCTCTATAGCGGCTTGCGCGACGGCCAGCCCACGGCGGTGTTTGCCTTCGACGTCCGCAACAGCGACCTCCCGCTCCAGATCGCCTGGCCCATACTCATCTCTAACCTCGCCGGCGAGCTGCTCGGCGGTGCGCTGGCCACTCGGGACCCGCTGGCGCCATCGTCGCCGGTTGAGCTGCCGCTGCCCACGGGCTCGGTCGGCATGAGGGTGACCCTGCCGGATGGCTCTGTACAGGAGCTATTGCCCGGAGCCACGGGCGCTGCCAGCGTGACCTTTGTCGACACGCGCCAGCTCGGCGTGTACCGCGCGGAACCAATGCCTGACCCATTGGCGACGGTCAGCCCATCGCCGATGGCCACCCCGAGCGCCCAGACTGCTCCCTCGGCGACCCCCGGGGTGGAAACCGGCCAGGCGGAACCGTCCCTGTTCGCGGTTGACCTCTTTGCGCCCGATGAGTCGAACATTCGGCCCGGCGACGGCTCTCGGCTTGCCCGGCTGGGCACCGAAAGCGGGTCCGGCCCCATGGAGCAGGGCACGGCACGGGACGAGCTGTGGCCGCTGGTGGCGATGCTCGCGCTGGGCTTCCTGCTGATCGAGTGGCTGGTCTACGAGCGCGACGGGGCGCGACGGCTGCTCGGTGGCGTGCGCCGGCTCCGCCCGCGACGGGCCGGCCTGTCGCGGCGGGGTGGGCAGGCCTGATGGTCGGCTTCACCTTCACCACGCCGGAGTTGCTGCTTGCCGGCGCGCTCCTGATCGGCGCCACGCTGGCCCTCAGCGCCGCGGCGCGTCACCACCTCGGTCGGGGACGTCGGCGTGTATCGCTGGCCCTGCGTACGGCGATGCTCGGCCTGCTCGTGCTGGCCCTGAGCGGCTTTCAGGTCGTCGCACCGGTGGATCGGCTGACGACCGTGTTCCTCGTCGACCTTTCGGACAGCATCGGACAGGCCGGCCGGCAGGCGTCGGTCGCATTCCTGCGTGAAGCCGTCGAAGCGCGGCCGCCCGGCGACAGGGCGGCAATCGTCGCATTCGGACGCGAAGCGCTGGTCGAGCGCCTGCCCGCTGAGCTCGAGGAGGTGGACCGCATCGCTTCCGTGCCCACCCGCTCTGCGACGGACATCGGCGCTGCACTGCGGCTTGCGGCGGCCCTTTTCCCGGACGACTCCCAGAAGCGAATCGTTCTTCTCAGTGACGGCAACGACACCACGGGTCGCGGTCAGTCCGAGGCCGCCCTGGCGGCGGCTCGCGGCATCCAGGTCGAGACCTTTGTGGTAGGGCTTGGGGCGTCCGACGAGGTGATCGTCCAGCGCGTGCACTCGCCGGCGACCGGGCGCGTCGGCGAGGAGATCCTCATCGAGGGCACGATCAGCTCAACGATCGCCCAGCGGGCGACGGTCAGGCTATACGCCAACGGCGCGCAGATCGGCGTGGACGAGCTGGATCTGGTACCGGGAATGAACAGGGTCGAGTTCAAGACGCGCTCTGGCGAGCCGGGCTTCCAGACCTTCCGCTTGCGGGTCGAGGCTGGCGGGGACACCTTCCCACAGAACAACTACGGCGACTCACACACGATCGTCAAAGGCGAGCCGCGCGTGCTGCTGGTGACCGGCAGCTCGGACGCCGGCCAGAACGTCCGCGCAGCGCTCGAGGCGCAGCGCCAGGACGTGACCGAGATCAGCCCTGAAGAGGTGCCGACCACTATCGAGGGATTGGCCAGCTTCGATTCGGTCGTTCTGGCCGACGTCGCGGCGACCCGTCTTGGCATGGCCCGGATGGGCCTTCTGCAGGTCTATGTGCGCGACCTGGGACGCGGGCTGGTGATGATCGGCGGGCCGCAGTCATACGGCGCCGGCGGCTATCGCAACACGCCGATCGAGGCGGTCCTGCCGGTAGACATGGACGTCCGTGATCGCGACCGGCAGCCGGACATCGCGCTGGTCGTGGTGATCGACAAGTCAGGCTCGATGGATGCCTGCCACTGCAACACGCCCAATCGCGACAACGGCGTGGCCATCGACGGCGTCCCGAAGGTGGACATCGGGAAGGAGGCGATCCTGCGCGCGGTCAGCGCTTTGACCGCTCGCGACGAGTTCGGCGTCGTCGCCTTCAATGAGAACGCGCACTGGCTCATCCGCACAGCGCCGCTCGGCGGCGTCGGCGAGGTCGAGGAGCAGATCGCCGGCATCAGGCCCAACGGGCAGACGAACATCTTCGCCGGCCTGTCCGAGGCGGTCGACTCGCTCGAGAAGGCACAGGCCACTCGCCGGCACATCGTGCTTTTCACCGACGGCTGGTCGAGCAGCGGGGCCTACGATCAGCTTCTGACCAGGATGAAGGCCGCCGGTATCACCCTGTCGGCGGTTGGCGCCGGGGGCGGCGGCGCCAACGAGTTCCTGAGCGAGCTGTCGCGCCGCGGGGGTGGTCGCTTCTACGCCGCGACGGATCCCACGACGATCCCCGACATCTTCCTGAAGGAGACCCAGCAGGTCTCGGGGCAGCAGCTCATCGAGGAAGCCTTCCACCCGATCCTGACGTCCAACTCGCCCATCCTGCGCGGCATCGAAGGAGTCCCGCAGCTGCTTGGCTACAACGGCTCGACGCCGAAGTCAGCGGCGCAGATGGTGCTGATGTCCGAGCGCGATGACCCGGTCCTGGCGCAGTGGCAGTACGGCCTTGGCCGGGCCGTCGCGTGGACCAGCGACGCGACCGGGCGCTGGGCAGCCAGCTGGGTCGGCTGGGATGGCTTCAACCGGTTCTTCTCGCAGCTCGTCTCCTGGACGTTCCCCGGCGAGGAAGCGTCGGGCCTGGAGGCCGAGTTCGTGACGGAGGGCGATTTCACCCGGCTGCGCGTCAGGTCTGTGGACGCGGACGGCAGCGCGCGCAACTTCTTCGACACGACGGTCGGCGTCACGGCCCCAACGTTCGACACGCTCGACGTGCGACTTGACCAGGTCGCGCCCGGGGTCTATGAAACGCCGCTCGGCACGCTGACTCCGGGCGCCTATGCACTGCGCATCCGGCAAGAGAGGCCCGGTGCGTCGGCGCTCGGGCGGACGGTGGTGCTCGTTGCGCCGACGCCGGCCGAGTACCGGCTGCTGGGAACTAACGAGCCGCTGCTGGCCGCCCTGCGCGGGGCTACCGGCGGACGTGAGCTGGAAACGGGGCGTGACGCATGGCGCCACGACCTTGGCACGACGACCGCTGCTATCGATTTGTGGCCGCTCCTGATCCTGCTGGCGATGCTGCTTTGGCCGCTGGATGTCGCGGTGCGCCGCGTGTCGGTCGCGCGTGGCGATGTCGCACTCGGGCGAGCGTGGCTCGGCGCGCGGTGGCGCGCGTGGCGCGGGCCCGGTCAACGCCCCCAGCCGGTCGGCGAGATGCTGGCCGCCAAGCAGCGTGCGGGAGGTCGGCGGGCGCGCAGCGCGCTATTGCAGCGGGGCCAGACCGGAGAGCATCCCGCTGTCGGTCCAAACCCGACCTACACCCCCTCAGAGGTTGCGCCGTCGCGCGAACAGCCACCGCCTCCTGTCGCGAAAGAGATTCCGCCGGCGGAGGCCGACACCATGGCTCGGCTGCGTGAGGCCAAGAGCCGAGCCCGTCGCTCCTGAGGTCTTAGCCGCGCCATCGGGGGTCGGACCAGGCTCTCCGTGCCGGTAAAGGCGAAACGCGCAGTCCCAAGCTCGCCCGGGCACCTTGGCGCGGCCTGAGCCATGATCGACGGGATGACACGCAAGCTCCGGGGCTCCTCCGCTCCGATCACACTTGCCCTTCTCGTGGGCCTGATCCTGATCGCCGGCTGCAGCGGGGACGGCGCCCCGACACCCACCCCCGGGGGCATGGATGATGTGCTGCCGGCACTGGCCCTGCGCGGGGCGACGGTGCACCAATCGGTGTCGGGCGATGCGGGCTGCCCCGGATCGCCGCTGCGCAGCAACGCGGCCAGGTTGGAGATCAGCGTGGCCGGGGACCAGCAGCGTTACTCCGTCTACCTGTTCCGCTGGCGGCGCCCGGCTCATTTCGAGGCGGCTGCTCAGCCGTTCGATCAATGCCTGGCGGAGTTCCTGGCCCAATCGGACGGTGAGGTGCCGATCGACCAGGTCGAGGCACCGCCGTGGCGCGCATACGGCCCCGGCTGGAGCGAGGACGTGCTGGTCATTGTCGAGGATGCCCTGCGCGACCTGTCGGGGACCTGACCCCCGCCCTCACTAGGACAGCCAGTGCGGGCGGGGACTTGGGCCCGGCACCTGTCGCGCGCAAGCTGCTGGGCGGCACCCCCGATCGCTCCGAAGGGCTAGACCAGCCGATGCGTCATCCGGCCGCCCACCATGGTGAGGATTACCCGTGTACCGACGATGGCTTCTCCGCCCTCGGTCAGCAGGTCTCGGTCGAGGACGGTCAGATCGGCCAGCATGCCTTCGCGCAGCTGCCCGCGCTCCCGGTCGGCGTGCTCGGCGAAGGCGGAACCTTGAGTGAAGCAGGAGATCGCCTGTGCGACGGCCACAGCTTCCGCCGCGTTGAACCCGTTGGGCGGGAAGCCGTCGGCTGACCGGCGGTTGACGGCGGCGTGCAGCCCGAGCAACGGATCAAAGGGGACCACCGGCCAGTCGCTGCCAAAGCACACGTGGGCGCCACTTCTCAAGAGGCTCGCGATCGGCCAGCCGGCGTCCGCAACCGCCGGATCGAGCGCCGCGCGCCAGGTATCAGATTGGGACGATTCAGGGACCGCGTGGTAGGGCTGCATGCTGGCCACGACGCCGAGCTCAGCGAAGCGCGGCAAGTCGACCGGATGGAGGGTCTCGATGTGCTCGACACGGTGCCGCCTGGCAGCCGCCTCACCCGGGCCCAATGACTGGTACACGTCGAGCGCCTGGCGCACGGCCGCAGTGCCGATCGCGTGCAGCTCCACCTGCCAGCCGCGTCGGTGAGCCTCAAGCACGCCGGTGCGAATGTCGCCTGGCTGCCAGCGTGGATCGCCCCGGTTCTCGGTGCCCGGGTACGGGTCGAGGAACCATGCCGTGCCGGCCTCCACGACGCCGTCCAGGAATGACTTGATGATGCCGCCCTGCAGGAATGCGTCCATGCGCACCTGCTGTGCCTCCTCGGCGAAGGCCTGCAGCTGGCGGTCCGTCTCCGGTCGCGCCCCGGGCAGCAGCTCCCGCGCGAGGCGAACTCGAACCGGCAGGCCGGAGCGGTCGCGCAGGCGCTCCAGCCGCTGGATGTCGTCGATGTCGGCCCACGCATCCTGGCAGGCGGTGATGCCCGAGCGGGCCAGCTCACTGAGGGCGCGACCCATCAGCCGATCCACGTCGTCAGGACCCGGCTGCGGCAGGACCGACTCGACCAGGGCCGTTGCGCGCTCGAGCAGGGCCCCGGTCGGGTTGCCGTCCGCGTCACGGACGATCTCGCCCGCAGGCGGATCGGGCGTGTTCGCGCCGATCCCGGCCAGCTCCAGCGCGCGAGTGTTGGCCCAGCCCGAGTGGGCGTCGAAGCAGGCGAAGTAGGCCGGACGGTCCGCAATCACCGCGTCAAGCTGCTGGCGGGTCGGCAGTCCACCAGGGAAAGCGGCATAGAACCAGCCGCGGCCGACGACCCATCCGTCTCCGGCGTGCGCGGCGCCGTAGGCGGCAACCGCGCGCTGGATCGCACCAAGCTCGGTTATGCCGAAGAGGTCCAGCTGGTCGAGCGCGAGGGCTCCGTGACGGAGATGGAGGTGCGCATCGTCGAAGCCCGGCACCAAGAGACCGCCAGCGACATCCACCACCTGCGTTCGCGGCCCGCGCCACCCGCGCACGTCTGCCGCCGATCCGATCCCGGAGATGCGGTCCCCGGCAATGGCCAGAGCCTCGCCGGCAGAGCCGAAGAGGCGCGCGTTGACGAGGACGATGTCCGCCTGCACCGAGCGATCCTAGAGGCCTGTAGCATGCAGCGATGACCGACTGGCCCACATTCGGCCGGGACGTCGAGGACGTCGCCTGGCGGCCGAGCGGCGATGCCATGCGGGCCACCCGCCTGGGTCGCTTCCTGCAGGCCTTGGGCGAGCGCGACCTCGAGGCGCTGCAGGACCGTGCCGCAGCGGACCCGGCATGGTTCTGGGCCGCGGCCGTTGAAGACCTCGGGCTGGCATGGCAGCGTCCGCCGAGAAGCGTCGTCGATCTGTCGGCCGGACCGCAGTGGTCGCGCTGGTGGCCGGGAGGCGCGTTCAACTACGTGCTTGCGGCGCTCGAGCCCAGGGTGACCGCCGACCCGGGCGGCACGGCCCTGCGCTGGGAGGGCGAGGACGGTGCGCGCCGCCAGCTGACGAATGCCGAATTGCGAGAGGAGGCATACAGGGCCGCGGGCCTGCTGCGCAGGCTCGGCGTCGCCGCCGGCGATCGGGTCGGGATCTTCATGCCGCTGCTCCCGGAGACGGTCGTGGCCGTTCTGGCCGTGGGCCTGCTCAACGCCGTCTACGTGCCGATCTTTTCGGGCTACGCCGCGCCGGCGGTGGCCAGCCGACTTGAGGATGCCGGTGCCCGGCTCCTGATCACCGCCGACGGCACCCTGCGCAGGGGCAGCCGGGTCGACCTGAAGTCGGTTGCCGATGAAGCGGCGGCGCAGGTCGAAACTGTCGAGCAGGTGCTGGTGGTCGGGCGCTTGAACAGAGAACCGGATCCGGCGCGCTGGTCTGAGGGTCTCCACCACTGGTGGGCCCAAGAGATGGCCGATCCGGAGCTGCAGCCTCTGGCAGAAGCGCCTGAGACCGACCCCGAGTCGCCGTACATGATCATCTACACCTCCGGCACCACCGGCCGGCCCAAGGGCGCGGTCCATGTTCACGGCGGGTTCCCCGTGAAGGGTGCTCAGGACCTGGCGCATTGCTTTGACCTGGGGCCTGGGGACCGGTTGCTCTGGTTCACCGACCTCGGCTGGATGATGGGCCCGTGGGCGATCAGCGGCGCGCTGCTGCTCGGCGCCGAGCTGGTGCTGTACGAGGGCGCGCCTGACTATCCCGGGCCAGATCGGCTGTGGGCAACGGCGGCCCGTCACGGTGTGACCCACCTCGGCCTGTCGCCGACCGTGGTCCGCGCGCTGATGGCGCACGGCAACGAGCCCGTCCGAGCGCATGACCTGACGTCGCTTCGAGTGCTTGGCTCGACCGGCGAGCCGTGGAACCCGGAGTCGTGGTGGTGGTTCTTCCGTGAGGTGGGCGCGAACCGCTTGCCGCTGGTGAACTACTCCGGCGGCACCGAGGTAAGCGGCGGCATCGTGTCGGGCAACCTGCTGACGCCGATCAAGCCCTGTTCCTTCGGCGGCCCATCGGTGGGAACGGCGGCGGACGTGATCGACAGCTCAGGCCGGAGCGTCCGCGGCCAGGTCGGCGAGCTCGCCGTTCGCCAGCCGCTGCCGGGCATGACCCGCGGCTTCTGGCAGGACGCCCAGCGTTACCTCGACACGTACTGGGCGCGAGTGCCCGGCACCTGGGTACATGGTGACTGGGCGCTCGTCGACGAAGACGGTTACTGGTTCATCCAGGGTCGCTCGGACGACACGCTGAAGGTAGCCGGCAAGCGGGTCGGGCCAGCCGAGGTCGAGAGTGCGGCTGTAGCCCACCCGGCCGTGCTGGAGGCCGCCGCCGTGGGCATTCCGCACGAGGTCAAGGGGGAGGCCATCGTCATCTTCTGTCGCCTTCGGCCGGGCGAGGCCGACGACGCCGACCTGCGTCGCTCGATTGCGGACAAGGTCGTCGAGCAGATGGGCAAGGCGCTGCGACCGGAGGCCGTCCACGTTGTTCCGGAGCTGCCCAGGACTCGCTCGGGCAAGGTCATGCGCAGGGTCGCTCGTGCCGCCTACCTGGGCGCCGACCCCGGTGACCTGTCAGCGCTGGAGAACCCGCCGGCTATCGAGGCCATCCGTGGTGCCTCAGGAGCGGTTTGAGCAATTGCGCTCTTAGGGGCGCCGCTGCATCATGTGCCAAGGGGGCCACGGTGGGCGGAGGTACTGATGCGCAGGTGGCACGGCAGCTGGTCCATTGCCGTCGGCAGCGCGCTGGCCGTCGTCCTGATGATCACTGGTGCAGCGCTTGCCCTCGGCGGCGCTGGTCCCTCCCCTGACAGGCAGCTCACGCCGGCCAACACCCAGCTCGAGGGCGAGGCAGCCGAGGATCTGGCCCCGCGCGAGGAGGAGGAGCACGGCCGCTGCGTCTCCGCCGTGGCCGAAGGCGACGCCATCGGAGGAAAGAACCAGAACCATGGCGGCGCCGTCAGTGAGGCCGCCCGGTTCACCTGTCGCGGCCTCGAGCCCGGCGAGCGCTCCGGAGCCGGCAATGGCCCACCGCCGTGGGCCGGCCAGGGGGGTCGCGCGCCATGGGCGCAGGACGACGACAAGCCGGGCAATGGCCCACCGCCGTGGGCCGGCGAGGGTGGTGGCCGTCCCGGCGCCGATGACTGATCGCGATCCGGTGACTCGCCGCTGACGCTACGACACCATGTGCCGGTGCTGCGGGGCACCTGACGTTGGCATGAGGCTCTGAAACTTCTGGGCTATCCGCCAGTCGCTTAGGGATTGATAGGCTCCGGCCAATGCTCGCCGCCACGCCATTTGGCCTCGGAGCCAGCCTCGCCCGGATCCTGCTCGAGACAAGGGCGGCCTCACATAGCGTCCACCTGGGCCTGCTGATCGGCCTGGTCGCGCCGCTGTCCTTGTTGCTCGTTCCATCGAGCGAGCTATGGGAACGGGCCCACTTCTCGATAACGGCCTACGTCGGCCTGGCAGCCGTCCTGCTGGCCTGGCATCAGGCTCAGGGCCGAGAACGCTCCGTTCGAGGCTGGATCGCCGGGGGGTTCCTCACGTGGGCGGCGCTGCACGCCGCCAAAAATGCCGAGTACGTCGTACCGCTGCCGTTCCCGCCTGACGCCCTCCTGGTCGGAGTGGTGCTGGCGGCTGCGGGCGCGTACCGCGCCGACCTGATCGGTCGAATGCCGTGGCGTGCCCAGCTGGCCGTCTATCTCGACGCGCTCGTCGTGACCGCGGCGATGACCGCGGCGCTGCTGGTTCTGCTGCCAGGTGCGGCCTTCACGGATGCACACGTGACCAGCGCGCTGCTTCACGGCATCGTCTTCATCGGGATCGTGGCGGCGACCGCCGTGCTCGACCTGACCGTCCTGGCCGAGCTGAAGCCGCGGGGGGCGTACGCCCTGCTGGCTGGAATCGCGGTGGTGGCCATCGGCTTCACGGCCCGTGCCGTCGGCGACCTTGCATCCGAGGCTCAGATGACTGCTGGCTTAGCCATATCGGTCGGTGGGCTCATAGTCGCCTACGGAGCTGCCACCTGGACCGATAGCGTCGACGACCGACCCCGTTACGCCAGTCTCGCCCGCCGGCTGCGCGAGGTCCTGCCGCTGGCTGCCATGGTGCTGACACCATTCCTGCTGCTAGGCACCGTTCCCGCACGCGAAGAAGCAACGGTCGTGTTGGTACACGGGCTTTCAGCTTTCGCTCTGGTCGGCGTCGCGATTCGGCAGACCCTCCTGCTCCAGGAACGCGACGGCGTGCTGCACCGCCTGGCCGAGGCCCGCAGCGCCGCCGAACGACGCACCCAGCAGATCGCCGGCCTGGAGGAGGTCGGTCGGCTGCTCACCGCGGCCGGGCCAACCGACCATGTGCTCAACCGTGTCCTCGACGTGATCCATGAGCGGTTCGGCTACGGACACGTGGCGCTCTTTCTCGCCGACGGACCAGCACTCCGATTGGGTGCACAGCGCGGCTACAGCAGCATCCCGAAGATGCTCGACGGGGCCAGCGGCATAACTGGCCGGGTCATGAGGTCACGGACGGCCGAGCTGGTGCGCGACGTTTCCGCCGATGCCGACTACCTGATGGCCGACCCGGACATGCAGAGCGAGATCTGTGCCCCCCTGATCGACGACGATGGCTCGTTCCTGGGCGTGATCGATGTCGAGTCCGGCCCAGATGAGCCGCTCGACGAGACGGACCTGGCGGCAGTGGTTGCGGTGGCGGACCAGCTCGCCGGGGCCATCGCCCTGAGCGTGCGTCGAGATCGCCTGCTGGTTGAGCGCAACTTCACATCGACGCTGCTCGACACGGTTGCGGCTGTGATCGTGGTCAGCGACAGCAGGGGCCGTGTTGTCCGCTTCAACCCGGCTTGCGCCGAGGTCAGCGGCTACAGCCTCGAGGAGCTGCGCCGCCACGAGAGCTTTTCCTTCCTCGTACCACCCGAGGAGGCGTCGGCGCTTGAGCAGACGATGCGTGAGGTTCGGCAGGGCGGGACGCCGAGGAACTTCGATAACGAGTGGATACGCAAGGATGGCGAGCGCAGGCGGATCAGCTGGACCAACCGACCCATCGTCGGTCCGAACGGGGAGGTCGAGTACGTCCTGGCCACAGGCATCGACATCACCGACCGAAAGGCGCTCGAGGACCAGCTGGCGCACCGTGCGCTACATGACCATCTCACCGGCCTGCCCAACCGGGCGCTGCTGCGCGATCGACTCGACCAGGCGCTCAGGCGGCGCAGGCGCTCCCCCAGTGCTCGGATTGGCGTCCTCTTGCTGGACCTTGACGGCTTCAAGCTGATCAACGACACCCTGGGACACGAGGCGGGGGACGAGGTGCTGGTCAGGGTCGCCACCTGTCTCGGGGGCGCGGTCCGCCAACAGGATACGGCCGCTCGCCTCGGCGGTGACGAGTTCGCGGTGGTGCTCGACGGCGTCACCGGACACTCGGAGACGATGGTCATCGCCGACCGGATCCGCCAGGCAATCGCCTCTCTCGACCTGGTGGTGCGCGGAATTCCGGTAAAGGTGGATGCCAGCATCGGGGCGGCTGTCAGCGCTCCCGGCGCGCGCAATGCGGGCGATCTTCTGCGTCAAGCCGACATGGCCATGTACGCGGCGAAGGCGAGCGGGGGCGGAGGCTGCTCAGCGTTCGAGCCCGCCATGCACCGAACCATGGTCGAGCGGCGGGACATCGAGCGGCTGCTCTCGAAGGCCGTTGACGGGGACGAGCTGCTGCTGCATTACCAGCCCATAGTGGATCTCGGCACCGACCGTCTGGCCGGAGTCGAGGCGCTCCTGCGCTGGCACCACCCGGAGCGTGGCCTGATCGGACCGGCGGAGTTTCTGCGCATAGCGGAAGGAAACGGCTTGATCGTCCCGATCGGCAGGCGCGTACTCCGCGAGGCCTGCCGGCAAATGGCCCACTGGATCGCTTCGGCCGGGTCGGCGGCACCTGCCTGGATGAGCGTCAACACGTCGCCGCGGCAGTTCGAAAATGAGGGGCTCTTCGACGACATCGCGGCTGCGCTTGCCGACGCGGGCCTCAGCCCCGACCGGCTCATGGTGGAGATCACCGAGAGCGTGATGTTCGAGATGACCGACGTGACCATGTCGACGCTGGCCAGGCTCAGGGAGCTGGGCGTCCGTATCGCGATCGACGACTTCGGCAGCGGTTACTCGTCGCTCAATTACCTGCGCCGGCTGCCGATCGACATGATCAAGATCGACCGTGCGTTCGTGGCTGGAATCGATACCGAGCCACGTCAGGCGGCCTTCGTTTCCGCGCTCCTCTCGCTGGCTGAGACGCTCAGCCTGCAGACCCTGGCTGAGGGCATTGAGACGGCGGCTCAGTGTGCCTCTCTGCGTCAGCTCGGCTGCGCGCTGGGGCAGGGTTACCACCTCGGGTCGCCCGTCGCCGGTGATCAGCTGCTCAGGACGGAGGCACCGGCAGCGGGCGTTCTCTGAGTCCGATGTCCTCGGCGGGCTCGTGCGAGCGATGTCGCCATGAGACAGTTTGTCCGATGCCGAAGGCCCACCCTGACCGAATACCCCCCGCTCCAAGAGGCGCGTCGCGGTGAGCGGCGCTCGCCGACTGACGAGCAGGGCCAATCCCGGGCTCAAGGCCGCCGCGCGCCTGCGCAACCGCCGCGAGCGGGACCGGCAGGGATTGACCCTGATCGACGGTGCCCGCGAGGTGGCGCGCGCAATCGCCGGCAGGACCCGCCTGCGTGAAGCCTTCCTGGCGCCTGAGGACTGCGCCGACGCAGAGTGCCAGGCTACGCTGGCCGAGCTGGATGCGATCGGAGTGCCGGTGCAGGAGGTGAGTTCGGAAGCCTTCGCGCGGCTCGCGTACGGCGATCGGGCCGACGGTCTGATTGTAGTCGCCGAGACACCGCCACACGGCCTGGCCGACCTGGGTCCGCGGCTTCCCACACAACCGCTGATCGCCGTCATCGAGGGCGTCGAGAAGCCGGGCAACGTGGGCGCCATCCTGCGCAGCGCTGACGGGGCCGGTTTCTCGGCCGTCGTGCTGGCTGAGCCCGGTACCGACCTGTTCAACCCTAACGTCATCCGGGCGAGCCTGGGCACCGTGTTCGCTGTGCCGGTGGCGGTGACCTCGAGCGAAGAGATCCTGGGCTGGCTCACCGAGCGATCGATCCGGATCGTGGCGGCAAGGGTGGAGGGATCGATCGACTACGCCGAGGCTGACTACCGCGGGCCCCTGGCCATCGCCCTCGGGTCGGAGGCTCACGGCCTGTCGGATGCGTGGGCTGCTGCGGCCGACACCGCCGTCCGTCTTCCGATGCTGGGCGTCGCCGACAGCCTCAACGTATCGGCTACCGCCGCGGTCCTCTTCTACGAGGCCCTGCGCCAGCGGCGCGTAGGCCGGGTCCCCTGACATGGCTGACGGGCTGCTTACCGTGGTCCTGCTAGCCGGTGCTCCTGCCGTTGCCTCCATCGTCGGCGGCTGGCTCTCCCTCCACCACAAACCGAGCACGCTGCTTACATCGGTGGTCTACGGCTTCGCCGGTGGGGCGATGCTGGGCAGTGTCACGCTGGAGATGGTCCCGCGCGGCCTCGACGTGGTCGGGCTGGCGTGGACTGCAGCCGCGCTCATCGCAGGCTTCGCTTCCATCTACCTGTTCGACCTGTGGATGCACGGCGGCCGTGTGGCCGGCGAGCACGCCCAGCAGCGTCGCCGGGTGCAGGTCTTCAAGCGGCACCGAGAGTCGGTCGGTAGCGACGCCGCTGTGCTGGCCGGCGCGACCAGCCTGGAAGAGGCCGTGGAGGGCGTGACCATCGGGGTGGCGGCTGTCCTCGACCCGGCCCTGGCGGTGGTGGTCAGCCTGGCAGTGTTGATCAACAACCTCGGCGAGGCGACCGCCATCGGCGAGATGTTCCGCGAGGAGCACAAGGGCAGGGTCGCCGCGGCACGCGGGCCGACCCTGAGGTGGACAGGCACGATCGCCGTGGTGATGGTCGGCTCGGCCCTGCTCGCCTGGCTGCTGCTACGAGACCTGCCCGAGGCGGGCCTGGCCATGCTGGTCGCGCTGGGCGCCGGGGGTTTGCTCTATCTGACTCTGAGTGACTTGGTGCCGCACGCCCAGCAGCGCCACTACCAGCATTCCGGTGCGCTGGCCGGTGGCGCCGGCTTCGCGCTCATCCTGGTCGTCGCCGGAGTGGCCGGCGCCGGACATTGATGCTTGAGCTCAGTCGTCCAGGACGAAGGTGACGATCATCACCACCTTGTACTCGGTAATCCGATCACCCTCGATGCTGACCTCCTGCTCCTTGACCCACGCGCCCTTCACGTTGCGCAGGGTCTTGGTGGCCCTCGCGATGCCCTTCTCGATGGCATCGACGAAGCTGTCGGGTGAGGTCGAGCTGATCTCTGTGTTTCGCGCGATGGACACGGCTCTCTCCTTCTACTCCACTCGCAGGCCGAGCACCTTGCGCCCGATGACCAGCCGCTGTATCTGGCTGGTGCCTTCCCCAAGCTCGGTCAGCTTGGCGTCGCGCAGGAAACGCTCGACCCTGTACTCCTCAACATAGCCATAGCCACCATGCACCTGGACACCCCAGTTGGTGACACGCTGTGACACTTCCGAAGCAAACAGCTTGGCCTGTGCCGCGGCAAGCCCGTAGTCGCGGCCCTGATCCTTGAGCCAGGCCGCTCGATAGACCATCTGGCGCGCCGCTTCCACCTCGGTCGCCATGTCGGCGACCATGAAGGCGACGCCCTGGAAGGTGCCGATCGGACGACCGAACTGCTTTCGCTCCCGCGCGTACAGCGTCGATGCGTCCAGCGCTGCCTGGGCGAGCCCGACGGCCATGGCGCCGATCGAGATGCGACCTCCGTCGAGGGTCTTGAGGAAGATCTTCCAGCCCTCGCCGCGCTGGCCGAGCATCTGGCCGTCCGGCACCCGGCAGTCCTCGAAGAGAAGCTCGCCGGTGGCGCTGGCGTGAAGGCCCATCTTCTCTTCCAGCCGGCCGATGGAAAAGCCCGGGGTGCCGGCCTCGATGATGAAGGCGCTGATCTCGGGCGAGCCGTCCTCCCGCTCGCCGGTGCGCGCCGTGACGATGTAGGTGCCTGCCTGACCCGCATTGGTGATGAAACGCTTGCCGCCATTGATCACCCAGCTGCCCCCGTCGGCGCCCGCTTCGTGCCGCGCGGTCGTCCGGGTGCCGCCCGAGTCGGACCCTGCCTCCGGTTCGGTCAGGCCGTACGCCCCGAGCTGACGGCCCTGTGCCAGCGGCTCCAGGAAGCGTTCCTTCTGCCCCGGCGTGCCGGCCATGTGCAGCGGATTGCAGCCGAGCGAGGTATGCGCCGCGACGATGATGCCCAGCGAGCCCCAGACGCGCGACAGCTCCTCGACGGCGATTGCGTAGGCGAGCGTGTCGAGCCCGGCCCCGCCTTCCTCTTCTGGAAAAGGTATGCCGAGGAGCCCCATCGGGCCCAGCTTGGCGACGATCTCCGTTGGGAAACGCCGGGCCCGCTCGAACTCGTCGACGATCGGCTCGACCTCGCGAGCGCAGAAGTCGCGGATGGTCCGCCGCAGCAGGTCGTGCTCAGGCGATAGGTCGAAGTCCACCGTCGCTCAGGCTAGCACGGTGCCTCCGGTCGGGCGCGTTTGGCCGCCCGCTCAGCCGGAGAACTCGGGCGGGTCCTCGCCGAACTGGCGGTAGTGGTCGGCCAGGTGCTCGTAGACGTTGCGCAGGTCCGCTCGAGGGATGTCCACGCCGCCGCGACCGCCGTTGACCACCGCCATCGCGGCCACCACGCCGCGCCAGACGACCTTGAGGCGGCCGTCGATGAGCTCGTGATGAGGCAGCTTGTAGGCGCCTTTCTGCTGTGGCGGGTCTTCGTCGGCCGAGCTATCCCACCAGGCGTGGGCATTGGCGACCGCCTGCCAGCCGCCGTGTTCGAGGATCTCGTCCAGCTTGTCCGAACCGCTCCAGTCCCATTCGCGATCCTGGGGGGCAGTCGGGCTGCGATGCGGAGCGTGTGCTTCGCCCATGAAGGCCTCCTTTTCTCGGCGAGCATCGCCCAGTCAGCGTTGGATGGGCACCGACAGGGGGCCGGCGGCCTTGCGGGAACGAATCGATTGGCGGGTGCGTCCAACGCTGTGCCGGGCCGCTGAAAGCGCGGCTGCCGGCGTCCCGCACCCCGTCACCCACCACTGCCGCACCGGGAGCCTTGCCGCCGCATGTTCAAGTCACGTATCCTGCCGCTCGCCTTCCTGCTCCTTTTGGCCGCCGCCTGCACCGGAGCGGGCGACCCGCCGTCCAGCCCACCCGCCAGCCAATCGCCGCCGCCGAGCCCCTCCCCCACTGCCCAGCCGTCTCCGGACGGCCAGCCGGTGAGCGTTCGATTCGACTTCCGCGATGGCGATCACGGATGGCAGGGCGGTTTTTCGGACTTTCACGATGAGACGCGCCCGGACGACACCGCCGTCGGTATCGAGGAACTTCCGCCCGGGGCGCCCGCCGACGCGGAGGGGCCCGCGCTGCTGGTGACGGCCAGGAACAACTCGGACGACGTCTTCATGTTCATCAAGCGGCAGCTGGGCTCGGATGACGGGCTGGCCCCCGACACTGAGTACAGGGTCAGCTTCGAGATCACCTTTCTCTCCGATGCGCCGACCGGCTGCATGGGCGTCGGTGGCGCGCCCGGTGAGTCGGTCTACCTCAAGGCCGGGGCAACCGCCGACGAGCCGCTTGTCGTCGAGCGCGACGGTGAGCACGTGATGAGCGTCGACAAGGGCAACCAGGCTCAGGGCGGGCCGGCCGCCTCAGTGGCAGGCGACGTTGCCAACGGGATCGACTGCGGCGACGCGCTTGGCGTCGAGCCGGTGCCCTTCGGGCAGGTCACCCGCGAGCATGCGCACGAGACGACTGTCCGAACCGACGGTCAGGTGCCCTCTGGCTGCTGGTGGGCGCGGACTCGGGTTTCGAGTCGGCGACGACCATCTATTACCAGTCAATCGAGTTGACCCTCACCCCTGTCGACTGAACAAACGCCCGTGGCTAGGCCTCCTCGCGTTCGAGCTTCCGCCTGGAGACGGGCGTCCGCGAGGGCAACGGCAGCTCGCTGACGCCCTTGACGAACGACGCCTGGCGGGCCCACTCGACTGACTGCTCCTGCTCCTCGACCGACAGGATGCCCAGCCGGCCGAGCGTGGCCAGCTCATCGCGGATGTAGGTCTTGAGCATCTCCGGGCCGTCGGTATTGATGGTGAAGCGCACTCCGTTGCGGCGGAAGGTGTCGAAGATCCAGCGGAACTCATCCCAGCTCGACACGACGCGCGTGGTCAGGTTGCTCGTCGGGCACACCTCGAGGGTGATCTCGCGCTCGCGGATCATGGCCATCGTCCGGGGGTCGAGCGCAGCTTTCACCCCGTGGCCGATACGAGAAGGCTCGAGCTGCTCGATGACCACGCCAATCTCCTCGACAGGGCCCGCCTCGCCGGTGTGGACGGTGATTCCCAGGCCGCGTCGGCGGCTGCGCTCGAACAGCCGTCGATAGTCGGCCGGCTTGAAGGCGGCCGACTCAGGCCCGGCGATATCGATCCCGACGACGCCTCGGTTGCGGTAGGCGATCGCCTTCTCGGCAATGATCTCGTTCAGGGCGTAGGGGAAGCCACGGTCGAGGCAGAGGATGAGGCCGGGCGTGACCGGGTACTCGAGCACGGCCCGGTCCATCCCGCGGATGGCCGCGCTGATGATGTGGTCGAGGTCCTGCTCGCCGCCCCGATTGCGCTTCATTGGGTTGAAGCGCAGCTCGATGGCGGTGATGTTGTTCTTGCGGTAGGCACCGCCGATGACCTCGTAGACCGAACGCTCGATGGCTATCGGCGACGACTGGATCAGCTCCGTCCAGTGGAACAGGTCGAGATACGCGGTGAACGATCGTCCGCGCCGTGCCGAGACGGTGATCAGGTCGCGAAAGGCCCAGTAATCCTTGGTCGGCAGGCGGATGCCCTGCGAGTGGGCGATGCCCCACATGATTGCCGGCGCCACGGCTCCGCCCAGGTGGCAGTGCAGCTCAGTCAGCGGTCGAGAGCGGGGCAGGACAGGGGCCACCCCCCGATCCTAGCGGAGCGGCCGGCGCCGGTTTACGCCGCGCGTCGACGGGGCATCGCCGCAGCGCGAGTCAGGCCGCGCGCGACCGGGTACGTCTGCCAGCCTGGTGCGGTCGCGACGAGGCATCGGTCGACAGGACGAGCGCAAGCTGGCTGGGCCCTGCCGGCTCCACCGCGCCGGCCTGCTGCCCGAGCAGTTCGCCGCTGCCAGGTACGGCCAGCCGGATCTGGCGCCGATCCGCGACCTCGTACCGCTTGGCCAGCTCTTGAACCTGCTTTCTCAGTGGCCGCACCTGCGCATCCGGCAGGTACGGCCGGTCGCCATACAACCGCTCGTACATCGGCACCAGCTCGGGCCAGTGTCGGGCGAGGCTGGACATGAAATGCTCGCGGGTGCCGGGCCGCAGGTAGACGACGTTGGCCCAGACGTGTGTCGCGCCGTGGTCGCGGGCGGCCTTTACCACCTCGGCCAGGAGCTCAGGCCTGTCCGAGAGGCCGGGCAGGATCGGCGCCACCCCCACACCTGCCCGGATGCCGGCGTCGACCAGCCGACGCAGTGCGCGCAGACGCTGGATGGGCGGTGCGGTATTCGGCTCGGTGTAGCGCCAGATCGTGCGGTCGAGGGTGGGCACTGAGAAGTTGACCGACACGTCGGCCACGGCGGCGCCCTGTTGCAGGACGTCAGTGTCGCGCACGATCAACGGTCCGCGGGTGACAATGCTGAACGGATTGCCAGCCTCGGCCAGCGCGCCAAGGCAGGCACGCGTCAGCCGGTATCTACCCTCCGCCGGCTGGTACGGATCGGTCGCGGCCCCGATGGCCACGAGCTCGCCCTGCCAGCTCCGGCGGCCCAGCTCTCGGCGCAACACCTCGGCGATGTTGACCTTGACTCGAATGGACGTGCCATAGCGCTCATCCGACGGCCGCTGGGCGCGGTGTTCGAAGGCGCGCACGTAGCAGAACGTGCACTGGTGCACGCAACCCATGTACGGATTTAGCGACCACTTGAAGCCCATCCCCTTGACCCGGTTGAGGGCGCTCTTGCAGGGCTCCTCGCGATACTCGGCGCGCGGCATCAGACGGGCAGTATAGAACGCCCGTTCGGATCAGGGCAGTCCGTTGGCGGCCAGGGCGGCCTGCTGGGCGGTCCGTCTGCGGAAGGCCTCCTCCGGCACCTGGTCGCGAGCGTGATAGGAGGAGCGCACCAGGGGGCCGGACTCGACGTGCTTGAAGCCGAGGGCCATCGCCGCCTGCTTCATCTCGGAGAACTCCTCGGGCCGGTAGTAGCGCTCGAGGGCCAGATGCCTCTCGGAGGGCCGCAGGTACTGGCCGATCGTCAGGATGTCGCAGTCGACGGCGCGCAGGTCGATGAACACCTGCTGCAGCTCCTCGCGTGTCTCGCCCAGGCCGACCATCAGACTCGACTTGGTGTGCACGGTCCCGTCGCGGCCGTTGATCTCGCGGGCCATCTGCTTGGCCCGCCTCAGCACCTCGAGCGAGCGGTGATAGCGAGCCCGCTTGCGAACCGGCTTCTGCAGCCGCTCGACCGTCTCCACGTTGTGGTTGAGGATGTCCGGCCCGGCCTCCATCACCGTCCGCAGGGGCTCGTCGCTGCCGTTGAAATCCGGGATCAGGACCTCAACGCCCATGCCCGGGCATTGCCGGCGCAGGGCGCGGATGGTCTCGGCGAAGACGTGCGCTCCGCCATCAGGCAGGTCATCACGAGCCACGCTCGTCACGACCACGTGCTCGAGGCGCATCTCGCGGATCGCCTCCGCGACCCGTCGCGGCTCGTCGTCGTCGTTCCAGGTCGGGCGGCCGGTGGCAACCGCGCAGAAGCCACAGGCCCGGGTACAGACGTCGCCCAGGATCATGATCGTCGCCGTGCGCTGCTCCCAGCACTCCCCGATGTTCGGGCAGTGCGCCTCCTCGCAGACCGTATTCAGCTCCAGCCCGCGCAGGATGCGCTTGAGATCGGTGTAGTTTTCTCCGCTCGGCAGCCGAGCCTTGATCCACTCGGGGTGCCGGCGCAGGGCTGTCGAGCCATCTGTGGCCGCATCAAACCCGCCACCGCCCATCGCAATCGTGGGCGGGGCATGTCCGCCATGGCCGCCGGCCTTCGGCGGCTGGAGCATCGGGAGCTCGCGCTGCACCAGGCCTACCAGATCGTGGTCGAGGTGTCGACCGACTCCAGCCAGCGCTTCACGTCAGCCACGAATCGACCCGCCTGCGCGCCGTCCGTCGCCCGGTGGTCGAAGCCGAGGCACATGTACATCATCGGCTTGATGCCGATCGTATCGCCAGCCGGCGTCTCGACGACCACCGGACGCTTGACGATCGACTCCATGGTCAGGATCCCGACCTCGGGAGTGTTGATGATCGGGGCGGTGATCAACGAGCCCGTCCAGCCCGTGTTGTCCAGGGTGAACGTGCCGCCCTGGATGTCGTCCATCTTCAGCCGCCCACCGCGGGCTCGGTCCGCCAGGTCGCGGATCTGCTTGTTGAGGCCGTGGATCGACAGGCTGTCCGCATCCTTGACGACCGGCACGACCAGGCCGTCGTCAACTGCCACGGCGATGCCCAGGTTCACTGCCTGGCGGCGCCAGTGACCCTCCTCGGTGTAGTGCGCGTTGAAGTCCGGATGGCGGCGCAGCGCCTCGACGGTCGCCTTGGCGACAATCGCGTCGTACGTCAGGCTGATGCCCTCGCGGGCCTGGTAGTCGCGCTTGGACTTCTCGCGCAGCGCGACTACGCCCGACATGTCGACCTCGACCACGGTGTAGGCGACAGGGACCTGCAGCGCCCGCGACATCTGGGTGGCGATGGCCCGGCGCATGGGGGACGCCTGCTTGAGCGAATCGCCGGCGGCCACCGGTGACTCACCCGCAGGCAACGGGCCCGGGCCAGGCTGTCGGGCGGCCGGCTGCTGCTGGGTCTCGGGGATTTGCTGAGCCGGCTGCTGCTCCGCCGCCTGCGCCGGCGGGGACTGCTGCGGCGCGGCCTCTGCGCCGCCCGACTCGATGAACTTCATCACGTCGTCGCGGGTGACCCGACCGCCGTGGCCGGTGCCGGCGATGAGCGAGAGGTCGATGCCGTGCTCGCGAGCCAGCCTTCGCACGGCCGGCGTCATGCGCCCCTCGTAGCCGTCCGGGCCCGACTTGCCGTTGCTGCCTGCGCCGGGAGCGGAGGCGACTGCCACGGGCGCCGATTGCTGCTCGGCCGCCTGCGGCGGCGGGGACTGCTGCCGAGCGGCTTGCGGCTGGGCTTCCTGCGGGCCCTCGGGGCGCTCGTCGGAGCCGGCCGGGCCGTGGCCCGTGCCCGCCTGAGGCGAAAGCTCGTCGGCCGTGGCCTCGGCAGTCTGTACCGCCGCCGGCGCCTCGGGCTCGGCGGCGCCGCGATCGGACGCGCCGTCACCCGTCGCCGCGGCACCTTCGCCGACCGCCTCGATGACCGCGATGTCGGTGTTGTTGGGTACCGTCTCGCCTTCCTGGACCAGGATCTCGGTCAGGGTGCCCTCGAAGGGGGACGGCACCTCGGCGTTGACCTTGTCGGTGATGACCTCGACGATCGGCTCGTACTTGGCGACGTGGTCGCCGGGCTGCTTCAGCCACTTGCCGATCGTTCCCTCGGCGACGCTCTCGCCGAGCTGGGGCATCTGGACCTTGGGCATTCAGCGGGCCTCCGGCACGGGGCGGTCGTTCATCAGTGGTGTAGTTTCGCGCATCGTGTCGAGCGGCGCCCGCGGCGCGCTCTCAGTACGCGGCCAGCCTCCTGACCGCTTCGGCGATGCGATCAGGGTTGGGCATGAACCAGTCCTCGAGGACATGGTTGTAGGGCACGCCCGGCACGTCCGGGCCGGTGACCCGGAGGACCGGCCCATCGAGATAGTCGAAACCCTCTTCGGCCAGGATCGCGGCAACCTCGGCGCCGTAGCCGCCAAAGCGGTTGTCCTCGTAGGCGATCACGCACTTGCCCGTCTTGGCGACAGAGTTCAACAGCGTCTCGCCATCGAGCGGTCGCAACGTCCGCAGGTCGACGACCTCGGCCGACACGCCCTCGGACTCGAGCAGGTCGGCCGCCTCCAGCGCGTAGTACGCCATCAGGCCGTAGCCGACGACGGTAACGTCGCTGCCCTCTCGGGTGACCTTTGCCGAGCCGAGCGGCACGGTGTAGTCCGTGTCCGGCACGTCGCCCCGGACGGAGCGATACATCTTCTTGTGCTCGAAGAACAGCACCGGGTCGTCCGACCGGATTGCCGAGCGAAGCAGCCCCCGCACGTCGTACGGCGTCGAGGGAATGACCACCTTCAGCCCCGGGATGTGGGCGAAAAACGCTTCGACCGACTGCGAGTGGTACAGCGCCCCGTGCACGCCACCGCCATACGGCGCCCGGATGGTCATGGGCAGGGATACGACCCCGTTCGAGCGGTAGCGCATGCGCGCGGCCTCCGACAGGATCTGATTGAAGGCCGGGAAGATGAAGTCGGCGAACTGGATCTCCGGAACCGGGCGCAGGCCATTGACCGCCATGCCGATCGAGGCCCCCACAATGAGCGACTCCGACAGCGGCGTATCGAGCACCCGCTCGCCGCCGAACTCGTCGAACAGCCCGTCGGTGGCCAGGAAGACGCCGCCCTTCTTGCCCACGTCCTCACCCAGCACGACGATCGAGTCGTCGCGCCGCATCTCGTCAGCAAGCGTCGAGCGGACGGCCTCGATGTAGGTCTGGACGCCCATCAGTGCCTTTCCCCCACCCGGCCGGTCTCGCCCCGCTCGCCGCGGACCGGACCGCCGTCGCCCATGAACCTCTCCGACTCCCACAGTGCATCGTCCATCCGGGCCGGCGGCGCATCGGCATAAACGTGGCGCTGAGCCGTGGCCGGATCGGGGTCGGGCTGCGTCTCGGCCCAGTCGGTGGCGTCCTCGACGACCCGGCGCGACTCGGCCAGCATGCGCTCCTCGCCCTCCGCGTCGAGCAGGCCCGCGTCGCGCAGCTGGTCCCGGAAGCGAGGCAGCGGATCGCGCTCCTTCTCGGCGTCGATATCTTCCTGCGTCCGGTACTTGGTGTGCTGGTCGTCCGACGAGTGGGCGGTCAGCCGCGTGACCTTCGCCTCGATCAGGGTGGGGCCATCACCGTTGCGGGCGCGCTCGATGGCGGCCTTGGCCTGCCGGTAGCACTCGAGCACGTTCGAGCCGTCAACGACGATGCCGGGCATGTTGTAGCCGGCGCCACGGACCGCGATGTCCTCCACGGCCGACTGCAGGGCCATCGGCACCGAGATGGCAAAGCCGTTGTTCTCGACGACGTAGATCACGGGCAGCCGATGGATGCCGGCGAAGTTGAGCCCTTCGTGGAAGTCGCCCTGGTTGCTGGAGCCCTCGCCGATGTAGGTGATCGCCACCTGGCCGGTGCCGCGAACCTTGGCCGCGTAGGCGATGCCGGTGGCGTGCAGCAACTGGGTGGCGACCGGCGACGATACCGACAGGATGTTGCGCTCGAAGACGCCGTAGTGTCCCGGCATCTGGCGACCGCCGGATGAGGGATCGACCGCCTTGGCGAACTGGGCCAACATGATCTCGCGCGGGGTCATGCCGAAGGTGATCAGGCTGGCCACCGAGCGGTAGTACGGGACCATCCAGTCGTGGCCCTTGCGCAGGCCATAGGCGATGCCCACCTGTGCGCCCTCGTGACCCTGGCCGCTGATCACGAACGGGATCTTGCCCGCTCGGTTGAGGATCCACATCCGCTCGTCGACGGCGCGGGTGATGACCATCAGCCGGTACATCTCGAGCAGGTCCTCTCGGGAGAGGCCGAGGTCGGCGCCCAGCTCGCCGCCGGCCTTCTGCTCGGTGCGCGTGGCCGCCATATGCCTCCTCCGCCTGGTGTGGTGCTAGAAGTTGATCGACTTGCCGTCGACGGCCAGCGCCGCCTCGGCAAGGGCCTCCGATAGGGTCGGGTGGGGGTGGACTGCGGCGCCCACCTCCCAGGCGGTGGCCTCGAGCAACATCGCCGCGGAGGCCTCCGCGATCAGGTCGGTGACAGCCGGGCCGATCATGTGAACCCCCAGGATCTCGTCGGTCTTCTCGTCGGCAAGGACCTTGACGAAGCCCTCGTGATCGCCGTGGATGAGCGCCTTACCGCTCGCCTGGAAGGGGAACTTGCCGACCCTATAGGGCACCTCGTCCCGCTTGAGCTCCTGCTCGCTGCGCCCGATGGAGGCGATCTGCGGCCGGGAGTACGTCGCCCGCGGCATCTTCGTGTAGTCGATCTTCTCGGCCTCCGCCCCGGCGATCGCATGGACGGCAGCGATGCCCTCATGAGCGGCGACGTGAGCCAACATCAGGCCGCCGATAACGTCGCCGATGGCATAGAGGTGCGGCTCGGCGGTGCGCATCCGACCGTCGACCTGGACGAAGCCCTTCTCGACCTTGGCCCGGGTCCCCTCCAGCCCGACGTTGTCCGAGTTTGGTGCGCGGCCGGTCGCGACCAGCATCTGCTCGGCGCGCAGCTCCTTCGGCTCCTCGCCCTCCCTGCCCACCATCACCCGGACGCCGTCGTCATCGGCCTTGACCGCGGACGGGTCGAAGCGGGCGTTGGTCATGACCCTGATGCCTCGGCGCGAGAACGTTCGCTCAAGCTCCTTGGCAATGTCGCCGTCCTCCGCCGGCACCAGCGTGGGCGCGTACTCCAGCAGCGTCACGTCGACGCCGGCGTCGTGGAAGAACGACGCAAACTCGACGCCGACCGCCCCGGCGCCGACGACGATCACGCTCTTGGGCAAGGCGTGGCCGGTGGCGACTTCGTCGCTGGTCAAGATACGCGTGCCGTCCGGCTCGAGGCCGGGCAGGCTCTTGACGCGCGAGCCCGAGGCCAGGATCACGTCTGTCGCGTCGAGCACCCGCTCGCCCGAGGGCTTGCCTTCGTCATCGATCGTGGCGACCTTCATCTTCTTGCCGGTCTGGAGGGTCGCCCGGCCACGCACGTACTCGACCTTGTTCTTCTTGATCAGGCTGTGCAGGCCCTTGGTCAGCCGGTCCACGACCTGGTCTCGCCGGCTGGCCACGACCGAGTAATCGAAGCTGGGATCGGCGACGTTGATGCCCAGCTCGGCCGCGTTCTGGATGCGGTGGTACAGCTCGGCCGACTCGAGCATCGCCTTGGTCGGGATGCATCCCCAGTGCAGGCAGGTCCCGCCGATGCGCGGCTGATCGTCGACGAGAGCGACCCGGAGCCCCAGCTGGCCGGCGCGGAAGGCAGCGGCGTAGCCGCCCGTGCCGCCGCCCAGCACGATCAGGTCGAAGCTGTTCGAGGAGCCAACCGCCATCTCAGTCGCTGCCGCGGGGGCATCCGCCTCGAGCGCCCGGGCAAGGGGCGTCGACACGATGCAAGGGGATCATCGCTGCCGATGGTAGGGGCGCCGCGCCCGGGGCGCAACAGCGACCGCCCGGCGACCGTTGCGGACGCATCGCCGGCTTCCCGGTGCGCAGGCGTGCCTATACTCCGCGCCGTGCCGAACTTTGCGCTCGTCGACGTCGCGCTGATCGCGCTTGGCTACCTGTCCGGGTCGCTGCCGATGGGCGTCATCGTTGCCCGGCTGACAGGCGCACCCGATCCGCGGACGGTGGGCAGCGGTCGAACAGGCGGCACCAATGCGCTGCGCGCGATGGGCGCCCGTCGGGCTGTGCTGGTGGCGACGCTCGACGTGCTCAAGGGAGCCCTGCCAGTTGCTACGGCGGTGCTGCTCGGCCTGGGCGCGCTGAGCGTGGCGCTGGTCGGTATCGCCGCAGTGCTGGGGGCGTGGGCATCGGTGTTCCTGCGCTTCCACGGCGGGCGGGGCGTCGCGACCGCGATTGGTGCCACCGCCATCATCCAGCCACTTGCCATCCTGATTGCGGCGCCGGTCTTCTTCGGGCTCATCCTGCTCACCCGCTACGTATCGCTGGGCTCGCTGCTCGGGGTCGCCGCGGGCGTCCTCGTGTTCGCCTTCTTCGTGTGGATCGGCTGGAATGAGCCTCCGGCACTGCTCTTCGCGATTGTCGCCGCGTCTCTCGTGTGGATCGCACACCGCGACAACATCGACCGCCTGATCAAGGGCCGAGAGCGCAAGTTCAGTCCGTTGGCACGGGGCGACGACTAGCCGGTCAAACCCGCGCTCTCTGCTGCCGCTGCGGCACGCGCATACGGCTCCTCCTCCCGCCTGATGCGGTCAGGGTTGGTGCCCCGGGCGGCGGCCAGCCCGACGGTCAGCAGCTGGAGACCAACCGCGGAGGCGACAAGTGCAGCGGCCGCACCCTGCTGTCCCGGGGGCAGTGGCAGGCTGCCGGCCGAGGCCAGGCCATCGTTTTCGAGCTCGGCCGCCAGGCGCGCTTCGGCTACTACGGCTGTGGCCATGCCGATCTCGCGTGCCGCCATGAGCACCTGCTTCGTCCTTGTCAGTCGAGCAGGACGGGGTGCCGGTTCGGTCAGGATCACGACCAGCGCATCGGTCGCCTCCGCCGCAGCCAGGTGGCCGTGCAGGATGGTCTCGAGGGGATAGCCCGTGGCGCGCAGGCGAGCCCCTTCACGGACCTTCAGCGCCAGCTCTCGCGCGGCGATCGCGTCCACACCGGAGCCGACCACGAGCATGTCGGCCGCCCGGGCCAGCCGACCGCCCAGCTCGGCCGCCTCGTCACGCAGCTCGAGTGCCTGACGCGCTGTCTCTGCCAGGCCCAGGATCGGGGGCTGTGCCCCGACGATCTCGTGCGCCAGCAGCGCGCCGGCGAGAATCGGCGAGAGATAGCCGATGGTGTGGCACCACGAGCGGTCGTGCTGGGGCGTGACGATCGTCACGTCTGCCAACCCGGCAGCACGCGACTCCCGCTTGGCCGTGATGGCAGCGACCCGAGCCCCGGTCGCGGCCGCGTGCTCCATCGCCGCGTTGGTGGCGGCCGTCTCCCCTTCGTGGCTCACGCCGATATGCACGCCGCCGGTCTGCGGCTCGAGCCACGCCTCGAACGCCTGGCGAATGCGAACCGTGTGGGCGGGCGAGCCCGCCTGCTGAAGGGCCAGCCGGAGCTGCACGGCAACGGCCATCGCGCCGTGCTCGCTCGTGCCACAGCCGGAGACGACGATCGGCTGACCGGCCTGCGCCGCCGCAACAACCAGTCGCGCCACGCTCGCCACGGCCTCGCGCACCGCTTCTGCCCCCATCGCCTCGATCATCGACGGCTGGCTGGCGATCATCTCCTCGATCACCCACGGGCGCCTGGAGCGCAGCTCGGGGACGAACGGCTCAGTCATCTGGATCGCCTGGCCGCGTCCGAGTGGGGCGGCGCGGCCGCAGCGCCCGATAAAGCACCAACAGGGTAACCACGACCATCGCCACGATGAGCAGCGGCCACAGCTCGAGGGCGTCGCGCAGGCCGGGGATGAAGGCGCTCATCACCTGCAGTGCAAGCACGAACGCAGCCACCGCCATGGCGACCGTCAGCACGTGGCGACCGCCGATCGCCGGGTGCCCCTCGTCGTGCCTGTCAGCCGGGTTGCCTGTCATGCCGGGTCGGCCGCCGACGGGATGCCGATGGGTGCGACCAACACCCGCCCGGCGAGCCGGCTTCCGCGGCGCGTGAGCAGGCCCTCCTTGGGTCGGTGGAAGGTGACCGTCAGGCTCGCCGCAACGACCGGGTTCGAGGGCAGGCCGCTGGTCAGGTCGACCGCCGTCGGCGTGTCGACCGACAGCACGGGCACGCCGCTGCGCCGGGCGCGGAGGCAGAGGTCGACTGCGCTGCGGACTGGTTCGCGTAGCGGTCCGCGGACGCCGGACCCGAGCAGCGCGTCGATGATCAGCGCGGCACGCTCTATGCCCGAGATGAGGATGGCGACGTCGTGGTGACTGGCGGAGTGCATCCGGTCTACTTCGGCCAGGCCCTCGAGCCGCTCCCAGTTGAGCCGAGCGTCAGCCGTGCCAGGCGTGCCCGGGCCGGAGACCAGTGCAACCACGCAGCGGATCCCCGCCTCGGCCAGGTGGCGCGCGGCGACGAAACCATCGCCACCGTTGTTGCCCGGCCCGGCCAGCACCAGCACGAGCGCCGAGGGCGAACGCTCGTAGGTACGCAGCGCGGCACGGGCGGCGGCAGCAATTGCGTAGCCGGCCTGCTCCATGAGCTCAGCTCCGGCCACGCCCAGGCGCTGCGCGCGAGCATCGGCGCCGCGCATCTGCTCGGCCGTCATCGGGCGGCGCACAGCGAACGACGCCCAGTGCTGCGCCAGCGCGTCGACGTCAAGCTCGGGCGAACGGAGGAAGGCGTCGTCAAGGGGCAGACCCGGTGACGTGGCCGAGGCCTGAGAAAATGGACGCGGCGAGCTCATCGCGCCGATCCTAGCCGCCGGGGAGGAGAGACGTTCCAACAACCCTGTTCGAGCCCCGCGCCGAGCGGGTGACGGTGCTCTACGACGGCGACTGCACGTTCTGCCGCTGGTCAGTAGAGCAGCTGGCTTCGCTGAACCGCGACCAGCGGCTCGAGTTCGTGCCCTACCAGCATGCCGACGCGCACCCCGAGCGGCCCGACCTCGCCCATGCGGATCGCGCCCAGGACCTGGCCGGTGAGATCCACGTCGTTCTTCCGGATGGCAGCCTGCGTGGCGCCGGTGGGGCGATGTTCGAGATCGTGGACGCGGTGCCCGGTGGCTGGCTCCTTCGGCCGTGGATGCTGCTGCCCGGCGCCCGCGCGCTTGCTGACTTCGGCTATCGCCTTGTAGCAGACCGGCGCGGCTGGCTGGGCGACCTGATCACGTATGAGGCCCGGGGAGAGCCGCGCTGCGACCTGCCGCACTGAGGCGGGGCCGTCCGGTCCGACCTCGTGCGCCAGCGCCCAGCGGCCGGCGCGGAGAGCGGTGGCGCTAGGCCGATGCGCGCAGGCGGCCGGTTGACCAGTCGGCGAGGATTTCCTGCGCCGCCAGCATGCCCGGCCCGCCCGTGAGGCCGCCGCCCGGATGGGCTCCCGAGCCACACAGATAGAGTCCGGCCAGCGGCATGCGGTAGCGACCGTAACCGTGCAGCGGTCGCCAGGCGAACCACTGGTCCAGGCCCGCCTCGACATGCAGCGGATGGCCGCCGGTGGCTCCCCAGTCTCGCTCGATGTCGAGCGGCGTGATGACCTGTCGCTCGACGGCCAGCTCACCGATCCCCGGGGCGAAGCGCTCGAGGGTCTCTAGCACGAGGTCGCCAAGCTCGCCTCTGCGCTCCTCCCACGAGCCGTCGCGCAGCTCGTACGGCGCGGCCTGCACGATCACGCTCATCACCTGCTCGACCCGGCCGGCCTCGCCCTTCCTGCCCTCGCCAAGCAGCGTCCGGTCGAGCAGGGTGGGGATGGTCGCCTCCATGTACGGCGCCTCGGGCAGCCGGCCGTGCTTGGCCGCCCGGGTCGCGCGCTCGAGCCAGTCAACATCCGGTGCAAAGACGATCCGACCGCGCAGCCGAGCTGCCTGTTCCTCGCTAGAAGCTCCCGCGAGGCTGGAGAAGGTGGGCAGGCCGGACAGGGCCAGGTTGACCTTGGCCGTCGCGCCGTGGGTTCGGATGTTCGACGCGCGCCACGACAGCCGCGGGCCGAGCGCCTCCGGCTCAAGCAGGTCGAGCAGCGTACGCTTGGGATCCAGACCTGACACGACGATTGACGCGTCCAGCTCATCACCCGATGCAAGCACGACCCCCGTCGCGCGGTCGCCGGTGCGGGTCACGCGGGCGACCTCCGCCCCAAGCCTGACCTCGCCGCCGGCCGCCTCGACAGCCGTCGCCAGCGCGGCGCCCAGCACGCCTGGCCCACCTCGCACCATGACCGACTGGCCGGCGATCCCGCCGCCGTGGCCGGCCGCATCTGCCACGAGCACCTGTGCCGTGCCCGGCATCAGCGGCCCGAACGACGTGTACTGCACTCCGCGCGCGGCGACCAGCGCGCCCAGGGCATCGGACTCGAACCACTCCCCGACCAGGTCGGAGACGGCCATCGGCAGGACGCGCAGCAGGCCGCCGCCCTCCGAGTGGGCCCGTGAGCCCGCCTCAAGGCCCGAGAGCACGCCGGCCAGCGCGTCGGCCAGCGAGGGATGGCCGATGTCCGGCGGCACGCGGCCCATCAGCGCGCCCAGGCCGGAGCCGAGCGCGAGCAGCTGGCGATCCGCGTCGGCGTAGGCGGCGACGTCGCGCAGCGGAATGACGCCCCTGCCAGCCAGCCCGGTCAGCTCGTTGACCGTCCGGCTGATGTCCGCCCACAGCGTCACGCCGGGCGACCCGTCAAGGCTCGGCGCGAAGGCGCGCACCTCCGGCCCGAGCAGGGCCAGGCCGTGCTCGCGCAGGCGCAGCTCGCGGGCAACCTTTGGCCGAAGCCGACCGACGGTATGGGCCAGCGTGGGCACCCGCACGCTGGGCAGGATCTCTGACGTGGCGGCCATGCCGCCGGGCTGCTCGCTCTTCTCCAGCACCAGCACGCGCAGGCCGTCACGGGCCAGGAACGCCGCGCAGGTCAGCCCGTTGTGGCCGCCACCGATGACGATCGCGTCGTACGTGGACGGCGAGCCGTTCCCGCTCATGCGACCTTCTCCTGCCGACCCCGCCCGACGCTGCCCAGCACCTCGCGCGCAGCGTTGCGGCCAGGTGCGCCGGAGATCGCGCCGCCCGGATGGGCCGACGAGCCGCACAGCCATAGGTTCTTGACCGGCGTGCGGTAGCCGGCACCGGGCAGCGGCCGGTTGTTGAACAGCTGCTCGAGCAGCAGCTCGCCCTGGAAGATGTTGCCCTCGGACAGGCCAAAGCGCTGCTCGATGTCCCACGGCGTCAGCACCTGGCGGTGCAGCACGCAGTCGTGGATGTCCGGGGCGTACTCCGCGATCGCGTTCTGGACCGCGTCGCCGAAGGCCTCGCGCTGGTCCTCCCACGTGCCCAGCTCGGGCGCCAGGCGAAAGGGCGCGTACTGGACAAAGCAGGCCATGACGTGCTTGCCCGGCGGCGCGACCGAGGGGTCGATGACGCTGGGGAAGCCCATGTCGACGTACGGGCGCGTGCTGAATCTCCCGTCAACTGCGTCGTCGTAGGCCCGGTCGAGGTAGTCGATGCTGGGCGACAGGCTGACCATGCCCCGGTAGTGGTCGGTCGTGCCCGGCGGCAGGCATTTGAAGGTGGGCAGCCGGGAAAGGGCGAAGTTGACCTTGCCCGAAGAGCCGCGGAACTGGAAGCGGCGGACCGCCGCCTCGTCTTCGGAGGCCAGCGTGCCCGGTTCGAGCAGGTCGACCAGGGTACGCCGGACATCGGCCGAGGACAGGACGGCGCCGGCCTCGATCTCATCGCCCGATGCGAGCGTTACGCCAGTCGCCCGACCGTCACGCACGTTGACCCGCGCGACCGGAGCGTCGGTGCGCAGCTCTGCGCCGGCCTCGCGTGCAGCTGCCGCTATGGCGCCGCTGATCGCGCCGGTACCCCCGCGAGGCAGACCCCAGGCGCGGTACTCACCGTCGACCTCGCCCATGTAGTGGTGCAGCAGCACATACGCCGAGCCGGGCGATCGGACGGACAGGAAGGTGCCAATGATCCCAGATGCCGCCAGCGTGGCGCGCAGCGGCTCGGTCTCGAACCACTGGCTGACGAAGTCGGCCGAGGGCATGGTGAGCAGCTGGATGAAGGCTGTCTGCTGCGGTTCCGGCAGGGCGGCGAAACGGCGCGCCAAAGTGGCCATACCGAGCATGCCGCGCGGGTCGAAGCCGCCTGCACGGGGCGGCCCCTCATCGAGCATCGGCTTGACGAAGCGGGCCATCTCGCTCATCAGCAGCGAGTACTCGTCGTACGCCTCTGCGTCGGCCTTCGACCAGCGACGCAGCTCGCGCACCTTGCGCCCATGGTCGTCGACGCGCCAGAGGTACTCGCCCTCGCCCTGCCCGACAGGAGTCAGGGTGCCGTCGACGGGCAGGACCTGGAGGCCATGGCGGGCCAGCTCGAGGTCACGGATGATGTCGGGCCTGAGCAGGCTGACCACGTAGGAGGCGACACTGAACTTGAACCCCGGGAAGACCTCTTCGGTGACCGTCGCGCCGCCGAGCACCTCGCGCCTCTCCAGCACGATCACGCTCCAGCCGGCGCGGGCGAGGTAGGCAGCCGCTGTCAGTCCGTTGTGACCCCCTCCGATCACCACCGCGTCATATCGTTCAGCCACGGCCTAACTGTAGCCCTGTGCGACGGCTAGGATTGGCGGCGTGAGCATCGGCACCGTCCTCGCTGAGCGCACAGCGCCGCTCAACCGCAGCCAGCAGTGGCGTGAGTGGTCGGGCTACCACGTGGCGTCGGCCTACGCTGAGTCGCACATACACGAGTACACGGCGATCCGTCACCGGGCCGCGCTGCTCGACCTGTCGCCGCTGTTCAAGTACATCGTTCGCGGCCCGGACGCGGTCCGTCTGATCGATCGGGTCATCACCCGCGATGCGACGAAGATCAAGCCGGGCCAGGTCATCTACACGCCGTGGTGCGACGAGAGCGGCAAGGTCATCGACGACGGCACGGTCGCCCTGCTCGACGACGGCAGCTATCGATGGACCAGCGCCGATCCGCACCTGCGCTGGTTCCGGCTGAATGGCCGCGGGCTGGACGCGGAGGTCGAGGACGTCAGCGAGTCGGTCGCCGCCCTGGCCCTGCAGGGCCCATTCGCCCGGGACGTCCTCGAGGCCTCGACCGGCGAGAGATGGTCGGAGCTGAAGTACTTCCGCCGGCAAAAGGCGAAGGTCGGGCGCTTCAACATCGACGTCAGCCGGACCGGCTACACCGGTGACCTCGGCTACGAGCTCTGGGTCGACGCCGGCAAGGCCGTCGCGCTGTGGGACCGCCTGATCGAGGTCGGCCGGTCGTTCGGCATCACGCCGACGGGCATGCTTGCCCTCGACATGGCCCGAACCGAGGCCGGGTTGATCCTGATCGAGGTCGACTACACGTCATCGCGCCACGCGCTGGCCCCGGAGCAGAGCTACTCGCCGTTCGAGA
>DATLGJ010000036.1:0-1984 GCA_035540555.1 Candidatus Limnocylindrales bacterium | reverse complement strand
ACCACTGCGATCGGCAGCAGCTTGTGGGTCACGAAGTCGGTCCAGTCGTCCCAGCCGAAACGTTGCTCGAGCAGGACGATGACCACCACGAACGTAACCGTCAGGTAGACCGCCGCGGCGCCGCGCCACCAGTCGAGCCAGTGTGGACGCTCCTCGGGCCGCTTAAGCGCGGCCAGGATCAGGACTACCGCCGCGATCACCGTCGTCTGGATGGTGAAGAAGCTGACGTAGTTGACGGGGTCGAAGCCGCCCTGCACCGCGCGCCACAGACCAGTGCCGACTGCCGCGAGCGCCAGAACGGCAAGCGCCAGCCGCGCGCCGCGGACCGCGAGTTGGCTCATGCCGCAAGTATGGGGTCACGCAAGGCCGAGCCGTTCGGCTGAGGCCGCTATCGGTGGTTAGCCAATCCTGACGACAGCCGGTTCGCTGTAGGGGCGCACCCACGTGAGCCTCAGCGACGCTCGTGACGAGTTCGCCGACCTCGTCAACCGCGCGGCGTGTGGTCACGGGCGGGTCCTGGTCTCGCGGCGCGGTCGGCCTGTCGCGGCAACCGTGCCCATCGAGACTGCGCCTATGGGCGAGCGCTTGACCTGGCTGCCAGACGGTGCCATTCTCACGCCATGCCAACGCACAGACCAACCAGCCGACGGCGTCTATCGGTCGATCTTCCGCCTGAGACCGAGGCGTCCACGCGCGCCATCGCCGACCGCTACTACCGCGGCGTGGCGACCGATGTCATCCGGACGTCGCTGTCGTTGCTTGCCTGGGTGATCGATGCCAAGCGGGCCGGCAAGCGCGTCGTGGCGGTGGAGTCAGACGCTCTGCCGGAGTCGTTCGAAGAGCCGGTCCTGCCCGGACTCGAGGAGCAGCTGGCACCCTTGGCGACCTGGCTGGTCGAGCGACCGCACCCGTGGCGGCGGCAGCCCTGGATCAAGGGCCGACGCATCGCCGCAGGCGACTTGGCGCGAACCATCGAGATCGAGGGCTGGGCGCCCGAGGAAGCGGCCGATCAGTTCGATCTTCCTCTCCAGGCCGTTCTGGAGGCGCAGCGCTACCTGGGCGCAAATCGCGAGCTGGTCGTGGCCGAGGAGCGTGAGAACGCCCTGGCGACGCAGGCTGCCACGCATCAGCCTTCGGTCTCGCTCAGCGCGTGAGGATCCTCGTCGACGAGGATCTGGCCAGCCGAGAGCTCGTCAGCCGGGTCGCGAGCGCGTTCCCGGGCGACATCCTGTCGCCGGAGTTCGGCGCATCTGACGACAAGGTCTGGCAGCGCGCGCAGACTGAGGGCGCCGCCATCCTGACCGGCAACATCGTCGACTTCCTCCGGCTCGCGCGCGGGCAGCCCGATCATCACGGATTGCTGCTCGTCTACCGGACCAACGACCGCGCTACCGATCTCCGCGTCGCCGACATCACCCGTGCCGTGAGCCGCATCGCCGAGCAGTTCCCAGACGGCATCCGCACGCTCGTTCTAGCGGTCAACGACTTCGCGTCCTAGCCAACAGAGCGTCATGCCGCGTTGATCTCGCGGAGATCAGAAGCCGACCTGGCCCATCAGGCGGTCGCCGTGCTGAAATGCTGCTGGCAGGGCATGCAGTAGACCGCGCCGCCGAACCGGGCCGCGTGTTGCTGGCAATAGCGCACGACGCCATGACTGACTGGCTGGGAGCAGGTGAGACAACGTGCGGCCGGCCGCCGATGCTGACGCTCAGGAGCGTGGTCGGGCATCCGCCAGAGTGATGGGGACGCGGGAGACCCAGCTGAGGATGGTGCGCCACGCGCCACAGGCTCGTCCGTCACGACGGGCGAGGCTTTGCCCGGCGCATCTCGCCGCCACCGGCGCGGATCGTCGGGATCATTGGCCCCAACGGCGCCGGCAAGACCACCCTGTTCCGCATGCTCGTCGGCCAGGAGACCCCGGACGCCGGCACGATCGAGATCGGGGAGACCGTCAAGCTCGCCTATGTCGACCAGAGCCGCGACG
>DATLGJ010000035.1:0-25800 GCA_035540555.1 Candidatus Limnocylindrales bacterium | reverse complement strand
CACCCCGCCCCTGCCCAGACCCGTCTCCACTTCGAGGTGTACCTGTAGATCACTGTCGGCGTCGAGCCTGCCGACGAGCGAGCGCCAACCCTCCAGTAGGCGCTGCGCAGCCGTCTCGTCCGAGGCGCTCAGCTCGATGCCGCCGGCCTCGGTGAGACGCTCGACCGCATCCACCGGTATTCCGAATAGGACAACGAGCGGCACGTTCAGCCCGATCCGACGCAGGTACAGCGCCTCGTCCAGTGTCGCCACGCACAGTCGCTCCGCGCCCGCCTCGACGAACGTTCGTGCCGCCATCTCGATGCCATGGCCGTAGGCGTCGGCCTTGACCACCGGCCAGGCCTCGGCCCGGTCCCCGGCGAGCTCGCGCATCAAGCGGAAGTTCGCCGCGAGAGCGTCCAGGTCGATCTCCAGCCAGGCGTTGCGCGTCAGCGGTGGCAGGCTCGCCTCGGCCAGGATCTCGTCAACCCGGCTCATGACGCCTCTTGCCCGGCGCGTCGTCCGAAACCCACTGCCGCCGCGGCCCTGGCCGATCGACGTGAGAGCTGTGCCCTCACCAGTGCCATCTCGACGGGTAGATCGGACGCCAGCAGGCCGCTGTCGCCCAGCCGCGCGCTGATCTGCTCGCCGGCCGCCCCGTGCAGGTAAACAGCCAGGCAGGCGGCCTCGAAGGGCGCCATGCCCTGGGCCAACAGCCCAGCGACGGCACCGGCCAGCACGTCGCCCGTGCCTGCACTGGCCAGTGCGGGGTTCTCAAACGGCGCTCGGGCCAGGCGTCCGTCCGGCGCGGCGACCACGGTTCGGGCTCCCTTGAGGACGACGACGTGGCCAAAGTGGCGGGCGGCGCTGGCGCACCGCTCCAATCGCTCGTCGTCATCGTCGCCGACGGCCGACCCGGTCAGCCGGCCGAATTCGCCGGGATGGGGGGTCAGCACGGCTGCGCCCGTCTCCGGCCACCATTCCCCGCTGGCCGCCAGCAGGTTGAGCGCGCCGCCGTCGAGGACGATCGGCGTCCGGCCGCGCACCAGTCCCTGGGCGAGCGCTGCCTGGTCTCTGCCCTCTGCCAGCCCGGGTCCGACGAGCAGCGCGCTGGGCCGGCGCCCGGCGATCATCTCCTGCGCCGCCTCCGCGTCGTCAGGCAGGCCGAGCGTGACGAGCTCGGGGACGCGACCGGCAACCACCGATTGCACCGCGGCCGGCACGGCCAGCGCCACCAGGCCGGCGCCTACCCTGGCCGCGGCCAGACCCGCCAGCAGCGCCGCACCGGCGTAGTCGAGCGAGCCGGCTACGCACACCAGCCGGCCGTGGCTGCCCTTGTGGGCGCGCGGCGAGCGGTCGGGCAGCAGCTGCGCCGCGCGGGCTTCGTCGAGCGAGCGGACCTCAGCCGTCGCGGGCCTGACGGTCGAGCTCACGCAGCCGCTCCATTCGCGCAAGTATCGACCGCTCGCGCTCGTCAAGACGTTGCTCGATATCGGGCGGGAACAGGAACGCGCCACCCGCCGTGCGCACGCCGAAGGCGATCGCGACGGCGTACTCCCCCTCGTGGCTGATGGACACGGCCACCCGACCCATTCCCAGCTGCTCAGCGCGCGCCCTGGCTCGGCCGTGCAGGCGGACCTCGGGTTGCCCGGTGGGCAGGCGAGCAATCTCGATATCGCGCCAGCCGACGCCACGCACGCCCAGCCCCAGCACCTTCGACACGGCCTCCTTGGCGGCCCACCGACCGGCGAAGTTCTGCGGGCGGTTGCGCACGTAGCGCTGCTCCGCCTCGGTCAGCACGCGCCTCGGGAAGCGATCGCCGTGGCGGCGCAGCGCAGCGGCGATGCGGTCGACCTTGATGATGTCGATGCCGAGCTCGGTGGTGCCCTCCGGCGGCTGCGGCAGGGCCACCTACTCGACCGTCACCGACTTGGCCAGGTTCCGAGGCTGGTCGACGTCCGTGCCCCGAGCGACGGCCGTGTGGTACGCGAACAGCTGCAACGGGATGGCCGCCAGCACGGGGCTGAGCTCCTCCATCGTCTCGGGCACCCACATGATGTCGTCGGCGTAGTCGCGAAGGTCCTGATCTCCCTCCGTGCCGACCGCCAGCACCCGCGCATCCCTGGCACGGCCCTCCATCACGTTGCTGATGAGCTTCTCCTGCACGCGCGAGCGGGTGGCGATGGCGACCAGCGGCACCTCGGCGTCGAGCAGCGAGATCGGTCCGTGCTTCAGCTCTCCGGCGGCATAGCCCTCGGCGTGGACGTAGCTCACCTCCTTGAGCTTGAGCGCGCCTTCCAGCGCGACCGGATAGCCGACGCCGCGACCGACGAACATGAAGCCCCGCGAGTTGACGTAGCGGCGGGCCAGCTCCCTTGCCGGCTCGGCCAGGGCCAGCGCGCGCTCGGCCTTGTCGGGCAGAGCGCGCAGCTCGTCGACGAGCGTTGACTCGAGCTCCGCCGGCAGGCGGCCACGCTGCTTGGCAAGCGCCGCGGCGAGCAACACCAACGTCGTCACCTGCGTGGCAAAGGTCTTGGTCGCCACCACGGCGATCTCCGGGCCGGCCTGAAGGAACAGCACCCCGTCCGCCTCGCGCGTGATCGCCGAGCCAACCGTGTTGGTGACGGCGATGATCGGGCAGCCCTGCTGGCGGGCGTAGCGCGTTGGGGCGATCGTGTCCGCCGTCTCACCCGATTGGGTCACGGCCACGACCAGCGTCCGCGAGTCGAGCGGGGGCGGGCTGTAGCGAAACTCCGAGCCGACGTTGTTGCGCGCCGGCAGCCCCGTCCAGGCCTGCATCACGTAGGCGCCCACGCCTGCGGCGTAGTTGGCTGTACCGCACGCGACCAGCTCGATGCGCTCCACCTGCGCCAGCCGCTCGGCCAGGCCGTCGAGCTCTTCGATCTCGATCGTGTGGTCGTGAACCCGGCCGGCTATGGCCGCCCGCAGCGCCTGCGGCTGCTCGTGCATCTCCTTGAGCATGAAGTGGTCGTAGCCGCCCTTCTCGGCGGCCTCGATCGACCAGTCGATCTCGTGCACCGCGCGCTCCAGCGGTTGGCCGGCGACGTCGGTCAAGCGGACGCCGTCGGCGTTGATGTCGGCTACGTCGCCCTCCTCCAGGAAGATGACCCGCCGGGTGTGGGCAAGCACCGCGGCGACGTCGGAGGCCAGGAAGTTCTCGCCCTCCCCCAGCCCGACGATCAGCGGCACATTGCGGCGCGCACCCACCAGGCGGCCGGGCTCCGCGCGGTGCATGACCGCGATGGCGTACGCGCCGTCAGCCTGACGCAGGGCGGCCCGTGTCGCGTCGGCCAGGTCGCCGCTGTAGGCCTCCTCGACGAGATGGGCGATCGCCTCTGTGTCCGTCTCCGACTCGAGCCGATGGCCCCGCTCGCGCAGGCCGTCGCGGAGCGCCTTGAAGTTTTCGATGATGCCGTTGTGGATCACGGTGATCTCGCCCGAGCAATCGGTGTGCGGATGGGCGTTCAGGTCGTTCGGTCGCCCGTGGGTCGCCCAGCGGGTGTGGGCCAGCCCGACCACCGCCGGGGGCGTCCGCTCGACCAGAGCCGTGCGCAGGTTGGCCAGCTTGCCGGCCCGCTTCTCGACGAACATCTCGCCGGCGGACGTCACCAGCGCGATGCCGGCCGAGTCGTAGCCCCGATACTCAAGCCTGGCCAGCCCCTCGAGCAGGATGGGGGCGGCCTCGCGCGGGCCGATGTAGCCGACAATCCCACACATGCCCTGGCTGGAATCCTCCCCTGGTGCCGGCGCGGCAGGCTTCCCGCGCGGCGGCGGCTAGTTTAGTCGCTCCGCGGCGAGGATCGCGAGGCTGTCGGCGAGCGAACGCACGACAGCTTCATCATCGCCCTCGACCATGATGCGAAGCGCCGACTCGGTGCCCGATGGCCGGATGAGAACCCGGCCACGACCGTCGATCTGCCGCTCGGCGCTGGTCACCGCTCCGGCAAACACGGGCTCCGCCTCCCACAGCTCCTTGTGCCGGACCGGCACCGTCCGCTGCTGCTGCGGGTAGAGCATCACCTCGCCGGCGAGCTCGGACAGCCGCCGGCCGGTGCGTGCGATGATGTCCAGCAGCTCGAGCGCCGTGACCAGCCCATCGCCGGATGTGGCGTGGTCCCGGATGATCACATGACCGCTCTTCTCGCCGCCCAGGTCAGCGCCGGCAACATCCATCTGCTCCCAGATGTACTTGTCGCCGACCGGCGTGCGTGAAAGCCTTCCGCCAGCCAACTCGAGCGCTGCCTCCAACCCGCCATTGGAGAGCACGCTGACCACGACCAGGCCGTCGCGCAGGGCCCCGCGACGCAGGCGATCCAGGGCCAGGATGCCGATCAGCTGGTCGCCATCCAGAACCTCACCACGCTCGTCGATCGCCACGCAGCGGTCACCGTCGCCATCCAGGCAGATGCCCAGGTCGGCACCTGTCTCGGCCACTAGCGCTGCTGCCGCCTGCGGCGCCGTCGCGCCGCAGCCTGCGTTGATGTTGTCGCCGTTCGGCTCGTTGAAGCGCACGTCGACGGTCGCCCCGGTCGCGGCGAGCACTTCGGGAGCGGCCACGCCGGCCGAGCCGTGAGCACAGTCGAGCACCAGGCGGACATCGGACCGGCTGCGCCGAGCGAGCTGGAGCCGGTGGGCGGTGTAGCCCTCCAGCCGGTTGCGCGCGGGAACCTCGCGACCGATCTCCGAATTGGGCGGGCCGGCCAGCTCGTCCGCGCGGAGCATCAGTGCCTCGAGCTCGTCCTCCAACGGCTCGTCGATCTTGAGCCCGTCGCCGCCCAGCACCTTCAGCCCATTGTCGGTTGCCGGGTTGTGCGAGGCGGAGACCATGATGCCGGCGGCAAACGGTCCCTCAGCAGTGAGATGCGCCAGCGCCGGCGTTGGGCACACTCCCAGCCGATGGACGTCAGCGCCCATCGACGTGGCGCCGGCAACTATGCTGGCCGCGAACATGTCGCCGGAGCGCCGGGTGTCCTGGCCCAAGAGCAGCCCCCCGCTTCGGCCCATGCGCGCGATGACTGCCCGGCCGAGCGCATAGGCAAGCGACGGCCGAAGATCGACATTGGCCTCGCCGCGAATACCGTCGGTCCCGAACAGGCGGGGCACGCCTCAGGCTTTCCCAGCGCTGAATCTGCCGCCGGTCGGCGACTCTGTCTCAGGCGGCAGGACCTCGGTTACCAGGACGAGAACCTCTGCCGGCGCCAACGAGACCAGCTGCAGGCCAGCGGGCGGCGTGAAGTTGACGGGCACCAGGTGCCGGCCGGCGTCCAGTTCGCTGACGTCCACATCGGCCGACAGGGCCGCGCCGTTGACACCCTCCAGGGCCGCGATCGTGCCGCCGAGCGTCACCACGATCTGGCTCGCGCCGATGGCGTAGTCGAAGCCCGGACGGGTGCCACTCAATGCCAGGCCGACCTGCAGCGTCCGACTGGCCCCATCCTCGGCCAGCGTCACGCTCACCCTGACCTGGCTGCCTCCGCTGACGGTCACCCCGTCGGGTAGCTGCAGCGTCACATCCAGCTCGAAGTCGCGCGTCCTGGCGGCGAGATCGATCGGTTCCGTTGAGACGCCGTCCAGGGGTGCGACCAGCGTCTCATCGCCACTTATCGTGACCGCCGCCGGCGCGACCTCGACGGCCGCCAGCCGGAGGCCGTTCGGTGGATCGCCGATCAGCTGGGGCACCACCGGCAGGGTGCGGGTGGCCAGCTGGCGGGCCACCGCTATGCGCACCCGCGCGCGGGCTGGTTCGATGTCGACGTTGGTGATGAGGTTGCCCTGCTCGTCGATCGCGATCAGGTCAACCTCGCGGTCGACGTTGAGCGCCGAGGCATCCACCGCCACGCGTGCCACGACCGAGCGGATGGCCGCCACCCGGGTGCTCGGACCGCGCACAGCGACGGTCTGGGGCTCGATCTGCTCCGGCCCGAGGGTCAGGCCCTCGGGCACCGTCCCACGCTCGACCGTCACCCGCATCGTCCGCGACTGGACCGGGTCGAGCACGACCTGGACAACGTTCGGCTCATAGCCGACCACCTGCACCCGGGCATCGAGCGCCAGCACCGTCACGGGTACGGCAACCGGCTCGCCCCCCGGCCGCGCCTGGACGCGCGAGAGGTCGACGGTCGCGCTGAAGGTGTTTGGCGAGACGACCACATCGATCGGCGCGCGGTAGCGCACCAGGTTGATCGCAGGCAATTCGGTCAGCAGCGCCACCTCCGGCGGTTGACGGATCGGCTCGATCGGCACGGGACCACTATGGGTGCGCACGTTCTGCGAAAGCACCAGCCCGCTGTAGAGCACGGTCGCCAGTAGCACGGCACCAAGCTTGAGCGGCCAGTTGCGAAGCAGGAAGGCGAGTACCCGCCTCATTCGACCCGGCCGCCGGGCTCAGCCGCCGGCGCGCCCGCGCGCTGACTGGCAGCGTCGCGGTTGCCGTCCGTCGGGCGGCGCAGGTGCGGCCGGCGACGAAGCGGAAGCCCGCGCCTGATGGCGCGCGCCCTGGCCGGCAGGCGCCGGCGGTTGCCGCGGCCGAGCAGCGCGACCAGCGTGTTGCGGAGGCGTTCCTCGTCGAGGTTGCGGATGATCCGGCCTCGCTCGACGAGGCTGATCGCGCCGGTCTCCTCGCTGACCACGACGGCGAGTGCATCGGTCACCTCGGTGATGCCCAAAGCCGCCCGGTGGCGCGTCCCGAAGCGCTCGCGGTAGGCGCCGGTATCCGAGAGGGGCAGCACCGCCCCCGCCGCCACTATGCGCTCGCCGCGCAGGATCACCGCCCCGTCGTGAAGCGGCGAGCGAGCGGTGAAGATCGTGCCCAGCATCTCGACCGACAGGTCGCTGTCCGTCATCACGCCCGTCTCGGCGGTGTCCTGCAGGCCCGTCTCACGTTCGATCACGATCAGCGCACCGGCTCGCTGGGCGCCGAGCACGGCGGCACTTCGCGCCACCACCGAGGCGACGCGATCTACGGCACGGACGGTCGTGGGGGTGACCAGCCAGCCGAGCGAACCCACGCGACCAATACGCTCCAGCCCGCGGCGCAGTTCCGGCTGGAAGACCACAACCAGCGCCAACAGGCCGACCACGGCGCCCGCCTGCAGGATCTGCGACAGCAGCTGCAGCCCGAACGCCTGGGCGAGCACATAGATGGCATAGAGGACGGTCACGCCGATGACCAGGCGGACGGCTCGGGTGCCGCGGATGAGGCTGAACAGGCCGTAGATCAGGAGTGCGGTGAGTGCGATATCCAGCAGCGCGACGGTGGGGAACTGGAAGCCCCTGACCAGGTCGATGAACCGGTCCAGCATCCGGCCGATTGTAGCAGCGGACCATGCCTCAACTGCCCGGCCGGGCAACCGACGTCAGGCCGGCGACGGTTCGTCCAGTCGCGCGGCCAGGGCCGCCAGCTGCGGGTGCCTGTCCGCCGACTCGTGCACCAGCCGGGCGAGCTCGTCGCGCAGACCCGCATCCGGCGCCAGCTCGACCAATCGGGCGAGCAGCTCGAGCCGCTCCACGGCGTGGCCCACCAGCCCGCCCGCGAGGTAGTGGCGACTCATCTCCAGGTGGATGGCTCCCGCCCCGGGATCGGCCAGCAGTGCCCGCTGGCACAGGTCGAGGGCGGCGTCGATGTGGCCCTCGCCCGCGTGGGCGCGAGCGGCGGCAAGCCACTGCTCGACGGCGACGTCGCGGCGACCATCGTGCCAGGCGCGGTCACCGGCGATGGCGAGCACCTCCGCCGGAGTCGACCCGGCCGGTACCCGGCCCGGACGGCCTGCCTGCTCGACGCGCTCGAGCTCGGCGCGCACCTGCGCGGCTGCCTCACGGCGCCCCAGCCGCTGAAGCGCCTCCGCCTTGCCCGCCAGCGCCCCCGGATCCGATGGATCGTGTAGCAGCGCCTCCTCGAAGGCCTCGAGCGCAGGCTCGTTTCGCTTGAGCGAGAGCAGCGCCCTTCCGACCAGGACGTGCGGCAGGGGCCGCTGTCCGGCCAGCGCCGCCGCCGCCCGGTATGACTCCAGGGCAGCCTTGTGGTCGCGTCGCGCCGTGGCCAGATGGCCGCGGCTCAGCGCGTCCTGGTAGGCGGCAATAGCGTCATCGGGTGGCGCCATGGGGGAGTCCGGCTCAGCCTCGCCGGACAGCCGTTATCAGCGCTTGGTGTACTGCGGCGCCTTGCGAGCGCGCTTGAGGCCGTACTTCTTGCGCTCCTTCATCCGCGGATCGCGCGTGAGCAGGCCCGCCTGGCGCAGCTGCGCCCGCAGGCCGTCGGGGTCGGACTGGAGCAATGCCCGGGCGATTCCGTGGCGGATGGCCCCCGCCTGCCCCTGGTGCCCACCGCCCTCGACCTTGATCATCGCGTTGTAGCGGCCTTCCGTGCCGGTCACGCGGAAGGGCATCATCAGGTCGCCCAGGTCGACGGCACTGCCGAAGTGCTCCTCGAGCGACCGGCCGTTGACGACCACCTCGCCTTCGCCGGCAAGCAGGCGCACGCGGGCGACGCTCGTCTTGCGCCGGCCGGTGCCGTAAAAGAAGCTGTTGTTGTTGGCCATCAGCTTGACGAACCTCCAGTCGGCAGCGGCTCCGGCTGCTGCGCCTCGTGCGGGTGCTCGGCGCCGGCGTAGACCTTCAGCTTGCGCAGCTGCTGCGCGCCGAGCCGGTTGCGCGGCAGCATGCCCTTGACAGCGCGGCGGATGACCTCCTCCGGCCGGCGGGCCATCAGCTCGCCGAGCGTCTCCTGGCGCAGGCCGCCGGGATAGCCGCTGTGACGCGTGTAGAGCTTGGTTGACGCCTTGTCGCGGCTGACCTCGACCTGTGAGGCGTTGACCACGATGACGTGGTCGCCGCTGTCGACGTGGCTGGCGTAGGTTGGCTTGTGCTTGCCCTCGAGGACCGGTGCGATGCGCGAGGCGAGCACGCCCAGGCGCTGGCCCGCGGCGTCGACCACGAACCAGCGGCGCTCGATATCGGCCAGCTGTGGGCTATAGGTCTTGCTGCTCATCTGCTCGCTTGTCCAATCTCCTGCTCGGTCCGGCCAGCTCGACGTGCCAAAGGCACAATCCCGCTGGCGGGGCCACGTCGCCGCTGAAGGCCGGGCGGCGCTCGCGCAATGCTGCGCTGACGTCGTCCACGGTCGCCTGCCCGCGTCCGACGCGGAGCAGGGCGGCCACCAGGCGGCGAACCATCTGGCGCAGGAATGAGTCGCCGACCACCTGCACGGTGACCATCCGACCGCTCCTGCGGATCCCCACCCGGTGAAGAGTGCGGATCGGTTGTCGATCCCCGCCATTGAAGGCGGAGAAGTCATGGCGTCCGGTGAGACGCTCGGCGGCGGCGACCATCGCCTCCGTATCGAGCTTCTCGCGGACCCCGAGGGCGTAGCGCTCTCGCAAGGGGCTGGGAGGGCCGTTCCAGATGCTGTACCGGTACTCCCGGCTCACCGCCTCATAGCGAGGGCGATAGCCCGCCGGCACCCTGATCAGCCTGCCCACCGCGATGTCGGCTGGCAGCAGCCCGGCGAGAGCCTGGCCGAGGTCCGTTGGATCCAGCCGGCCGGCATAGGTGAAGGCGATCACCTGGCCCGCGGCGTGGACTCCAGCATCCGTCCGGCCCGCCGCCTCGACTCGGATCGGGCGATCACCCGAAACCTGCGCGAGGACGCGCTCCAGCTCTCCCTGGACCGTCCGGCGTCCGGCCTGCGCCTGGAAGCCGGCAAAGTCAGTGCCGTCGTATTCGACCCGTGCCCGATAGCGCACGGGGCCGCCCTCTCGGGCGGACACCGCCGGTCCTCCGCGCCTCCGCCTGCTGGCGGTGGCCGGCCCCGGCATGGATCTAGACGAGCTCGAGCTGGACGAGCGGTGCGTTGTCACCGGCGCGTGGGCCGAGCTTGACGATGCGCGTGTAACCCGAGGTCCGGTCCTCGTACTTCGGCGCGATCTCGTTGATCAGCTTGTCGATCACCAGCGGCTCGTTGGGCAGCTCGGCAACGATCCGCCGTCGAGACGCAAGCGATCCTTCCTTGGCCAGCGTGATCATTCGATCGACCTGGCCGCGAACCTCCTTCGCGCGCGCCTCGGTCGTCTTGATCTGCTCATAGCGAAGGACAGCCACGACGAGGTTCTTGTAGAGCGCCTTGCGCGGGCCTGTCTCCCGCGACAGCTTGCGCCCGCCGATGCGGTGAGCCACGACTACTCCTCGTCCTCTCCGTCGGCAAAGGGCTCGTCCGCCTCGTCGGCCTCGTCGTCCGCGTACGAGCTGGCCTCGGTCCCGTCATCAGGTGGCAGGAAACCGCGCATCTGCAGGCGTTCCTTCATCTCGTCGAGCGACTTCTTGCCAAAGTTGCGCATCCGCAGCAGGTCGTCATCGGTCAGCTGCAGCAGCTGGCCGACCTTGACGATGTTGTTGCGCTTGAGCGAGTTGTAGGCCCGCATCGGCAGGTCGAGGTCCTCGATCGGCATGTCGAGCATGTTCGGTGGCAGCGCCGGCGCCCCCGCCGGGGTGGCCACGCCAGCCAGCACCGTCTTGCCGGCGCTGGTGAAGAGCCCGAACTGGGCGACCAGGATGTCCGCCGCGCGCGAGAGGGCCTCCTCCGGCGCGAGGGTGCCGTCGGTCTCGATCTCGATGGTCAGCTTGTCGTAGTTGGTCATCTGGCCGACACGCGTGTTCTCGACCCAGTAGTTCACCTTCCGCACCGGCGAGAAGATGGCATCGACCGGGATGACGCCGATGGGCAGCTGGTCGGTCCGCTCGGCCGCCAGATAGCCCACGCCGCGCTCAACTGTCAGGTCCATCTCGAGGGCGACATCGTCCGCGTCGAGGGTCAGCAGCTCCTGCTCGGGATTGACGATCTCGACGTCGGCCGTCTCCATGATGTCGGCCGCGGTAACCTGGCCGGCGCCCTCCTTGATCAGCTTGAGCTGGACCGGGTGCGGCGCATAGCTCTTGAGTCGCAGCTTCTTGACGTTCAGCACGATCTGGGTGACGTCCTCCTTGACGCCCGGCAGCGTGCTGAACTCGTGATAGACGTCCCGGATCTGGATCGAGGTCACGGCGGCGCCCTCGAGCGACGAGAGCAGCACGCGACGCAGTGCGTTGCCGATCGTTACGCCATAGCCGGCGGGCAGCGGGCTGGCCTCGTACTTGCCGTATGAGGCGAGCTCCTCTACCGGCTCGATCTGCGGGTTCTCGATCTCGATCATTCCTTACGCTTCTCCTTCGCAGTCGGCCTCGGGCCGCTGCTGCGCGCGAGGCGGTCCACTCCCGGCTGGCGCCGAGCGCGACCCTCGCTTGCTATCTCGAGTAGAACTCGACCACCAGCTGCTCGTTGAGCTCGAGCGGCATCTGGTCGCGGTGAGGCAGGCTGGTCAGCGTGCCGGTCATCCGCTCCGGGTCGACCGACAGCCAGTCGGGCCGCTGCGCGCCGCGCAGGGTGTCCCCGACGTTCTTGAAGTAGGGCTGCTTGCGGCTGGTGGCACGGACCTCCACCCGATCGCCCTCCGACAGCTGGCGCGAGGGAATGTTGGTCGGCCGGCCGTTCAGGGCGAAGTGGCCATGGGTCACCAGCTGGCGCGCCTGAGCGCGGCTGGTCGCAAAGCCCATCCGGTAGACGACGTTGTCGAGCCGCGTCTCGAGCAGCCTGAGCAGGTTCTCGCCGGTCACGCCGGGCCGGCTCTCTGCGACCTGGAAGTAGCGCTTGAACTGACGTTCGTGGACCGAATAGATCCGGCGCACCTTCTGCTTCTCGCGCAGCTGGACGCCGAACTCCGAAATCTTGCGCCGGCGCATCTGGTGCTGGCCGGGAGGCGTCGGACGCCGCTCGAAGGGGCACTTCTTGGTGTAGCACTTGGCGCCCTTGAGGTAGAGCTTCATGCCCTCTCGGCGGCAGAGGCGCGAGACCGGCCCGCGATAGCGCGACATGTCAGCGGCCCCCTAGACCCGACGCCGCTTGGGCGGGCGGCAGCCGTTGTGCGGGATGGGCGTGACGTCGGTGATGGCGGTCACCTCCAGGCCAGCGGCCTGGAGCGACCGGATGGCCTGCTCCCGACCCGCGCCCGGGCCCTTGACGAAGACCTCGACCTGGCGCATGCCGTGCTCCATCGCCTTGCGCGCGGCGCCGTCGGCCGACAGCGCGGCGGCGTAGGGAGTGCTCTTGCGCGAGCCCTTGAAGCCGGCCACTCCCGCACTGCCCCAGGCGACCGTGTTGCCGCCCGGATCGGTGATGGTGATGACGGTGTTGTTGAACGACGCCTGGATGTGAACCTGCCCGCTGGGCACGTTCTTCCGCTCACGTCGCCGAGACTTCGTTCCGCGCTTGGTCTGAGCCATTGCTTGCGCCCGTTACTCCGTTACTTCTTGCGCCGGACGCCGACGGTCCGCTTGGGACCGCGTCGCAGGCGCGCATTGGTCTTGGTTCGCTGGCCGCGCACGGGCAGATTGCGCCGGTGGCGCAGCCCGCGGTACGAGCCGATCTCCTGCAGTCGCTTGATGTTCATCGCCAGCTCTCGGCGCAGGTCACCTTCCACCTTGTACCGGCGGTCGATGATCTCGCGCAGCCGGGTGACCTGGTCCTCGGTGAGGTCGCGCACGCGGGTGTCCGCGTTGACGTTGGCCTGGGCAAGGATCTTCTGGCTGGTGGGCAGGCCGATGCCGTAGATGTAGGTCAGCGACACCTCGACGCGCTTCTCGCGGGGGATGTCGATGCCGGCGATACGTGCCATCTTCGATGCGCTCCTAGCCCTGGCGCTGCTTGTGCTTGGGGTTGCTGCAGATGACCATCACGACGCCGTGGCGACGGATGATCTTGCAGCGCTCACAGCGCGCCTTGACCGATGCCGAGACCTTCAACTGGTGACCTGTCCTCTTACTTCAAGCGATACGTGATGCGGCCACGCGAGAGGTCGTAGGGCGACAGCTCGACGCGGACGCGGTCCCCGGGCAGGATGCGGATGAAGTTCATCCGCAGCTTGCCGCTGATGTGGGCAAGGACGCGATGCTTGTTCTCCAGCTCGACGGCGAACATGGCATTTGGCAACGGCTCGATGACCGTTCCCTCAACCTCGATTGCATCCTTCTTGGCCACAGGCGGCGGCAGGCTCCCTCTGCAGTTTCAGTGATGGATAAGGTGTGCGGCGCGGCGAGAGAACCCGCTCACGAAGCGCACAGCGGCGCCGAGCTTGGCCCGGTGCACGAACGGGGAGTGTATCAGAGTCCGGCCAGACTGGGCAAGACGTCTGCCTCCCGGGGTGCGGCCGCGGTGGCAGTCAGGATGCGCGGCCCGGCGGTGGTGATGGCGATGGTGTGCTCCCAGTGAGCGGCGAGCCTGCCGTCGACCGTCACGACCGTCCAACCGTCGTCCTTGACTCGTACCTCGTGCGAGCCGAGGGTGAACATCGGCTCGATGGCCAGGCACAGCCCGGGCTCCAGCCGGCGCCCGCGCGAGCCGGTGCGGTAGTTGGGCACCTGCGGCTCCTCGTGCATCTCGTTGCCAATGCCGTGGCCGACGAACTGGCGCACGATGCCGTACCCGTGGGCCAGGGCGACCTCCTCGATGGCAGCCGAAACGTCGCCCATGTGGTTGCCGGGCCGGGCTGCCTCGATGCCGGCATACATCGCCTGGCGGGTAGCCTCGACCAGCGTCCGCGTCGCCTCGGGAACGTCGCCCACGATCCAGCTGCGGGCGCTGTCGCCGTGCCAGCCCTCGACGATCGCGCCGACGTCGATCGAGACCACCTGGCCCTCACGGATGCGCCGCCGGTCTGGAATGCCGTGGACTACCTCCTCGTCGAGCGAGATGCAGGTGGCGTGGCGGTACGCGCTGCGTGGCCCGGGCACGCCGATGAAGGACGGGGTCGCGCCGGCGTCGCGGATCATCTCGTCGGCGAGCTCGTCAAGCTCGAGCGGGGTCACTCCGGGCGCGATCTCGTTGTCCAAGCGGTCCAGGACCTCAGCCACGAGGCGGCCGGCCACGGCCATCCTCTCGATCTGAGCGACGCTCTTCAGCGTCACTCGGCGTTCGCTGGTCAACTGCGTCCGGCCGGAGTAGTAACGACGCGCAGGAGCGCGTCGCTGACCTGCTCGCGCGGAAGGTCGCCGTCGATCGTGCTGAGAGTCCCGCGTTCGGCGTAGTAGTCGACCACCTCGTACATCGGCGGCAGCTGCTTGGCGAGGCGCGCACGGACGGTCTCGAGCTGGTCGTCCGGGCGCTGGTAGAGCGAGCTGCCATCGATATCGCAGACGCCCGGCTGCCTGGGGGGCATCGTCTGCTCGTGGTAGACGTGCTCGTCGGACGTCGCGCACATCCAGCGGCCGGCCATGCGGCTTACCAGGTTCTCACGATCGACGTCGAGAAACAGCGCGCCCCCCAGCCGTGCCCCCTTTCGAGCGAGCAGCGCATCGAGTGCCTCGGCCTGCGGCCGGGTACGCGGGAATCCGTCGAGGAGCACGCCGCCGGCAGCGTCCGGGTCCGTAAGGCGCTGCTCGATCATCTCGACGGTGATCTCGTCGGGCACGAGCGAGCCGGCCATGATGTACCGCTTGGCCTGCCGGCCCAGCGGCGTGTCGTCACGCATGTGGGTGCGAAACAGGTCGCCGCTGGCGACGTGCGGCACCCCGAGCCGCTCGGCGAGCAGCTGGGCCTGGGTACCCTTGCCAGCGCCCGGCCCGCCGATGAGGACCCACACGTTCAACGAATGAAGCCCTCGTAGTTGCGCATCATCAGCTGCGCCTCGATCTGCTTCATCGTCTCGACGACGACCGAGACGACGATCAGCAGCGCCGTGCCGCCGAGCGCAAACCCGCCGGCCGCGCCGGCAAAGACGTTGCCCATGAGCAGCGGGGCAACAGCGATCGTGGCCAGGAACAACGCTCCGGCGAGGCTCAGTCGGAAGACGACCCGGGCGAGGTAGTCACGCGTTGGCGCGCCCGGCCTGATGCCCGGGATGAAGCCGCCGTTCTTGCGCAGCTGGTCGGCCGTTTCGTCGGGCTTGAAGGTGAACGCGGTGTAGAAGTACGTGAAGCCCATCGTCAGCAGGAAGTAGCCGATGACGTAGGGCAGCCCGTTCGGGTCGAGGAACTCCACGATCCCGGCCGCAACCTGGTTGACGAGCGTCCCGCCGCCCGGAGGCGTGCCCGCGGGCGCCATGAAGTAGGAGGCGATCTGGGTGGGGAAGATCATGATGCTGACGGCGAAGATGATCGGGATCACGCCGGCCTGGTTGACACGCAGGGGCAGGAACGTCGCCCCGCCCTGGTACATGCGCTTGCCGCGCACCCGGCTGGCGTACTGGATGGGAATCCGCCGCTGCCCTTCCTGGATGTAGACGATGACCGCGACCACGACGAGGGCAAGGATGACCCACAGCACGCCCTCGGCGATGTCGAGGTTCTGCAGGAAGGCAACGACGCCCTGCGGGGCCTGGGCAACGATGCCGGCAAAGATGATGAAGCTGATGCCGTTGCCGATGCCGCGCTCGGTGATCAGCTCGCCGATCCACATCGCCAGGATCGTGCCTGCGGCGAGAGTCACCATCTGGCTGAGAGTTTCGAAGGAGAGGATGTCGACGGGGGCGACGATGCCCTCCGTGCTGAGCAGGGCCAGGTAGCCGTACGCCTGCAGCAGCGCGAGCGGGACGCACAGGTAGCGCGTGTACTGGTTGATCTTCTGGCGACCGTAGTCGCCTTCACGCGACAGGGCCTGCAGACGCGGCACGACGCCGGTCATCAGCTGCATGATGATCGAGGCATTGATGTAGGGGTTCACCCCCATCGCCACGATCGAGAAGGTGGCCAGGCCGCCGCCGGAGAACAGGTCCAGCAGCTGCAGGAAAGGCAGCCGCTCGATCAGGCCGCTCAGCTGCTGCTGGTCGACATCCGGCACGGGCACCACGGCCAGCGCGCGGTAGACCACCAGCATGCCGAGGACGAAGAAGATCCGCCGCCTGATGTCGGGCGTGCGGATGGCGTTGACCAGTGCCTCGAACATGGCCCGTTGCTACTCGGCGGGCGCCGAGTCGTCGGCGGGTTCGGAGTCGGTCGCCTGGGAGTCTTCTGCCACGTCAGCCTGAGTGGCTTGCCGGGCATCCCCGGCAGCTTCGGCCTCCGCCTCGGGCACGGCCTCCGGTTCCGGCTCGGACTCCGGCTCGGGGTTGAGCAGCTGGACGAAGCCGCCGGCTGCCTCGATCTTGCTGCGCGCGCTGGCGGTGAAGGCGTCGGCGACCACGAAGAGGCCCGTGGTTACGTCGCCCTGGCCGAGGACCTTGACCGGCTTGGTATGCGAGCCGATGAGACCCGCTGCGGCCATGTTGTCGGGATTGATCGTCACCGGCCCGTCGGACTTGGCACGGCCCTTGCCACGGCCGCCGCCGGTCTCGGCCTCGACGCCGAAACGGCCCGCCTCGGCGTACTCCGCCAGGCGGCCGACGTTGACCACCTGGTACTCGACGCGAAACGGGTTGCGGAAGCCGCGCAGCTTCGGCACGCGCACGTGGATCGGCGTCTGGCCGCCCTCGAACCAGGCCGGGATGCCGGAACCGGCCCGAGACTTCTGGCCCTTGGTGCCGCGGCCGGCGGTCTTGCCCTTGCCCGCGGCGATGCCGCGACCGACTCGTGTCCGTTCGCGACGCGACCCTGGGGCGGGGCGCAGCTCATGAAGCTTCACTCGTTCGTTTCCTTCTTTGCTCGCGGTGCGCGCTTCGGCCGATCGGACTTGGCCTCGGCTGACGCCTCGGGCTCGGGCTGGTCGGCCGCCGGGGCGGCGTCTGCCTGCTCACGCCCGGCGCGCTTCGTGGATGTCGACTCGGATGCCGCCTCCTCTGTACGAAGGAGGAAGCGGACGGTGCGCGTCATACCGCGCATCTGCTCATTGTCGTCGACCTCGACGACCTGGCCCACCCGGCGCAGGCCGAGCGCGCGGAGCGTACCGCGCGTGCGGGCGGTGTGTCCGATCGGACTCTTGACCAGGGTCACGCGCAGCCTAGCGGGCATCGGCAGCCACCTCCGCCGGCCGACCGTCGGACGGCTGGCCGCTGATCACGCTGCGCAGGCGCTTGCCCCGGCGGGCCGAGATCTCGTCGGCGCTGGACAGGTTGCGCAGCGCCTCGTGAGTGGCACGCACGACGTTGACCGGATTGTTGGAACCGAGCGACTTGGACAGGATGTCGCGGATCCCGGCGGCCTCGACGACCGCCCGGACGGAGCCGCCGGCGATGACACCGGTTCCCTGCGAAGCGGGCTTGAGCAGGACGGTGCTCGCGCCGAACTCCTGGCGCACCTCGTGCGGGATGGTAGTGCCAACCAGCGGCACACGGATCAGCTTCTTCTTGGCATCCTCGACGCCCTTGCGGATCGACTCGGGCACCTCGCCTGCCTTGCCCAGGCCGACGCCGACATGGCCGGCGCCGTCCCCCACCACGACGATCGCGCTGAAGCTGAAGCGCCGGCCGCCCTTGACGACCTTGGCAACTCGGTTGATCTGGACGACGCGTTCCTCGAGCGTCAGCTTGGCGGGATCGATCCTGGCCAACGGGTGCTCCTTGTCTTGCTAGAAGTCGAGACCGGCCTCGCGGGCGGCCTCGGCCAATGCCCGGATGCGACCGTGGTAGCGATTGCCGGCGCGGTCGAAGACGACCTTGCTGACGCCGGCGGCGCGGGCACGCTCGGCGACCAGCCGCCCGACCGCGCGGGCATGATCGGATTTGTTGCCCGACGTGCCACGCAGGCTCTGCTCGAGCGAGGAGGCGTGGGCCAGCGTGTGGCCTCGGCTGTCGTCGATGACCTGCGCATGAATCTGGTTGAGGCTGCGCGAGACGGCCAGCCGCGGTCGGTCGGTAGTGCCCGACAGCCGCTGCCGAATGCGCTCCTGGCGCTTGCTGCGCGCGGCCGACCGGTTGATCGTGCTCACTTCTTGCCCCCGATCTTGCCCGCCTTGCCGGCCTTGCGGCGGATCACCTCGCCCGCGTAGCGCACGCCCTTGCCCTTGTAGGGCTCGGGCTTGCGCGTGCTGCGGACGCGCGCGGCGACATGGCCAACGAGCTCCTTGTCGATGCCGACAACGGCCAGTCGGACGGGGTTCTCGACTTCGAACGCGATGCCCTCGGGGGGCTCGATCTCGACCGGATGGCTGTAGCCGAGGTTGAGCTGTAACTTCTTGCCGACCAGCTGAGCGCGGTAGCCGACGCCGGTGATCTCGAGGCTCTTGCGGTAGCCCTCGGTCACGCCGGTGACCATGTTGGCCAGCAGCGTGCGGGTCAGGCCGTGCAGCTCGCGCGATCGCTTGTCGTCCGAAGGGCGCTCGACGCGCAGCGTGCCGTCCTCCTGGACGACGCGCAGCTCGGGTGAGATCTCGCGCTCCAGCTGGCCCCGGGGCCCCTTGACCGCGACGCGGCTGCCGTCGAGGCTGACCTCGACGCCGCTGGGGATGGTGATGGGCATGCGCCCGATTCGTGACATCGCGGCTACCAGACGTAGGCGAGCACTTCGCCGCCCAGCTGCGAGCGCCGAGCCTGAGCACCGGTCATGATGCCCTGGCTGGTGCTGACGATGACCACGCCGAGGCCACCGAGGACGCGCGGGATCTCGGTCTTGGCGGCGTAGACGCGCAGGCCCGGCTTGGAGACCCGCTTCAGTCCGCTGACCACGGGTACCTTGCCGACGTACTTGAGCCGAACGACCAGTTCGCCGTGGGTGCCGTTGCGCTGCTCCTCGAAGTCTTCGATGAAGCCCTCTTCCTTGAGGATGCGGGCGATCGCCACCTTGGTCTTGGACGTGGGCAGGCGCACCTCCGAATGGCGCGCGCGGCTGCCATTGCGGATGCGGGTGAGCATGTCTGCGATGGGGTCGGAAACGTTCATCTGTCTCTACCAGCTCGACTTCGTCACGCCGGGCAGCTCGCCCAGCAGGGCGCGCTCGCGGAAGCAGATGCGGCACAGGGCGAACCGGCGCATGTATGCGCGCGGCCGGCCGCACACCGTGCAGCGGTAATACTCGCGCACGTCGAAACGCTGCTTTCGCTTTGCCTTGGCTATGAGTGACTTCTTGGCCATGAGCTGTTCTCGATCTCTCCTTCGGTCAGTTGGCGAACGGCATGCCCAGCAGCTGGAGCAGGCGCTTCGACTCCTCGTCGTTCTCGGCGGTGGTGACGATGCTGATCTCCAGTCCGCGCAGGCGGTCGATCTTGTCGTAGTCGATCTCGGGGAAGGCGAGCTGCTCGCGCAGGCCGAGGGAATAGTTGCCGCGCCCGTCGAACGAACGGCTCGGCACGCCGCGGAAGTCGCGGATGCGGGGCAGGGCGAGGCGGGTCAGGCGTTCGAGGAAGTCCCACATCCGCTCGCCGCGGAGCGTGACCTTGGCGCCAATCGGGTTGCCCGTCCGTACCCGGAACTGGGCGATCGAGCGGCGCGCGCGGGTAACGACGGGCTTCTGGCCGGTGATGATGGCAAGGTCCGAGGTAGCCGCGTCAAGCGCCTTGGCGTTGGTCAGAGCCTCGCCGAGCCCGATATTGACCACGATCTTGGACAGTCGCGGAACCTGCATGACGTTGTCGTAACCGAACTCCTTCTGGAGGGCGGGCACGACCTCTTCCTGGTAGCGCTGGCGCAGACCATTGCTCACGACTTCTGGCCCTCCCGGGTCAGCCCTTCGCCGCAGTGGCTGCACACGCGGACGCTGCGGCCATCGGCCGCCTTGGTGTGGCGAATGCGGGTCGGCTTGGCGCAGCTCGGGCAGATGATCTGAACCTTGCTGACGTGGATCGGCTGGGCAATCTCGAGGATGCCTCCCTGCTGGATCCTCGGCTGGCGCTCGGTCCGGCCCTGCTTGGGGCGCGGCTTGGTGTGGCGCTTGGCGATGTTGATGCCCTCGACGACGACCGACAGGCCGGCCAGGGGGGCCTTGGTCCGCCAGTCGGGGCCGAAGCGACGCACCGCCCGGCGACCGGTCTGGGGGCTGCGCACGACCCGCTCGACGGTGCCCCGCTTGCCGGCGTCCCTGCCCTTGAGCACGACGATCTCGTCGCCGCGGTGAATGTCGGGCACGCGCGTGGGCCGCGAACGGCCTTCCTGGCGAGCCATCACAGCACCTCCGGGGCGAGCGAGATGATCTTCATGTAGTTGCGGTCGCGAAGCTCGCGGGCAACCGGCCCGAAGATGCGCGTACCACGCGGGTTGCCCTGGTTGTTGATCAGCACCGCGGCATTCTCGTCAAAGCGGATGTAGCTGCCGTCGGGCCGGCCAAGCTCCTTGTTCGTCCGCACGATCACCGCGCGCACGACATCCCCCTTCTTGACAGCCGCGTTGGGGATGGCCTGCTTGACGCTGGCGACGATGACGTCGCCGACGCCGGCAGTGGTCTTCTGTGAGCGACCCAGTACCCGAATGCACTGGATGACGCGGGCGCCGGTGTTGTCGGCAACCTTCACCCGGCTGTACTGCTGGATCACGCGCGCACCTCTGCCGGCTCATCTTCCCCCTGCTCGGCGGACGCGCCGTCCTGGCCGCGAGCGGCCGTCTCGTCATCGCGCACCCGGCCCGGGTGGGCAGCCGCGTGGATGACCTCGCTCGTCTCGTCCTCCTCGGCCACAACCGCCTCGCCCGCGCCTTCCCCTGCGCGCTGCAGGATCTGGGCCAGGCGCCAGCGCTTGGTGGCAGACATCGGCCGTGACTCGACGATGAGGACGGTATCGCCGATGCGGGCCTCGTTGTTCTCGTCATGCGCCTTGAAGCGGGTGGTCAGGCGGATGACGCGCTTGTAGATCGGGTGGCGCGACAGGCGCTCGACGCTGACGACGATCGTCTTGTCCATCTTGTCCGAGACGACGCGGCCGGTCTTGGTCTTGCGCTGCGTGCGCGGCAGCTGGGTGGTCATTCAGTTGCTCCTCTGGCGCGGCGCGTGCGCCTGGCCGGCTCGGCAGTGGCCGTGGCGGCCTTGTCCGCCTGCTTGTCCTCGTCCCCGCCATCGGGCGAATCGGCGCCACGACGACGCAGCCCGACCCGCCGGCCCCCGCCGCGCTCGGCCTTGGCCGGCCGCGTGCTGGGCACCGGGCCGGCACCGGTGTGCTCGCGCTCGGTGACGACGGTCAGGATGCGGGCGATCGTGCGCCGCGTCTGGGTCAGCTGGCTGTAGTCGTTCAGCTGGCGGGTGGCCAGCTGGAAGCGCAGGTCGTAGAGGTGGCGGCGCTGCTTGACCAGCTCCTCGCCCAGCTCGGTGTCGGTCAGCTCGCGGACCTTATCGATTTCCATCGCCACCAACTCCTTCGCGGACCAGGAACTTGACGTCGACCGGCAGCTTGTGACTGGCGAGACGCATGGCCTCGGCCGCCTCTGCCTCCGGCACGCCGGCCATCTCGAACAGGATCCGGCCCGGCTTGACGACCGCGACCCAGTGATCGGGCGCGCCCTTGCCCGAGCCCATCCGGACCTCGGCCGGCTTCTTGGTCACGGGCTTGTCGGGGAAGATGCGGATCCAGATCTTGCCGCCGCGCTTCACGTAGCGGGTCATCGCGCGGCGCGCCGCCTCGATCTGGCGGGCCGTGATCCAGGCCGGCTCGGAGGTCATCAGCGCGTAGTCGCCGAAGGCGATCGTGTTGCCGCCCTTGGCCAGGCCGGACATGCGGCCGCGCATCACGCGGCGATGCTTGACGCGTCGGGGCATCAACATCAGGCAGCACCCCCCGTCGCCGCCGCGGCGGCCTCCGGCGGCGCATGCCGCTCGGGCAGCACGTCACCGCGGTAGATCCACACCTTGACGCCGATGCGGCCGTAGGTGGTGTGGGCATGGACCTGCCCGTAGCTGATGTCGGCGCGCAGCGTGTTCAGCGGGATGCGACCTTCCTTCTCCCACTCGCGGCGAGCCATCTCGGAGCCGCCGAGGCGCCCCGAAACCTGCACCCGGACACCCTTGGCGCCTGCTTTCATCGTTCGCTGCACGGCCTGCTTCATCGCCTTGCGGAAGGCGATCCGGCGGCTCAGCTGCTGGGCAATGTTGGTCGCCACCAGCACCGCGTCGAGCTCGGGCTGGCGGATCTCCTTGATCTCGAGCTTGACCTTGCGGCTGGTCAGGCGGCCGATCTGCTGGCGCAGGGCCTCGACGTTGGCGCCGCCCTTGCCGATGACGATCCCCGGCTTGGCCGTGTGGACGGTCACGGTGACGTGGTTGATGCCGCGCTCGACCTCGACCTGGCTGACGCTGGCGTTGGCCAGGCGCCGGGCGACCAGCTGGCGGATTGCGATGTCTTCCTTGAGCAGGTCGGTGTAGCCCTTGCCCGCATACCACTTGGCATTCCAGGTCCGGGCGACGCCGAGCCGGAAGCCGTACGGATGAACCTTGCGTCCCATGTCAGGCGTTCCTGTTCTCGACGACCACCGTCACGTGGGTCATCGGCTTGTGGATCGGGAAGGCGCGCCCCTGGGCACGCGGGCGGTATCGCTTCATCGTCGGTCCTTCGTTGGCCGTCGCCTCGACGACGACCAGGTCATCGGGCGACAGGTTGTGGTTGTTCTCGGCGTTGCTGGCCGCGCTCTTGAGCACCTTGGCCACGTCGCGAGCCGCGCCCTGGGGCATGAACTGGAGCGCCGCCGATGCCTGCGCAACGGGCAGCCCGACGATGGCCTGGGTGACCAGACGCGTCTTGCGCGTCGAGCGGCGGATGTACTTGGCGGTGGCGGATACGCGCATCTTTCGACCTACTTCAGCGCCGACGAGCGCTCGGTGTGCTTGCCGTGCCCGCGGAAGTTGCGGGTCGGGCTGAACTCGCCCAGCCGATGGCCGACCATGTTCTCGGTCACGTACACGGGGATGTGCTTCTTGCCGTTATAGACGGCGATGGTGTGGCCGACGAAGTCGGGGAAGATGACGCTCGCCCGTGACCAGGTCTTGAGCACCTTCTTCTCGTTCTTGCGATTCATCTGCTGTACCCGCGACAGCAGCCGAGCCTCCACGTAGGGGCCCTTCTTCAGAGATCGGGACATCTGATCAGACTCCTCCGGGATCAGCTCTTGCGGTGCCGTGAACGGACGATCAGCCGTCCGGTCAGCTTGTTGCGGCGCGTTCGATGGCCCATAGCGGGCTGGCCCCACGGGGTCTTGGGTGGCATTCCGGTGGGCGACTTGCCCTCGCCGCCGCCGTGCGGATGGTCGCGCGGCGTCATCGCCACGCCACGCGTCTGCGGGCGGCGACCCAGATGCCGAACGCGGCCGGCCTTGCCGTGGCTCTGGTTCTCGTGGTCAAGGTTGCCCACCTGGCCGATCGTGGCCATGCAGCGCATGTCGACCCGGCGGACCTCGCCGGACGGAAGGCGCACCTGGGCGTACTGGCCCTCCTTGGCCAGAAGCTGGGCCGACGTGCCGGCCGAGCGCACGATCTGCGCGCCGCGGCCGGGAACCAGCTCGACGTTGTGAATGGTGGTGCCCAGGGGGATGTTGCGCAACGGCAGGGCATTGCCGACGCGCGCCTCGGCGTCAGGACCGGCAACCACCTCGGCGCCCACCTCGAGGCCGTTGGGCACCAGCATGTACCGCTTCTCGCCGTCGCGGTAGTGGAGAAGCCCGATACGAGCCGACCGGTTGGGGTCGTACTCGACCGTGGCCAGGCGTGCGGGCACGCCCCACTTGTCGCGCTTGAAATCGATGCGGCGGTAGGCGCGCTTGGCACCGCCGCCACGGTGGCGGACCGTCTGACGGCCCTGGCCGTTGCGACCGCTGATGCGCTTCTTTGGCTCGAGCAGCGGCTTGTACGGCTGGTCGGTGGTGATCTCCTCGAAGCTCGGCCCGACGACGAAGCGGCGGCCGGGCGAGGTTGGCTTGTAGCGGCGCAGAGGCATCTTCCTAGACCCCCTCGAAGAACTCGATGCTCTGGCCTTCGGCCAGGGTGACAACGGCCTTCTTCCAGGGCGAGGTCCAGCCGATGATCCGGCCCCGACCGCGCCCGCGCACCTTCTGCTTGGCCTTGGTGGTCAGCACGTTGACATCGACCACCTCGACCTTGAAGAGCTCCTGGACGGCCTGCTTGATCTGCAGCTTGTTGGCGTCAACGTGGACGCGGAAGGTGTACTTGCCGCGGTGCGTGTGGTCCATCGACTTCTCGCTGACGATGGGCCGCAGGATCACCTCGGCCGCATTCAGGGTCATGCGTACACCTCCGCCATCCTGTCCAGCGACGGCTGCAGGATGAGCAGTGCGTCGGCGTCGAGGACGTCAACCACGTTGAGTGAGTCTGCCCGCAGGACGGACACCTTGGGCAGGTTGCGCGCCGAGCGAAGCAGCTTCTCATCGCCGTCCGGGGCGATGACCGTGACCTTGCCCGACAGCTCGAGCGCCGACAGGTAGCCGACCAGCTCGCGCGTCTTGATCTCGCCCATCTCGAGCGCATCGACGACCTTGACAGCGCCATCGCCGAACTTGGCCGTCAGCGCACCCTGCAGGGCGAGCCGCTTCATGCGCTTGGGCACCTTCTGCTCGTAGCTGCGGGGGTGCGGTCCGAAGACCACCCCGCCGCCGGCGTAGTGCGGTGCGGTGCGCGAGCCCTGCCGGGCGCGACCGGTCCCCTTCTGGCGATACGGCTTGCGGCCGCCGCCGCGGACCTCGGCGCGGGTCTTGGTGTCGTGCGTGCCGGTGCGCCGAGCGGCCAGCTGGGCTGTCACGGCCTGATGGATCACGGCTTCGTTGACGGGTGCGGCGAAGAGCGCCTCGGGCAGCTCGACGGTGCCCAGGTCCTTGCCGTCCTTGGAGTAGAGCGTTGTGCTGGGCATTACTTGACCTTTCGAACCATGACCAGCGCATTGCGCGCGCCGGGCACGGCCCCCTTGACGAGCAGCAGGTTGCGCTCTGGGTCGGTGCGGACGATGGTCAGCTTCTTGATCGTCGTCCGATCATTGCCCATCCGACCGGCCATGCCGGTGCCCTTGAAGACCTTGCCCGGATAGGTGCCGGCACCGATCGAGCCGGGCTGCCGATGCGAATCGGAGCCATGGGTCTCGGGTCCACGCCGGAACCCGTGCCGCTTGATCGTGCCGGCGAAACCCTTGCCCTTGCTGACGCCGGTGATGTCGACCACCTCGCCCTCGGCGAAGAGGCTGACGTCGAGCGTCTGGCCGACGGCGTATTCCGAGACGTCGTCGACTCGGAACTCGCGCGCGTCGGCGACCTGCGGCAGATCCTTCAGCTGGCCCAGGCGTGGCCTGGTCAGGCGGCGCGCCCGACCGGCCCCGAGCTGGACGGCGCTGTAGCCGTCGCGCTCTGGCGTGCGCAGGCTGGTCACGGTATTCGGTTCGACGGCCAGCACGGAAACCGGCACGAGCGTGCCGTCCTCCATGAAGACCTGGGTCATGCCGACCTTGCGGCCGATCAATCCGATGCTCATCTGCCTACATCTTGATTTCGATGTCGACGCCGGCGGCGAGGCTGAGCCTCATCAGGGCGTCGACGGTCTTGGCTGACGGGTCGAGGATGTCGATCAACCGCTTGTGGGTGCGGATCTCGAACTGCTCGCGGCTGTCCTTGTCGATGAATGGCGAGCGGATCACGGTGAACTTCTCGATCCGCGTCGGCAGCGGCACCGGACCCACGACGTCAGCGCCGGTGCGCTGGGCCGTCTCCACGATCTGGAGGGCGGACTGATCCAGCAGCCGGTGGTCGTATGCCTTGAGGCGGATGCGGATGCGCTGCCGAGCCATCTGTCTGCGTCCCTTATTCCTTGATCTCGGTGATGGCGCCGGCACCGACGGTGTGGCCGCCCTCACGGATGGCGAAGCGCTGGCCGGTCTCGAGCGCGATCGGGGTGATCAGCTCGACGTCCATGTCGACGTTGTCACCGGGCATCACCATCTCG
>DATLGJ010000034.1:0-7755 GCA_035540555.1 Candidatus Limnocylindrales bacterium | reverse complement strand
GCGGGGGAGGGGGTGGCGGCTCGTCGCCGATCGTGAAGCCCAGGAAGAGCCCCTTGCCGGCGTAGCCCGCCATCGCATCGCGGTACACCGGGAACGGCGCGTCGACTGGGGCGTTCGGCGCCGTGCCCCACGATTTCGTGCGGCCGTCGTAGAGCGGGTCGTAGACCGTGGTCCGGTTGGTACCGGCGACCTTGCGCAGCCCGAACAGGCCGAGAGCGTGGTAGATCGGTACGCGCTTGCCGTCCACGATCCTGTAGCTGAGGTTGCGCTGGCCCGAGCCGGCCGGGAACTGCTCGTTGATGATCCGGTACTCGACCGCGACGCCTGCGTACTCGCCGTCGGCGAGGCGGTCGCGCAGCGTGGCGATGCTGGCCGCCGGGCGGTGCATGGTCAGCTGGAAGGGGAAGCCGCGGCGACGTGCCTCAGCCTCACACCAGCGCAGGGCGCGCTGCCACTGGGCCATCGTCAGTCCCTTGTCGGGATTGGCGGCTGCCGTCCTGATCTGACTGACGCTCGGGCGCCAGCGGCCCTTGGTGCCAAAGTGGACGCCCATCATGATCGTCATGACGGCGCAGTCGACGCCCTTCGTAGGCGTGCCGTTGTTGAGCTGCGTGAACAGCGCCGGCGTCATCAGCCGCCCTCCGGCGGAGCGTCTTCGGGCTCCTCGGCAGCGTCCAGGTCGTCCTCAGATGGCTCGGCCATGCCGGTGCCTTCCTCCTCGAGGATGTCGTCGATCTCGTCAGTCATCCGTGGGCCTCCTTTGTGGGGAAACAGCGGGCGCACTCGAGCTCGGCATAGAGTTCGCGCGGACGTGCCTGGTCGAGATTGCAGCGCTCGTCGGACGACCTGCCCGTGTCGGTGCGCACGGCGCGGTGCAGCGTGCGGCGGCGGCCGGCGACGACGTAGGACTCAACGAGCGGGAGACTCACGTCAGCTCCGCCCGTGCAATCGATACAGCCGCAAGCGGTCGCGCAGGTCGATCGCCGACAGGATGGCGATGCCCGCGTTCGTCGCGACCAGCACGATGGCGATCGGCGACCAGGGGACTTCGCGACCGTCAAGTGTCAGCTCTAGGCCCATGCCCAGCCAGGCGCCCTGAATAACAGCGCGCGCCAGCTGGTTGCGCAGGTCAGCAAGGGCCCACACCCGCCGGCCGTTGCTCTGTCCGCCGAGCGCGCGCAGGTCGCGCCATGCCTCGATAGCACCGACGATCGCCAGCACCAGTCCGGTGCCCGACGCGATGGTCCAAGCGACCTCCGGCGTCATCGGCGGTACGTGTCCACGCGGTCATCGAGCCGACGCAAGCGCGCCCTCACCTCAGCCTGGCGCCGCGCGAGCGCCTCTTCGGCGGGCGCCTTTGCGCGCGGGTCACGCAGCCGAGCCAGGAACAGTCGCAGCCGATCAAAGAGCGTCACCTGCGCACCTTCCGCTCGGCCAGCTCGGCGCCCTCTTCGGCCAGCTCCGTGCCGTGGACGCCAGCCTGGCGCGCGTGGCTGAGGTCGCTCTCCATATGCGCCAGCACCCAGCGCACCAGCCACATGAAGGCGCCACCGGTCGCGCCGGCCGCGATCCAGCCCCAGAGCGAAGGGTCCGGCATTCACGAGCCACACACGCGAATGGGGCCGTCCGTCACCAACGGCCCCACCGCGCAGAGGGGGAAGAGAGATGCGTCGCGCTGCATCCGACCCAGCGTCGGGCAACAGGGCGACGGCGTCTAGAACGGCTGTGCTATTCCGCGCTCAAGAGTAGCGAAATGTGACTCGGCCTCGGGCCGCCCGAACCAGTAGGCCGCCTGGACGACGCTGGCGTACCCGTGATCGGCGCAGTAGTCAGCGAGCCGCTTCCGGACGCCGGCCTCAGAGAGGCCCAGGCGATGCGCAGCTGCCTTGATCGTGCCCGTCTCGATGTACGCCCGCAGCGCGGCCTCGTTGCGGCGCTCACGCGCGGCTCGGGTACGCCTCACGCAGCCTGCCCTCTGAGCCGCCCCTTGCGCGCCGCGTCAGCGATATTCGCGCGGTGCGTGCCGAGCATCAGGTGCTCGGGATTCACACAAGTCGGTGTATCGCATGCATGGAGCACGTGCAGGCCGGGCGGGATAGCACCCCAGCGCAGCTCCCACGCGTAGCGATGAGGTAGCACCAGGCGCACCGTCGCCCGCGTTGACGTGACGGCAAACCGTCCGTAGCCGTCACTATTCCGACCACCACGCCACAGCCAGCACTCAGTCACAGGACCGCGCGCTACCTTCTCCCAGAAGCGCTCCTGGGTAGTCATGTTCTTCGGGCGGCCGCCCCGGTTCACGGCCTCGCTCCGTACATCGATTCGTACATCGAATGGCGGCGCACTCCGCCGTTAGTGGAGGTTAGTGGTGGTTCGCCAGCCTGCTGAAATGAGCGTGGATTCGTGTGTCCACGTGACCCGTGGTCAGCCCCGGTGAGGGTGTCGTATAGCTTGAAAACCGTTGACCGAAAGGTCCGCGAGTTCGAATCTCGCCCTCTCCGCCAATCGGTCAGCCGATCACGCCCCGCAGCAGCCGGGCCGCGTTCCCGCCCATCACCCGCTCCACGACTGAGCGGTCGGTACCAGCGCGCAGCAGCTCATCGCTCAGCGCGGGCAGGCCAGCGACGTCGATGACCATGCGCAGCGCCCCGTCCATGTCCGAACCGAGCGCGGCCTGGTCGGGGCCGGCCAGCTGGGCCATTCGCCGAACGGCGAACGCGGCATCGCTCAACCTGCTGCCTCCCAGCAGGTCCGTCGCCAGGATGGTCCCCACGATGCCGCCCGCCCGTCCGACCTCGGCTACCACGCTGGCCGGAACGTTGCGCGTAGCGGCGCTGTAGCGTCGCCAGCGGCTGCTGCGGCCGCTGAGCTCGATGATCCCGGTGTGGCTGAGCGTGAACGGCTCGCGCATCAGCGGCATGGCCTGTTCGATGCCGGACAGCGACATGTGGGCGAGGTCGACGGCCATGCCTGCCTGCTGGGCCGCAGCGATCACCTCGCGGCCATGGGCCGTCAGGCCGCCTGCCTGTCGGCCCGTCGAGGAGCCAACCAGCGCGTTGTCCATCACGTGGGCCGGCGCCAGCATCAGCACGCCCCGCCGCCGCAGCAGGGCCACGTTGGCTGGATCTCCCGACAGCGCGTGTCCGCCCTGCACGCCGATGAATACGCCCAGCGGGCCGTCGGGCGCCAGCGCGGCGTCCAGGTCGACCGGCGACTGGAGCAGGCGAAGTGCTCCTCCCGATCGCTCGACCCAGCCGTGGATCCGGTCGATCAGCCACGTGGCGATCTCGATGTCGCTTCGGCTGTGTGGCCGCCGCAGGCCGAGCGAGCCGAAGTGCAGCGCCGAGAGGCGACCGTCGAGGTCGGGGAAGCGCGTGGCGACTGTCAGCCCCAATACGTTCACGCCGGCCGCCCGGGCGCGCGGCAGGTCAACGTGGCCCCGGCGGGCCGGCCTCAGCAGGTCCCGTCGGAAGAGCGCTGTGCCCACTACCAGGTCGACGATCGGTTGCGACCGATGGAGGTCGAGGGCGGCAGGGCTGGCCGGCAGGGCGCCGCCCGCTGCCGTGCGGTTGAGGGCGCGATCTGCGAGCGAGCTGAGCAGGCCCAACTGGGCGCTGAGCCCTAGGTCGACGAAGTGAAAGCGATCATCGCCGTGTCGCTTCGTCCTGCTGCAGGGCCTCGTTTCCCTCGCGAGACCTGGCCGCCATGTCCTCGCGCAGGCGACTGAGCTCTGCCGTCAGCCGCTCGTCGCCGAGGGCCAGGATCTGCGCCGCAAGCAGGCCCGCATTGCGCGCCGCCCCAATGGCGACTGTGGCGACGGGGACGCCCGAGGGCATCTGGACGATCGACAGAAGGGAGTCGAGGCCGTCCAGGTGGCGCAGCGGGACGGGCACGCCTATGACCGGCAGGGTCGTTGCGGCGGCGAGCATGCCCGGCAGGTGGGCCGCACCACCGGCGCCGGCGATGATCACGCGCACGCCCCGTCCTCGAGCGGAACGCGCATAGGCAAGCATCTCGTCGGGCGTCCGATGGGCCGAGACGATGCGGAGCTCGTGCGACACACCCAGCTCAGCAAGTACCGCGGCGGCGGGGCGCATCGTGTCGAGGTCCGAGGTGCTGCCCATGACCACGCCCACCGCTGGGCCAGGCCCGCTCATGCGGCGACCAGCTCCGCCGCCGCCGCCCGCGCACGTGCAAGCGCAGTCTCACGGTCGTCAGCCAGCACGGTGACGTGGCCGATCTTGCGGTTCGGCCGGCTGTCCTTGCCGTAAAGGTGGATCGACGCGTCACGGTGGCCGAGGGCGGTTGGCAACCGGCTCCTCGGCTCACCCCCTCGCCCGGTGCCGATGACGTTCACGGTTGCGGCTGTCGGCGCGACCATGGCGGTGTCCCCGAGCGGCCAGTCCAGGACCGCCCGAAGGTGCTGCTCGAACTGGGAAGTCCGGCACGCCTCGATGGTCACGTGACCGGAGTTATGTGGCCGAGTGGCGATCTCGTTGAGCAGCAGCCGCCCGTCGCTTGCCAGGAAGAGCTCGACGGCGCATATCCCGGTTGCGTCGATGCCCTCGGCAAGGGCTTCGGCAAGCTCCTTCGCCTGCCGGGCTACCAGCTCGGACACGTCGGCTGGCATGACGAGCTCCTGACACAGGCCATCGACCTGCAGCGTCTCCACGCAGGGATAGGCGGCCATCTGGCCCGACGGCCCGCGCGCCACGACGACGGCGAGCTCGGCGGCCAGCTCCAGGTGCTCCTCGACCAGCCAGGCCGGCGCCTCGGGCCCGGCGTCGTCGATCGGCACCCGATGGGCCTGCACTGCCGACGGACCCTCGAGAACGTGTACGCCGCGCCCGTCGTAGCCACCAGCGCGCGCCTTGAGCACCAGCGGCCAGCCGTGCCGTTCGGCAAAGCTGAGGATGTCCGCCGAACGCTCGACGGCCGCGAAGCTGGGCACGGGGATCCCCATTGCCATGAAGGTCGTGCGCGCGAGCAGCTTGTCCTGGGCGAGCGCGAGGGCGGCCGGCTTCGGACGGAGCAGATGGCCTTCGTCGACCAGACGGCGCAGATGCGCCTGCGGCACCAGCTCGTGGTCGAAGGTCACCACGTCGCCCTCCGCGGCGGCCCGCGCAAGGTCGTCATAGCGGTCGACGGAGCCGACCGTGCAGGGAGCGCCGGCGGCTGGCGCGGGATCGCGCGGCGAGGCAGCAAGGACGTGGAGCCCGACATCGAGGCTGATCGCCGCCTGCCAGGTCATGCGCGCGAGCTGCCCGCCACCGAGCATGGTCACGCGCGCGCGCTGCCCGTCGGCGGCGGCCTGATCGGCGGCGTCGATGCCGGACAGTCGGTCATGCGGCACGGTGACCTGTCTCACCGGGCCATTGTGGACCGCGAGCTGGCTGGTGGCCAGCGCTTCGGACTTGAGCGGCTACGCCTCGCCGGAGGTCGAGGCAGGAGGCGCGAGCTCCTCGCGCACCGCCTCGAGCTTGTCGGCCAGCAGCTCGATCGACACCTGGCGACCGGTCCACAGCGCGAACGCGGCGGCCGTCTGGTGAAGCAGCATCAGGTCGCCGTTCATGGTGGCTGCCGCGCCGGCGGTCCGCGCGTCGCGCAGAAGCTGGCTCTCCCGGGGCACGTACAGCAGGTCGAGCACCAGGAGGTCCGGCGGCAGCAGCTCGGCCGCGATCGGCGACGCCGAGGCGGCGTCGGGCGAGAAAGACGCGTTGACCAGCACCTTGGTCTTGGCCAGCTCCGCCTCGATGACCGACTCGTGCCAGGGCATCGCGCGCAGCTCCATGTGGGCGGCCCCCTTCGTGAAGTGGCGGACCAACGCCTCTGCGCGATGGAGGTGGCGATTGAACACGATCACGCGCTGGAAGGCGGCCGTGATCAACGCGTGGACTGCAGCGCGCGCCCCGCCGCCGGCGCCCAGCACCACCGCCGCACGCGGCATTTTCTGTGCCCCGACCAGCTTGTCGAGCGCGACCCGAAAGCCGGCGACGTCGGTGTTGTGACCGACCAGGCGCGAACCCTCCCGAGTGACGGTGTCGATGGCGCCTGTGTGCTGTGCATCCTCGGTCAGCCGATCGACCATCGGCAGGACTCGATCCTTATAAGGGACGGTGATGTTTGCCCCCAGGTAGTCGTCCCCGCGCAGGCTGTCGATCGTCTCGGGCAGACTGACGAGCGGCGTGTCCAGTGGTTCGTAGCGCGCGTCAATGCCCAGGTCGTCGAACGCGGCCTGCTGGAGGACGCCCGACAGCGATTGGGAGACTGGATGGCCGATCAGGACGACGCGCTTGGGCAAGTCAAGACCTCTGAGGGACGCCGAAAGGGGCGCCTGGGGCAACCGGGATTTGACTGATCATACGGGCCGCAAACTAGGCCTGCAACGGCGCGATCGGGCCGGTTTCGACTGGCTCCATCGGCCAGTCCGGGAGGTGCCCCGTGCTATCATCGGCCGGCTGGCGGAGGAGAGGTCGCATAGTGGCCTAGTGCGGCGGTTTGCTAAACCGTTGAGTGGGGTAACCTGCTCCGAGGGTTCGAATCCCTCCCTCTCCGCCACGTAATCCGTCCCACGCAGATGCGCCCGTAGCTCAGTGGATAGAGCGTCAGGTTGCGGACCTGAAGGTCGTGAGTTCGAGTCTCGCCGGGCGCGCCATCTCCCCCCGACTACCGCTGCCGCCCTGTCTCGCTGAACCCAACCTGGCCCGTCCCGCCTCTCGCAGGCCTGCGAGCGCGCCATCCACTTGCGCGTGATGGACCGCGGAAGCGCTGGCGGGGCAGGGTAGGATCGGCCGGTGAACTACGAGCTGTACATGGGCGCGGCCCTCTCCGAAGCGCGTGCCGCCCTCGCCGCGGGGGAAAGGCCTCACGGCGCGGTGGCCGTGGTCGAGGATGCGATGGTGGCCCGCGGGCGCGACGAAATCCTGGCCACGGGCGACCCGACGGCCCACGCCCCGATGGTTGTCCTGCGGGAGGCGGCGCGGCGCCTGGGCCGGCCGCGACTCAGCGGTCTGACCCTGTTCACCGTTCATGAGCCGTGTGCGATGTGCGTCGGAGCGCTGCTCGAGGCCGACGCCGATGGGCTCGTCTTTGCGCTGCCTGACGCGAAGGAGGGAGCCGCAGGCTCCGCTCTGCAGCTGGCGGCCGCTGACTCGCTGCCTCGCCGCCTGCTGGTGGTCTCGGGGATCATGCAGGCGCAGGCAATGGAGCTCGCCACCTCTGTCAGCCGCCGCTCCTGAAGCCCGTTCGCGGAGCATCCGGCCGACGGCTCGCCGAGACCCCCTTTGGTATCCTCGTCCGTGGAGAGGTGTCCGAGTGGTTGATGGTGCCGCTCTCGAAAAGCGGTGTGCGAAAGCACCGTGGGTTCGAATCCCACCCTCTCCGCCACCCTCTCATCCCTCCCGCCCGACGGAGAGGTCGCCTAGAGGCCTAGGGCGCGGCACTGGAAATGCCGTATGGGGCAACCCATCGTGGGTTCGAATCCCACCCTCTCCGCCACCTCATCCGACCCCTGTCCCGGGTGCCGTCCCGGCGGTGGCGTAGAATCGGCTGTGCCGTGCTAGGCGGGGAACTAGCGGTGCCCTGTACCTGCAATCCGCTCCAGCAGGGCTGAATTCCCTCCCGAGGCCCGCGTGCGCGGAAGCCGGCGGGATGATCGACGTTGAGGATCGGGTCCCGCGCAGCGGCGACGCGTGAACCTCGTCAGGTCCGGAAGGAAGCAGCGATAAGCGCAGCTTCGCCGGGTGCCGCGGATCG
>DATLGJ010000033.1:0-152870 GCA_035540555.1 Candidatus Limnocylindrales bacterium | reverse complement strand
CGTGATGGAGACCGGCTACGACATCATCTTCTTCTGGGTCGCCCGGATGATGATGCTAGGGGAGTGGCTGACAGGTCGGGAGCCGTTCTCGGTGGTCTACCTGCACGGCATGGTGCGCGACCCGTATGGCGCCAAGATGTCGAAGACCCTGGGCAACGTCGTCGACCCATTGGGGGTGATCCGCGAGATCGGCGCCGATGCTCTCCGCTTCGCGCTGATCAACGGCACGACGCCAGGCGCCGACCAGCGACTGGGCGAGAGCCGCCTGGAGGGCGCGCGGAATTTCGGTAACAAGCTCTGGAACGCGGCTCGATTCGTACTCGGTGCGCGACCGGATGCGGTGCCGGACGCGGCCCCGCTCAGCCTGCCGGACCGGGCCCTGCTGGGGCCGGCCGAGCACTGGATCCTGGATCGCTGCGCGGTGACCGTGACCGAGGTGGAGGCCGCCTACGGCTCCTTCCAGCTGGGCGAGGCGACCCGCCTGCTACACGAGGCGATCTGGAGCGACTATTGCGACTGGTACCTCGAGATCGCCAAGGTCAATCTGTCGAATGAGGCCGCACCGGCGGAGGAGCGCGTCGCGACCTGGCAGGTCCTGGTCTGGGTGCTCGACCGCTACCTGCGGCTGCTTCACCCGATCATGCCGTTCCTGACCGAGGCGATCTGGCAGCGGCTGCCACACCTGCCCTCCGACCCGGACCAGTTGATCATCGCGGACTGGCCGAGCGGCGCGATGGAGGCGGGCGCTGCCGACCGGCCGGAAGCGGTCGGCACCCAGGCTCTGATCGACCTGGTCCGCCAGGTCCGCGCCGCACGGGCCGAGGCCGGCATCGAGCCGGGGGAATGGCTCGAGGCGAGGCTGTGGCTGCATGATCGGCCGGCCGGGCTCGCCTTCGAGCGGCTGGGCGATGCGGTGGCCCGCTTGGCCCGGATCAGGCCCCAGGCGGTCGAGTCTCGTGAAGCCCTGGACGCCGGCCTGGAAGGGGCCTTGGTCGCCATCGCCGGCGACAACGAGGCACGTCTCCTGCGCTCCGGCGGCGACCTCGAGCGCGAACGCGCCCGGCTCGTCCGAGAGCTCGAGCGGGCGCAGTTCCAGCTCGCCCAGGCGGAGGCCCGCCTGGCGGACGCGAACTTCACCTCGCGGGCCCCCGCCCACGTCGTCGACGGCGCACGACGTCGGGCCGAAGAGCTGCGCGAAGCCGTAGCGCGACTGGCCGCGCGCGTGGCAGGCTAGCGCCGATATGCGTCTGCCCTTCACACGCAAGCAGGACAAAGCCAACGCGCCGACACCACCCCCGCGCCCTCTGGCCCCGGACAGCTTTTCCACCCATGACATGCACCTGCGCCTGTCGTACAACGTCAAGGCCGGTGATGGGGTGCGCATGGATGCGGGCTCGGCACAGCCCGCCGAGCTGCCCAACCTCCTGGCTGGCATCGCGATCTCGCCGGTCGAGCTCGTCGAGCCCGTCACGCCCGAGGCGCAGAACGCCGAACCCCGCCTGCTTGATCCCGACCGCGCGCTCGCATGGATCAACGCCCGTCACCAATTGAGCCCCATCGCGCGTCACGCGCTGTTCGTGCTCGAATCGCTGAACGCCATTGACCCCGCCTACGAGACGATTGCCGTGGCGCTCCTGTCAGGCGACGTGGACCACGAGGGGATGCCGCGCTTCGACGCGCTCGTGGGAGGGGTCATCAGCTACTGGGATGAGACGAGCGGGGACCTCATCCTTCGGCCGGTGGTTGCCTGGGGCGGTGACGGAGCACGAGGCGACATTGACCGCAACGCCCAACGCGTGCTGACGAGGCTGATGGGCAACATCCTGGCCAGCCAGGGCGCTCATGGCCTCTACGTGACGGAGCGTGCCGTGGCCGGCGGCGGCGCGCGTTCGTGCGGGCACTGCGGCTTTCCGACCCTCGACCGAGCCGCCCGCTACTGCCCCAAGTGCGGCATGCGGCAGGGAGATTGAGGAGTGCCGATCTACGACTACGTTTGCACGGCCTGTGGAACGCGGGTCGAGGTCATGCATGGAGTCAACGAATCCGGTCCCACCCTATGCAATGGCTGTGGTGGTCCGATGCGCAAGGCGCTGTCACCGCCGGCGATCGTCTTCAAGGGCTCGGGTTGGGCCAAGAAGGAGCGTGCCGGCGCTGCCGCCAAGGGTGATGCAGGCGCCGGTGAGAAAGCCGGCGATGCGAAGGGCGCCGACGGCAAGGGCGAGGGCGCGAAAGCTACGGGCGCGAAAGCTACGGGCGCGAGCAATTCGCCGGCAGCCGGTCCGGAGTCGGCCGGCAAAGGGGGCAGCGGTAAGGACTGAAGAACGATGAAGGAGCGTTTGGCCGGCCTGGTCGAAGGCGTCAAGCGCACCCGAATCGTGCGGCTGGCTCAGGCGGTGATGGGCTCCGCGGGCGCAGTCGGGCTGCCACTGCTTGCGATGGCGCTCGCCTTTACGACCATGTTCGCGATCATCCCTCTGCTGCTGCTCCTTTCGGGCGTCTTGGGGTTCTTCGTTGCGGATCCAGAACGCCAGCAGGAGGTACTGGCCCAGCTGGTGGCGGCCGTGCCGCCGCTTGAGAACCTGTTCCAGGACCAGCTGGGCTCTCTGGTGGAGCAACGCAACACCCTCTCCATCGTCGGCTTCCTCGGACTCATCTGGGGGTCCAGCAACTTCTATGCCGCGCTCGATGAGGTCATGCGCCGGTTCTTCCCAGGCGGAGACATGCGCGGGTTCGTGTCACGGCGTGTACGCGGGGTGGTCGCGGTGACCGTGCTGGTGGCGGTGGTTGTCGGAACGATTGCGCTCAGCGGGCTGTGGGCGGTCGTCCAGACCACCCTGCAGGAGCTCGGCCCGGTGCTCTCGCTCCTCATGCCGCTGCTGTCGATGCTGGTCATGACGGTCGTCGTGCTGATCGTCTATCGCTTCGTGCCGACTGCGCCACCCCCCTGGCGGGCAGCCCTGCCACCCGCCGTCGCGGCAGGGGTGGGGATCGGCCTGCTGACCAACCTGTTCACGGTGCTGGCACCGCTGATGGTCGGCGGCCTGAAGGCCTTCGGCGTGATAGCGGCTGTCTTCGCCGCCTTCATCTGGCTGAACTTTGCCTACCAGATCCTGCTCTATGGCGCCGCCTGGGCGCGTTATCGCCGTGACTCGATGCGGCTGGAAGACCGGCCCGTGGTGCTGCCCTAGGGTGCCTGCTCAGGCAGCGCGGGGCTGAGGGGAGCCACAGCGGCGGCAGAACCCAGCGCGGGTGGAAATCGGCAGATCGCAGTGGTGGCAGGCCCGCGCCCCCGGTGGCATGGCCCGAGTCGGTGGCGTGCCCAACTGCGGCGACGACGGGGCGGCCGGCTCGAGCATCGGCACAGACGGCGTTCCGGCGCGGCCCGCCCTGGCCAACGCGCGCATCGCGGCAAGCCTGCTGGCCGCCGGCGACATGGGCGCGGTCTCCATCAGCCGGCTGGCCAGCTCTGCTCGAGGGTCGACGGCCGGCATCGAAGCTTCGGGCTCAATGATGACGTGGGAGATGGACGGCTGGACCTCGCCCGGTATGGCGGGTACTCCGTGGTCCGCAGTCGCAAGGGGCGGTGCCGGATGAGGCTCGACGTCTGGTAGGACGGCCTGGTCGGCCTGGACATGCTCCCCCGCCTGGGCATCGGCGCCGTCGACTGTCCTGTCGTCGGTGATTGCGGGGGTAGCAGCGTGAGCCGAGGGCGGCGGCGCGAAGTCGACCGCCGGCGGCGGGCTGGGGGGCGACGGCAGGACAAAGTTGGCGGGCAGCACTGGCCGTGGGCTGTCGGGGCGCGGTGGGACAGGGCCGGCCGGGGAGACAGCCATCGGCGGCGGAGGCGGCGACAGGTCCACCCACTCGGGCACCGGCGGTGCTTGGAAGACAGGGACCTCTATCTCGGCTACTGGCGCGAGCTCCGGCTCGACCTGTGCAAACGGCACCGGCGCGAGCTCCGGCTCGGGCTCAACCTCCGCCACCGGCGCGGGGTTCAGCTCGGGCGCTGGCTCAATGTCCACAACCGCATCTGCGGCGGCCAGGGGCAGCGCGCGCTCCACGGCGGGCCACGCGCCGGCGTCAACGGCCACCGGCGGCGCGCAGTCGATGCACAGGCCGGCCCGGTCATTGAGGCAGCCGGCGCAGACGTATCCGCGGCAGCCCAGGCACAGGGACAGGTTGTCGGAGGTCGTCTCGGCTGGGCGACCGGCCAGCGAGCGGACGCGCCCAACCAACCCCCCGAGCGGGGTGGCGGCCTCCTCGGTGACCGTCCGCGTCCCGCAACGCTCGCAGAACGAGTTGCTCGTGAGAGTGGTCAATATGGCTCCAGCTGGATCGCCTCCGTTGCGATCGTGCGAGCAGGCTAGGGCTGCCGCGTTGTCAAGTCACTGCCGTAGCAGTACTGGTCGGCATGGCCCCATGGGGCGCGGGAAGCGCTGAGGTGGCCGTGGCAGCGGGCCGCGACAGGGCATTTGCTAGACTCGGCCACCGGATGGCAGGTCCCCTCGCCGCGATGGAGCGGTTCTTCGAGCGCATCTTCGAGCGTCCAGCGGCACGCCTGCTCGCACCGCGACTCGAAGCCGTGCACCTCCAGCGCCACCTGGAGCGAGCAATGGAGAGCGGCCGCGCTCGACGCGACGGCAAATGGCACGTGCAGAGCCGCTACCGCCTCCTCCTGCATCCTTCCGACCTCGTGGCACTGTCCGGGCGCGAGGCCCTGCCTGCCGAGCTTGCCGAAAGCCTGCGCGAACACGCCCGTCGGCGGGCGTATGTGCTGGATGCGCGGCCGTCCGTGCGCATGGAGGCTTCGCAACGAGTTAGCCCGGGCGACGTCGTGGTGACGACCGACGATGCCGGGCTGCGGCAGCCGGAGCGTGCATACAGAGAGCCTCCGCCTTCGGAGGGGCCTGCGGGCGGGGCCGTCGGTCAGTCGGCATCGCCGTCCCCTCAGCAGGGCGCGGTGGCCGGACAGGCGGAGGTTCAGTGGCAGGACGGAGGCCAGACGTCGATCTTCCGGGCCGCCCGGCCGGCGGCGCCACGGGCCACGATCGCCGTACGAGCACCGGGGCAACCGGTGACCCGGCTGGCCGTGGACGGCGGCACACTGCGCGTGGGCCGGGCCGGCGACAATGACATCGTCCTCGCCGATAGCCGGGTCTCGCGCCACCACGGGCAGATCAGCGTCCGGCTGGGCACGCTCATCTATACCGACCTGGGCAGCACCAACGGGTCGTACCTGCAGGGCAGCCGCGTACAGGAGATAGCGCTGGGGCCGCACGATGTGATCCAGATCGGCGGCTCGACGCTGACCATCGAGCCCACGGCGCAGTAGAGGCCCGCGTCGTGGACACATTCACCATCGCACTGTGGGCGCTGCGCCTCGCCTTCGTGCTGCTGATCTACCTCTTCCTGCTCGTTGTCGTGCGAGCACTGTGGCGCGATCTGCGCTCCGGCATCGTCACCGCCGGCCAGGCCATCGGCCGGCTGGTGGTGGTGTCCGCGCCGGAAGGCCAGCCGGCGGTTGGAACATCTTTCGATCTCGATGCCGTCAACTCGATCGGGCGCGACGTGAACAGCTCGATAGTGGTCGAGGACACGTTCGTCTCGGCGGAGCACGCGATGCTCACTTTTCGCGGGAGGGCCTGGTACCTGGAGGACCGCGGCAGTACCAACGGCACGTGGGTGAACGGGCAGCGCGTGGAGACATACCTGCCGCTTGGCTACGGCGATGAGATCCAGGTCGGACAGGTGAGGCTGCGCCTGGAACGCCCACGGGTGGCGTGAGCAGCGTGCGCGGCGCCCTGCACCGGGTCGGCATCCGGCCGCGCCTCAGGCGGCGCGAGATGGGCCTGTTGTTGCTGGTCGGCCTGGCGCTCGTCACCGGATGGGCGAGCCTTGAATCGCACCGCGCTGGCGCCTTGGAGATCGGGGACCTGACCCTGCTGGCCGTCTACATGGGCACGATCGGCATCATCCACGTCACCTTTGTGATCACCGGTCGGCGGATGGATGAGCTGCTGCTGCCGACCGCGGCACTGCTCGGAGGCTTGTCGCTGCTGCTGATGAGCCGGCTGCCGCAGGGCATGGCATCGCAAAGCTTCTTCGGTACGCTGCTGCCGCTCGCCCCCTTGCAGCTGGTCTGGCTGGTCCTCGGGTTCAGCCTGCTGGGCATCGTCGCCGTCTTCGTGCGCAATGATGGCTGGCTGCGACGCTATAAGTACACCTGGGCTGCCGCCGGCATCGGGCTGCTGCTGCTCGTGTTCATCTTTGGCGACGGCCGGGGCGGCCAATTGCTCACGCTGCGCCTCGGACCGCTGAGCGGGCAGCCATCGGAGCTGCTGAAGGTGATCCTGGTCGTGTTCGTTGCCGGCTACCTGGCCGAGAACCGGGCGCTGCTGACGATGACAAGCAGCCGCATCGGCCCGATCAGAGTGCCACCGGTGCCCTACCTGCTGCCGATGCTGGTGATGTGGGGCCTCGCCCTGACGATCGTGGTCGTCCAGCGCGACCTTGGCGCCGCTCTGCTGTTCTTCCTCGTGTTCCTGGCCCTGCTTTACGCGGCCACGCGCCGGGCGTCCTACGTCATAACCGGCTTGACCCTTTTCGCTGCCGGTGGCTACGTCGTGTACCAGCTTTTCTGGCACGTTCAGCAGCGGGTCGACATCTGGCTCAACCCGGCCGCCGACCCGCTCGGGGCCGGATACCAGGTCCTGCGCGCGATGTACGCCTTCGGTCGCGGCGGCGTGCTGGGCACTGGCCTCGGGGCGGGACTGCCCCAGGTCGGCGGGGCGCCGGCAATCCCGGCCATCCATACGGACTTCGTCTTCGCTGCACTGTCAGAGGAGCTGGGCCTTCTCGGTGGTCTGGCCATCCTTGCTCTTTACGGGATCATCGCCCAGCGCGGCCTGCGCATCGCGGCGACCGCCTCCGACGACTTTCGGGCGCTGCTGGCCACCGGCCTCACGCTGGTGATCGTCGTCCAGGCCGCGATCATCATCGGCGGCAACCTGCGCGTCATCCCACTGACCGGCGTGACCCTGCCTCTGGTCAGCTACGGCGGCTCGTCGCTGCTCGTCAACGGCGCGATCGTCGGGCTGCTGCTGGCGCTCTCCGACCGAGGGGCTGACCCGCCGCCATTGCCGTCACGCCGCGGGTCCCTCTGGCGCAGGCTGGGCCGGCGCGCACGCGGCCTCGGCGGGCGCGTCGAGGAAGCAGTCTCATGAGCATTCGACAGCGATGAGCCGCGCTGGGCCGCCTTCCCCGCGGGCCCCAGCGGCCCCGCCGGGCCGCTCGCCGGAGATCGGCGGAAGCCTCATGCGCCTCGCGCTGGCCATCGTCATTGGCTACGGGGCGCTGGCCACCGGCCTTGCCTACTGGCAGGTCGTCGAGGCCGAGCGCCTCTCGACTGACCCGCGCAACCCGCTCGTCATTGCCGCCGCCCGGAATGCGCCGCGCGGGGCGATATATGACGCCAACGGAGTGGTCCTGGCGCGTAACGTGCGCGGGGCAGGCGGTCAGTCGCAACGATCCTATCCGGCCCCCGAGGCCGCTCCCATCGTCGGCTACCGCAGCGTCGTGTTCGGCACGGCAGGGCTGGAGCGCACGTACGACGCCCAGCTGACGGGGCTGCGCTCTATGGCGCCGGGCGACGAGCTCCTGCGCAAGTTCCGAGCTGATCCGTACGACCCGGCCGACCTGTACCTGTCGCTGGACGTTCGACTGCAGCAGGCCGCCCTGCAGGCACTCGAAGAGCGCCGCGGGGCGGTGGTCGCGATCGAGCCCTCCACGGGTCGCGTCCTGGCCATGGTCACGAGCCCCACCTTCGACCCCAACAGGATCGTCGACCCCGAGCGCGGGTCGCGCTACGTCGCGCGCCTGCGCCAACGCGAGGACTCACCGCTGCTCAACCGGGCCACGCAGGGAAGGTATGTGCCGGGCTCGGTCTTCAAGATCGTCACTGCCGCGGCAGGACTTGGATCGGGCGCGATCGGCCGCGACACGAGGTATGAGAGCCAGCCCGATGAGTACGAGACCGGCTTTCTCATTGAAGGCTTCCGCATACGGGACGCGCCGCGTTCCGTGCAGACCGAGCACCCGCTCGACTTCCTCGAGGCGACGGAGGTGTCGAGCAACATCTGGTATGCCCATGCCGGCCTCGACATCGGTGCGCAGGGGCTGCTTGACTGGGCTGCCCGGTTCGGCTTCGGCGAGCGGATTCCCTTCGACCTGCCGACCTCGGCCAGCCAGGTGACCGGCGGAGGGGGGCCACTGGCCGGCTTCCGCGACCGGGTAGAGCTGGCCAACGCGGCTTACGGGCAGGGTCAGATCCTGGTCACGCCGCTGCAGATGGCCTGCGTCGCCGCAACCATCGCGAACGACGGCTTGGCCATGCGGCCGAAGCTCGTCGATGAGGTGCGCAGCGCATCCGGACAGGTGACGCGGGTCGAGCCTGAGCCGTGGCGCCAGGTCCTGGGCGGGGCCGAGGCGCGCCTCGTCGGTGAGGCGATGCGGCTGGCGGTCGAAGGTCCGTACGGGCGCCGCTTCGCAGGCGGCGCGCGCATCGACGGAGTTCCGGTGGCGGGAAAGACCGGTACCGCCCAGCTCGGGGCCGGCGAAGAGCCGCACAGCTGGTTCATCGGCTTTGCGCCGGCCGACCAGCCGCGCATCGCCATCGCCGTGATCGTGGAGAACGGCGGCTCGGGTGGCGAGCTGGCTGCGCCGGTGGCCGGCCGGCTGATGGAGCGATACCTGCGCCTGCAGCCCTGAGCGAGCGGTGCCGTTGGGCAACCGATTCGACATTCGGGCGTACTATCTCGGGACGCCGCTTGCGCCGCGCCCAACGGAGTGAAGGGGTACAGCTCGTCGCAGGATGGGGAAGCAGGGCCAGTGGCAACGATCCAGGAATCAACCGAGAAGCTGATCGCCAACGTCGAGCGAGTCATCGTCGGCAAGCACCACGAGGTGCGTCTCGCGATGGTGGCGCTGCTCTGCCAGGGCCACCTGCTGATCGAGGATGTGCCGGGCACAGGCAAAACCGTCCTGGCCAAGGCCATCGCCCGCAGCCTCGGCTGCACCTTCAGGCGCATCCAGTTCACGCCGGACCTGCTGCCGTCCGACGTGACCGGCCTGTCCATCTTCAACCAGAAGACCCAGGAGTTCGAGTTTCGTCCGGGTCCGATCATGGCCCAGATCGTGCTGGCCGACGAGATCAATCGGGCCACCCCCAAGACCCAGTCCGCGCTGCTCGAGTGCATGGAGGAACGCCAGGCGACGATCGACGGGGTGACCCACCACATGCCCGAGCCGTTCATGGTCATGGGCACCCAGAACCCGATCGAGTACGAGGGCACCTTTGTGCTGCCCGAGGCACAGCTCGATCGCTTCATGCTGCGCATCAAGATGGGCTACCCGCAGCCGCTCGAAGAGATAGTCATCCTCGATGAGCAGAAGCGCATCCATCCCCTGGACGACCTCGCCGCGGTGACCTCCGTCGAGGATCTGCGCCAGATGCAGCTCGGTGTTCGTGAGGTCTACGTCGACCAGGCGATCAGCGACTACATCGTCCGCCTGATCAATGCCACTCGCCGCCACCCCGACATCTACCTGGGCGCGTCGCCGCGCGGCTCGCTGGCCCTTTATCGCGCCGGTCAGGCCTATGCCGCGCTCAACGGCCGCGACTACGTGATCCCGGATGACATCAAGGCCCTGGCAGTACCCGCCCTTGCGCATCGCCTGATCGTGAAGACCGCCGCGACGGTGCGCGACGTCGACTCCGTATCGCTCGTCCACGAGCTGCTCGACACCGTTTCCGTGGAGGTGCCGACCGCACAGCAGAGCTCGACCGGCCGCTCCAGCGGCCTGCCTGCGGCCTAGGCCCGATCGTGCTTCGACGGCTCCAGCTGGGGGCGCTGGCGCTGGGCCTGGTGGTCGCCGCGTTGTCGACCGGTGCGCCTTACCTGTTCTTCCTGCTCTATCTGGCCATCGTCGTGGTCGGCGGCGCGTACCTTCTCGCTCGTTTCGGCCTGGCGGATCTCGAGGCGGGCTACGTGCTTGACCGGCAACAGGCGGAAGTCGGGCAGACGCTGCGAGTGACCTACACCGTGCGCAACCTCAGCCGCATCCCGAAACTGTGGCTCGAGGCGTACAACCCGAGCACCCTGCCGGTGCCGCTTCCCGGTCGGGCCCTGTCACTCGGGCCACGCGGCGAGCGCTCATGGGCCGCACATGTTCGGCTCACCCGCCGCGGCCAGTACCGCGTTGATGCTCTGACCCTGCGCACAGCGGACCCCTTCGGCTTCTTCGAGTCATCGGCCACCGTCGGCACACCGACCTCGCTGCTGGTGCATCCGCGGGTGGAGGCGATCCCGGGCTGGCGGCTGGCCCCGGCCCAGATCGAGGGCGCACATGCGCATCCGGTGCGCACCGCCCAGACGACCCCGCACGCGACCGGCATTCGACCATACGAGCCGGGCGATTCGTACAACCGGATCCACTGGCGAACGTCGGCGCGAACCGGTGAGCTCCAGGTCAAGGAATTCGACCTGGAACAGACGGCGGATCTCTGGCTCTACGTTGACCTCGACCGCTCAGCACATGCCGGCGAGGGCGACGAGTCGACGATCGAGTACGCGGTGCGCGTGGCCGCCGCCGTCGGTGCCCAGGCGCTGATCGAGAACCGCACCCTGGGGCTGACGGCCAACGGCGGCCGGCACGTCGTGCTGCAACCGGACCGCGGCCGCCGGCAATACCTCAAGATGCTGCAGCTGCTGGCCGCAGTGCAGCCTGACGGCAGCCAGCCACTGCTGGACGTCCTGATCGAGGCATTGCCCAGGCTGCGCCGTGGCATGACCGCCGTGGTCGTGACCTCGTCGACCAGCACCGACTGGGTCAAGCCGCTCAGCAGCCTCCGGGGCAGGGGAGTGTCGACGATGGTCGTGTTGCTCGACGCACACGCCTTCGCCCAGCTGGCAACCGAGGTCCCTGACGCAGCAGCGGAGGACGCCGGGCGGCGTGCCCTGCGCGCCGTGCGCCATGCGCTGGCCGAGCACGACCTGCCGGTGGTGACCGTTGGACCGGGGCGGACGCTCGCTGAGCAGCTGGTCACTGCGCGCGGCTCCCGGGTGGCCGTGCGATGAGGCCCCCCTTGAATCGACGATCCGAGCCAATGCGCACGGCAGACGCGGAGCAGGACCGGCTGCTCGCTGTTCCGCCGGAGGGACTGGCCAGCATCCTGGCCGTGCTGGCAACGGTCTTCGTCGTCGGTCTGGCGGTCGACCAGTCGGCGTGGGTGGGCCACGTCGCCGGCACGCGCACCACCCAGACCGCCTTCCTCCCCCTGGCCGTCATCCTCGCGGCCATTGTTGGCGGCCTGCTGGCCCGGCTTCCAATCGGCGCGCTGAAAGCGCACTTACTCGGCTCGATGGTCGGCGGCCTGTTCCTCGTCAATGCGGTTGCCGGCGCCATCTCAAGCGCACCACTGCTCGAGGACCGGTTGCGCTACACCGCCTGGTCGATCAACAGCTACGCCTGGGACTCGTTCGTCCTGGGCATCCGCTCTGACGAGACATCCGTCTTCCTGCTGCTGGTCGGCGCGCTGCTCTGGGCCATGGGTCAGCTGGGCGCCTTCAGCGTCTTCCGGCGCCAGCGACCGCTGCCGCTGATCGTCCTCGGCGCGACGGCGCTGCTGCTCAACATGACCTTAACCACGCAGGAGCAGCTGCTGCACCTGGTGGTCTTCGCAGCCGGGTCGATGCTGTTGGTGGTCCGGCTGAACCTGCTCCACGAGGAAGTGGGCTGGCGTTCGCGCCGGCTGGTCGAGATGGGCCAGGCCGGCGAGCTGTTCCTCAGCCGCGGCGCGGTGTTCATCGGTTTGGCCGTGGTCATGTCCCTCGTCCTGGCCGGCACGGCCAGCTCGGCACCGCTCTCGCGTGCCTGGCGCGACATGGACAGCCGACTGCTCGAGTTCGGCTACGAGGTGAACCGTTGGCTGGGCGGCGTGAGCGGACCGGTCCGCGGCTCGGCGAACCTGTTCGGGCCCACGCAGACGCTGCGCGAGGTCTGGGAGTCTTCGACCGAGCCCGTCTTTACCGCGATGGTGGCCGATACCGGTGCCTACTACTGGCGCGGGGCCACCTATGACTCCTTCGACGGCAGGACCTGGCAGCAGCTCGACGCGGTATCCAGCCCTGTCGCGCCTGGCGCTTCGGTGCTGGGCGGCACGGCCGAGGAGCTGGGCAGGCTGAAGGGCAGGCGACAGATCGCGGTCAGCGTCACCTCGCACAGCCTGGGGGGCGATGTCGCGGTCGTGCCGGAGAGCCCACTGCTCGTCGATCGAAGGACCGAGCTGTTGGCCCATCGCGGTGAGGGCGGTTTCGTGACCCTTCGGCTCGCCGAGGGCATCCGCGAAGGGACCTCATACGGAGCCATTGCCCTGGTGCCTCAGGACTCCGGTGGCGAGCAGGTAACGGCCGGCCAGCTGGCCGCGGCCGGCACCGACTATGCCCCCTGGCTGAGTCGCTACCTGGAGGTCCGGCCGGGCTCGATCGGGCCGTCGACCTACAAGCTTGCCGACGACATCGTGGCGCAGCTGCCCCGGCAACAGCGCAACCCCTATCACATCGCCGAGGCGATCCAGTACTGGTTCTGGCGAGATGGCGGCTTCAGCTACACAACGGACGTCAGCGGCCTGTGCGCGGGGGAGAACGTCGTCGATTGCTTCCTGGAGGTTCGCACCGGCTTCTGCGAGCGCTTCGCCACCGCGATGACGATGATGCTGCGCACGCAGGGCATTCCGGCCCGCTACGTGGTCGGCTATCTGCCCGGCCAGGAGCTGTCACCCGGCACCTGGCAGGTCGACCGCTCCGCCTCCCACGCGTGGGTCGAGGCGTACTTTCCGGGCTACGGCTGGTTCCGCTTCGACCCCACCCCGGGCAACGGCGACAACGGCCAGCAGCCGACCGAGCTTGCCGACGGCCCGCCGATGCCGACTCCGCGCGGCTCGATAGTGCCGCCACCGCTACCGAACGATCGCATCTTCGAGGAGGACCCCGGCGACCTGGCAAGCCTTCCGCCCTTTGCTCCGATCGAGCAGGGTGGTGGCGCAGCGGGCCCGGCGACCAGCCTGCCTTTCGTGCTTCTCGTGCTGCTGGCCGGCAGCGTCGGAGTGGTGCTCTTCAGCGCGAGGTTGCGCCGGCGAGGCCCCATGGAAGCGGTCGGCGCCTACGACGGACTGACCAGGCTGGCGACGCGGCTCGGCCACGGCCCGAAGCCCACCCAGACGATCTTCGAGTACACCGGCAGCCTATCGCGGCTCGTCCCGGCGGCGGCTGGCGACCTCCAGCTGTTGGCCACCGCCAAGGTCGAGGCGACCTATGCGCGCCGAACGCCCAGCTGGGCGCTGGGTCACCGCCTGGGCCTGGCCTACCGGCGCGTTCGGATGAGCCTCCTCCGCCTGCTGGTCCGAAGGCCCGGCTGGCTGCGCGGGCCGACGGAGCTTCGCCGGCGGCGCAATGGCTGACAGCGCCGGCTAGAGCGCTCCGCGCCTGTCGCCGCGCGCCTCGGCCGCGGCGCGCTCTTCGTCGGCGAGCGGGCTGAGGTGCTCGGCCAGGTTGTGCGCGCGCAGCGTGGCGACACCGTTGCTCAGCGCCAGCACGGTGATGCCGCAAAGGTTGAATGGGAACGACCAGAAGCGCTCGAAGGGCACCCCCAGCAGTGCGAGCAGCATCAGTCGGAATATGCCGTCGTGGGCGACCAAGACTGCCCACGGGTCGGGTGGCCGCACCGGTGATGGCTCAGGTGACGGATAGCCGGGCACAGGCTCGCCGCGGCCGGCAGGCCTTGCGCCCTGACCGGCGCCGGAGCGCGACCCGCCCTCGGCGGCCAGCGCGGTGATGACCTGCTCGACGGCGCCGCTGACCCTGACTGCGGCGTCCAGCACGCGCTCGCCGCCCGGCGCGTTGTTGGCAGTCGGTGATCGGCGCCAGGCCTCAAGCTCGGCCGGCCAGCGTGCCTGGACCTCCGCCGCGGGCAGCCCCTCCCACGCGCCCTGGCCGATCTCGGTCAATGCGGCCACCGACCCGATCCGCGGTGACCCGGGCTGGGCGGCGGCGATGACCTCGGCCGTCGTCCGAGCGCGAGCCAGCGGGGAGTGCCAGATGCCCGCCGGCGGCCCGAGCGGGATCGGCAGCGGCGTGCCCCTGTCACGCGCGGCCAGGCGGGCGGCCACCAGCTCCGCCTGACGACGGCCCAGCTCGGACAGCGGCGGATCCTGGCCGCCCTGGAAGCGGCCCTCCGCGACCCACGTCGATTCGCCGTGACGAACGAGCACCAGCGCCGCGCTGAGCCGGGCCGGGATCACCCCGGCTGGCGACGGCTCGCTCACGGGGCGAGGTTTACGAGCCACAGGTCGAGCACGGCCTCATGGCGGCGGATCTCCCCGGCGACCGCGTCCGGTACCGGGTCATCCAGCGCCAGCACCATCAGCGCATCGGCTCGCGGCGCGCTCCGACCCAGGTGCATGGCGCTGATGTTGACGTCCGCCTGCCCGAGCATCAGACCGATTCGGCCCATCGTCCCGGGACGGTCCCGGTGGCGCGTGATCAGCATCCAGGGCGAGGTCGGCATGTCGACCCAGTAGTCGGCCAACCGCACGATCCGCGGCTCGCCGCCGCTCAGCGTCCCGGCGACCGTAGTGGAGCCGCTGATCGACACCACCGACTGGTAGCGCGAGCTCTCCGGCGTGCGGCGCTCGATCAGCTGCAGGCCTCGCTCGGCGGCAAGCAGCGGAGCGTTGACCTGGTTGACGCGACCCTCGGTTGCGGGCTCCAGCAGGCCGGAAAGGGCGGCGGCGGCGATCGGCCTCGCATCGAGCCCCGCCACTTCGCCGGCCAGCTCCAGCGTAAGGCCTTCGAGCGATGGCGCAAACTGCGCGTAGAGCATGCCGAGTGCGCGCGTCAGGGGCAGGTACGGGGCAAGGTCGGCCGCGGTCTCGGCCGGCACAAGCGGCGCGTTGACCGCGTAGCGCGCTGAACGCCCGTCCAGGACGTCGAGCACCTGCTGGACCGTCTCCATCGCGACGCGTGCCTGGGCCTCCTCGGTGGAAGCACCCAGGTGCGGCGTGAGCACCGTGGCCGGTGCGTCAAGCAGCGGCGAACCGGTCGGCGGCTCGTTCTCGAAGACATCGACCGCGGCCCCGGCCAGCCGGCCGGCACGCAGCGCCTCGGCCAGCGCCTGCTCATCCACGACCCCTCCGCGGGCGACGTTGACGAGCACCGCGCCCGGCTTCATGCGGTCCAGCTCGTGCTGCCCGATGAGCCCGCGGGTGGCATGGCTGAGCGGGACGTGGAGGGTCACCGCGTCCGCTCGAGCGAGAAGCTCGTCGAGCGACACCAGCCGCACGCCGTGCTGGGCCGCCGCTTCCTCGGTCACGAATGGATCGTGGCCGAGCAGCTCCATCTCCATCGCGCGGGCGCGGTCGGCAACGGACAGCCCTATCCGCCCCAGCCCGACGATGCCGAGGGTGCGGCCGCGAAGCTCCTGGCCCATGAACGCGCCTCGTTTCCACTCGCCCCGCCTGACCGAGGCATCAGCGGCCGGCACCCGGCGGGCGAGCGCGTAGAGCAGCGCCAGGGTGTGCTCGGCGGCGGCGATGGTGTTGGCCGTCGGGGCATTGACGACGGTGACGCCGGCCCGGGTGGCCGCAGCCAGGTCGATGTTGTCCGTGCCGACCCCGGCCCGACCGACGACCAACAGCCGCCCGCCGGCCTCCAGAGCCTCTGCATCGACCCTGACCTGGCTGCGCACGAGCAGGGCCTCGTAGTCAGGCAGGATCTCCAGCAGCTGGTCACGCGACAGGTCGAGCCTGACGTCGACCTGGTGCCTTTCGCGAAGCGGGGCGAGTCCTTCCTCGGCCAGCGGCTCGGCGACGAGGACCTTCACGCTCCGGCGCTGACCGCCCCCGCGCCGGTGGGCAGGTCGGCCACGCGCAGGGCCTGCTCGATGATGTCGATGGCAGTCTCGATATCGGCCGGCTCGACAGCGCCCAGGTGGCCGATGCGCAGGATCTTTCCGGTCAGCTTGCCCTGGCCCCCGGCCAGCACCAGCCCGCGCTCGCGCAGCGAAGCGTTGAAGGAGCTCCAGTCCATGCCCTCGGGCACCCACGCCGCGGTGACCGTGTCGGACGCGTGCTCGTGGTCCGCCAGCAGGCGGAAGCCGAGCCGTCGCAGGCCGCTGCGCGCGGCCTCCGCGCAGGCGGCGTGACGGGCAAAGATCCGCGGGTACCCCTCGCGCTCGAGCAGGTCCAGCGCCACGTCGAGCTGGAAGAGCACGCTGACCGCCGGGGTCCAGGGTGTCTCCCCCTTGGCCGCGTACTTCCGCGCCTCGGCCAGGTCGAAGTAGTAGCGCGGCATGGTTGCCTGCTGCTCGGCCCCGCGCGCCCGCGCTGACGAGGAGATCATGGCCAGGCCGGGCGGAACCATCCAGGACTTCTGCGAGCCGGTGACGACCACGTCAAGGTCCCAGGCATCGGTTTCGAAGGGCACCGCCCCGAGGCCGCTGATGGCATCGACGATGATGAGCGCGTCGGGCGAGGCCTCGCGTGAGGCTGCCGCCAGCCGGGCCAGCGGATTGGTCACGCCGGTCGAGGTCTCGTTGTGGGTCAGCAGGACCGCCTTCGCCGGCGCGCTTTCGGTCAGCATGCGGCGCAGCGCGGCGGCCACCTCATCCGCGTCGGCTGCCTGGCCCCACTCGACGTCCAGCTTCTGCACCTCGGCCCCGTAGCGGCTGGCGATCGCGGCGAACCGATCGCCGAAGGAGCCAATGCTGACAGCCAGCACTCGATCGCCCGGCGAGAGGTGGTTGACCACCGCCGCCTCCATCCCACCGGTGCCCGAAGCGGTGAGGATGTGCAGCTCGTTCTGCGTGGCGAACGCCCCCTGCAGTCGACTGGTGACGCGGCCGATGAGCTCGCTGAACTCAGGCCCGCGGTGGTTGATCATCTGGCGCGAGCCGGACTCGCGAACCTGGTCGGGCAGCGGCGTCGGGCCGGGCACACGGAGGTGAATGCGATCGGACACTTCTGGTTGGCTCCCCTGCGCTGCGGACTGGCAGGCTGATGGTATCCGAGCGAGGCGGCGGGGGCTGGCCCGCGCACGGTCGTCGGCCATACCGTCCGGTCAAACGCGCGGGAGGTTGCCGATGACTGACGAGACTCGTACCGACACCGAGCAGGCGCTCGCAGAGGCCCAGCAGCACGAGCGCTGGCAGCTCCTGCGAACGCTCGACCAGATGATGGAAGGCCCGCTTGTGGCCTTGTCCTTCGCCTGGCTGGCCGTACTTCTGCTCGAGTTCGTGATCGGCACCGACGCGCGGTTGGACCTGGTCTTCTACGCCCTCTGGGTCGTCTTCATCGTCGAAGTCGTCATCAAGCTGATCATTGCGCCGAGCCGCTCCGCGTGGCTGCGCGGCAACTGGTTGAAGGTTGCCTCGTTGGCCATCCCGGCCCTCCGCGCGCTGCGCGTGCTGACCGCGCTGCGCTTCCTGCGCGCGGCCCAGGTGGTTCGCTCAGCCAGCCTGCTGCGCCTCATCACCACCGTCAACCGGGGCATTGGAGCGATCGGGCGCACGCTGGACCGCGCGCGGTTCGCCTATGTGCTGGCGATCACTGTGCTGGTCATCGTCGTGGGAGCGTCGGGAATGCTCTTCTTCGAGGCTGCTGCCGGTCGCTCGCCGGCGGGCGGGGCGGCCCCGATCACCAGCTACGGCGAGGCGCTGTGGTGGACGGCGATGACGATGACCACCGTCGGGTCGGAGTACGCGCCGGTGACGGCGGAGGGGCGGCTACTTGCCTGGCTGCTGTCGGTCTATGCCCTCGGCGTATTCGGCTACGTGACGGCGACAATCGCCAGCCATTTCTTCGGCCTCAGTGGGTCGCCGACCCAGCACGAAGAGGCCGTCGCTCCGGACGGCGACGGCGGGCAGGACCTGCGCGAGGAGATCGCCGCGCTTCGCGCCCAGCTGGCAGCGCTCAACGACCGGCTCGCAGAGGGGCGGGGATAGGCGGCGCCGACTCCGGGTCGGCGATACTCATGGCCATGCCAGCTCGTCGCCCGAAGCACGAGGCCAGACCCGACGCGAGCGTGCTGCCGCAGGGGTCCGTTAGCCACCAGCCACTCGCCGCGCGTCTCCGCCCGCAGTCGCTCGAGGAGTTCGTCGGCCAGCGCCACCTCGTCGGCGAGAAGGGCGCGCTGCGCCGCATTATCGATGCCGGCCACCTTTCATCCATGGTCCTGTGGGGCCCGCCCGGGTCGGGCAAGACCACCCTCGCCCGGTTGCTGGCCGAGTTGATCGACGCTCCCTTCGTCACTCTCTCGGCGGTGGGCAGCGGCGTGGCCGATGTGCGCGCGCGGATGGCCGAGGCGCGCGCCTGGATCGAGCAGGGAGGACGCTCGACGATCCTGTTCATCGACGAGATCCATCGCTTCAACAAGGCGCAGCAGGACGCGCTCCTGCCGCAGGTGGAGGAGGGGATCATCACCCTGGTCGGTGCGACGACCGAGAACCCCTACTTCGAGGTGAACTCGGCGCTCCTCAGCCGGCTGCGCGTATTTCGCCTGGAGGCGCTTTCGGAGGGCGACCTCGCCAGCGTCCTCGATCGGGCCTTGTCGGACGCCCGTGGCCTGGCCGGCGCGGTCACACTCGACACGCCGGCCCGAAGCCATCTCCTCGACATCAGCGGCGGGGACGCGCGCACGATGCTCAACATCCTCGAGGCGGCCGCGGCGATGAGCGGTGAGCCGACTCTGGCGGAGATCGAGGCTGCCGCGCAGCAGCGGGTGCTGGCCTACGACCGAGCGGGTGACGGCCATTACGACACGGTCAGCGCCTTCATCAAGAGCCTGCGCGGCAACGATCCCGATGCTGCGCTGTACTGGCTCGCCACCATGGTGGCCGCGGGCGAGGACCCGCGCTTCATCTGTCGCCGGCTGATCATCAGCGCGTCGGAGGACGTCGGCAATGCCGACCCCCGTGCGCTGCAGGTGGCCGTCGCGGCTGCGCAGGCGCTGGAGTGGGTCGGCCTGCCGGAAGCGCAGTACGCGCTGGCCCAGGCGACCACTTTCATCGCCGCTGCACCCAAGTCGGATCGCGCAGGGGCGGCCTACTGGGAGGCGCTCGCCGATGTGGAGCGCCACGGATCTTTGCCCGTGCCGTCGCATCTGCGGACCGCGAGCTGGCGCGAGAAGCGCGACTTCGGCCATGGCCGCGGTTATCGCAACCCGCACGACTTCGCCGGCCATGACGTGGAGCAGCAGTATCTGCCCGACAAGCTCGTCGGCCGCCGTTACTACACTCCCTCGGGCGAGGGCCATGAGCGGCTCATCGGTGAGCGCATGGCCGCGCGCCGAGAGGCGCGCGCGAAGGGACCTTCCTCGGGCTGACGAGCCGCCGCTAGTAGAAGTCGAGCGGGATGATGCCGAGGACGGCGATGGCCAGCCAGGCCGCGAGCATGATCGCCAGCAGGATCACCGACACGATCGCGATGCGGCGCAGGTCGTGTGCCACGTAGGTGTATTCGGTAGCGGCCCGAGCGGCCAGCAGGCTGCCCGGCTTGGCCCGTGGACGCGGGTGGGCGGATCGCAGCTGGCGCCGCTCGGTCGTGGATGGCGCCACGTCGGTGGAGGCGGCCTCGCCCCGGACCATGGCCTCAGCCAGCTCGGGCGCACGCTCGAGCGAGCTCGGGCGCTGTGGCTCGATCGGCGCAGTAGCCGGTGCCGGACGAGCCGGGCGGGCGCCGGCCGGCCGGCTGGTCGGTGGTCGGGCGCCCGGACGACGGTGGGCGCGGGCGGAGCCGCGGGTGCGCTTGCTCATCGGGCCGCAGTCTAGCAGTCGCCTTAGAATGCCAGCGCCACCTCAGCCCCGGGAGAGCCCATGCCGCAGGACGCCGCCACGATCCTCGCCGCCGCCGCCCTGGTGCTGGCCGCCCTCGCATTCGTGGTGGCGCTTGCTGCGCTCGTTCGGACGGGGCGCTCGCTGAAGCGCAGGGCGCGAGCGACAGCTGTCGATGCAACGCTGGAGGAGACCGTCGCGGCCGGTCTTGAGAGGATCGGCAGCCTCGAGCGGCAGGTCGTTCAGCTTGGGGAGCGCGGCCGGGGGGCTCTGCAGCGGGTAGGCGTGGTGCGCTTCAATCCTTTCGAGGACACCGGCGGCAACCAGAGCTTTGCCGTTGCATTGCTCGATGACCGGGGCGACGGTGTCGTGATGTCCAGCCTGCACTCACGGCAGTCGACGCGGGTCTACCTGAAGCCGATCAGCGGCGGCAGGAGCGAGACCGCCCTCTCCGACGAGGAGTCGGAGGCTCTGCGCCGGGCCGGGGCCGACTGACCTCCGGGCGGGCTTTTTCAGCTGTGTCACCAAACGTGGCACGGACGGCTGGCACGGTGTGGCCATGGCACGTTCCACCGCGCAGCTGGCCGCCGGCACGACGCCCTTGTCACGGGACGCTGGCGCTCCCGTCTCACTGCCCTCGATCAAGGAGCTGCTGACCGGGCTCAACCGCGAGCAGCGGCGGGCGGTCACCCATCGCGAGGGGCCGCAGCTGGTCATTGCCGGCCCTGGCACCGGCAAGACCGAGGTCGTCGCCCGGCGCATCGCCTGGCTGATCGAGACCAAGCGCGCCCGACCGCGCGAGATCCTCGCCCTCACGTTTACCGACGCGGCGGCGGAGGAAATGCAGGCCCGCGTCGATGAGCTGGTGCCCTACGGGCAGGCTGATGCCGCCATCCACACGTTCCACGCGCTGGGCGACCGACTGTTGCGAGAACACGCCTTCGAGCTCGGCCTGCCCGGCGACGTGCGGCTGGTCACGCGCAGCGAGGCTGTGGTGCTGCTGCGCGAGCACCTGTTCGACCTTGGGCTGCAGCGCTACCTGCCGCTGGGGGACCCGACTCGTTTCCTTTCCGCGCTGGTAGACCTGTTCCAGCGCGCCAAGGACGAGGGCATTACGCCGGAGGCCTATATCGCCCATGCGCGCGACCTGGCCGAGAGGGCGCGCGGCGTCGGGGCCGAAGACTCGGCGGCGCTGCTGGACCTCGCCCAGGCCCGGACGGAGGTCGCCGGTGCCTACGCTGCCTACCAGCGCCTGCTCGCCGGCCGCGGCCTGATAGATCATGGCGACCAGGTGTGGCTGGCCCTGCGCCTGCTGCAGGACCGACCGCTCATCCAGAGAGCGGTCCGCGACCGCTATCGGTACCTGCTCGTGGACGAATTCCAGGACACCAACCCCGTCCAGCTCGAGATGGTCTTCGCCCTGACTAACCGCACTTCCAACGTGACCGTCGTTGGTGACCCGGACCAGGCCATCTACACCTTCCGGGGGGCGGCGGTAAGCAACATCAGGCGGTTCGTCGCCGCCCATCCGGATGTTCGCTGCGTCGTGCTTCGTCGCAACTACCGTTCGCGCCCACCGATCATCGAAACGGGCCGTCGGCTCATCGAGCACAACGGTCACGGCGCCCTGCCGCTGTTCCTCACGGCCAATGGCGGTCCGGTGGCGCACCGGCGGTCGAGCGCGGCGCCGCCTGTCCGGCAGCTCACCTATGCGACTCCCGAGCACGAGGCGGATGGCATCGCCGAGGCCATCGCCAAGCGCATTGCCGCCGGCCACGCGCCGAGGGATTTCGCTGTTCTGGTGCGCACCAACGCCGACGCAGAGAGCTTCCTGCGCAGTCTTCGCATGCACGGAGTGCCGAGCAAGGGCTCCGCGCCGGGACGGCTGGTGGAGCAGCCGACCGTCAGAGCGCTGCTGGCATACCTGCGCGTCGTGGCAAACCCCGACGACGACCCGGAGCTGTACCTGCTGGCAGCCGCTCAGCCTTATGGCATGGGCCAGGCCGACCTCGCGTTGATGCTCCAGCACGCGCGGCGGCGCCAGTCCAGCCTGTGGCGCGCGCTGTCCGACGACCGTGCTCCAAATGCCCGGCTGTCCGCTACCGGGCGGGTGGCCGTCCGGCGCCTGTTGGCTGACGTGGGTCGCGGTCTCGAACAGGCCGCACGGCGCACCTCTGGCGAGATCCTGTACGACCATCTGCGCCGGACCGGCATGCTCAAGAAGCTGGCCGGCACGGAGCCGGACTCGGCGGAGTCGTTCGACCTGCGCTGCGTCGTGCGCTTCTTCCAGCTGGTACGAGGGCGGGCTTCGTTGCTCGCCGAGGATCGCGTAGCGCTGCTGGTGCCGCACCTGGGCGCGCTCGACGACGTCCCGGTGGGCGGCGACGACCAGGGGCCTCTGGACGACGATCGCGTGTCCGTGCTGACGGTGCACCGGGCGAAGGGCCTTGAATTCCGCTGTGTCTATGTCTGCGCGCTGGTCGATGGGCGTTTCCCGGCCCACGGCCGTCCGCCTGTGCTGACACTGCCGGCCGAGCTCCTTGCCCTGCGCGACAGCGTGGACGAGGAGGATCCGCTCGCCGAGGAGCGCCGGCTGGCTTACGTGGCGATGACCCGGGCACGAGACGAGCTCTGGCTGAGCACGCACTCGAGCGGGCCTGGCGGCCGCGGTCGGCGCCGCCCGTCGCCATTCCTGGCCGAGGCGGTCGATGCGCCTGTCGCGGCCGCTCAGAGCGGTCAGCTGACGCTGCGACCGGACCCGCCGGTCGAGCCTGCGGCCACGGGGTCCACCGCGCCACGTGGGATCGAGGAGCCGCTCACCCTCAGCTTCTCGCAATTGGACGACTACCTGTCCTGCCCCGAGCGTTACCGGCTGCGCTACGTGATCGGCGTGCCCACCCCGACGCACCATGCGCTCACGTACGGCAGCGCCATGCACCAGGCCGTGGCTGCCTTCCACCTTCGTCGAGCCGCCGGCGTGGCGATGAGCGAGGAAGAGCTCGTCGGGGCCTTTCGGACGGCGTGGTCGCCGGAAGGCTACCTGTCTGCCGAGCACGAACAGGCGCGCTACCGCGCCGGCTGCGAGGCGTTGATCAGGTTCCGGACGGAGCAGCTGGCCAGCGAGCCGCGAACCGTGGCGATCGAGCGTCCGTTCGCGTTTCCCGTCGGGCGCGATGTCGTACGCGGCCGCATGGATCGGGTCGACGCGTCGGCGCAGGGAGCCGTCATCGTTGACTACAAGTCGTCAAGCGTCACGGATCCGGCCAAGGCGAATGCCCGAGCCAGGGACTCGCTGCAACTGCAGATCTATGCCCTTGCTCACGAGCACGAGACCGGCCAGCTCCCAAGCGAGGTGCGACTGCATTTCCTCGACAGCGGCACGGTCGGTCGCGCGGTGCCCGATCCAGACCGGCTGGCTCGCGCGCGCGAGCGGATGGCCGCGGCGGCGGCGGGTATCAGAGGAGGCGAGTTCAAGGCTAAGCCCAACCCGGTGGCGTGCGGCTACTGCCCATTCCGGCAGATCTGCTCCTCGAGTGCCGCATGACGGCCGCCGGCCGGCCGGACGTCAGCGGTCAGCCTGGCACTGCCGTCGGGTCGTCGCGTCGGAGCAGTATTCCCAGGTACGCCTTCCACGGTCCGACATCGGCGTCGCGGCTGGCCGCCATGGCGACGAAAACCTGGCCCAGATGATCAAGGTCGTGCACGGCCCAAGTGGCCAGCAGATTGCCCAGGCTGACCCGTCCGAGCGCAGGGTGCATCCCCATTCGGCCGAGGTCGCCCTCCGAAACAAGCGCCTCGAACCGGCTTACGTTGGCAGCGCGCAGCTCGGCAAAGCGCTCGATGAGGTCGTCGAGGGTGGCGGTTTCATCTCGCTGCCGGTGGGCAAAGCGCTCAAAGGGCTCGAAGGGCAGGCTGGTTCCGTGGTCGATGATGCGTTGCGTACGCTCCAGCCAGTCGCTCAGCTCGCCCGTGATCAGGTGACCCACGACATCCTTCGGTGTCCAGCCGTCCTTGGCCACGTCCGGCGTCGCCGTCCAGCTGTCCGGTAGGGCGCGCAGCAGGCCGCGGATGACGTCCGGCGTGCGGCGCAGCAGCTCGAGGTTGTCACGCATGGAGGTCGTCATGGCCGTGATCGTACATCCGGCCACCGCCGCGACGATCGATGTTGATCGGATACAATTTGGATCATGACGATGATCCGGTTGGCAACCGTTGAGGCACCGCTCAATAGGCCGGCGCTGCTTGGCCCGGCTGTCGCTCTGGTCCGCCGCGCCCTGGCGGCGGGTCTGTTGCGCGACCGGGGGAGCGTCGAGCGGCTCGACATGGAACTGCTGCGCAGCATCGCCCGAGAGGCCTCTTCCGCGGGTATCGGACAGGACGCTGCGCTCGAGCTGTTGGGCAGGCAGCCCGGAGCGCGACTCGGTCGCGCGATCGACCGGCTGGGCCACGCTCTGGCCGAGTCTCCGCTTCCAGAGCGCGAGCTCGAACAGCTGCTCCACGTCTTCGAGGCCGATGAGCTGGCCCGGCTCGTGGGGGCCTCGGCAGTGAGCCTGCGCCGGTACGCGGCCGGCACACGCCGGGTGCCCGATGCGCTGGCCGCGCGCATTCATTGGCTGGCCCTCGTCACTGCCGACCTTGCCGGCGCGTACAACCGCTTTGGTATCCGCCGCTGGTTCGACCGGCCCCGCAGCCAGCTTGACGGGCGGACGCCCCGTCAGCTGCTCGGCCGAGACTGGGATCCGGACGGAGAGCAGGCCCAGGCTGTCGGCCGCCTGGCCGCGTTTCTGGCCGGGCCCGGGGGTGCAAGTTGAACGGCTTTGCCACGGCCGGTAGTGCGGGGCCGACGTGATCGCGACGCCGAGATGATCGTCTTTCGCCACGCGGACCCGCGCTTTCCCTTCCTGTGGGAGTCAAGTGAACAGCCTCCGGCGCGCTGGCACGGCCCGGGCGAGGGACCGACCCATTACTTCTCGTCGACGGTGGACGCGGCGTGGGCGGAGTTCCTGCGGCACGAGGAGATCACCGACCCGGCCGACCTGGCCGGCATCGAGCGCGCGCTGTGGGCGGTTGAGCTGGCAGATCCACCGGCTGAGCGAGCCCGCCTCGAGCGTCGGACCATGACGGGCGGCCCGGACACATACGAGGCCTGTCGTCGCGAGGCGGGGCGCCTGCGCGAGCATGGAGCGGCGGGCTTCATGGCTCCGTCCGCGGCAGTCGATCCAGCTACGGGCTCCGGACTGCGCACCGACGGCGGCCTGCGCCCGGCCCGACGCCGGTCCGAGTGGGTGTTCGTGCTGTTCGGGCCACGGCCGGACCTGATCGGCTGGGCAGCGTGTGCAACGGGGGCCCCGCGGCCGGACCTGCTCAGGCGAGTCCGGCCGCTGGGATGAGCGGAACCATGGGCGAACGCGCATGAACAGAAGCGATCGGCTGGCCAATGCCGCACTGCTTGCGGGCGCGGCGCTTGCCTGGATCGCCGTCGTTTTCGTCGTGCTCAACCTGGACCCGCGAGGGGATCCAGCGGTGCTCTTCAGCGGGGCGTTACTGCTCGGTTCCGCGATCGCCCTGACCCTGACCCCCATGCTGTGGCTGGGCCAGTTCGCTCGATCGCGTCGCATCGCCTATCGCGGCGATTGGTGGCGCGCGGCACGCCGCGGCCTGCTCGTCGCGTTCGTGGTCAGCCTTCTCGTCGTCCTGCGCGGGCAGGGCGAGCTGGGACTGCCGCTGACGCTGTTCATCCTGGCGATGGCCGTCCTGGCCGAGGTCACCCTCTCGCTCCGCCGCTGACGGAGCAGGCGGCCGGTAGCAATCGGCGCGTGTAGGATTCTCGCGCGCCCTGCTGGACCGCGGCACGGAACCGGCGGCGACCCGCCTCGGAGTGCTTCATGCCCGACGAGCAATCCGCCCCGGACTTCGCGCGACAGAACGGCTGGGATCGCGAGTACGTGGTCTTCGAGCCACCCGAGATCCCCAACTATGTTGGCGCCGTCTCCTTCTGCAAGCGGCCGGTGGTCGAGGATGCCGAGGCGCTTGTCGCCCGACGTCCCGACGTCGCGATCGTGGGAGCGCCATTCGACGACGCCGTCAGCTACCGTCCGGGCACGCGCTTCGGGCCGCGAGCGATCCGACAGGCGACGTACACCCAGGGCGGACACTCGCTCCAGCTCGACATCGAACCGTTCGAGTACCTCGATGTGGTCGATGCGGGTGATGCCAATGTGGTGCCGGCTGCCCTCGAGCGCGGTCACGCGATGATCTTCCGCAAGGTCCTCGAGGTGGCCCGCTCGGGAGCCGTCCCGGTCATCCTCGGCGGCGATCATTCGATCACCTGGCCCTCGGCCACGGCCGTCGCCCAGGTGCGCGCCCCGGGCAGCATCGGGATCGTTCACTTCGACGCTCATGCCGACACTGCCGATGAGGACTGGGGCGTGCTGCACGGCCACGGCACGCCTATGCGGCGGCTGATCGAGTCTGGCGCGGTCAAGGGTCGCAACTTCGTGCAGGTCGGGCTGCGCGGCTACTGGCCGCCGCCCGAGGTGATGGCCTGGATGAAGGAGCAGGGCATGCGTTGGCACCTGATGCGCGAGATCGAGGAGCGTGGCGCGGAGGCGGTTATCGACGATGCCATCAACGAGGCCCTTGACGGCCCTGATGCGATCTACCTGTCAATCGACATCGACGTGCTCGATCCGGGCAGCGCGCCGGGCACCGGCACGCCGGAGCCGGGCGGCATGATCACCCGCGAGCTGTTGCGCGCCGTCAGGCGCATCGTGGGCAAGGTGCGCCTGGCGGCAATGGATGTGGTCGAGGTCTCGCCGCCGTACGACCACGCCGAGGTGACGGCTATGGCCGCCCACCGCTGCGCGCTGGAGGCGATCAGCGCGCTGGCCGTCAAGAAGCGCGACGGCAAGGCAGTCCGCTTCGAGCCGCAGCACATCGACGTGCCCCCCACTGGGCCGCACATCCAGGCCGCGGGCGCGGGCGGCTGAGCGGAAACCGGGCACGACCACCGTAGCGGAGGAGGCAGCCGGCATGACCGACACCCCAGTTGAACTCTCCAACAGGGCCGCGGCGGAGCCGCACTCGGAGGCAAAGACACGGCTCGCAGGCGCAGTGGACGAGGCGCGCGACGAGATCCTGGAGCTGTCACACCGGATCCATGCCAACCCGGAGCCTGCATTCGAGGAGCACCGGGCCGCGGCATGGGTGGCCGAAGCGGTCGGTCGTCACGGTTACCAGGTCGAGCACCCTGCCGGCAGGCTGCCCACGGCCGTGCGCGGCCGGCTCGCCGGCGGCAGAGGATCAGACGGCCCGCGCATTGCCATCCTCGCCGAATACGACGCCCTGCCCGGACTGGGTCACGGCTGCGGCCACAACACCATGGCCGCAAGCGGGGTCGGTGCCGCGATCGCGCTGGCCAAGGTCGCCCCCGAGATCAAGGGCGAGGTGGTCTTCCTCGGGACCCCGGCCGAGGAGCGTGGCTCGGGCAAGCAATTCATGCTCGACGACGGGCTCTTTGAGGGCGTCGATGCGGCGCTCCTGTTCCACCCGTCGGACGTGGACTCGGCGACTTGTGCGCTGCTCGCCAGCGTCGATGTGGAGGTCACCTTCAGGGGACTGCAGGCCCATGCCGCGGCGGACCCGTGGATGGGTCGCAACGCGCTCGACGCGCTGATCACCCTGTTCCATTCGGTCGGCCTGTGGCGCCAGCAGCTGCGGCCGAGCGCTCGCGTGCACGGCATCATCCTCGAAGGCGGCACCGCCGCCAACATCATTCCTGACATCACCCGCGCCCGGTTCATGGTGCGCAGCGACGACCAGGCTGACTTCGAGAGGATGAAGGAGCGCTTCGCGCGCCTGGTCGAGGCGGCGGCGCTGTCGGCCGACTGCGAGGGCGAGGCCGTCTTCTCCGGCGGGTCCGACACGATGAAGGACAACGAGGTTCTCAAGCGGCTCTGGCTGGCCAACGCGGCCGCCTATGACGTGCCCGACGTGCCGTTCGATTACGGCCGGATGGGATCGTCCGACATGGGCAACGTCAGCCAGCACCTACCCACCATTCACCCTCAGCTGGCCATCTGCCAGCAGGGCGTGGCAGGCCACTCGACGGAGTTCCGTGACGCTGCTGCCACGCCGCATGGAGATCGGGCGACCCTGCTCGCTGCCACCCTGGTCGCCCAGACGGCCTACGACCTGTTCAGCGATCCGTCGCTGGTCGAGGCCGCCTGGCAGGAGTTCCGTGGCGGCTGATCCTTCAGGGCCCGCGTCTCGGATGACCGCCGGCGCGGAGCTGGCCCGCCTCTACGATCTCGACATGGTCGATCACTCGGCGGACGTCGAGCTGATCCTGGCCCTGGCCCGGGCCGGTCGTGGCCCCATCCTGGAGCTTGCCTGTGGCAGCGGGCGCATCTGCCTGCCACTGGCCAGGGCCGGCCACGATGTCGTCGGCGTGGACCGCGACCCCGAGATGCTGGCACGGGCGAGGAGGTCCTGGGCCGTGGACAGTGACCAGGGCCGGCTGGAGCTCGTCGACGGCGATATCACCCGGCTCGATCTCGGCCGTCGCTTCGGGCTCGTGATCCTGGCCCTGAACAGTCTGCTCATGCTGCCCGGTCGCGAGGCTCAGCTGGCGGCGTTGCAGGTCATCACACGGCACCTCGCGCCGGAAGGCCGCGCGCTGATCGACGTCGTACTGCCCTCGGCGGAGGACCTGTCGGCTTACGACGGCCGGCTGGAGGTCGCCTGGTTGCGGCGTGACGATGAGGGCCAGCAGATGGTCGCAAAGATGTGGTCGGCTCAATACCAGCCGGCCGCCGCGATGGCCAGCGTGACCACGCTTTTCGATTGCTGGCCGCTGGATGGTGGCCCGCTGCGTCGTATCAGCCGCTCGGACGAGATGCACCTGCTCGGGGCGCACGAGCTCATCGCCCTGGCCGAGCGCGCGGGGCTGCAGCCCGAGACGGTCGCCGGCGATCACGAGATGGGCGCCTTCGGGCCAGACAGCAGCCGGATCGTGCTGGTGGCTGCCTTGCTATAGTCGGCCGAGTGTCTGGTTCTTCACACTCGGCTGGGCAGATCCGCCTGCTGCTCGTCGAGGACGTGGCGCAGGTCGGCCAATTCGTCAGGGGCCTGCTCGACGCCCAGGGACAGATCAAGCTGGTCGACGTGATCAGTGACGGCTCGCTGGTCGTGGACCAGGTGCGCGAGCTGCACCCGGACGTGGTCGTGGTCGACGCTCTGCTGCGCGGCAAGATGAGTGGCTTGCAGGTCGCCGAGGCGATCCGGTTGGCCGGCTTCGACATACCGATCATCTGCCTGACCGTTCCCCAGAAACCGGTCTCGATCGGGCAGGGCATGGGCATCGCGAGGGTTCTGTCGATGCCGTTCTCGGGCTTCGACTTCATCAACCTGATCAAGGAGCTGCACGCGCAACACCTGCAGGTGACGCCGAGCGCCGTCTCGCGGGTCATCGCCCTCTTCGGCGCCAAGGGAGGCGTGGGCACGAGCACGCTGGCCTACAACATCGGCGCCTCGATCGCGGCCGCCGGCTACCAGTCGGTGGCGCTGGTCGACGGCAGCCTCCAGTTCGCTGACCTGAGGGCGCTGCTGCGGGTAGATGAATCGGTTCCCTCGCTGGTCGACCTTCCGACCACCAAGCTCAGCGCAAACGACCTGAAGGAGGTTGCCTGGCGCGACCGGTCCGGCATGGATGTGTACTTCGCCCCGCCCCGGCCCGAGATGGCCGAGATGGTGACCGCGCCCGACCTGGCCAAGCTGATGGCGCTTCTGCGGCGTGTCTACAACATCGTCCTGCTCGACACCGCCACCAGCTTGACGGAGGTCAACCTCGCACTGCTCGACAGCGCCGACCAGGTCGTCATGGTGCTCGCCTACGAGGAGGCCACACTGCGCCAGACGCGCGCGATGCTGGCCACCTTCATCAACATCGGCTACGAGCCACACAAGCTGCGCTTCCTGCTGAACCGCAGCGACAGCGCCGGCGGGCTGCGGCCCGAGTCCATCGACGCGCTGCTCGGCCGGCACCCGGACTTCGCCGTGGTCAGTGACGGTCAGCTGGTGCTGGCTGCCAACAACCGCGGGGAGGCCTTCGTGCTGTCGCAGCCGGCAGCCCAGATCAGTCGCGATGTCGCTCAAGTGGCGACAAGTGTTGGCAACCCGACCGGCGTGCCGGCTGCCGCGTGATGGGCGACAGCCGGCCCATCGGGCTGTTCGATTCAGGCGTCGGCGGCCTGACGGTCCTGCGCGAGGTCGTCCGGCGCCTGCCGAACGAGTCGACCGTCTACCTCGGCGACAACGCGCGGGCTCCGTACGGCCCTCGTTCCGACGAGGAGGTCCGGCGTTTCTCGGCCGAGTGCCTGGATGAGCTCACGGGGCGCGATGTGAAGGCGATCGTGGTTGCCTGCAACACGTCGAGTGCCGTGGCGCTGAATGACCTGCGCCTGCGCCATGAGGTGCCCATCCTGGGCGTGGTGCGGCCCGGGGCAACGGCGGCTGCCCTGGCCACGCGAACGCGCCGTGTCGGAGTCATCGCCACGCAGGCGACCGTTCGCTCGCGGGCATACTTCCAGGCGATCAAGGACGAGGACCCCTTCATCGACGTGATCGAGCTGGCCACCCCGGAGCTCGTACCTCTCGTCGAAGCCGGCCAGCTCGATGGGCCGGTGGTCGAGGCCGCGGTGGAGCGATCGATTGCGCCACTGCGCGATGGTCACCACCGTCCGGACACGCTGCTGCTGGGCTGCACCCACTATCCGCTGCTGGCGCCGCTCATCGAGCGGGTGATTGGCTCCGACGTGGCGGTCATCGATTCGGCTCGCTCGGCGGCCAGCGCCCTGGCGCACCTGCTCGAGGTGCATGGACTGGCGGCGCCGGGCGCTGATGGCTCGGGCAACGGCACCCACGGCGTGACGCACGTCCAGCTGACCACCGGCGACGTGGCCAGGTTTCAGGGTATCGCCAGCCGCCTGTTCGGAGACCTGTTCCCGCCCGTTGAGCCGGTCGCGCTGGCGGGTGCCGCGTGAGCCCGGCCGAGCGTGCCCGTGGGTCCGGGCCGGGGGCCCGCCAGGGAGGTCGAGGCGGTCGACGCTTCGACGATCGTGCAGTCGGAGTCGGACTCGCGATCGGCGCCGCCGGTGTGGCCGTCGCCTCGCGGTACCTGGCCGGCCGCGCACATCGTGCCGCAGAGGGTGGCCTCGTCGACTGGCGCCGCGCCGAGCGAATCGCCGCCGGCCGGCTGGCCCGAGCACCGGGCGCGCTGCCTGCTGATGAGCTGCACGCGGCCGCCGCCGACTACGAGCGGGCGATGTCGCTGGTCGTGCCGCTGCTCGAGCAGCGCCTCGGGCTGCCCCTGCCCGGCGTGGTCGAGCGTCACGCAGTCGTCAGCCGCCAGGGATGGGCACAGGCCAACGTGGACACCTTCAAGCACATCGTCGGTCGGCTCGAGACTCACCTGCCGATGCCACGCGGCGACGGCGGTCTGGCTTCGGGAGTGGCACGGCTGGCCAACCGCTTCGTGACCACGCAGCAGGTGGGCTTCCTGCTCGGCTTCCTTGGCAGCAGAGTGCTCGGTCAGTACGACGTTGCGCTGCTGTCCGCCGAAGCGAAGCCGGGACGCCTGCTGTTCGTCGAGGAGAACGTCCGTCAGACGGCGACTCTGCTGGACGTGCCCTTGAGCGACTTTCGCACCTGGATCTGCCTGCACGAGACCACGCACGCCTTCGAGTTCGAGGCCAACGACTGGCTTCGGCCCTATCTGGCCGAGCGGATGGAACGGCAGCTCAGCGGCGTGCTCGATCAGGCGCGCTCGATCCAGGCCGGTGGCGTGCTCGAGCTGCTGCGTCGCATGCGCGATGCGGAGCATCCGCTCGAGACCTTGCTCCATCCCGACCAGCGCCAGCTCTTCCGCGAAACGCAGGTGGTGATGAGCCTGCTCGAGGGCTTCAGCGATTGGGTCATGGACGAGGCCGGAGCCGAGATCCTGCCCAATGTCGGCGAGATCCGCCGTCGCTTCGAGGTCCGCCGCGGTGCTCGGCGCCAGGGCCTGGAACGGGTGATCGCTCGGCTGACCGGCCTCGATTTGAAGCTCGAGCAGTACCGGCGCGGCGAGCGATTCGTGGCCGGCGTCGCCGAGGCTGGTGGCCGGGAGGCGGTCAGCGCGCTGTGGCAGGGCCCATGGGCACTGCCCACCGAGGAGGAGATGGCCGAACCGCGCAGATGGGTGGAGCGGGTTGCTCCCCAGAGCCTGGTGCACAGCGCGTGAGCCTTGGCTCCGCGCGCATGTTCACGGGACCGGGCTCGGGGCCCGACGGCAGTCCGACCGCCGTCGCGCTCTCACCGATCCTGTCGGCGCGATACCGCCAAGCGGACCTCGAGCGCGTGCTCACTGCCGCGCCGGGTACGCGGCTGGTAAACGTCTCGCTCGAGGGGCTGGCCGATGCGGATCTCTCGGACGTCGAGGTGCTGCTGCGTGGGCCAATGTTGGCGCCGGTCTTCGACCGGCTGATCGCTCGCTGCCCGAGGCTCAAGTGGGTGCACTCGGCGACGGCGGGCGTCGAGCGGGTGCTGACACCCGCGGCGCTGCAGCGTGGCCTGGCCATCACGAATGCGCGCGGCGTCTTTTCCGATCCCATCGCCGAGTACGTGATGATGGCGATCCTGGCCGTATCCCGGCGCCTGCCCGAGCAGCTCGAGCTCCAGCGGGAGCGGACATGGCAGCCGCTCGAGGGCACTGAGCTGGGCGACGTGACAATCGGCATCGTCGGGCTCGGCTCCATCGGCCGGCGTGTGGCGCAGCTGGCCGAGGCATTCGGTGCCCGCGTCATGGCCACGCGCCGAAGCGGCGCCGGTGACGAGGGCGACGCCGAGCGGGTCACCGCGCAGATCCTGCCCGCCGAATCGCTGCCAGACCTGCTCGGGGCGAGCGACTACATCGTCCTGGCGCTGCCGCTGACGCGGGAGACGGAGAACCTCTTCGATGAGCAGCTGCTCCGCCAGGTGAAGCCCGGCGCATGGCTGGTCAACGTCGCCCGTGCCCGCCTGATCGACGAGCGTGCGCTGTTACGTGCGCTGCGGGAGGGACCGCTGGGCGGGGCGGTGCTGGACACTTTCGTCGACGAGCCTCTGCCGCCCGGGTCTCCGTTCTACCAGCTGCCCAACGTCATCGTCACGCCGCACACGGCCTGGTCGAGCGGGCGATCGCTGGACCGCAGCATCGGCCTGTTCTGCGACAACCTGGAGCGTTTCCGCCGAGGCGAGCCGCTGCTCAACCTGGTCGACCCGGCAGCGGGCTACTAGCCAGCGTGGAGATCGCCATCGTCGGCCTCGCCCGGGCCGGCAAGACGACCGTCTTCAACACCCTGACGCGCGGCGAGGCAGAGACCGGCGGTTATGGTGCGATGACCGTCAACGTCGGCGTGGTGAAGGTCCCCGACGACCGGCTGCGGCGGCTGACCGAGCTGTACCGGCCCAGGCGTGAGGTGCCGGCCGACGTGACCTATGCGGACCTGCCGGCGCCGCCGACGAGCGTCGACGGCACCACCCCCGGCGAGATCCCGGCCGACCAGCTGGCCCGCCTGCGCAATGCCGACGAGCTGCTGCACGTGGTGCGCGCGTTCGACGATCCGGCGGTGGCTCACCCGGACGGCAGCGTCGACCCGCAGCGGGACATCGAGCGCCTTGACCTGGAGTTCGTCCTGGCCGACCTTGCCGTGGTCGAGCGACGGATAGAGAAGCTGTCGACCAGCGGTCGCCATGGGTCACCGGCCGAGCGCGAGGCCAATGAGCAGGAGCGCGAGCTGCTGGAGTCGATTGCCCCGGCGCTGCGCGAGGGACGGCCGATCCGGGACCTGGAGCTGAGCGAGGGCGAGCGCAAGAGGCTGCGCGGATTTCGGTTCCTGACCGAGAAGCCGGTGCTGGTGCTGCTGAACATCGGCGAGGATGCGATCCCTCGCGCCCGCGAGCTGGCAGCGCAGGTGGCGGACGCCTACGGACACCGCCATGCTCGCGTCGAGGCCCTCTCGGCCCGCATCGAGATGGAGGTCGGGCAGCTCGAGGCGGATGAGGCGGAGGTGTTCCGCGCCGACATGGGCCTGACCGAGCCGAGCCTGGAGCGGGTGATCCGGCTGTCCTATGAGCTGCTCGGCCTGATCTCGTTCTTCACGGTGGGCCCCGACGAGACGCGAGCGTGGACGATCCCGGCCGGCGCGACCGCGGTCGAGGCAGCGGGCGCCATCCATACCGACCTGGCACGCGGCTTCATCCGGGCAGAGGTCATCGGCTGGCAGGACCTGCTCGAGCTGGGCTCCGAGGCCGAGGCGAAGAAGCGCGGCCTGCTGCGCAGCGAGGGCAAGGACTACCGCATGAAGGACGGCGACGTGGTCAAGGTGCTGTTCAACGTCTGACGTCGGACCCTCGCGGGCTTGGCGGCGGTCAGTTGTCGCGCCAGGGAGCGTCCTCGGGCTCGATGTCGACGAGCAGCGTGCGGAAATCGTCGTCCTCTGGGCGGCTTGATGCGGCGGCCAGCTCGTCGACGGGAGTGATCTGGGTGTCCTCCTCGTCGGCCGACACGCGTACGGCGGCGCGCAGCTGGCGGTCATCGATGTGGATGAAGCCGTGCGTGCGCTGCAGATGGTTGGCCACCGCTTCTATCAGCGAATCTTCGGTGAAGCTGTCGAGCACGGCGCGTCGAGCCTCGAGGACCATCTCGTAGAACTCCTGCTCGTCATACTCGCTGTCATGGGCGAGGAGAGCGTCGGCGAAAAGCTCGTCGTCGGACTCATGGATCTCGTAGAAGTACACACGTGCTCCGGGTGCTGCTGGTGGCAGCGCCGAGTATAGGCGCGCGTCGCCGTCCGACCGTGCTCATCGTCGGGGCGGCCAGCCGCGACGTGGACAGCACCGACCCGCGGGGCTGGCGCCTCGGTGGGGGCGTCAGCTACGGCGCAGTGGCGCTGGCGAGGCTGGGCGTCCGGACGCGAGCGCTGATCGGTGTCGACGATCGGGCGGCGTCGGCCAGGGAGCTGGAGTACCTGCGCCGAGAAGGGATCGACGTGCGGCTTCACCGGCTGAGCGCGGGTCCGGTCTTCGACAATCGGCGCCTGCCCGGTGGGGGGCGCGTGCAGCATGCCCACGGCGTGGCCGAGGCCATCCCGGCAGAGGAGCTGCCGCGGGAATGGGCAAGCAGCGATGCGGCCGTGCTCTCGCCGGTGGCCGGTGAGCTGGAGGACGACTGGGCCGAAGGGCTGCCCGGCGAGATGATCGTGGCTCTGGGCTGGCAGGGGCTGTTGCGCCTCCTGCGTCCCGGCGAGCGGGTCACCGCCTTGCCGATCAGCCCACGACCGCTGATCGGCCGAGCGGACCTCAACGTGGTCAGTGCGGAAGACGCGGTCGCCGGCGGGCGGCCGCTGGCCGAGCTGCTGTCGCGGCCGGGCCAGCAGCTGGTCGTGACCAACGGGCCGCGTTCGGCGGTTTGGTTCAGCCGCGAGCGTGAAGGCTTCAGCGTCCGCCTGCTGCCGGTCCGGCCGGCCAGCCAACCGATCGATGAGACCGGTGCCGGAGACGTGCTGTTGGCGGCCTGGGTTGCCGGCGTCGCGGCCGCGCGGCTGGGCGGGCAGCGGAAGGCGAAGGTGAGCCGAGGGGCGGAGCTTTCAGTGGCCGTGACGGCTGCCAGCCTGCACGTGGAGAACGAGGGGATTGACGGCGTGCCCGATCTCGGAGCGATCTGCCGCCGACTTCTCACGCGGCCCGGCTGACGAGCCGGCCGGCGCGGGCATTGCCGCGCGCTCGACGGCGACGAAGTCGCCTCATCCGGTCGGCCAGGTCGCGCTCCACGGCGGGCACCGTACGCCCCCACATACGGGCACGCTCCGTCGCCGCCAGCGCCTCGTGACACGCCGTCAGCGCACCATCCAGGTCGCGTAGCTGGTGCTCCCGGTAACGAGCTACGTGAAGCCACGCCTGCGCGGCGCCCGGTCCGCCGCGGCTGGCGATCTCCAGCCACGCCTCGGCTGCCTCCATCAGCCGTCCGAGGCGGCGCAGGAGGCGGGCTCGATCGGCCGCGAGACCGCGCCAGAGCGGGCCGCCGCCCACGACGCCCCGGTGCCAGGCGGGTGACCCCAGGGCGGCCTCGACAACCTCGAGCGCTTCCTGCCATCGGCGTTGCCGAGCATGAGCCCGGGCCAGCCCGGCCAGGACCGATGGGTGCGCTCGTGGCCAGCCGCCTCGATTCGAGGCCAGCTCGGCCATGCTCGTCAGCAGGCGGGCCAGGGACACGATGTCCTGCCGGTTGTGCTCGACCACGGCACGCAGAGGCTCCGGCCGCCGGTCGCGAAGGTAGTCGAAGTACCGTTGCGGGATGAGCGCCCCCGGCAGGTCCTCGTCGCGCATGACATCGCACACCGCTGCCTCGATGGTGGCCAGTCGCGCATTGCCGAGCTGCGCGCGCCAGAGCAGACGGCTCAGGGGCAGGAGGTCGTGATGACCGTTGACGGCCGGAGCCGGACGGCCGTGAAGGCGAAACCGGGCTACCAGCAGGGGCCAATCGAAGCAGCGTCCGTTGTAGGTCACCAGCGCCGCATCCCGCGGCAGGGCCTGCCCGATGGCCTCGAGCAGCATCTGTTCGTCGGCGTGATCCGGCAGCAGCAGCTGGCGTACGACGAGCGTGTCGCCGTGCCAGCTCCCCATTCCGACAAGGAAAGCCAGCGTGCCCGGGCCGGTCGCCAGTCCCGTCGTCTCCAGGTCCAGACAGGTGAGCGCAAGTGAGTGGTCGATTGGTAACGGCAGCCCGGCGAGGGCCCCCCTGTCAAGCGGCAGCTGGTGTGCCGTCTCGATGATGACCAGCGGACCATCCGCTCTGCCACCGAGCGTTGCGGCCAGCCGGGCGGCGTGCTCCCCGCTGGATGTCCGCGGGGCCACCGAACGAGACGGGGCGGAGAGGCGCAGCCGGTCGAGCCGGCGCGAAAGCAGGCCCTGCTCCGTGGTTCCATTCATCGGGCGCAGGCTCGCCCGGTGAAGTGACAGCTCTGCTGTCACGCGCGCTCAGGCGGCGCTGACCGATGCCGGATGCCGAGCGTCGAGCGGCGCGCCGTCGAGCATGGCCAGCAGCCGGCGCGCGTGGCGCTTGGCGTCCCCGCCCCCCTCCAGCCGCGGGCCCGTGCACGCCGGACACCCCTCGGCGCACGGGCAGTCGTCGACCAGCGCCATGGCACCCGCGATGAGCTCGGCGTGGCGTTCGAACAGCCGCCCGGCGAGGCCCACGCCACCCGGCACCGAGTCGTACAGGTAGATCACCGGCTGCTCCAGGTGCGGTGAGCGCACCTGCGCGACCAGCCCGAGGTCGCGCGGGTCGGACATGAGCAGCACGGAGCCGACCGTCTGCAGGGCGCGCCCGGCGCCTGCCAGCGCTGCATCCAGGGCATCGCGTCGCCAGCCGCTGAAAGAAGCGCCGTCGAGGGCCAGCCAGTAGGCGGTCGTATGCAGCTCTATCTCGGGCAGGTGGATGCGTCCCCAGCCCAGGTTCTCGTTCGTCTCGAGCCGCAGCTTCTTGTAGATCGTGGCCATGCTGCTGACCATCACTTCACCGTGGGCCGTGTCGGCGGCGGCTGCCGGCCGGGCGGCGAAGATCTCGAGGGGCTTGAGGGTGACGGCCAGCTCGGCCTGGGTGTAGTGGTCGACATCGATCGGTCTGACGTATGCGCGCCGCTCTTCCCAGTCCAGGCGATCGACGTGGAACTGGCGCGATTCGTGCAGGTAGATCGCGTTCTCATGTACCAGCGTTGGAGCCGCGAACAGGTCCACCTCGCCGATCACCCGCGGTCGCGGCCCCGATGTGTCGATGATGACCACGTTCTCCGGGGCGGCGACGCGCAGGGAGACCTCCGCGGCGGGGAAGTTCTGGCTGGCCCAGTACCACCGGCCATCGTCTGCCTGTCGCACGTGGGCCTCCTCGGCGAGGAAGGCCAGCAGCTCGTCGGTCGCCACCCCGGCCAGCCGGGCGCCCGGCTCGAAGGGCAACTCGAAGGTCGCCGCCCGCAGGTGGGCCAGCAGCACGTGGAGGTTGGTCGGGTCGAGTCGTGCCTCCTCGGGCGACGAGTCGAAGAGGTACTCCGGATGGCTGGCCACGAACTGATCGACCGGACCGGGGCCGGCGACCAGCACTGCGACACTTTCGTCCTGACGTCGCCCCGCCCGGCCGATCTGCTGCCAGGTCGAGGCGATCGTGCCCGGGTAGCCGGCCAGCACGGCGACGTCCAGCCGCCCGATGTCGATGCCCAGCTCGAGCGCGTTGGTTGATACAACGCCGAGGATCTCGCCGCTGCGCAGTCCTGCCTCGATCTGGCGTCTCTCGCTGGGCAGGTAGCCACCTCGGTAGCCGCGCACGCGGCCGAGAGGGCCACGGCCTTCGCGCAGCGCCTCTCGCAGGCCGGTCAGCATCAGCTCGACCCCGACCCTCGAGCGGCCGAAGACGATCGTCTGGCGACCGGCGCGCAGGAAGGGGAGGGCGACGCGGCGGGCCATGCCCAGCGCTCCGGGCCGCACACCGAGGCGCGGGTCCACCACCGGCGGGTTCATTACCACCACGTGCTTCGCACCGGCCGGCGCGCCGTTTCGGTCGACGACGGTGACCGTGCGACCCGTCAGCGTCTCGGCCAGTGCTCCCGGATTGCCGATCGTCGCCGAGCAGCAGATGATCTGCGGCCGGCTGCCGTAGTGGTCGCACAGGCGCAACAGCCTGCGCAGGACGTCAGCGACGTGGCTGCCGAACACTCCGCGATAGGTGTGCGCCTCGTCGACGACGACGTAGCGCAACTGCTCGAAGAGCTGGAACCACTTGGTGTGATGGGGCAGGATCGCCGCGTGCAGCATGTCCGGATTCGTGACGACGACCTGGCCGGCAGCGCGAATGGTCGAACGAATCGGTCCGGGCGTGTCGCCGTCGTAGATGCCCGCAGCCACCTGCAGGTCTGCGGCGCGGGCGAGCTCGCGGAACGAAGCCAGCTGGTCCTGCCCCAGAGCCTTGGTCGGGAACAGGTACAGCGCCCGCGAGGCCGGGTCCTCCGTCAGCGACTGCAGGACGGGTAGGTCGTAGCACAGTGACTTGCCGGAAGCGGTTGGCGTGACGACCACGATGTCACGGCCGGCACGCAGCTCGGCCAGGGCCTCGGCCTGGTGGACGTAGAGCTGATCGATGCCGCGCTCGCGCAGGGCGCCGGCCAGCCGCTCGTCCAGCCAGGCGGGGAATGGGGCGTGACGCGCCGACCGGGCCGGAAGCAACCGACGCTCGACGACGCTGGCGGCCAGTGCGGGGTCGGCGAGGATGGTCTCGAGCACTTCGGCAGGGCGGCCAGGCTGGTAGATGCGCATCGGTCGCTCCTTTAGCACAGGCGTTCTATTCGCTGCGCAGTTTAGCAGCGAGCGGAGGTCCCGCCTGGAGCACGGCCGCACGGGCCCGTTTGCACGCCGGTTTGACATGCACGATTCGCACCATCTACCGTCCGATCATGTCGAGCGGTGCCGTGCTCTTGACCGCATCCCGTCGTGCGCGCCTGCGCCGCACGCCGCTGCTGGTGCTCGTCGGCCTGTTGATCGCCGTCTGGGTCGTGCTCTCTTTCGGCCGCACGCTGGGCGCGCTGAACGAGTCGAGTGAGCGGCTGGAGCAGGTCCGCGCGGAGACCGTCGCGCTCCAGACCCGCATCGCCCAGGGCCAGGCTGAGATGGAGCTGGCCCAGACGCCGGCCTTCCAGCGGATGCTGGCCCGCTCCTTCGGCATGGGCATGCCCGGCGAGCAGGCCTTTGCTCTCGAGCCCGACGCGGGGCCGCCGCCGGCCGTGGTGCCCCTCGGCGGTCGAGCCGGCGCGGCCGACGACACGCCCCTCGAGGCGTGGCTGCAGATCCTCCTGGGAGATTAGCCCGCCGGCGGGGCCAGCCTCTCGCCCTGCTTCAGGCGCAGGTCGTAATAGAGCAGCGTCATCACGGCCGCCGCGAATGGCTGGACCAGCCAGACCGCGACGCCGGCGGCGACCACCTGCGCCGCGCTCGCCAGCGGGTCCCAGACCGGCTCGAGCGTCCGCCAGTCGATGCCGGTGCCGAACAGGACAGTTGCAACAGCGCCCGCGGCCAGGCTGAAGGGAAGGCCGATCAGGGCCAGGCCGACGATGTAGCCAATCACACGCCAGGTCGAGCCCAGCACGAGTCGCCAGCTGCGGCCGAGCGCGCCGACCGCACCGCGTCCGTCGAGCATGATCGCCTGGCTGAGCAGTGCCCACCGGGCGGTGAGCAGGATGGCCACGGCGACCATTGATACGGCCACCAGCAACGCCAGGAAGATCGTCAATCCCCCGCCACCTACGGCCACGACGATCGCCACCAGTGCTGCCCCGCCGATCAGCGCGGACATCAGCACCAGCGTCGCGATGAGCATGCCGCCCAGCAGGCTCGGCACCCGAGCGACCGTGCGTGCGATGACCTGCGCCGCCGACGGCCGACCGCCGCCGTACGTCCAGCCGACCAGGTGGACGATCGCCGCGGCGGCCAGCGCGGCGCCCAGCCCCAGGAGCACTGAGGACAGCAGCGCCAGCGCGAGTGCATCCCAGGGCACCAGCTCGGCGAGCTGCGGCGGCTGTTGCCCAAAACGGGGCAGTAGGTCTCGCTGCCAGCGCAGGAAGGACTCGCCGTAAGCGACGTTCAACATGGCGGCGACCAGATAGGCGGGCCCCATGAAGACAGCTGCAACGCCGAGCATCGCCCGCCAGCGGTAGCGGTAGAGGCTCCAGCCGACGTTGAGCGCACGACCAAAGGAGAGGGGATGGATGGCCCCCTGCGGAGCAGAGGCGGGCGCCGGGTCCGGTGGGGTCGGCCAGCTGGGCGGGCCGATGGAGGGGTCGGACGGCGGCTGGGGCGCGGTTGCCACGGCGGCAGTCTAGCCCGCCTCATCCTGCCCGCGAGCGGCCGGCGGGCTCGTATAGCCTCTTGCCGGTGAGCCTCCTGCCGCTGAGTCGCGTGCCACCGTTCGAGCCATTGCCCCTGGCGCGGCGGGCTGTCCGCTCACGCGCGGTCCGTGACGGTCTGATCATCGCCGGTTGGCTGGCCTGCGCCATCGTGCCGCTGATGGTCGTGCCGATCAACCAGAGCTTCGCCTACGACGCTTACGCCTATTGGTCGCTCGACTTCACCGACATCTACGGACGGACCTACGCCAACAATTTCGCGCTGGGCAGCTTCCGCTATACGCCGCCCATCGCGCTTCTTTTCGGGCCGTTCGGCGCACTGCCCTGGTGGCTGTTCGTCTGGCTCTACCTGGCCCTCATGATCGCCTGCCTGTTGTTCATCGGCGGCCGCTGGACGCTCGTCCTGCTGGCCCTGCCCCCCGTCGCCCTGGAGCTCTATCACGGCAACGTGCATCTGTTGATGGCGGTCGCCGTCGCAATAGGCTTCCGTCACCCATGGGCGTGGTCGTTCGTTGCCCTGGCCAAGCTGACCCCGGCAGTCGGCCTGCTCTGGTTCGCGGTCCGTCGGGAGTGGCGAGCCCTCGCCATTGCGGCAGGGGCCACGGCGTTGATCTCACTGGCGAGCTTTGCCTACAACCCGGACTACTGGGTCGAGTTCGTGGCCGCGACGGCCAGCAACATCGGCCAGCCCCAGCACTACAGCGTTCCGCCGCCCCTGCCCATTCGGCTGCCGCTGGCTGTGCTGCTCGTCGTCTGGGGCGCACGGACCGACCGTCCGTGGACCGTGCCGATCGCCGCGACTCTGGCCCTGCCGATCATCTGGGTCCACGGGCTGACCATCGCCCTGGCTGCCATTCCGTTTCTGCGCCGCGGCGACCGAGCTGCGTTGCGGCCCGATTGGCGGGCCGCCGCGCGAGCACGCGATCTGGTGCTGGTCGTGGCCATCGCGCTCGGCCTTGCACTCGCCCTGGCGGTGCTCGCCGCCGGCCCCATCCAGCTGCTGATCGAATGGGCGTCCGCTTCCCTCGATCCGTACGGGCGCCGGCCGTGACCGGCCTGCATCGGATACGCACGCGCGACGAGCAGGCTCCGGTAGACTCGCTGGGCGGCCGCTCGGACAACGCGATCGCGGTCCGGGTCGCCAACTTGTCGGGCACAGGCTGATCGCGGTGGAGGGAGCACGCTGACGATCGACCTGGCCAACACCATCTTCGCGTCGTGTGTGGCCGTGGGGGCTCTACTGATGCTGGTGGCGATGGAGCTCGACGCCCTGCCCGCCGCTTTCGGAGACCGAGCCGTGCCGCGGGCCGGCAATGGTCCCGTGCGGATGGCGCTGATGGCTCTCGTCATGCTGACGTTCGGAGTCGGCGCGCTCGCTGGCAGTGTCCTGCTCGGACTGCAGCCAGCCAGCGCCGCGGTCGTCGGAGTGCTGTTGGGCTTGCTTGCAGGCGTCGGGCTAACGCTGGTACGGAAGGAGCGGGCCAATCAGCAGCGTTGATCGCTCCACCGCAGGTTCGTCGCGCCATTGCCCTTCTGGGGAGCAGCGCGGCCCCGAAACTACTCGCCGCGCAGGGCGGTCAGCAGCCTCTCATGCAACCGGCCGTTGCTGGTGAGCACGCCGGGCCCGCTCCACGATTCGCCGCCCTCCAGGTCAGTCAGCCGGCCACCGGCCTCGCTGACGATCACCTTCAGGGCGGCGAGGTCCCATGCTCGGACGCCGTACTCCACGGCCGCCTCAGCGCTGCCCTCGGCGACCATCATGTGGCCCCAAAAATCGCCGAAGCCCCGGTCGCGGCCGCCGCGTGCCACCATCGCCTGCCAGCCGCCGAGCAGGCCCGCCTCGGCCAGGTCGCGCATAGAGGAGTGGCACAGCTGCGCGTCCTCCAGCCGATCAACGGAGGAGACGTTGATGGGTCGCTCTCGGCGGTTAAAGCGCAGCCTGGCGCCCGCGCCGCGAACGGCGCTCCAGCGGCGGCCCAGGGCTGGCGCCGAGACGGCGCCAAGGACGAGCTCACCCTCCAGCTCGTAGGCCACTAACGTGGCGAAGATGGGTATCCCGCGAGCGAAGTTGTAGGTGCCGTCGATGGGATCGATGATCCAGCGCGCCTCGGTCGTGCCGGCCTCGACGCCCATCTCTTCGCCCAGAAAGCCATGCCCTGGAAGGGCCTCGGCTAGCGCTGCGCGCAGGCGCTCCTCGACCGCGGTGTCGGCGGCGGTGACCGGCGTGGCATCTGCCTTCAGCGTGGTCGGCACGGGCCGGCCGAAATGCTCGAGCAGCAGCTCGTCCGTGGAATCGAGCAGGCGATCGACGAAGGGCAGCAGGGTCATCGGCCGGAGCTCGTTCATCCGGCGGGTCTATGCCGCGCGGCCAGGACGGCGAGGACATCGGCCAGCCTCACCTGCCGTGAGCGCAGCGTAACCAGCAGGTGAAAGAGCAGGTCGGCGGCCTCCGCGGCCAGCCTGTCCGCATCCTGGGCCAGCGCTGCGGTGGCCACCTCGGCGGCTTCTTCAACGACCTTGCGAGCCGGCCGGCCCGGCCCGGATGACAGCAGCCGCGCCGTATAGCTCTCGCTCGCCGGTGCATCTGCCCGACGCTCCACTATCGCTTCCAGTCGCTCGAGCGACATGGTCGCCGCCGCGCGCTCCTCGGTCTCCGGGCTCTCGGCGTCGAAGCACGACCGCGCGCCGGTGTGGCAGGCAGGCCCGAGAGGACTGACGCGGTACAGGAGGGCATCGCCGTCACAGTCCGTGGCGATATCGACGATGGGCAGACGGTTGCCGCTGGTCGCCCCCTTGTGCCACAGCTCCGCCCGACTTCGTGACCAGAAATGGGCCTCGCCCGTCCGGCGCGATGCCTCGAGAGCTGCATCGTTGGCCCAGGCCAACATCAGCACTCGTCCGTCGGCCACATCCTGGACAATCACCGGCCGGAGATCCGCCGCGCTGCTCACGCCGCGCTGGTCAGCCACCCGGCTACCTCCTCTGGCGATGGCGGCGTGCCTTCGAGCCGTACCGGGATGCCGCGCGCGTGCAACGCCATTTTGAGCTCCGGCACGGAGACGATTCCGAAGTGCAGCAGCGAGGCGAGCAGGGCGGCCGATGCACCGCCTTCGTCCAGCGCCGCCGCGATGTCATCCGCCGTTCCCGCCCCGCCCGAGGCTATGATCGGGACCTCAACCGCATCGGCGACGGCCCGGGTCAGGCGCAGGTCGTAGCCGCTGCGGGTGCCATCCCGGTCGATGCTCGTCAGCAGCAGCTCGCCTGCACCGCGCTCAACCGCCTCCTTTGCCCAGCGGATGGCGTCGCGACCGGTGTCTCGGCTGCCGGCCACGGAGCGAACTGTCCAGCCGTCGCCAGACCGCGTCGCGTCGATGGCCACGACGACCGACTGGGAGCCCATCCGTCGGGCGATCGCCGAGATGAGAGACGGCTCGGCCAGGGCAGCCGAGTTGACACTGACCTTGTCCGCGCCGGCCTCGAGCAGGGCCGCCGCGTCGGCGAAGCTACGCACCCCGCCGCCGACCGCGAGCGGCACATCAAGCCGCGCTGCCGCGCGCGAGATTAGATCGATCAACGCGGGTCGATCGTCGCGGGTCGCACCGATGTCGAGGATCACGATCTCGTCGGCGCCCTGGACGGCATAGCGCTCGGCCAGCTCGACCGGATCACCGGCGTCGACCAGGTCGCTGAATCGCGTCCCCTTGACCACGCGGCCGCCGGCCACGTCGAGGCAGGCGATCAGCCGACGACGCAGGGTCATGCCGGCGTCTCTTGCGCACGGCAGGCGGCGAGGGCCTCGGCCAGGTCCAATGTCCCCTCGAGCAGCGCGCGGCCGACGATCGCGCCGTCCACGTCGGCCCGTGCTAGATGACGCAGGTGGCCGGTCGCTGCCACGCCGCCTGAGGCGATCAGCTCAACAGGCGGCAGGCGGTGGCGAAGCGCAGTGATCAGCTCGACGTTCGGACCGGCACCGGTGCCGTCGCGCTCGACGTCAGTGACGACCAGCCGCGCCGCCCCCGAGTCAACGAGGAGTTCAGCCAGAGTGACCGGCTCGTCGTCCAGCTCGCGCAGCCAGCCATCGACTGAGAGGCGTCCGCCACGCAGGTCAAGGGCGACGCCGATGCGGCCGGGCCAGCGGGCTGCACAGTCGGCCGCGAAACTCGGATCGGCCAGCGCCGCGCTTCCCAGCACGACGTCATCTGCGCCGGCCGAAAGCACAGCCTCGATCGCTGCCACGCTGCGCAGTCCGCCGCCGACCTGAATGCGGGTGCCCGCCACTACGGCGCGCGTCGCCGACGCCAGTTGACCGATCACGCCGATCTGGCAGGGCCTGCCAGAGCGAGCGCCTTCCAAATCGACCACGTGCAGCCGACGGGCGCCGCCGGCGACCAGTGCGCAAGCCAGCTCGATCGGGTCGGCGCTGGTCTCGATCTGGCGCCTGTAATCGCCGCGCACCAGCCGCACCGCGCGGCCGCCGATGAGATCGATTGCCGGGATCAGCTGCATCAAGCGTCGAGCAGGCCGGTCGCGAAGGCAGCCAGCAGGGCGCGGCCGAAGGGCCCGCTCTTCTCCGGGTGGAACTGCGTACCTGTCAACGCACCGCGGCGCAGAAGCGACGGGAAGTGAAATCCGTCCACTTCGGTTGTGCCGACGACCGTTCGCTGATCGGTCGCGTCGAGCCAGTACCCGTGGACGAAATAGGCTTCGGCGCTGCGCTCCCCGGCGAGGTGGACGGCGTTCCAGCCGATGTGCGGAACGCGCGCGGGGCCGCCCCGGTCGGGGGAGGGAAAGGCGCGACACGTGCCCTCGAGCAGGCCCAGGCCGGGCGTATCGTCCTCTTCGCTGTGGTCCAGGAGCAGCTGAGCGCCCAGGCAGATGGCGAGCAGCGGCCGTCTGGCGCGGGCCCAGTCGCCGACGAGGTCCCACTGCCCGCGCCGCCGCATCTCGGCCACCGCGGAGCCGGCGGCGCCGACACCGGGCAGCACCAGTCGGTTAAAGCTGCCCACCTCGGCACCATCGGCGATCAGGCGCGCGTCGGCGCCCACGGCGCGCAGCGCGCGCAGCACCGAGCGAGTGTTGCCGGCACCGAAGTCGATCACTCCGATCAACGCAGGCTGCCCTTGGTGCTGGGCACGACCGCGCTGCCGGCCTCGGCCAAGCGGGGGTCCGGCTCAATGGCCTGGCGCAGCGCCCGTGCGAATGCCTTGACCATCGCCTCACAGTGGTGATGCCGACTGCGTGCGCCGCGAACCTCGAGGTGCAGGGTGATGCCCGCCTCGCGGGCCAGCGACTCGAGCATGTGCGGGACCAGCTCGAGCCAGGGATCGGCCTGCTCAAGCGCCGACGGGCGCGGCCGGATCACGGCCAGCGACCGGCCGCTGACATCGATCGCGCACTCCGCCAGTGCCTCGTCCATCGGGATGCGCACGTCGCCGTATCGGCGGATGCCGGCTCGATCATTGAGCGCCGCGTCCAGGGCGCGGCCCAGGACGATCCCGCAGTCCTCCACCGTGTGATGGTCGTCGACCTGCAGGTCACCCTGGCCGGACATTTCGATGTCGATCAGCGAGTGGCGCGCCAGCAGTTGCAGCATGTGGTCCAGGAAGCCGACGCCAGTGTCGACGCTTGCCCGTCCGACTCCATCCAGCTCGATGGCGACGCGAATGCTCGTCTCGCTGGTTGACCGCTCGGCGGCACCGAATCGCCCCATCACTCGACCTCCACTTCAGATCGCGATGCGCCTGTCAGGCGCGCCAGCACAGAGGCCCGGTGGGCCGCCATGCCCTCGGCCTCGGCCAGCGCCGAAACCGTGTCGGCCATCTCTGCAACTCCCTGTGCGCTGGCCTCGACCACCTCCATCCAGCGACCGAACGCCTCCACGCCCACGCCGCTCCAAGCGCGGGCAGCGCCGCCGGTGGGCAGCACGTGGTTGGTGCCCGCGGCATAGTCGCCGGCGGCGATGGGCGTCTCCCCGCCGACGAAGACGGCCCCGGCACGGCTGAGCCGCTCGGCCATCTCGGGCGCCCCTGCGCACTGCAGCGACGCGTGCTCGGGTGCAATCTCGTCGACCAACGCCAGGCCCTCGTCGAGGCTGTCGACGAGGACGGCGAAGCCGTGCCGGCGCAGCGTCGCCGCGGCCGCCGCCCCGGTGGCCAGCTGGTGAACGGCCGCCTCCAGCTCCCGTTCGACCGCCCGGATCAACTCGGGCGCGTCGGTGACCAGCACGCCGATCGAATCGGGACCGTGCTCGGCCTGCGCCAGCAGGTCGATCGCCACCAGTCGTGGCTCGGCGTCTGCGTCGGCCAGCACCACCGCCTCGGACGGCCCGGCTGGCAGGTCGACCGCCACGTCCGCCGACACCGACCGCTTCGCCGCCGTCACCCAGCCGTTGCCGGCGCCGAAGATGCGATCGACGGGGGGGACCGACTCGGTGCCATACGCGAGCGCGGCGATCGCCTGGGCCCCGCCGACCTTCAGGATCCGGCGAACCCCGACGAGCCGCGCGGCGACCAGGATGGCCGCCTCGATCCTGCCGTCCTTGCGCGGCGGGGTGGCCAGCACCAGCTCACCCACGCCGGCCAGCGCGGCGGGGACGCCCAGCATCACCACCGAGCTGGCCAATGGCGCGCGGCCGCCGGGGATATATCCGCCCGCTCGCCGCAGCGGCCGGAACCGACGGCGCGCTCGGACTCCGGGGTGAGTTTCGACGGGCTGGGCCTCGAGCAGGGCGCGCTGCTGCTCGGAGTGGAAGCGACGAACGGCCTCTGCCGAAGCCACCAGGGCCGAACGCAGAGCGTCATCGACGGTCGCGTCGGCCGCGTCGAACTCGTCGCGACTAACCCACAGCTCGCCCAGGCGCACGCCATCGAAACGCTCGGTCAGCCGGCGCAGGGCGGCATCTCCGTCCTGCCGGACCTGCTCGATGATCCCCGCGACGTCGGTCGCCGGCTCGGCCGGCCGCAGCGCGGACAGCCATTCCCGCCGGGCCCGTTCGTCGATGGCCGTCCAGTCGACGCGTGAGAGCATGCCGATCACGGGTGCCGTCACGGGATCACCTTCTCGATCGGTACGACCAGGATGTCTCGTGCGCCGACCGCCTTGAGCGCCGGCACGATCCGCCACAGCTGACTTCGCTCGACGACGGAGTGGACGGCGATCATCTCCGGATCGGCCAGCTGCATGACCGTCGGCCCGGACAGGCCCGGTGTGAGCTCGCGAATGGCGTCGAGCGAGGCTCGCGGTGCGTTCATCATCACGTACTCCTTGCCACGCGCATCGAGCACGCTGCGGAGCATCCCGACCAGTGGCTCGATCGCCGTCACGGCTTGCGCGTCGCGTCGGCCGACCAGGATGGCCTCCGACTCGAGCAACGTTGCGATCGGACGCAGGCCATTCAGCCGCAGCGTGGAGCCGGTTGCCACCAGGTCCACCACCGCGTCGGCCACGCCGAGCTGCGGCGTGACCTCGACCGCACCGTGCACCTCGACCAGCCGTGCCTCGACGCCCCGCTCAGCCAGGAAGGCCCCGGTCAGGCGCGGGAAGCCGGTGGCGATGCGGCAGCCGGCGAGGTCGTCCGGGTCGCGCGCAGTCGACGCGCGCGGCACCGCCAGGACGAGCGAGCATGCACCGAAGCCCAGGTCCAGCACCGGTTCCAGCCCGTTGCCTCGCTCGGCGACGAGGTCGCGCCCTGTGACGCCCAGGTCGACGAGGCCATCCGCGACGTACTCGGCGATGTCATCGGTGCGGACGAAGATCATCTCGAGCGGGAAGTTGCGAGCGCTGGCGGTCAGCCGGCGGTCCGCGGTCTCGAAGTCGAGACCGGCATCGCGCAGCAGGGCAATGGCGGGCTCGGCCAGCCGGCCCTTGTTGGGCAGCGCCAGGCGGAGCACACCGCCAGTGAGGACGCTCCCGCTCATCGTCCGCGGCTCCGTCGAGCGAGACGATCAATGACCAGCCTGTACCCGCCTCGCCCGTAGCGCAGCCACTGGCTGACCCGGCTGATGGTCGCGCTCGATGCCCCGGTCTGGCGGGCTATCTCTACATAGCTGACTCCCTCGTCGAGCAGCCGGGCGACGTGCCACCGCTCACCCATCTCTTTGAGCTCGGAGACGGTGGCGACGTCACGCAGGAAGCGGAGGGCTTCCTCCTCGCTGCGCAGGACGAGGACGGCGCGGGCAAGGTCACGCGTCTCGTCGGTCATCCATGGCTCTTCGGCGGCGACGGCCGGAGCGGTCGGCGACGTCGTTTCGGGGGTCTTCACCGCATCAGTTAACTAAAGTGTTGAAGTATCGTCAAGCGCCTGCCGTCCGGGCTACACTCCGAGCCATGGACAGCAGGAGCAGAACGTGACCGAGAGCAGGGTCGTCTCGCTCATCCCGGGCGACGGCATCGGGCCGGAGGTCGTCGCCGCAGCGCAGCGGGTGCTGGCGGCGGTCGGCGCCCCGATCGAGTGGGAGACCGTTCACGCCGGCGCGAGCGTCTTCAGGCAGGGTGTCGCTTCCGGCGTGCCGAAGGAGACGATCGAGTCGATCGAACGTACCAGGCTGGTGCTCAAGGGTCCGCTCGAGACGCCCGTCGGCTATGGCGAGAAGAGCGCCAACGTCACCCTGCGCAAGCTGTTCGAGACGTACGCCAACATCCGGCCGGTGCGCGAGCTCGGAGGCGTCCCGACCGCCTTTTCGGGCCGCGGCATCGACCTGGTCGTGGTGCGAGAGAACGTCGAGGACCTGTACGCCGGCATCGAGCACCAGCAGACGCCCGAGGTCGCCCAGTGCCTCAAGCTGATCAGTCGGCCGGGCTGCGAGCGGATCGTGCGGCTCGCCTTCGAGTACGCCCGGGCTGAGGGCCGCCACTCCCTCGTCTGTGCCACCAAGGCCAACATCATGAAGCTGACGGAGGGCCTTCTGAAGCGGGTCTTCGAGGAGATCGCCCCTTCATATCCGGATATTCAGGCGAGCCACCTCGTGGTCGACAACTGTGCCCACCAGCTGGTACGCAGGCCCGAGCAGTTCGACGTAATCGTCACGACCAACATGAACGGCGACATCCTGTCCGACCTCACCTCCGGGCTGATCGGCGGGCTCGGCTTCGCCCCATCGGCCAACCTCGGCCCCGACATCGCAATCTTCGAGGCGGTCCACGGATCGGCGCCGAAGTATGCCGGGCAGGACGTGGCCAACCCGACCGCTGTGATCCTGTCGGCCGCGCTGATGCTGCGCCACATGGGGCTCGCCGGCGAGGCGCAGCGGGTCGAGTCGGCGGTCCAGGCGACGCTCGCAGATGGCATCCACACGCGTGACGTGCCGGCCGGCGACCCGGTCTCCACGACCGCCTACACCGACGCCATCATCGAGCGGCTGGATCAAGGGCTAGGCACTGCGCCGGGCACCGAGCGCCGTGGACTGGTCGTGCCCGGGATCGAGGCGCGAGCGGGCGAAGATGTCGGACGGACGCTCGACGGCCTGGACGTCTTCGTCGAGTGGCAGGGGCCCCTCGATGAGCTGGCGAGCTCGCTGGAGCAGGCCGCGGATGGATCACCGCTGCGGCTCAAGATGATCTCGAATCGCGGCACGATGGTGTATCCCGGCCGCGTGACCCCTTCGCTCGTGGACCACTACCGCTGCCGCTTCGTTGTCGACAGCGACGCAGGACGGACGAGCGACGAAGATCTGCTTCAGCTTGTCGGGCGGATCGGAGCCCGTCATCGCTGGATGCACCTGGAGAAGCTGCAGTCGTTCGCCGGCGTGCCCGGCTACACGCGCGCCCAGGGGGAGGACGCGCTCTAGGGCCCTCCGCCGGGCGCCTCTTCGTCGTCGGCTCGCCCTTCCAGGCTCGGTGGGGCGATCCAGCCCTGGCTGATGGCGTGGACGACCGCCTGCGTGCGATGACGCAGGCCGAGGGCCTGCAGCAGGTCCGACAGCTCGGACCTGACCGTGCCCGACGAAACGCCCATCTCGCGCGCTATCTCCTGGTTGGTCCGACCCAGCGCGGCACGCTCGAGGATCTCGCGCTGGCGGGGACTCGGTGCATATGCGTCATCTTCGCCGGCATCGTGGGCCAGATCGCGGAAGGTCTCGAGCACTCGACGCCCGACGGCGGGCCGTTCGGCGAGCACGCGACTGATGGGGTCGGCACCGGCAGCCGCCTCGCGGATGGTCGCCGCCAGCTCGGCCGGCTCGACCACGTCCGCAACGTGGCCGGCGGCGCCGGCCACCGCCGACTGGTAGACCTCACGGTCTGACGCGGCATGGCTCATCACCACGACCGCCGGGTCGTGGCACTCCTCGCGCAGGCGCCGGATCGACTCGACCATTTCCGTCGGTGGCAGGTCGACGTCTACCAGGATCACGTCCGGTTGCTGAGTTGCGCACGCGCGCAGTGCCTGCTCGACGGTGTCGGCCTCGGCAACGACCTCGATGTCCCGTTCCTGCGCCAGCACGTTGCGCACGCCGGCGCGCGTCAGCGGGTGTTCGTCGAGCAGAACCAGCGCGATAGGCCGCCCGTCACGGCTCTCGTCGTGGGCATTCTGCATATCAGTCCCCCAGTCCCGAACCCGGCCCGCGCTCCAGGCGCCGGTTGCATAACGATACGGGGCTCGCCTGCGCCCTGCAGCGGGACGATCGATCCGGCACGGCGCCCGGATGGTACGCCCGGCTGACCCTCCTCGCGGCTACCTATCCACGCCCATGGCACCCGCTCGCCCCCGTGCAGCCGGTGCGCTAGAATCGGTCGTCCGGCGGCGGAGTAGCTCAGTGGTAGAGCAGGGGACTCATAAGCCCTTGGTCGGTGGTTCGAATCCGCCCTCCGCTACCATCCCACCTTTCCCCTTGGCGGCACTGTCGCGTCGCTGTCGCGCGCCGGTGCCCGGAGCCAAGCAGGGTGGCACGCGCCGGGCGACCTATAATCCCCTCGCGCGACCGGAGTCGCGCGCCAGCCATCGGCTGGCCTGACCAACGGAGGCCTCGACCGTCCCTTGAACAGCCGCTTCCTGCGCAATGGGGTGGTGACGCTGGTGCTGATCGTCGGCACCGCGGCGCTGCTGTACATGTTCATATTCCAGCCGGACCAGCGGCAGCCATTGCCCTATGACGGCCCGGGGTCCTTCCTGGAGCTGGTGGCAGCGGGCGAGGTCAAGGAGGTCACCCAGCGCGGCATCGAGCTCGAGATCGTCAAGACGGAGACGGATCAGACGACGGGCAAGAACGCGATCGCCTCCAGTCGGGTACCGAGCGAGTTCGCTACCGACGTTCGGGCGGACATGATCGCCGCCTGTGGCGGCTCGCCGCAGTGTGCCCAGGTGCCCAGCCTGGCCGGCGGACCGCCACCGGACAGCGGTGCGTTCTGGACCATCGCCATCTACGCCCTGCTGCCGGTCCTGCTGATCGGCGGGCTGATCTTCTTCATGCTGCGCCAGGCGCAGGGGACGAACAACCAGGCGATGAGCTTCGGCAAGAGCCGGGCGCGGATGTTCCTGGGCAATAAGACAGTCGTGACCTTCAGCGACGTGGCCGGCGTTGACGAGGCCAAGACGGAGCTCCAGGAGGTCGTCGAGTTCCTCAAGTACCCGGAGAAGTTCAACCAGCTCGGCGCGCGCATCCCGCGAGGCGTGCTGCTCGTGGGCCCGCCCGGCACGGGCAAGACGCTGCTGGCGCGAGCGGTGGCCGGCGAGGCGGGCGTGCCCTTCTTCAGCATCTCCGGCTCCGAGTTCGTAGAGATGTTCGTCGGCGTCGGCGCATCCCGGGTACGCGACCTCTTCGACCAGGCCAAGCGCAACAGCCCGTGCATCGTCTTCGTCGACGAGATCGATGCGGTGGGACGCCAGCGCGGTGCCGGTCTGGGCGGCTCACATGATGAGCGCGAGCAAACGCTCAACCAGATCCTGGTCGAGATGGACGGCTTCGACACGAACACCAACGTGATCGTGGTCGCCGCCACCAACCGGCCCGATGTGCTCGATCCTGCCCTGCTCCGGCCCGGCCGCTTCGACCGCCAGGTCATCCTCGACCGGCCGGACATGAAGGGTCGGCTCGAGATCCTCAAGGTCCACATCAAGGGCAAGCCGCTCGACAAGGCGATCGACCTTCAGACCATCGCCCGCCAGTCGCCGGGCTTCAGCGGTGCGGACCTTGCGAACCTGGTCAACGAAGCAGCGATCCTGGCCGCAAGGCGCAACAAGAAGGTGATCAGCACGCCCGAGTTCAGCGAGGCGCTGGAGCGCGTCGTGGCCGGCCCGGAGCGCAAGAGCCGGGTCATCAGCGACGCCGAGAAGGCGATCATCGCCTATCACGAGGGCGGCCACGCGATCGTCCAGCGCGTGCTGCCCAAGACGGATCCCGTCGCCAAGGTCAGCATCATCAGCCGCGGCATGGCGCTCGGCTACACGATGGGCCTGCCGACCGAGGACCGGTACCTGCAGTCCAAGAGCGAGTTCGAGGACAAGATCGCCGGCATGCTCGGCGGCAACGTTGCCGAGAAGCTGATCTTCGGCGATACCACCACCGGCTCCTCGAACGACATCGAGAAAGCGACCTCGCTTGCCCGCCGCATGGTGACCGAGTTCGGAATGAGCGAGAAGCTGGGCCCGCTCGCCTTCGGCAAGCGCGACGAGCTCGTCTTCCTGGGCCGTGAGATCGGCGAGCAGCGCAACTACTCGGACGATGTTGCCAAGCAGATCGATGAGGAGGTTCGCGCGATCATCGACCGCGCCTACGCTCGGGCGGTCGACGTCCTGACGACCTACAAGGACCGTTTGGTCGAGCTGGCCGAGCGCCTCGTTGCCGAGGAGACGATCGAGCAGGACGAGTTCGAGAAGATGTTCGCCGACATCCCCGACGCAAAGAAGGACACCCACATCACGCCGGCGCCGTTGGGCGGGCCATTGAACAGGCCGGATCCCGACGCACCGCCGCCCCCCTCGACCGCACCGACGCCCTCACCTCAGCCCGCCTAGCAGGCACGCCGATCTCGAGCCCACACCACTTCGGCCTTTCTGTTGGCGCGCCAGCCGACTGACCGGCTGCGGACCGGTCTACACATCGGGCCACTGCTCGAGTCGGCAGGGTCATCGTTCCTGTTCGCCTGGTTGCTGGTAGCCGCCTGGCAGCTGAGCCTGGATCCTTCCCGGACCGCACTGGCGGTGGGTGCGTGGCTGCTGCTGCGGCGAGCTGCACTGCTGGCCCTTCCCCGGCTGCCTGGTGTGGCCGTCCACCTGACTGGCATCGTCCTTGCCATGGCCGTGATCGGCCTTCTGCTGGTGCGCGGCCCGGCCGATCTTCTTTGGCAGCTCGCCTGTGTCCTTCTCGTGGCGGCAACCGGACCGGGGCTGATGGCCGCTGCCCGGTGGCGTGCTCCTTCCGTCCATCCCGCCGAGGACCACCGCGCTTCCCGTTGGGGCGCCGTGGTCGGCGCAGCCGCGGCGACGCCCGTGCTCCTCGTGTCGCCCGCCGTGGGAGCCTGGATCGGGCTGGCCGTGCTGGTCGTCGGTTGGGCAGCGCGCGGTCGGTCCCCCGGCCCGTCCGGGGCCCAGGCACCGGACCACGATCCGAGTGGGGCCGGACAACAGAGCCGATCCGAGCACGCTGACGATGGGCCGGTCCGGGCCGCGGAGAAGGCCGGTCAGCATCGCTTCCGACCGCTGGTCCAGCCGCGTACCTCGAGCTATCTGATCGCCGCCTTCGTGACCGGCCTGCTGCTCGCAGCCCTGTACGCCTGGCTGCCGCAGCTGGTTGGGGCGGTGGCGGGCCTGAACCCAGCTCTGACCGGCATCGCCCTTGCGCTCGTCGCGGCCGGCGCCCTCGCCCCGCTGCCGGTCATTCGCCTGCGTTCCCGGCTGCCCGCCGTGCTGCCGGTCGTGGCGCTGGTCGGCGCGTTGTCGGTTGCCGCGGGGGTCACGGTACTGCTCGCTCCGTGGCTGGTCGGCCTGCTCGTGCTCCCGGCCGTCGGCGCGCTGGCGGTGAGCCTCGATGCCGAGCAGCTGATCGCGGCTCGCCGGGCCGAGGCGGGCTCGGCTGAGCGGATGACCAGGGTGCTGGTCGCCCTGCTCGTCGGCCAGCTGGCTGGCGTCCTGTGCGTCCTCGCGCTCGGCACCGAGCCCGTCGGCGTCGGTGGCCCGCTGGTCGTCCTGGCGGCGGTCGGTGCTTTCCTCGGCCTGGCCATCCTCGGCCTCGACCGGCACTCGCTGCGCGCCATGCGCCACCAGGTGCAGCAGTTCTCCTGGGACGCCGACCCGCCACCGCGTGCCTTCGAACCGCAGCCTGCCGCAACGCGCGCTTCTCGCCTGGCAGCGTGGGTCGAGCGCCAGGTCGAGATCGAGCTGGTCGACGTCGCGCTTCCCGTCAGCGGCCGCCGATACGCCATCGCGCGACCCAGCGGGGAGGGGCGGGACAGCCTGTTCGAGCAGGCCCGGCAAGATCCCGAACGACAGATGCCGTACTGGGCGAAGGTTTGGCCGAGCGGCGTGGCGCTCGCCGACGTCGCCGTGGAGCGCGCCCGCGAGCTGCGTGGCCAACAGGTGCTGGAGCTGGGCGCCGGGCTCGGCGTCACGGCGATCGCGGCGCTCGAGGAAGGTGCCCGGCTCGTCACCGCCGACTACGCGCTGCTGCCGCTGGCCTTCTGCCGCCTCAACGGGCTGCTCAACAGCGGCCGCGCGCCGGGCTCGATCTGCTTCAACTGGCGCGACGACGAGCAGGTCCAGCAGGTACTTGGCCGGCACCCGCCGATCGGGCTGATACTGGCCGCCGATGTTCTGTACGAGTACCGTGACATACAGCCGCTGAAGGACGTCATCGATCGTCTCCTTGCGCCCGGCGGCTCGCTATGGCTGGCTGAGCCTGTTCGCCGGACGGCACAGCGCTTCCTCGACATCGTGGCCGCCGATGGCTGGCTGATCCACAGCCGCCGCATCCGCGCTGACTGGCCGGACGCAACCGATGGCTGGGTTAACGTCCACGTGATCCGGCGCGAAGCCAGGCCGGTGCAGGACCTCCTGGCGCTGGGCGGCTGGCGGGCATGAGACGGGAGGCGAGCATGGACGACGGCGAGACGATCGGCGCGATCGATGAGTTCCTGGAGCGCACGGCCGACGAGCGCCTTGCCGACTACGTCGACTTCCTGCGCATCCCCAGCATCGGCGCGCTGTCCGATCACGATGCGGATACGGCCAGGGCGGCAGCCTTTCTGGTCGAGCGCCTGAACTCGATCGGCTTCACGGCTGGCGCCGAGCCGACGCCCGGCCACCCGATCGTCTATGGCGAGTGGCTCGGCGCGCCCGGCGCGCCGACGGTGATCGTCTACGGCCACTACGACGTGCAGCCGGTAGACCCCCTGGACCTGTGGGTCAGGCCGCCATTTGAGCCGCGCGTCGAGGAGGGCAGGGTATACGCCCGCGGTGCCGCCGACGACAAGGGCCAGGTGCACCTGCACCTCTGGGCGGCGCGTGCGTGGCTCGAGGCCGGCGGCGGGCTGCCGGTCAACCTCAAGGTAGTGTTCGAAGGCGAGGAGGAGTCGGGCTCCGAGAACTTCGATGCCTGGCTGGACGCGAACCGGGAGCGCCTGGCGGCCGACCTCGTCGTCGTCAGTGACACCAGCTTCTATGAAGGCAACCGCCCGGCGATCACGATCGGCCTGCGCGGGCTGCTCTACACCCAGATCGACGTCGTCGGCCCGCAGGTTGACCTGCACTCAGGAACGTACGGGGGAAACGTACAGAACCCGGCCAACGCACTGGCGGCGATCATCGCGTCGATGAAGTCGATGGACGGAACGATCACCATTCCCGGCTTTTACGACGAGGTGCGGCCACTGACCGATACCGAGCGCGCGGAGCTGGCGCGCCTGCCCTTCGATGAGTCGGAGTTCCGCGCAGAGCACGGCCTGCGCGAGCTGGTCGGCGAGCCGGCCTTCTCGCCGCTCGAACGCCGTGGGGCCCGGCCCACGCTGGACGTGAACGGCATCTGGGGCGGCTTCCAGGACGAGGGCAGCAAGACCATCATCCCGGCCCACGCGCACGCCAAGATCAGCTGCCGGTTGGTGGCTGACATGGATCCGCAGCGCACCTTCGAGCGCCTGCGCGACCACGTTCGAACCGTCGCGCCCGCCGGGGTGGAGGTGAGCATCAGCCAGCTCAGCGCGGGCATGTGGAGCCTGGCCTCGATCGATCACCCCGCGACCATGGCCGCCGCCCGTTGCCTGGAAGAGGTGTTCGGGGAGCCGCCGGTCTACCTGCGCGAAGGTGGTTCCATCCCGGCTGTTGCGTCGTTCGCCGAGAAGCTGGGGCTGCCCATCGTGCTGCTCGGGTTCACCAACCCGGATGATCGGGCACATGCCCCCAACGAAGTCATGTATCTGGCCAACTATGAGGGTGGGCTGCGGACCGTCGTGCGCTATTGGCGGCAGCTGGCGTCGCTCGGGCTCTGATCCCCTGCCGGACCTCTGGACGAAAGGTCTTGGGAGGTTCGGCGGGGGTCGGTGGGCTGGTCGGCGGTGGTAGGCTCGGTCGCGGCATCGTCCACAGGAGGGGATCTTGAGCACGCAGTGGGATCGTCCGGCCGGCCAGTCGGTCTTCGGCGGTGGAGCGCCGGACGACGCAGCTGGACAACACGCGGCTTCCGACGGTCTCGCTGGCGGCCCCGGGATGCGCGCGCCGCTGCCTCCGGCGGGCTCAGCCCCGGCTGCCCTGCCGGCGGCAGGCCACGGGCTCGAGTGGGAGCTGGAGATCGACGGACAGCAGCTGCGCCCCCGCTCGGCGCTTGATGTGCTGACCGGGCTCGATGAGACGGTCACCAGCGGCCGTATCGGCGACTACCAGCCCATCGGCCTGGGCATGACGCCGCTCGACAAGGCGCTCGGCGGCGGCATCCGCGGCGGAGAGTTGATCCTCATCGGCGGGGCGCAGGGCACGGGCAAGACGACGCTGTCGCTGCAAATCGCGCGCAACATCGCCCTCGGCGGCCAGGCCAACGTCCTGTACATCTGCTTCGAGCATGACGACGAGTACCTCTTGAATCGGCTCATCGCGCTGGAGTCGGCGATCGACTCGCTACCTACACCAAACGGTGCGATCAAGCTCAATGACGTCCGGCGCGAGATCCTGGCCACCTGGATGGCGCAGGGAGCGGGCCAGGCGGCGGACCTCGCCGGGAACCCGCGCCTGCGCGTCCCGCTAGAGCGCATCGGACGCTACGGCCAGAGCCTCTTCATGATGCGTGGCTCGCAGACCCTGAGCACCATCGACAACATGCGCCGGCTCGTGGAAGCGCATCGTCGGGCCGCCCCGGACCGTCCACTGGTCCTCTTCGTCGATTACCTGCAGAAGGTGCCGGTGATGCCCGACCCGCCCAACGAGACGGAGCGGGTCACGGCCGTGGTCAACGGCCTGAAGGACATCGCGCTGACGCAGGGGGTTGCCGTCGTCAGCATCGTGGCGGCCGACAAGGAAGGCCTCAAGGCGTCGCGCCTGCGCAACCACCACCTGCGCGGATCGTCGGCCATCAACTACGAGGCGGACGTGATCCTGATCCTCAATGAGAAGTACAACATCGTCGCGAAGGTGAACATCGAGTTCAACCCCTACCAGGCGCAGCGGTTTCGCGACTGGATCGTGCTCACCGTCGAGAAGAACCGCAGCGGCCAGCACAGCATCGACCTCGAGTTCCAGAAGCACTTCGCGCACGCCTGCTTCGACCCGACCGGTCGCGCGGTGCAGGAGAAGCTGATCGAGGAGCGGCTCTACAACGACTGAGCATGGCCAGCATTAGACTGGCTGCTCGTGAGCCAATCCCTGCGACCCAAGGTCGTCTTCCTCGACGTCGGCGACACCCTCGTCCGTGCCCATCCATCCTGGGCCGCGGTGTATCGGCAGGGATTGTTCGACTGCGGCATCGAGGTCACGGAGGCGGAGCTCGAGCAGGTGCTGCTGGCCGAGACGAGCAAGGGCGGCTGGTGGCTGAGCGAGGAGCCCTTCGATCCGACCGAGGAGGAGTCCTTCGCCCGGATCAAGGAGTTCGACTCGATGGTGCTGGGCCGGCTCGGCTATCCCGACCTGTCGGATGAGGTCTTCCGCGCCATCGAGGCGGCGTTCGCTCGGCGCGCGGCGTGGTACGTCTACCCCGATGTCGAGCCGGCGGTGACGGCCATGCGGCAGGCCGGGCTGCGTTTGGCCGTGATCAGCAACTGGGTCTGGGGCGGTCCGGAGCTCATCCATGACCTCGAGCTGGCGCGCCACTTCGAAACGCTGGTGGTCAGTGCTCGAGTCGGCTTCCAGAAACCGCATGAGGGCATCTTCCGGCTGGCCCTCCAGCGGATGGCGGTGTCACCAGAGGACGCGATGCACGTGGGCGATTCGTATGCTGCAGACGTGCTCGGGGCGCGGCGCGTGGGCATACATCCCGTGCTGATCGACCGCAGCGGCAAGGAGCCGGAGCAGACCAGACACGAGCGCGGCGAGCCCGACCTGGCCATCGTCCGCGACCTGTACGAGCTGCTCGAGAATCTCGGGCTCGAGCGGCCCGCGGCCAGGGCGGCCAGCTGACCTCCGGCGGCTCGGCAGGCCGAGAGGACGAGCGCTGGCGACTGTTCGTCGCGGCCGACCTCAGCGATGCCGACGCGCAGCGCGTGATGCGCGCCACGAATGATCTGCGCCAGACGCACCCCTCGGCGCGCTGGACCCGACCCGACCAGCTCCACCTGACGCTCGTCTTCCTGGGCAGCCTGCCCGTGGTGGAGGTGGGCCGCATCGATGCTGCTGTCGCCCGGGTGGCCGCTTCCTGGCGGCCGTTCGCCGTCACGATGGGCGGCGGCGATGGCTTCACCGAGCGTCGGCGCGGCGGAGGGGTGGCCTGGCTGCGCGTCGCCGACGGGTACGACGAGGCGGCCCGGCTCTCGCATGCGCTGGACGAGGCGATCGGCGCGAGCGCCTTCAGGGACGTGGCGCCGCGCCCCCATCTGACGCTCGCCCGGGGGATCGACCGGCAGCTGCTGTCCGATCTCCGCGCCGGGTCTGTAGGCGACGGTCTGGGCTGGCCGATCGACAACGTCGTCCTGTTTCGCAGTCACACCGGCCACGGCGGCTCGCGCTACGAGGCGCTGAGCCGTCACCCGCTGGGCGGCCTTTGACGTATGGTTGCCGCCCAGCAGATATGGCCGGGCTCGAGGAGGGCACCCGATGACGCTTGACCGAACACGTTTCACGCTGGCCGATGACCGCATCCCGCGGACCTACTACAACATCGCCGCCGACCTTCCGGTTCCGCCGGCGCCGGTCATGCACCCCGCCACCGGCCAGCCGGTCGGGCCGGAAGACCTGGCACCGCTGTTTCCGATGGAGCTGATCCTGCAGGAGGTCAGCAGCGAGCGCGACATCGAGATCCCAGAGCCTGTCCGCCAGGCGTACGCCCTCTACCGCCCTTCGCCTCTGGTCCGCGCTCGAAGGCTCGAGAAGGCGCTCGATACACCGGCCCACATCTACTACAAGTACGAGGGCACCAGCCCGGCCGGCAGCCACAAGCCGAACACCGCCATCGCCCAGGCCTTCTACAACAGCCAGGCCGGCATACGGCGGCTGGCCACCGAGACGGGCGCTGGCCAGTGGGGCTCCGCGCTTGCATTCGCCGGGTCGCTCTTCGGGATCGAGGTAAAGGTCTACATGGTGCGAGCCAGCTACGACCAGAAGCCCTATCGCCGGATCCTGATGGAGACCTACGGCGCGCAGGTCGTGCCCAGCCCGAGCCCGGACACGGAGTACGGCCGGCGGATCCTGGCCGACGAGCCTGCCAACCCCGGGTCGCTCGGCATCGCCATCAGCGAGGCGGTCGAGCACACGGTCACGCACGAGGGCACGCGCTACTCCCTCGGCTCCGTGCTCAACCATGTCCTGCTCCACCAGACGGTGATAGGCCTGGAGGCCATCGAGCAGATGGAGATGGCCGGTGAGGATCCGGACATCGTCATCGGCTGCGTCGGCGGCGGCTCGAACTTTGCCGGGCTGGCCTTCCCATTCCTGGGGCGCCAGCTGCGGGGCGAAGCAAATTACCAGGTGATCGCCGTCGAGCCGGAGGCTGCGCCCACGCTTACCCGCGGGGAGTACCGCTACGACTTCGGCGATACCGGCCAGATGACCCCGCTGGTCAAGATGCACACGCTCGGCCACCAATACGTGCCGCCGCCCATTCACGCCGGCGGGCTGCGCTACCACGGCATGGCCCCGCTGGTCAGCCTGCTCGTCGACCAGGGGCTTGTCGAGGCACGCGCCGTCCATCAGCGGGCGTCGTTCGAGGCCGGCCTACACTTCGCGCGAACCGAGGGCATCGTTCCCGCGCCCGAGGCAAACCACGCCATCCGGGCGGCGATCGACGAGGCAATGCGGGCTCGTGACGAGGGCCGCGCAAAGGTGATCCTGTTCAATCTCTCGGGCCACGGCCACTTCGACCTGAGCGCATATGAGTCGTACATTGCGGGCCAGCTGGAAGACTTCGGCTTCTCGCCAGGCTCGCCCGAAGGTGAGCGCGAGGCGGTTCCCGCCTGAGCGTCTCGTCAGTCGGCGTCGTAGCGGCGGAGTGCTGAGTGAGCCGCGAGGACGAGATGGTCCTGGGGCTTGCCAGGGACGACGTACCCGGGGGCCTGGGTTGGCGCGGGGTGCGCGCGACGGATCTGCAGCCATACCTGGCGGCGGTCGGTGGCCTGGCCACCTTTCGTCCGCGCGGCGAGGCGGAGCAGGACCCGTCCTGGAAACAGATCATCCCTTACCTGCTCCTGCGTGACGGCGAGCGGCTCTTCCTGATGCACCGGACCCGAGCCGGTGGTGACAGCCGGCTGTTCGAGCGGTACTCGATCGGCATCGGCGGCCACGTCAACCCGGGCGACGGCGGGGTCCTTCCGGCGCTCATGCGCGAGTGGCAGGAGGAGATGGCGGCCGATTTCCACCCTGCCTTCGAGCCCCTGGGCGTCCTCAACGACGACGAGAATCCGGTCGGCGCGGTACACCTCGGACTGGTCTATGCAGCCGATGCCGCCGGGCGGCGGGTGACCATCCGCGAGACCGACAAGCTGAGTGGTGCCTTTGCCCGGCGGGCCGAGGTACGCGCCGTCGCCGACCGCCTGGAAACGTGGAGTGCGCTGCTCTTCGAACACATCGAAGGGAGCCGCGAGCCGGGGGTGGGATAATCCTTGCGAACAGATGATCGCTTCCCGCCTCCGCTCGTCGCTGCTACGTCACCCGCTCCGGCACGTGGCCAGCCTGCTGATGGCCGTGGGGCTGTCGGCCGTACTGGTGGGCAGCGTCTTCGGCCAGACCGGCAGCGGCGGCGCGAGCGTCTACGTCATGCCGACGACCGGCATCGTCGACCACGTCATGGCCGGCTACCTGCGCGAGGGTCTGGCCAAGGCCGAACGGGAAGGCCGCTCGGCGGTGGTCATCAGGCTCAACACGCCCGGCGGCTCGCTGGACGCCACGCGGAACATCGTCGAGACGGTGCTGGAGGCGCCCCTGCCGACGATCGTCTGGGTCGCGCCGTCAGGCGGTCGGGCAGCCAGCGCGGGCACGTTCATCACGATGGCGGGGCACGTGGCGCTGATGGCGCCGGGGACCAACATCGGCGCCGCGACGCCGATCACGGGTGAGGGCCAGGACATCGAGGGTGCCCTCGGCGAAAAGGTCATGCAGGACACGCTGGCCCTGCTGCGCGGCATCGGCGAGCTGCGCGAGCGCAACGTCGACTGGGCCCTGCTGACGGTTACCGAGGCGCGCTCCTACACGGCCAGCGAGGCCGTCGCGGAGAACGGTGTGGACGGCGTCGCGGCGACGATCGCGGACGTCCTTGCCTTCGCCGACGGCCGAACCGTCCAGGTCCAGGGCGAGCCGGTCACGCTTGCGTTGGCGGGCGCCTCAGTCGAGGAGCTGCCGATGAACCCGCTGCAGTCATTTCTGCACCTGCTGTCCGACCCAAACATCGCCTTCATCCTCTTCACGGTCGGCTTCTACGGGATCATCTTTGAGCTGCAGAACCCCAACTTCGTGACCGGCATCCTCGGTGGGATCTCGATCATCCTCGCCTTCATCGGCTTCGGCAGCCTGCCGCTCAACATCGCCGGCCTGCTGTTGATCGCCCTGGCCATAGTGCTGTTCGTGCTCGAGTTCAGCGTCACCAGCCACGGGTTGCTGACGATCGCCGGCATCGTCTGCTTCGCCCTGGGCGCGGCCGCGCTGTACACCGAACCCGGGACGCCCGCGGCTCCCGACGTATCGGTAGCCATCCCGGTCATCGTCACGATGACCGTCCTGACCGCGGGCTTCATGATCGTGATCCTCTTTGCCATCGTGCGGTCGCGCCAGATGTCGCTGGCCGGGGATGGGCTTATCGGCTCCGGGCTAGCGCCTGACACGGTGGGCGAGGTTCGTAGACCGCTGGTGCCGATCGGCTCTGTCTATGCTGGGGGCGAGGAGTGGACCGCGCGCAGCGCCGATGACCGGCCGATCCAGCGCGGCGTTCATGTCAAAGTGGTCGGGCGCGATGGGCTAACCCTCGTCGTCGAGCCTGCCGACACGTCGGGCGCGCCCGCCCGCTAAGGAAGGAGCAGCAATGCCAATCATGGATACGGTTGCCATCTCGGTCCTGGTGGCGATCGTCGTCTTTGCGCTGATCGTGCTTTACCTGTCGGTGCGGGTCGTACAGCAGTACGAGCGGCTGGTCATCTTCCGGCTGGGCCGGACCGGCCCCAACCTCGTTCGTGAGCCCGGTCTGCGGTTCCTCATCCCCGTCGTCGACCGGCCCGTCAAGGTGGACATTCGCGAAAAGTTCATCGAGGTCCCCAGCCAGACGACGATCACCAAGGACAACGCCCCGATCAACATCGACTTCCTGATCTACTGGTACATCGTCGACCCGCTGCGCAGCGAGGTGAACGTGCAGAACTTCGCCGGCGCGCTGCAGGGCATCGCCACCACCACGCTGCGCGCCGTCATCGGCGACATCATGCTCGACGACGTGCTGTCCAAGCGCGATCAGATCAACGAGGTCCTGCGCGCGAAGCTGGACGAGCAGACCGAGCGCTGGGGCGGCAAGGTGACCACCGTCGAGATCCGCGAGATCATCCCGCCGCGCGACGTCCAGGACGCCATGAATCGGATGCTCTCGGCCGAGCGCAATCGCCGCGCCGTGATCACCGAATCGGAAGGTGCGCGCCAGGCCAACATCAACGTCGCAGAGGGCGAGAAGCAGGCTGCCATCCTGCGCGCCGAGGGCAAGCGCCAGTCGGAGATCCTGGAGGCCGAAGGCTTTGGCCAGGCGCTCGAGCGGATCTTCGCGGCTGCCCGCCAGGTCGACGAGAAGACGATGACACTCCAGTACCTCGAGTCACTCAAGGCGCTGGGCCAGGGGCCGGCGACGAAGTTCGTCATCCCGGTCGAGTTCGTCGAGCTGGCCAACCGAATTACCGGGTACACGGACCGCGGCCTGCGCGCCGGCGCGGAGCAGTAGACCCCCGTCCCCACCGGCGGTACTCCCCGCCATGGCCCATCCGGCTCGACGCGGGGAGTACCACTGCGGTGTGGGTGAGGCCGGTTCTGCCCGCTTAGGATCGGCACCGTGATCCTCTCGACAGGCGTTGTTCAATTGGAGAGCCATGCCCGCCCGCATCCTCCTCGCCGCAGCTGAGCCCACCGCCCGCGTCGCCGAGGCGGCACTGCGCCGCGAGGGCCACGAGGTGGTCACCGCCGGCCAGGGTGCCGACGCGCTCCGCAGCTGGAACGAGGGCGGGCTGGACCTGATGGTCGCTGACGTTGGCCTGCCCGGCGTGAACGGCTTCGACCTCGTCAGGCGAATCCGGGACGAGGAAACCGGCGGGCGCCGCATGCCGCTGGTCCTGACCGGGCCGGGCGAGATGCCCTCCAAGATCCAGGCCCTGCGCGCGGGCGCCGACGACTACGTGCCTGCGCCGATCCATCCCCACGAGCTGACGGCCCGCGTAAGAGCCCTGCTGGTCCGGCACGGCGGAGGCCTCGGTTTCGGCAGCAGCGGCGATGCCCTGGGACGGCTGGTCGCGTTCTACGGCGCCAAGGGCGGGGTCGGCACGACCACCCTGGCCATCAACACGGCCATCGCACTCCGACGCCAGACCAACCGGGCGGTGGCGCTGGTCGACGGCAACCTGCAGTTCGGGGACCACCGGGTCTTTCTCGACCTGGGTAACGACAAGCGCTCGATCGTTGATGCCTGCACTGCCACCGCCATCGACGCGGATGTCATCAGCAAGGTGCTGGTCGCGCACGAGTCGGGCGTCGACCTGATGCTTGCCCCGACCAAGCCCGAATCAGCCGAGCTTGTCAGCGCCGAGCAGCACCACCTGCTGCAGGTGATCGAGGTGCTGCGCTCAAAGTACGACTACGTGGTGGTCGACCTGGACCAGCGGTTGGATGACAACGCGCTCGACGTCATCGGCGCGGCGGATACGCTGCTGGTCACGCTGACGGCCGACCTGTCGTGCATCAAGAACGTCCGGTTGCTGCTCGAGACCATGGGCCAGATCGGTGTGCCCCCGGAGCGTATGGAGCTGGTCATGAATCGCAACAAGGCGTTCACCGGGATCAGCGTCAAGTCAGCCGAGTCGGTCCTGCGCCGCCCCATCGTCCACCAGGTGGTGAATGACTACCGGACCGCGATCTCGGCGTTGAACAACGGCACGCCGTTCATGCTCAACCAGGCGGACTCGCCCATCGGCAAGGCAGTCCGGGAGCTTGCCCAGGCGGTTGCCGCGCAGCCCGCGACGAAGACGCCGAAGCAGGCCAAGAAGCTGGTCGCTGTCACCGGCTGACTCGGTGAGCGGCGCATAAGCGGGCGCGCAGCCGGCGCTGAGACCCGCCGGCCAGCATCGTCTGATGCTGGCAACGCTGGTCACCGCTGTCGTCAACGGGCTGCGCGGTGAGCTGATCCGCGTCGAGGTCGACGTGGCGCCCGGCCTGCCCGCGTGCAACATCGTCGGGCTGCCCGACGCGGCGCTGTCGGAAGCGCGCGAGCGGGTTCGTGCGGCCATCCGCAACAGCGGCTTCGAGTATCCCGCCTCCCGCATCACCGTCAACCTTGCGCCGGCCGATCGGCGCAAGCGCGGCGCAGCGTATGACCTCGCCATCGCGGTCGGCGTCCTGCTCGCGTCCGGCCAGATCCGCAACGGCGGCGGTCCGTGGGCGCTGATCGGCGAGCTGGGCCTGTCGGGTGAGCTGCGCACGCTTGCCGGGGCGCTGCCCATGGTCAGCACGCTCGTGCGGGCCGGCCACCGGCGAATCGGGCTGCCGCTCGAGAATGTGGCCGAGGCCGAGATGGTCACCGGGGTACACGTGGTCGGCCTGGCCGGCCTTGACGACGCCGCCCGGCTGGTGGCTGGACCGCGCGGGCGTATCGCAGCCCGAGCCCGGCGACGACCGACGGTGGTCGTGTCGCAGGCTCGCGACAGCGGCTCGATGCGACTCGCCGGAACCCTCGAGCCGGTCGACCTGGCCGAGGTTCGGGGCCAGCAGCACGCTCGCTGGGCGGTCGAGGTCGCGCTGGCCGGCGGACACAACCTGCTCATGGTCGGCCCACCCGGCGCAGGCAAGACCCTTTTGGCACGGGCCATTCCGGGGCTGCTGCCGCCGCTGCACCAGGACGAGGCGCTGGAGGTTGCCGTCATCGAAAGCGTCGCGGGCATCCTCACCCAGGCCGGACCGAGCGCTCGCCGGCCTTTCCGAGCCCCTCACCACACCAGCTCATATGCGGCGCTGGTTGGCGGCGGACCCGGGCTGATGCCCGGGGAAGCGTCGCTCGCCCATCGCGGAGTGCTCTTCCTCGACGAGCTGGCGGAGTTCGATCGAAACGTGCTCGATGCCCTGCGCGAGCCGCTCGAGGAGGGAGTCATCACCATCGCCCGGGCGAACGGGCGCGTTCGCTATCCGGCGCGCTTTCAGCTGGTGGCCGCGATGAACCGGTGCCGATGCGGTCAGGCGGGCACCGATGAGCGGCCCTGTCGATGTCCGACCGGCGACGCCGATCGTTACGTGGCACGGGTCAGCGGCCCGTTCATCGACCGTCTCGACCTGCGCATCGACATGGCCCGGGTCAGGCCCGCCGAGCTCCTGTCCGGGCGTTCGGCCGAATCCAGTGCGCTGGTCGCCGCGCGCATCGCGCAGGCCCGTGCGCGCCAGCACCGGCGTGCTCCGGGCATCGTCAATGCGATGCTGCCGGGCGGTCTCGTGCAGAACGCCTGCGCAGTCGACCGGGCGACGGCGGCTCGCCTCGTCGATCTTGCCGAGGTCGGCGGCATGAGTGCTCGCGGCATTCACCGCGTCATGCGCGTCGCGCGCACCATCGCCGACCTCGCCGATCGAGCCTCCGTCTCGGAAAGCGACGTGCTTGCTGCCGCTGCCCTGCGCGAGCCGGGCGACGAGGCTCGCTCCGGCCGGGCTGCCTGAACCGATGGGCCAGCCAAGCGAGCGCGAGGCGTGGGTGGTGCGGGCGACCACCGTGGGAGTCGGTGGGGAGACGTTGAACCGCTTGTTGGGCCGCTTCGGCGGACCTGCCGACGTCCTCGCGGCGGCCTCGTCGGGAGCACTCGAATCATGGCTGCGCAGCGAGCGGCCAGGTGTTCGTCGAGTCCCCGTCAGCGCCCCGGTGGCTGATCGGCTACGGCGCTGGCCCGAGCAGCTGGACCTCGTTCGGACGGAGGTTGCCCGGCTGGGATTGTGGCTGGTGACGCCTCTCGACGCGGACTTCCCCGCCCGGTTGGGCGATCTGGACGAGCCGCCAACAGTGCTCTTCGGGCAGGGGGATCGGTCCGCCGCACTCAACACGCACTCAATCGCCGTGGTCGGCACACGCCGTCCGACCCCGTACGGGCGAGCGCTGGCGGCCAGGGTTGCGACGCGCCTGGTCGAGGCGGGTGCGGTGGTCGTCTCCGGGCTGGCCGTCGGCATCGATGGAGCGGTACACGCCGCAACGATCGAGGCCGGCGGGGCGACCGTCGGCATCATCGGCGGTGGCCACCTGCACCCCGGGCCGCGAGCTCATGCGGACCTGCGCCGAGCGGTGCTGGATGCCGGCGGGGCGATCGTCAGCGAGCATTTGCCTGCGACCCGGCCGAGTCGTGGCACATACCCGCGCCGAAATCGGATCATCGCCGCTCTGGCCGCGGCGACCATCGTCGTCGAGGCGCCCGCCAGGAGTGGGGCACTTATAACCGCCGGCGACGCCCTGACCATTGGTCGTCCCGTGCTCGTCACCCCGGGCCGGATCGGAGACTGGGCCACCATGGGATCGCTGCGGCTGCTGCACGACAGCCCGGCGACGATCGTGCCCGACCTGGACGCGCTACTCGACGAGGTGTGGCGCCTGGAGCCCTGGCGCAACCGGCGGCAGCTTCCTCGACGCGAGGGAGACGAACCAGGATCTACCGCGCTGGCGACGCTGAGCGGCGCCCAGCTGGCTGTCGCCGCGGCCATCTGCAGGGCGCCCGCCGGCCTCGACCGGCTGGTCGAGGAGACGGGCCTTGAACCGGCGGCCGTTGCCGGCGCGGTCACCCTCCTGCTGATGCGCGGCTGGCTGCGGCCGGTCGGACCTGCCTACCTCCCCGCGGGCGCGCTGCTGCAGAGTGCCGGCGCGGCTGGGACGTCAGTACCGTAGCGCCCGGCTCGAGCGTGACGGCACCATCCGGGGGTGATCAAGAACGCGGTCATCTACTTCAGCGGCCGACTGCCGATGGTGGCCGACCTGCGTGCGCTGCCCGCTCCGTCGGACATGACGGTCCTGGCGACGAACCTGCGCACGCGCGACGGCAAGCGCCCGTCATTCGCCGATTCGTCCGAATCGTGGTTCATCCTGCCCCTCCGAGAGGTGATGGCCATCGAGCTGCCGCGCGATGCGATTGCGGCCGCGGAAGAACCGGCTCCCGGCCGTCAGTCGTCTACCGGCCTGTCGCGCACCCGAGCGGGTTCGGGCTCGTCGCAGCCGGCCGAGGCATCGTCGCCGAAGAAGGTCATTCCCCCGGCCGACGCCAGCCCGCTCGAGCCGGACGAGGACCTGCTGGCGCGCATCCGGCAGCTCTGAGCGTCCGGCGCAGCCGGGCCGGACGCACGCTTGCCGGACCCGGTCCGCCCCCTCCGGGGGCGAGCGGATGGGCAAAGATCCGCTGCTACACTCGCTCACCATGACCAAAAACCTGGTGGTCGTTGAGTCGCCGGCAAAGGCGCGCACGATCGAGCGCTACCTGGGGCCCGACTACACCGTGCTTGCCTCGTACGGGCACGTGCGCGACCTCCCGGAGAACCCGGGCAAGAACCAGCTTGGGGTCGATGTCGAACACGATTTCGCCCCGCAGTACGTCGTCAACGAGGACCGCCGACGGCAGCTCGCGACAATCGAGAAGGCCGCCCGCCGCGCAGATGCCGTCTACCTCGCCACGGACCTCGATCGCGAGGGCGAAGCCATCGCCTGGCACGTGGCCGAGGCCGCCGGCGTGGCTCCGGCAAAGACCCATCGCGTGACCTTCTCCGAGATCACCGCCGACGCCATCAGGCAGGCTTTTGCGAGCCCCCGGACGATCGACCGCAACCTGGTCGACGCCCAGCAGACGCGTCGCATCATGGACCGGCTGGTGGGCTACACGTTGAGCCCGCTGCTCTGGCGCAAGGTCCGTGGCGGCCTTTCGGCTGGACGGGTCCAGTCGGTCGCGGTTCGACTGGTTGTCGAGCGTGAGCGCGAGATCCGCGCTTTCACCGCGCGCGAGTACTGGACGCTCCAGGCGGCCTGCGCGACCGGGTCCGGCGAGGACTTCAGCGCCGACGTCGTGCGTCACCGCGGGGCAGCGCTGGAGATCGCCGATGGAGAGACGGCCGCCGCGCACGTCGACGCGCTCAGCGGTGCCCAGGCCACCGTCAGCTCCGTCTCCAGCCGACGCCAGAAGCGAAACCCCGCGCCGCCCTTCACAACCAGCACTCTCCAGCAGGAGGCGAGCCGGCGGCTCGGTTTCAACCCGCGCCGGACGATGCGCGCGGCTCAGAGCCTGTACGAGGGGGTCGACACCGGAGAGGGACCGGTCGGTCTGATCACCTACATGCGCACGGACTCGACCCAGATGGCAAAGATCGCCATGGAGGAGGCGCGAAAGGTCATCGGCCAGCGCTTCGGCGTGCCCTACGTGGTGGCCGGCGGGCGCACTCACAAGTCCAGGGCGAAAGGGGCACAGGAAGCGCACGAAGCGATCCGACCGACATCGTTCCTGCGCGATCCCGACTCGCTGGCCGGGCAGCTGGCGGCCGACGAGCAGAAGCTGTACCGGCTGATCTGGCAGCGTGCCCTGGCCAGCCAGATGGCACCCAAGGAGCTGGAGACGACCACCGCAGAGCTCGCCGCAGTTGAGTACGAGCTGCGCGCCAGCGCCACGCGGACCGTCTTCGACGGCTTCTCAGCGGTCTACACGGAGGGCACCGACGACGACACCGAAGAGGAGGCCGAGCGCCGCCTGCCGGCGCTGGCTGAAGGTGAACCCGTCGCGGTCGGGGCGGTCACGCCAACCCAGCACTTCACCCAGCCGCCGCCCCGCTACACCGAGGCTTCGCTGATCAAGGCACTCGAGGAGCACGGCATCGGGCGACCTTCCACCTACGCCGCGACGATTTCGACGATCGTTGATCGGGGTTATGTCAGCGTGGTCGAGCGGCGCCTCCGTCCGGAGCCGGTCGGGGAGGTCGTTACCGACCTGCTGGTCGAGCACTTCGGCGAGTTCGTCGATGTCGAGTTCACCGCCCGGATGGAGGAGGAGCTCGACGAGGTCGCGCGTGGCCAGCGCGAGTGGGTGCCACTGCTGCGCGACTTCTACGGGCCGTTCTCGGCGCTGGTTGCCGAGAAGGGCAGTGAGCTGCGCAGGCGCGATTTCACCACCGAAGAGACGGACGAGATCTGCTCGGAGGGCCACCCGATGGTCATCCGGCTCGGCCGCAACGGTCGCTTCCTGGCCTGCTCGCTCTACCCCGAGCACAAGGACACGCGGCCGCTGCCCGGCGAGGAGCAGGAGGCGCCGGCGGTGGAGGGAGTCGGCGAGACCTGCCCCGAATGCGGCGAAGGCACGCTGGTGGCTAAGCGTGGTCGCTTCGGTGCATTTGCCGGCTGCTCGCGCTATCCCGATTGCCGCTACATCCACAAGACGGGACCACCGCCGCCAGAGCAGCTGCCCTTCGAGGTCGGCTGTGTCAAGTGTGGCGAAGGCCATCTGGTCGCACGCCGTGCGCGGCGGACCGGCAACGTCTTCTGGGGGTGTTCTCGCTACCCGAAGTGTGACTTCACGACCTCGCACCGACCGCTCGGCGCGATGCATGACGCAGACGATGGGCCGGTCGCCGAGCGTGGCGAGGCGGCACTCTGCCTCCGCTGCGGCGCCCCGATTGACGTCGCCCCGGGCGACGTGATGGCCGGCCAGCGGCTGGCGGGCGGGGAGCCCGACCCCGCAGCCCTCGCATCGCCCAGAAAGGGCGGTGGCGGCCGTCGAGCCAACGGCAGCCGGCGCCCGCGGCGGGCTGCCGCGTGAGGGGCGCCAGCCAGTGAAGGGCGCCGAGGCGCTCGACGGCTTCCTCGGCAACCTGGCCGCGCGTGACGCATCGGACCATACCCGGCGTGCGTACCGGACGGCCGTCGAGCAGTACCTGGCCTGGCTGGACGAGCGCGACGGTGACTGGCGGGCGCCGCCCCGTCGGCTGCTGCGTGCCTACCTGGCCGAGCTGCAGGGGAGAGGGCTCGCCCGGACGTCAATCAGCAGCCGGCTGGCGGCGCTCCGCTCCTTCTACCGACACGCGCGTCGGGTTGGCGCGGTGCAGGTGGACCCGCTCGCCTCACTGGCGACACCGCGCTTGCCCCGCCGGCTGCCCAAGGTGCTGAACGTGGATCAGGTGGAGACGCTGCTCGATGCCGTCGATCCGGGCGAGGTGCGTGGGCCACGACCCGAGATCAGCGCCGCTTTGACGCTGCGTGACCGGGCGATCGTCGAGACGGCCTACGCCGCGGGCCTGCGCATCAGCGAGTTGGCCGGCCTCAAGCTGAGCGATCTCGACCTGGCGCGAGCAGAGGTTCGGGTCCTGGGCAAGGGCCGCAAGCAACGGATCGGGCTACTGGGTGCTCCAGCCCGCGACGCGCTGACTGAGTACCTCGGCGCCGGGCGGCCGGCGCTCCGCGAAGTGGCGAGGGCGGAAGACGACGGCACCCTCTTTCTGAATGCGCGTGGCGGTCCGCTCGGGATCAGAGGGCTGCGCTACCGCGTCGACCAGCTGCTGCTGCGGGCGGGTCTGCCGGAGGGGGCGTCGGTTCACACTTTGCGCCACTCCTTCGCCAGTCATCTGCTCGAGGGCGGCGCCGACCTGCGCGTGGTCCAGGAGCTGCTGGGGCACTCCAGCCTGGCTACGACGCAGGTCTACACGCATGTCTCGCCATCGCGCCTGCGGGCGGTCTACAGCCAGGCGCACCCACGCTCTACCGCCAGCAGCGAGCGCGCCAGCGGAAGATGACCGGCCGGACCATCGCCAAGGCGGGACTGATCGTCACCGCCGCCTTCTTCCTGTCGCGCGTCCTGGGCTGGGTCCGTCTGGTGGTGATCACCAACATCTTCGGGGCGCGTGCGGACCTTGACGCGTACTTCGCCGCATTCCGAGTGCCCGACCTGCTCTTTCAGCTTGTCGCGGCCGGTGCGCTCTCGTCGGCGCTGATCCCGATCCTGGCCGGGCTCTTCGCCAAGGACGAGGAGGCGCGGGCGTGGCGAGTCGTTTCGACGGTGCTCAACGTGCTCATGGTCGGACTCCTCGGGCTGACGCTGGTGGTGGCAATCTTCGCGCCCCAGATCGTGCCGCTGGTCACGCCCGGCTTCGACATGGTCAACACGGAGCTCACGGTACGGCTGACCCGGATCATGCTCCTCTCGCCGGTGCTGCTCGCGATCGGGGCGGTCGCCTCGAGCGTGCTCAACGCACGCCACCGTTTCGGCGCAGCCGCCATGGCGCCAATCTTCTACAACGTGGCGATCATCGTCGCCGCCGTCTTCATGGCGCCCTTCATGGGTGTGGAAGCGCTCGCCGTCGGCACCGTCATTGGCTCGCTGCTGCACCTGCTGGTGCAGCTTCCCTCGCTGGCCGGTGAGCGCTTCCGGCTGTCTCTGGACATCGATCTCCGGGACCAGGCCGCCCGTCAGGCGCTGCTGCTGATGGCCCCGCGCGCGATCGGCCTGGGAGCCGGCCAGATCACCTTCATGGTCAACACCATGCTCGCGACCGGCATCGGCGTCGGTGCGGTTACGGCCTACAACGTCGCCTTTACCATCCTCCAGATCCCGCTCGGCGTCATCGCCATGCCGCTGGGAGTGGTCATCTTCCCCGCTCTGTCGCGGGCGGTCGCCAACGGCTCGCTGCGCGAATTCGGCGCGCTTGTGGTGCGGTCGATGCGGCTGCTGCTCTACGTGATGCTGTTCTTCACGGCGGTCGGTATCGTGCTGCGCCGACAGGTCGTGGCTCTGCTGTTCGACTTCGGCTTCGACGAACGGGCGCTGGACCTCACCGCCAACACCCTGTCGTTCCTGCTGATCGGCCTGGCCGGTCACTCGCTGGTCGTTGTACTGGCCCGCTCGTTCTATGCCGGACAGGACACGCGCACGCCGGTCATCACCGCCGTCTCGGAGGTGATCGTCAGCATCACCGTCGCGATGGCCACGGTCGGCACTCTCGGCCTGTCTGGCGTTGCGCTGGGCCTGGCCACGGGGGCCTGGTTCGAAGCCATCGTGTTGAGCGTGCTGCTCTGGCGCCGAACTCCCGCGGCAGACCTGGGTAGGGTGGTGAGGCCGATCCCCGGCTACCTGCTGGGCGCGGTGCTCGCGGGGCTGGTCGCGCTGCTGGTCGTGCGGCTGAGCGAGCTGTATGTCGGTGTCGACCCGGGCAAGCTGGCGCAGGTGGTCCAGCTGGGCGCCGCCGGCGGAGCCGCCGCGCTGGCCTACGTGCTGTACTCCTGGCTGCTGCGCATCCCCGAGCTGCACCAGACGCTGGACCTGCTTCGATCGATGCGCCGCCGCGCGGGATCCGCGGCGTGACCCCGCAGGCCCGCCCGCTCGGCGAGCTGGTGCGACTGCTGGAGGCGCGCGGGCTGCTGCGCGGCATTCCGGCGGCGTCGGCGTTCGAGGGCTCGCTGGCGATCCGCGACGTAACGCTCGATTCGCGGGCCGCCAGAACCGGGTCTCTCTTCGTGGCTGTTGCTGGCGCGCGCGTCGACGGCCACGACTTCGCCGCGGCAGCCGTGGCGGCGGGCGCCCAGGCGGTGATCGGCGAGCGCGTGATCGTCGGAGTGGAGGTGCCGCAGATGGTCGTCAGCGACGCCCGTGCGGCGCTGGCCGTGTCGGCCGCCTGGCTGCACGGCTTCCCCAGCCACGCCATGACGGTCATCGGGGTGACCGGAACGGACGGCAAGACCAGCACCAGCTTCATGCTGCGGGGGATGCTCGAGGCTTGCGGCCGGTCGACCGGGTTGTTGAGCACCGTCACCGTGATCGCCGGTGGCCGTGTCATCGGAGGCAGCCGGGCGACGACGCCCGAAGCGCCGGTCCTGCAGGCGTCGCTGGCAGCCATGAGGGACGCCGGCGACCGCTGTGCGGTGGTCGAGTCGACGTCGCACGGCCTGGCTCAACAGCGCGTCGCTGAGGTCGCCTACGACATCGCGGTGCTGACCAACCTGAGCCACGAGCACCTCGAGTTCCACGGCACGTTCGAGGCCTATAAGGCGGCCAAGCGCAGCCTGTTCGAGCGACTGGCGGTGGGCGACTCCAATCCCGAGAAGGGCCTCGGGAAGTGGGCCGTGGTCAACCTCGACGACACCGTTGCGGGCGAATACGCCGCCGCCGCCCGCCAGGCTGGTGCCTCGGTCATCGGCTACGGCGCCGCCGACGCCGAGGTGCGTCTTGCCCGCCTGGCCGAGACGGCCGGTGGCCTCATCCTGGGCATCGATACGCCGCGCTGGGCAGGTGAGCTGCGCCTGCGCATGGCCGGCCGCTTCAATGCCCACAACGCGATGGCCGCACTGGCGGTAGGGGAGGCGCTGCAGCTCGACCCTGAGGCCATGCGGGCGGGCTTGGAGTCGCTCGAGGGCGTGCCCGGCCGGATGCAGCGCATCGACGTCGGCCAGCCGTTCGCCGTCGTGGTCGACTACGCCCACACGCCCGACTCGCTGGCCAAGGTGCTCGACAACCTGGCGCCGTCGGCCGCAGCCGGTGGAGGCGGCCTCGTCTGCGTCTTCGGATCGGCCGGCGAACGCGACACGCTGAAGCGTCCGATGATGGGCCGCGTCGCCGGCGAGCGGTGCCGGCTGATCGTGCTGACCGATGAGGATCCGCGTGGCGAGGACCGCATGACGATCCTGCGCGAGATCGCGGCCGGCGCGGAGGCTGTCGGTCGGCGCCAGAACCAGGACCTGATGCTGGTGCCCGACAGGCGCGATGCGATCCATCAGGCCTTCGGGGCGGCTCGGCCGGGAGACGTCGTCGTGCTCTGTGGTAAGGGCCACGAGTCGACGATCGAGATGGCCGACGAGGCGATGCCCTGGGACGAGGCGCAGGCTGCTCGTGAGGCCTTGGTCGAGCTGGGCTACGGACGCGAGTAGCCGATCGACTCCAGGGCGATCGCGGCCAGCCGGTCGACGATCGGGTTGACGTCCACACGACCCCGGTTGCTCAGCACGACGACGGTCAGATCCTCTGCCTGGAAGTGCCACATCGCGGCTGCGAAGCCGCGCAGCGAGCCGGTATGTCCGACCACCCGCCGTCCCTCGATCAGCCGTGTCCGGGTGCCCAGCCCGTAGGCACCGAAGGCGTACCGGTTCGAGGTGAAGTCGACCATCTCGGCGAGCGACTCATCATCGAGCAACGAGCCGCCGTACAGAGCGTCGCCCCACGTGGCGAGGTCGCCGGCGCTGGAGACGACCGCTCCGGCTGCCCAGGCAACGGTCGCCGCCGAGGTCGTCGGGCGGTAATCACTGCCGTCGCTGATCAGGCGCGTCCCGGCGTCGCCGATGAGGTACCCATGGGCAGCCCGCGATGGGGGCGGCCCGTCGCCCTGGAAGAAGGTCTGGCTCAGGCCCAGCGGCTCGAAGAAGCGCTCGCGGTACTCGTCGCCGAGGGTCCCGCCCGTTGCCTCCTCGATGACCATGCCGAGCAGGATGTAACCGGTGTTCGAATAGTGGTAGCCGGTCCCCGGCGAGAAATAGGGCTCGCTCTGGAAGGTAGTCACGATCTCGCGCGGCGTCCAGGAGTACGACGGCTGGCCGAATACGCGCCGGTGGTAGGTGAAGTGCTCGAAGTAGTTGAACACGCCGCTGGAGTGGTCGAGCAGCTGGCGCAGCGTGATGCTCTGCGCGTCCGGATAGTCGGGCAGCCAGCGCGACAGCCGATCGTCGAGCGACAGGACCCCCTCCTCGGCAAGCTGCATCACCAGCGCGGCGACGAAGGTCTTGCTTATGCTCCCGACGACGAAGGGCGTATCGTCACCGACCGCAACGCCTTCATCCAGCTGGGCCAGGCCCGAGCTGCCGGTCCACAGGGTGCCATCGGGGAAGAGCACGGCCGCATGCAGGCCGGGGATCAGGTATGCCTCGCGCTGTCTGTCCAGCGTACGCTGCAGCCTGGCGGCGTGGTGCGCCGCCGGTGAGGGCGCGGCCGTCGCGGTGGACGTAGGCGAGGCCGTCGGGCTGGGCGACGGGCTTGGCGGCGAAGTCGGCGTGGGACTGGCCGTCGCAGGTGCGGTCGGGCTGGGTGAAGGGTGAGCCGTGCTGGTCGGCTGGCTGGTCGGCGTGGGCAGCTGGTCGGTCGCGGCGGGCGGGCTGGTGGCGGGTGGTAGCGGCGGCGGCGAGGGCGGCGTCGTTACGCAGCCGACCAGGAGGAGGGCGAGCGCGAGCGGGGCGAGGGGCGCCGCGAATGAGCGGCGGGTATCAATGCCGAACATGGCCCTCGTGACACTCCAGGCTGGCCCACAGCGGCGTCAGCCGATCCCGACCCGGCAGCCGGAGCGGGCCGACCATCAAGTTACACTGCATCGCAGATGTCGATTGATACGCCTTCCCGCGAAACGACTGCCGCGCGCAACGGGGCCCGTCAGCGGACGGCGCAGCCTGCGCAGGCGTATCCGCGGCGCGCCCTGACGACCGCCGAGCGAAAGGTCGAGCAGGAGCTGCTGGCACACCACCCGCAGGCCGACATCGAGCCGGTGCGCCGAGCCTTCGAGTTTGCCGTTGAGGCGCACGCGATCCAGAAGCGGGCCTCCGGGGAGCCGTACGTGACCCATCCCCTGGCGGTCGCCCAGACGCTGGCTGAGCTCGGCCTCGATCCGGCTGCCATCCAGGCCGCCCTGCTGCACGACATACCCGAAGACACCGAGTACTCACTCCACGACATCGAGGAGCGGTTCGGCGATGAGGTCGCCCGCCTGGTCGACGGCGTCACCAAGCTGGGCAAGTTCGGCGCGCGCAGCCACGAGGAACAGCAGGCGGAGAACATCCGCAAGATGCTGCTGGCGATGGCGGAGGACATCCGCGTCGTGCTGATCAAGCTGGCGGACCGGCTGCACAACATGCGCACGATTGCCGCGCTGCCGCCCGCCAAGCAGCAGCGCATCGCTCGGCAGACGGCCGAGATCTACGCGCCGCTGGCCGAGCGGCTGGGCATCTGGCAGATCAAGTGGGAGCTGGAGGACCTGTCGTTCAAGGTCCTCGAGCCGCAGCAGTACAGGCTGCTCGCCTCCCAGCTCGAGTCACGCCGCCGGTCGCGCGAGGCATACGTCCGCCGCGCGATGGCCGTCCTCCGCCGGGCCCTCGAGGAGCACCAGATCAAGGCCGACCTCTCCGGCCGACCAAAGCACATCCACAGCATCTGGAAGAAGATGCAGCGCAAGAGCGCGGACCTGGCCGAGATCTATGACGTGCACGCCATCCGCGTCCTCGTCGACGACAAGAACGATTGCTATGCGGCACTGGGCGTCGTCCACGCCCTCTGGCGCCCGATTCCCGGCCAGTTCGACGACTACATCGCGATGCCGAAGCAGAATGGCTACCAGAGCCTTCACACGGCCGTCGTGGCGCTCGATGGCAAGCCGTTGGAGGTGCAGATCCGCACCCACTCGATGCATCGCATCAGCGAGGTCGGCGTCGCCGCCCACTGGCGCTACAAGGATGCCAGCAGCCGCGCTGACCGCGAGTACGACGCCAAGCTGGCCTGGATCCGCCAGCTCATGGACTGGCAGCGCGAGGTTTCCGACGCGACCGAGTTCGTCGAGGGCCTCAAGCTCGACATCTTCCAGGACCAGGTCTTCGTCTTCACGCCGCGCGGCGACGTGAAGGACCTGCCGGCCGGCGCCACGCCGCTCGACTTCGCCTATCGAATTCACACCGATGTCGGCCACTCGTGCATCGGGGCCAAGGTCAACAACCGTCTGGTGCCGCTCGATTACAAGCTCAAGAACGGTGACATCGTCGAGATCGTCACGACCAAGGCGGCCCACGGACCCTCACGTGACTGGCTGAACATTGTCCAGACCGGCCACGCCAAGGAGAAGATTCGTCAGTGGTTCAAGCGCCAGCAACGTGACGAGAACATCGTCCACGGGCGCGAGGCGCTGGACCGGGAGCTGCGCCGGCTGGCGCGCTCCTCGCTCGAGCGACTTGGCACCGACCGGGTCGCCGAGGTTGCCGAGCAATACAAGTTCTCCAGCGTCGACGACTTCTTTGCTGCCGTCGGCTACGGCGCCATCAGCGCCCAGTCGGTGGTCACCCGGATGGAGGTCGCGGACGACACAAACGAGGTCGTGCTGCCACAGATCGCCCCGCCCGCCCCGGTGCGCACGGGTGGCGTGCGAGTCAAGGGCGTCGGCGACCTGATGACCCGCTTCGCTCGGTGCTGCCATCCGATCCCGGGCGACCCGATCGTCGGCTATGTGACCCGCGGGCGCGGCGTGACGGTGCACCTTCCGACCTGCACGACGGTGGTCAACGAGCGTGACATCGGCCGGCTGATCGAGGTTGAGTGGGAGGGCCAGGTCACTCAGACCTATCCCATCGCCATCCGGGTCGAGGCCTACGACCGAACCGGGCTTTTGTCCGAGATCACCAACGTAGTCGCCGAGAACAAGGTCAACATCGTCGCCGCCAACGTGCGTGTCAACTCCGATCAGACAGCGACCGTGCAGGCCACCCTGCAGGTGTCGTCTGTGGCCCAGCTGGCCAAGGTGCTCTCGCACATCGGCCAGCTGAAGGACGTCTTCTCGGTCCAACGCGACCTGGGCGCGGGCTAGCCGGAGTCCGGCTCGGATCGGCGCATCGCGACCGCTTCGGCTGCCCGGCGGGCCTCGATCTCGAAGGCGTTGTCGCGGTAGCGGTCGCCGCCTCGCCGAGCGGCTTCGGCCGAGGCGCGGAGATACAGCGCGATGAAGCGCAGGCCGTGGCGGCGCCACTGGCGCACGTGGGTCAGCTCGTGGGCAAGCTCCATCTCATTAAGCGGGCGCCAGGCGACCATCAGCGGCCCGATCGTGATCGCCAGCCAGCTGTCGAGCAGCAGCCGATGGGCGGGCCGGCGCAGCCACGGGATCACCAGCAGGCGATGGCGCGTTCGACCATAGAATGCGGCCCGGCCGGCGCCCCTGGCAGGCCGGCCGATGGAGGAGTTCGCCTTGCCTGAGCGCCGTGATCGGGAGCCGCGCGGCTGCCTGCCCACGTTTGCCATCGGCTTGCTCATGTTCGCCATTGTCGGTGCCGGCGTTGCGGCGAGCGACGCCCTCAGCGAGCGCCCGGCGGTGCCGGTCGTGATCGGGGCCGGGGTGAGCATCCGGCCGCCGCTGAGCTGGAGTTTCGTGTCGCGCTTCGAGGCTCCGACCGGCGAGGAGGACAGCGTCCTGCTGACGCGCGGGGTCGGGTCGCTGCTGGCCTACACGAGCGACGCTTCGGTTGAGGCCGAGCTGGACGAGCTGCGCCGTCAGCTCTCGACGAGCTCGCTGGTGAGCCTGGGCCAGACCGAAGCAGTCGACGTGCATCCCGGTCGCAACGGGTGGCGCTTCGCGTTCTCCGGCGCGCTGCCCGAGCTGGCTGCGGTACCGGTCGAAGGCGAGGTGGTGGCCATCGTAGGCTCGAGCGTGGTGCTCGTCTCTGTCAGCTGGTCCGATGTGGGCAGCTACGAGCTGATCCGCCCCGAGATCGATCAGATGTTGGCCGGAGCGACGATCCCATGAGCTCCGCCGACACAAGCGCGGTCGGCACGCCGGCGCCGGTGCCGCCCCGTGCGTCGGGCTTGGTGCCTGCTGGACGGCAGCGTTGGCAGACCCATACCGGCCTGGTCCAGCCGCGCAAGCCCGCCTTCTGGCTGCTGCTCGGCCTGGTTGGCGCCGGAGTGCTCTACTTCCTGTTGGAGCAGCTGCTCTTCATTGCCATCTCGCCCGCCGGCTGGGTGCTCTCGTGGGTGCTGATCAGCCTGTACATCGTGCCCGTGGTCGCGGTCGTGCTGTGGCTGGACCTGTACGAGCGAGAGCCGCCCTCGCTGATGGTTGGCGCCTTTCTGTGGGGCGCGCTTGTGGCGATCCCGTTTTCCGGCGTCAACAACGGCATCTGGGGCGTGGTCGTGACTCGGCTGGCCGGGCCGGAAGTGGCGGCGTACTGGAGCCCGGCACTGACGGCGCCGCTGGTCGAGGAGATCTACAAGTACCTGGGCCTGGCCGTCCTCTTCCTGATCGCGCGGCATGAGCTCGACGACCTGATGGACGGCTTCGTCTATGGCGCGTTGATCGGGTTGGGCTTTGCCGTTGTCGAGGACGTCGGTTACTTCATGACTGCCTTTGGCGGTGATGTCGGCGGCGTGGTGTTTGGTTTCTTCGTGCGGACCGTCGCGGCGGGCCTGTACGGGCACGTCCTGTTCACCGGCCTGGCCGGGATTGGCTTTGCCTACCTGGTCACGCGCGGCGGCGAGCGGTCGCTCGGTCGCCGTCTGCTGGTCGCCGTCGGCCTGTTGGGCCTGGCGATCGGTGCTCACTTCTTCTGGAACGCGCCGTGGCTCTGGCCCGAGGACGGCGACGTGATCGGCTTCCTGGGGGCGATGACCGTCAAGGGCATGCCGTTCTTCATCTGCCTGGTGGTCCTGCTGCGGCTGTCCCGGTCACGTGAGCATGCGTCGCTGGTCGAGGCTCTTCGGACGGAGGTGGCGCATGGTGGGCTGCTGGCGGAGGAGATCGAGCTGCTGCGTGATCCGGGGCGGCGTCGTGCGGCGGTCAGGCGGGTGGCGGCTGCGGCCGGCCCGGCCGCGGCAGGCCTGCTCGCTCGACTCCAGCGGGCGCAGCTGGACCTGGCCGTCGCCTCGCACCGGCTGCACGCGCCGCAGCATGCCGAGCTCGGCCGCCGTCGCGCTGTTTGTCATGACCTCCGGACCAAGCTGTGGCGGGTGCCCGGGGTGCTCGAGGCGCTGGGCATGCCGGCGGAGACGGTCGAGCGCGTCCGAGCGATGCCGGAGCCGGACGTCTTCAAGGTGCAGGCGCGGGTTGCGCCGACCGGCGGCTGGGCCTGGGCCACTCCGACCTACGACGATCCGCGCCGAGGGGCGCTCGTCCCGGGCCTGGCGCTGCAGGTGATGGAGCATCACGGCAACTGGCTGTTGGTGCGGGCCGAGAACGGCTGGCTCGGCTGGACCGACTCCCGTTACCTGTACCCGACGGCCGTTTAGACTCCGCAGGTGCCCAAGCACCAGGCCCCGCGCGGGACTCGCGACCTCCTGCCCGGCCAGATGGTCCAGTGGCAGCGCCTCGGGGCGCTGGCCGCCGACCTGGCTCGTCGTTACGGCTACCGTCCGATCGAGACGCCAATATTCGAGGAGGCGGCGGTGTTCGAGCGGGCCATCGGCGCCGCAACAGACGTCGTCGAGAAGGAGCTCTTCCGAGTCAGCGGCGGGGACGGCGATGCTCGCTGGGCGCTTCGGCCGGAGGCAACGGCGGGGATCGTCCGGGCCTACGTCGAACACGGTATGCACACCCTGCCCCAGCCCGTGCGCTTCGCGACCTTCGGCCCGATGTTCCGCTACGACCGACCCCAGGCCGGCCGTTTTCGACAGTTCTGGCAGTGGAACGTCGAGGCGATCGGCGACCCCGGACCGGCCATCGACGCCGAGGTCATCGAGCTGGGCCTGCGCTTCCTGCTCGAGGCTGGCGCGTCTGGCGTCGAGGTGCAGCTCAACTCGATCGGCGACGGCGTCTGCCGACCGGCGTACATCGAGCGGCTGGTGGCTTATCTGCACGGTGTGGAGGACAGGCTGCCGGCGCTCGAGCGGTCGCGCCTGGAGAAGAACCCGCTGCGCGTGCTCGATTCGAAGGATCCCGCGATGGGCGAGGTGCTTGCCGCTGCGCCGCGAATCTCGGACCAGCTGTGCGCGGCCTGCGCGAGCCACTTTGCCGCGGTACGTAGCCATCTCGAGAGGTTGGGCGTTCAACCCCGTCAGGCGCCGAACATAGTGCGCGGTCTTGACTACTACACCCGCACGGCCTTCGAATACTTCGTCCCCGGTCGCGAAGGCCAGCAGCAGGCGCTCGGGGGCGGTGGACGCTACGACGGCCTGGCCGAGCTGCTCGGCGGCCGTCCCACGCCGGGCGTGGGCCTGGCCATCGGTGTCGACAGGGTAGCGGCGTTGGTCGAGTCACGCACCGGTCAGGACGCGGCCGGTCCCGTGGCGGTGGTGGTTGGCGCCGATCCGGACGCAACCGACCTGCGTCTCGAGATGGCTACCCGACTACGGGCAGCAGGCCTCGCCGCCGCGGCCGAGCTGGGCAGGCGCAAGCTCGCCCGCCAGCTGGAGGGCGCTGCTCGGGAGGGTGCGCACTTCGCCGTCGTGATCGGTGACGAGCTGGCCGATGGCCAGGTGCAGCTGCGCGACCTGGAGGCCGGCACGCAGCGCCTGGTCAACGTGGCCGACCTGGCCCGCGAGCTGCAGCGCGCCCAGGCTTCGCACCGTCATGGGCACGGCTCGACCGACCAGCGCGCGGACCGAACCGGCTAGATACCTCCGAGGCCGAGCCTGCGCGCGAGCCGAGGCAGCTCCTCTGGCGACGTCTCGAGCTTGCCCAACGCCTCATCCAGGTGACGTCGGGCCGTGGCCGGGTCGAGCTCGAGTGCAGCCGCGGCATCTTCCAAAGATGAGCCGCTGCTGACCAGCCTGATCACGTCGGCCTCCCGCCGCGACAGCCCGCGCGGATAGGTGAAGTGAAGCCTGCCACCGGGCTGGGCCGCTGCCTCGAGACCGTCGCCCAACAGGCGCCGCGCGCGCTGTTCCCAGCCGACCATGCCCAACTCCTCGAAAGCACGTGCCGCCAGCTCCAGCAGCTGGCTGGCCTCGGCGTGGCGCGCAGGGCCCGCGGCGGCCAGCGCAATGGCTTCGTCGTAGTCGACGATCGCCCTCAGCGGGCGGCGCCCCGCTCCGGCCAGCGCGGCACGCTCGGCGGCGAAGTGATCGTGCGCCTCGGCCAGCTCCCCGGCGAGTGCGTGCATGCGGGCCAGCGCCAGAACGGGAGTGGACGTGTGGTTGCCGCCGGCTCCCGCAGCTTGGGCAGACCTGGCGAGCGCTCGGCCGGCGACGGCGTGCTGTGCCCAGCCGCAGTCCCACACCGTGCTCAGAGCTGACATCAGCGCGCTATCGCGCAGGTGGGTCAGCGGAGGCCAGTCCGCGCAGGCCCGGAGCACGTCTGCCACGAGTGGCTCGGCGCGGCCCGTGTCGTCATCGCGTGCGAAGGCAACCGATGCTTCGGCGGCCAGCAGCAAGCCGGCCGGGGTCAGTCCCTCGAGCGCGCCCGCGGCTCGCTCTGCCAGCCCCGCCCAGGGCCCCTCGCGATGAAAGGCGAGGACCAGCTCGGCCAGCAGCAGCTCCACCGCGAGGTCTTCGTCCGGAGGCAACCGGGCCAATGCCTCCGCGCCCGTCGCGACCGCTTCAGCCGAGCCGTCCAGATCGCCCGACGCAGCTCGGCACTGCGCCAGCAGCAGGAGCGCACGCACATGGTCGCGCGGCGCGCCGTATCGCTCGGCAGCCGCGACGTACTCACCGGCCCACGAGGCTGCTTCGCGGAACAGCCCCAGGCGGGTGGTCAGGTCAAAAGTAGCGCCGGCGAGCGCGCGCAGCAGTGCCGATGGCTGGCGCCAGCCGCGCGCCGCTGCGAGAAGGGTCACCGTCTGCTGGTGCGAGCGCGGGCGCTGGGGCGCGAGCAGGCGGCTGGCGTCCGCCTCCGTGCCTCGTTCGAGGATGACCTCGTCGAGCCTGTCCTGCGCCTCGTGCCAGACGAGGGCACGCACCGAGCCGGCCTCATACGGTTGCCATGACCCCCTGCGCAGCGCCAAGCGCGCCTCCAGCGCTCGGTCGGGCCGAAGCCGGCGGCTGACTTCCTCGGCCAGCTGCCGCGCCTCTGCCTCCGCGCGGGTCCCGGTCAGCGCATCCACGGTCGCCAGCAGCGTCTCGATGGTGGGCCCGTCGGGCCGCTCGTCGGCCAGCTGATCGAGGACCATCGTGGCGCTCGCAAGGGCGTCAGACGGGCGCCCGGCCTCCGCCTGTGCCTGCGCCAGCCGCACATGCAGCTCGTTCTGGCCGGGCTGCTCCCCCAGAACCGCCAGTTCGTGTGTCACCGCCAGGCAGTCAGCGGCACGGCGGAAGGCCGCCGCGGAGCGCGCCTGCTCGGCGGCAATCAAGCCGAAGCGGGCCGCGCTGGCCGCGCGTGGGCCGGAGACCGCAGCGGTGTCCCGGTCATTCGCCGCCCGGCGGTACAGCTCGAGCAGCATCGGCGCATGACGGCGAGCATCGGTTCCCAGCTCCAGCTCGAGGGCCTCGGCAGCTCGGAGCAGCGCCTCGGAGCGGATCTTCGGAGCGAGCCCGTTGCTGATCGCGCTGGCCAGTGCCGCAGGTTCCACCCGATAGCGGCCGCTGCCCTCGGTCGACGATACGAAGCCTGTCCCGGCCAGGCGCTCGAGGGCGTTGGCCGCCCGCGCACGGGACAGCCCGCTGACCGAGGAGACGGCTGCTGTGCCCACCGCCCGCGGGAAGCAGACGAGAACTCCCAGAACGCCGCGTTCGTCAGCCGAGAGCCGGGCGAGGCGCCAGGCGACGATGTCGGCGAGGTCCTTGGGCAGTGAGTCGGCGCTGGGCACGTCGCTGCCGCCCGGCCTGCCAACGAGCTGCTCCTCGACCAGGTGGCGGTACAGCTGCGAGGCCGCGAGGGGGTGCCCGCCGGTTGCAGCCTGGACGAGCTCCGAGACCCGCCGGGGCACGTGGTCGACTGACTCGCGAGCGAGCAGCGCACCGATGGCCCCATCGTCCAGGCCGGGCAGCTCGATAAACTCGGCGGAACCGGCCAAACCGTGCGCCGCGCGCGCGACGGTCGATGTCCCGAAAACGAGCAGGACCGGCAGATTGGCGGGCTCCCGAACCAGGTGGTCGAGCAGCGCAAGGGTGTCCGCATCGGCCCACTGGGCATCGTCAAGCGCGATCAGCACTGGCTGCCGCGCCGACGCCCGACTCAGCCAGGAGCGACAACCCTCCCACAGGCGCAGCGTCTCGTCCGGCGGCTCCAGGGGAGCCGGCGGCGGAATCGCCGGCAGCGCGCGGCGCAGGGCGGGGGCGAGCCTTGCCAGAGCGGGCGCTGCATCGCCGAGGTCGGCATAGAGCGCGAACGGGTCGCTCGAGTCGGCCAGCCCATCGATGCCGTCAGCAAACGCGCCGAACGGTCGGCCGCCGACCCCCTCGACGAATTGACCCCGCAGAACGGCGAACCCCTGCTGAGCGGCGTGGGCGCCGATCTCTTCAAGCGTTGTCGAGACGCCCATGCCCGGCGAGGCCGCTACGACAACTCGGCCGCCGCGACCCTCGGCCGCATCGTGCAGCCGACGCAGCAGGCGGTCGAGCTGTTCTTCGCGGCCCAGATAGCTGCCGGTACCTGTAGAGCTGACCATGCCCGGTTACGATAGCCCGCCATGACCGCCCGGCCGACAGTTGCCCCCGAGTCCGCGCTCGCCACCGAACGGCCCGCGGGTGCTGCTGTCCCGGAGTCGATCGACGCGCGCAACCTCGAGAGGGACGACGACGCCTGGAACGCGTTCGTCGAGGCAGCCCCGCAGGCCACCTGGCTGCAGGCCACCCCCTGGGCGGCAGTCAAGCGTCCCAACGGCTGGTCGGCGCTGCGCGCCGCCGTCGACTTTGCCGCGCCGCCGGGTTCGGGTCCGGTCGGCGCCCAGATTTTGGTGAAGAGGGTGCGTGGCCTGCCCTGGGGACTGGGCTACATCCCGCGCGGACCGGTCGGCATGCCCGCCGAGCCGGAAGCAGCGGCCCAGGCGCTGATCGCGTTCACCGCGCGACTGCGCGAAGTGGCTCGCGAGCATCGGCTGGCCGAGGTCAGGATGGAGCCGGAGGTGCGCGCCGGCGAGGGGGTCGAAGAGGTCCTGCAGGCGCACGGCTGGCGATCGGTCAGGCGCGTCCAGTGGCACCGCACACGGCTGGTCGACCTGCGCAGGCCGCAGGAGGAGCTGTGGCAGGAGATGCATCGCAAGGCCCGCCAATCGGTGACCAAGTCGCGCCGGCTGGGTGTTCGCGTGGTCACCGCGGGCGGCGAGCGGCTGGCCGACTACCACCGCGTTTACCAGGACTCGGCCGCCAGGGCGGGCATGTTCGCGCGCAGCTTCGACACTTTCTCTGTGCTGTGGGACGAGCTTTCGCCGCGCAGCATGGTCCACCTGTCCTTCGCCGAGCTCGAGGACACGGGTGAGCCGGTGGCGACGCTGCTGCTGACCTCGGCCGGTGGTCGAGCGTTCGACATGTACGGCGGCACGACCGTCGAAGGCGAGAAGCGGCGCGCCAACTACCTGCTCAAGTGGGAAGCGCTCGTCCGCTGCCAGGAGCAGGGGTTCCACGAATACGACCTGTGGGGCCTGCCTCACTCGGGCATCGCCCAGTTCAAGGCTGGCTTCGGGGGCCGTGAGGTCACCTTCATCGGCGCGTGGTCGCTGGCCACCGATCGGATCGGCAATGCAGTGCTCAGTGCCGGGCTCAAGGCGCGTGAGGCCTACGTGAAGGTCCGCCATCGGGGCAAGGGCGTGTGGGAGGGCGCACCGGCGGAGGAGTAGCCGGACCGGCTCCGTTACGATGCCCTTCCCGATGACCGACCAGACCGCCCACCCTGCCCCCCTGCGCACCTCCTTTCGCGACCTGACCTGCGGCGAGGCACGTGCCGAGCATGTCGGGCGCACGGTCAGCCTCGCCGGCTGGGTACATCGTCGCCGCGACATGGGCCAGCTGATCTTCATTGACCTGCGCGATCGCCACGGCATCACCCAGGTCGTCGTCGATGCTGCCCAGGCACCCGAAGCCCACGCGACACTGGCCGGGGTCCGCAACGAGTTCGTGCTCGCCGTCGCCGGTGAGGTGACGCTTCGCCTTGCCGGCACCGAGAACCCCAGGCTGGCGACGGGGGAGATCGAGCTGCGCGCGGTCCAGGTTCGGGTGCTGTCGGCCGCGAGGACACCGCCTTTCCCGGTCAACGACCCGGAGGCGCAGGTCGACGAGGCTCTCCGCCTCAAGCACCGCTATCTCGACCTGCGTCGCGAGCAGCTGAATGCCCGGCTGGTGGCCCGCTCGCGGCTGCTGCGCGCAATCTCGGAGGTCCATCACGCCAACGGCTTCGTCGAGGTGGAGACGCCGATCCTGATCAAGTCCACGCCTGAGGGCGCCCGCGACTTCATCGTGCCCTCGCGCCTGCAGCCAGGCAACGTCTACGCGCTGCCGCAGAGCCCGCAGCAGCTGAAGCAGCTGCTGATGGTCGCCGGCTTCGACCGCTATTTCCAGATCGCCCACTGCATGCGCGACGAGGACATGCGCGCCGACCGCGGACCCGAGTTCACCCAGCTCGACCTCGAGATGAGCTTCGTCGACCAGGACGACGTGATGGCCTTCGTCGAGAAGATGGTCATCGAGGTATCGCGTGCCGTCGTCCCGGAGCGGCCGATCCGGGAGAGCCCGTTCCCCCGCTTCACTTTCCGCCAGGCGCTCGACCGCTTCGGCTCGGACAAGCCCGATGTGCGCTTCGGCATGGAGCTGGTCGACGTCGCAGCGGCGGTGGAGGGGAGCGGCTTCAGGGTATTCGACCAGGTCCTTACCGAGGGCGGCCGGGTCATGGCCTTCACGGTTCCGGGCATGGCCGACGCCAGCCGCTCACAGACCGACGAGCTGGTCGAGCAGGCCAGGCGCGCCGGCGCCAAGGGCCTCGTCCACATTGCTGTCCGCCCGGACGGCCTGCACTCGCCGGTGCTCAAGGCACTCGGCGAGGAGCGTTCGCGGGCCGTGGTCGAAGTCGCCGGCGGGTCGGTCGGTGACCTGGTCCTCGTCGTCGCCGACCGCGACATCGTCGCCCAGGAGGCGCTTGGTGAGCTGCGCGTCGCGCTGGCCGAGCGGCTTGGCCTGATCGAGGACCGCGAGGAGCTGTCGTACGTCTGGGTCAACCAGTTCCCGATGTACTCCTGGGACGAGGAGAACCGTCGCTGGGACGCCACCCATAACCCGTTCAGCGGGGTGATGCCTGAGGACGAGGAGCTGCTTGCCACGTCCTCGGGTGACCCGTCACGAGCCTCACCGGACGATCCGGCGGGGCGTGCCCGAGCCCTCCAGCACGACATCGCGCTGAATGGCTGGGAGCTCGGCGGTGGCTCCATCCGGATCCACCGACGGGACCTTCTCGAACGCTCGTTCGCGCTGATGGGCCACACCGTCGAGGGCATGCGCGATAAGTTCGGCGCGCTCCTCGATGCCTTCGAGTACGGAGCTCCGCCGCATGGCGGGATCGCGCTTGGCATCGACCGCTGGGCGGCGCTGCTGCTGCACCAGCACAACATCCGCGAGGTCATGGCCTTCCCCAAGACGGGCGCGGGCTCGGACCTGATGCTCGGCGCACCCTCGCCGGTCGACCCGGCACAGCTCGAAGAGCTCGGCCTCGCGCTCAAGCCGTCCCGCCCCTAGAGACCCCTGCGCAGGCTCAGCTCACCGGCACCCCGGCAACCCGGCCGGGGCGGAGTCATTCGCAGGCGACGTACTCGCGCATGCGGGGCCACCGTTCGACGGTCTCGCCGATCACCGCGTAGATCGCGGAGTCGTACTCGGACGGGCTGTGGAACAGGCGCACGTTGCCGTTGGTCAGCCCGGTATCGACCGCATCTTCGGGCAGGCGCACTCCGACCTCGTACTCGGCCAGCCAGCCCGCCTGGAACAGGCCTTCCGGATCGCGCACGAACTGGATGAGCTGGAGGCGGTCGATCTCCCAGCCGGGCTGGGGTCCGAGGTGCAGCAGCGAGGCAGACTGCCAGCCGCAATGACCTGGCGCCTCACGCACGAAACCAAGGTGCCGATCGGGAACTCTCCGGCCCAGACTGTCGCACCACGCCCGGTCGACGTCCTGATCGAACCCGCGGCTGGGCGGCAGGTCACGCGCGCGCCATGGGCATGGCCGGCCGCTCGCCGGCGTGCCGCCCGGCATCGGGATCACCTCGCCAAGCGCAGGCGATGCCAGCTCGTCAATCTGCCAGCGGGAGTTGGCGCCGTCCCAGACGGCGACGAGGCGGTGCTCCAGGCGCTGCGGGAGGTCGGTTTCGCTGATCGTCTGGCCTGCGCCGTCAACGATCCGTGCGCCCCGCCCAACATCGCTCACGACCTCCAGCTCGATCCACACCGGTGTGCTGTCGGGCAGGTACTGCGTCCAGCGCTCGCTCCAGCCTTCGACGACGGCGACGATCTCGTGGTCGAGATGCACCCGGCGCTGCCCGTCACTGATCGCGGCCAGCATCGGATCCGCCGCGCGAGCGTTGATCAGGCCGAGCGGCGTGAACAGGTCGTCCAGCCCGTCCCCGCCTGCGGCATAGGCCGCGAAGAGGCTCTCCATCAGCTGCGCGGCCAGGGAGTCGATCTCCTCCTCTGTCATGTAGCGCGGCACGCGGGCCAACCAGGGCAGCGGCGTCGGGCCGGGCGGCGGAGTCCAGGCGGCCGGGCCGGCGGCCGTCGGCTCCGCTGTGGGGACCGCAGTGGACGACGCCGGCGTCGTCGGGCCGGGAGTCGGCTCCGGGGTTAGGTCCGGGACTTCGGCTCGGGGCGAGGCCGACGGCGAGGGCGAGAGCGAGGACAGCGCAGCTGGCGTGTTGGACGGCTGCAGGGACGAAATCGCCACAGCAATCGCCATCAAGGCGACCAGCGATGCTGCCGTCCACGAGGCAGCCAAGTAGAGCCGCGGCCAGCGGGACGGTGCGGACCTGGACGGCAGGCTGTGGGCGACGTACGCGGCGAATCCGTGTGGCAGCGGCGCATCGGCCGCCAGCCGGCTGAGTGTCGAACGAACCGCAGTCTCGATCTGCGGGTCTGGGCGATCAGCCATGGCCGTCCAGCTCCGAGCGCAGCCTGCGAATGGATCTGTGGAGGCGCGCCTTGGCTGTCCCGACGTTGATGCCGAGGGCTGCGGCTGCCTCGGGCACGGTCAGATCGGCTCCGTAGCGTAGCGAGAGGAGCATGCGGTCCTCGGCCGACAGGCCACTCATGGCCACCTGAACGGCCACAACCTCATCGGTGCGTGCGCTCATGTCGGGCTGCTCGCAGGTGGACGCATCCAGCAGTCGCACCTCGCGCACCCGTCGGACACGGCGGCTGGCGTCGATGGCCATGCGGACACATATGCGCCGGAACCAGGCAGGCCACGTGGACCGGTCGCGCAGGGTCGGCAGCTTTTGCCAGGCGCGCAAGGCTGCATCCTGCACGACGTCGCGCGCGTCGTCCGGCGACCCGAGGACGCCGAGCGCGGCGCGATAGGCGTTGTGCATCTCGCTTTCGAGCAGTTGCTCAAACGCCGACCGATCCCCCGCGATGGCTTCGTCCACGAGCTCCTCAAGTGGCTTCACCCAACCTCCTGCCATCTAGACGAGGCGACTTTGCCGTTTCGTTGCATGCGCCTGCTCCCAATTTCCGTGCGACAATCGCGCCTCCCATGACGACCTCCACCCAGCCGACCGTGCCCGCCGCTGCGACGGCGACGCGCGACGACCTGCGCAACCTGGCCATCGTCGCCCACGTCGACCACGGCAAGACGACGCTGGTCGACGCGATGCTGCGCCAGTCCGGCGCCTTCGCCGCGCACCAGGCGTTGGTCGACCGCGTGATGGACTCGATGGACCTCGAGCGCGAGAAGGGCATCACGATCATGGCCAAGCAGACGACGGTCGAGTTCGAAGGTCGCCGCCTGAACATCGTCGACACGCCCGGCCACGCCGACTTTGGTGGCGAGGTGGAACGGACCCTGCTGATGGTCGATGCCATCCTGCTGCTGGTCGATGCCGCAGAGGGGCCGCTGCCTCAGACACGCTATGTCCTCGCCAAGGCACTGGGCCGCGGCCTGCCCGTGATCGTGGCGATCAACAAGATCGATCGCGCCGACGCTCGCCCGGCCGAGGTCCTCGACGACATCTACGAGCTGTTCATTGACCTGGGGGCCAGCGCGGAGCAGATCGAGTTCCCGATCCTGTATACCAACGCCAAGGCGGGCACTGCCACCCGTGACCCGGCTGAGCCGGGGACGGACCTCCGGCCGCTGTTCGAGACCCTGGTTGCGACGACGCCGCCTCCGCGCCACGAGGCAGGTCACCCGCTGCAGCTGTTGGTCACCAACCTGTCCGCCAACGAGTACGTCGGTCGTATGGCCGTCGGGCGCATCTGGAACGGGACGCTGCGCATGGGCCAGCGGATCAGCGTCGTGCGCGACGAGGCCGAGTCACCCGACGGATCGATCGAGCCCGGCCGGACAAGCACCCTCGCCGGCACCGTCACCAGCCTGACCACTGCGCAGGGCATCGAGCGGGTGGAGATCGGCGAGGCAGGGCCGGGCGAGATCGTGGCCGTCGCCGGGCTTGCCGAGGTGACCATCGGTGACACCATCACCGACCCGACCGACCCGCGACCGTTACCGCGCCTCGAGCTCGACGAGCCGACGCTGCGCATGACCTTCGGCGTCAACACCTCGCCGCTGGCCGGTCGCGACGGCCGGTTCGTTACGAGTCGCCAGATCGGGGAGCGGCTGCAGCGAGAGGTCCTGGGCAACGTCTCGATCGAGGTTCATCCGACCTCGTCGCCCGACACGTTCGAGGTCCGCGGCCGGGGTGAGCTGCAGCTAGCCGTGCTCATCGAGCAGATGCGGCGTGAGGGTTACGAGCTTCAGGTCTCGCGGCCGGAGGTGCTCCTGCGCACGGTCGACGGCGAGATTCGCGAGCCGTATGAGCGCATCACGGTCGACATTCCACCCGAGTTCATTGGCCCTGTCACCCAGTCGCTGGCAGAGCGAAAGGCGCGCATGGAGCTGATGACGACCGACGCCGACGGTCGTACCCGGCTCGACTTCCTCATCCCGACGCGCGGCCTGGTCGGCTACCGCGGCCAGCTGATGACCGAGACTCGCGGCACGGCGCTGCTGCACCAGATCAGCGCGGGGTACGGGCCCTGGGCGGGCGAGGTTGCCCACCGCACCAGCGGCGTGTTGGTCAGCGACCGGGCAGGCGAGTCCAACGCATACGCGCTGTTCAACCTGCAGGACCGCGCGACTCTGTTCATCGGCGCCGGAGTGGAGGTCTACGAGGGCATGATCGTCGGCGAGAACAGCCGTGCGACGGACATGGACGTCAATCCGACCAAGGAAAAGAAGCTGACCAACATCAGAACCCACTCGCACGACGAGATGCTCCGCCTGACGCCGCCACCGCCGCTGACCCTGGAGGCTGCGATCGAGTTCATCGCCGCCGATGAGCTGGTCGAGGTGACGCCGAATCACCTCCGCCTGCGAAAGCGACTGCTCAGCCAGCACGACCGTCGTCGCGAGGCGGGGCGCGAGCACGATGAGCGGCGTCGGCAGGAGCGCGCCGCCTCGGTCAGCTAGTCGGACTCGGGATCGGCCGCCTGGCTGTACGGCGCCAGGGCGGGGCCTTCGAGCGGCAGGTCTTCGGGCGAGTCGGCCGCCGCCATGCCCCATTCGGGCGCCTGGCGAGCCGGCTCGGGTGGACCGGCGTAGACCGGCATCTCATCCAGCGCCACGGTGGCGTCGTTCAGCGTGCCCGGGTCACCGGTGTCGAATAGGCTGAGGGGCCGGACACCCGCCAGCCCCTCGATCAGCTGACCCAGGTCCGACTCCGGCGCCACGTGGGCTGCCTGCACGACGAAGTCGATCGGCAGCAGTGCAGGCCAGCCAGGCTGTCCGTCGTACTCGGGTCGCAGGAGCGACTCACGTTCGACGCCGTGACGCTCGATCAGCGAGGTGACGGTCTCCGCGTCGACCCATGCCATACGACCGGGCCACAACAGGACGGCATCGGTCTCAACCACGCGTTCGGAGGCGATGCGGGCTCCACGCAGCAGCTGCTGGACCTGACCGGCTTCAGCGCCCGGTGGCTCGGCCAGGATTGCGGGGGAGCCGGCCAGTGCTGCAGCGAGGCTGCCGCTCGGGTCCGCGGCGACCACCACGATCGGCGTCGCTCCGCCTGCCCACGCCGACTCGACCATCCGCCGGACTGCCGAACGTCCGGCCGTGTCGACGAGAGCATCGTCCGGCGAGGTGAAGAGCATCACGGCGGCAACGGTCACCCGGCCATCGTAGCCGGCCACGCCGGCCGCGGCAGCGACTCACTCGGGCTACCGGCCGAAGGGCATAGAATCAGCCCTTGGAAGCAACCGCGCAGCTGCTCCTCGCGCTCGCGCTGGCCGCCGTGACGGGGTCGATCATCACCTTCATCGGCAGCGGGACGATTGAGCGCGCAGCCTCGGCCTTCTCCCTTTTGGTCGGCGGCTGGCGACCTGATCCATGGCCGCGCGGCGTGCAGGAGGAGGACCGAGACCGGCCGTGGGCCACGGGCATCCGCCCAGTCCTGCGGGCGGCCTCACATGCGCGCCTGCGGGACGGCACGGCCCCGGTCGCGGCCAGCCGCGTCCGGTCGCGTACCAGGCCGCGCTGATCTCGGCGCCACCGGCCGGCGGGTGTCCCGGAGCGTAAGATTGGCCGGCGCCATGACCACCGCCGCGATCTATCTCGACCACGCCGCCACGACGCCGCTGCGCCCCGAGGCGCTGGAAGCGATGCTGCCGCTACTCGGCGAGCACTACGGCAACCCTTCCTCTCCCCATGCCGCCGGCCGGCGCGCGCGGGCTGCCCTCGACGAGGCACGCGAGCGCCTTGCCCGCGTCCTTGCCGCTGAGCCTCGGGAGATCGTCTTCACCGGTGGCGGCAGCGAGGCGATAAACCTCGCCTTGAAAGGCGCGGCCTGGGCAGGCAAGGCGCGCGGCAACCGGATCATCGCCAGCGCGGCCGACCACCATGCGGTGCTCCACACGCTGGCCCACCTCGAGAAGTTCGGCTTTGAGATCGTCCACGTCGGGGTTGATCGCTACGGGCGGCTGGATCTCGAGCAGCTCGCGGCTGCGATGAACGACCGGACCATCCTGGTCAGCCTGCTCTTGGCGAACAACGAGGTCGGTACGCTGCAGCCGCTCGACGAGGCCGTCCGGCTGATCCGCGCGCACGCCGGAGTGGCCATTCATGTCGACGCCGTCGCGGCGGCAGGGTACGTGCCGCTCGATGTCGGCCAGATGGATCTCGACATGCTCTCGCTGGCCGGCCACAAGATGGAAGGCCCGAAAGGCATTGGGGCGCTCTACCTGCGCCGTGGGACGGTCATCCTGCCGCAGGTCCACGGGGGCGCGCAGGAGCGCTTCCGCAGGGCCGGCACCGAGAACGTCGCCGGCGCCCTCGGGATGGCCGTCGCCTTCGAGCTCGCCGCGGCCGAGCGCCCGGCGACCGTTGCCAGGCTTGGCCGCCTGCGCGACCGTCTGCGCGACGCTGTGCTCGGCGTCGCCGGCGTCGAGCTGACCGGCCACCAGCGGCATCGGCTGCCCGGTCACCTGTCCATCATCGTGCGCGACATCGATGGGCAGGAGCTGGTCGTGGCGCTCGACCTGGAGGGGGTCCAGGCGTCGGTGGGATCGGCCTGCACCACCGGTTCGCTCGAGCCCTCGCACGTTCTCACTGCGATGGGCTACCCCGAGGACGAGGCCCGCGGCTCGCTGCGCCTGACGCTGGGGCGCGCGACCATCGAGGAAGAGATCGATTCGGCCGTGCGCATCGTTCCCTCGACCATCGCGCGGCTGCGCGCGATTGCGCCGGCGGTCTCCAGGGAGCGGCTCGGTGAAAGGGTGACCACAGCGTGAGCGGTCGTGTGCTCGTGGCCATGTCCGGTGGCGTCGACTCCTCTGTCGCGGCAGCCCTGCTTGCCGAGCAGGGGACGGACGTGGTCGGGGTGTGGATGCGCCTGCACGACGTGGCAGACTCCTACAGCGAGTTCAAGAAGAGCTGCTGCTCGCTCGACGCTGCCGACGATGCCCGGAGGGTGGCCAGCCAGCTGGGCATCCCATTCTATGTGCTCAACCTCGAGCGTGAGTTCGGGGCAGGTGTGCTGCAGCCGTTCCTGGATGCCTACCTGGACGGGCGAACGCCAAGCCCCTGCGTCGACTGCAACAGCTACGTGAAGTTCGGCGCGCTGCTCGGCCGCGCGCGACAGCTATACGGCTGCGACTACGTCGCCACCGGTCACTATGCCCGGATCGACGCCGTCGACGACCCGGCAGCCGCCGCCGGACGGCGCTACCGGCTGCTGCGCGCAGTTGACCGGGAGAAGGACCAGACGTACTTCCTGTATGGCCTGCGTCAGGACCAGCTGCGCCACGTGAGGTTTCCCCTCGGTCAGCTGACCAAGTCGAACGTGCGCGACGTCGCGCGCCGCCACGGGCTCGTCACGGCGGACAAGCCCGAAAGCCAGGAAATCTGCTTCGTCCCCGGCGGCGACTACCGCACCGCGCTGCGCGAACGAGCGGGCTGGCAGCCGGCAGCCGGCGCCCTGCTCGACGTCGACGGCCGGCGCGTCGGCGAGCATGCCGGCGCTGCCGCCTATACCGTCGGCCAGCGCAGCGGCCTTGGCGTTGCCCTCGGTGAGCCGCGCTACGTGGCGGCCATTGACAGCGAGCGCAACGTGATCCAGCTCGGGCGGCGAGAGGACCTGTATCGGCGGTCCTTCGTCGTTGACGCCGTGTCTTTCGTGAACGGGTCGCCGCCCGACGGGGAGGCACGGGCCGAGGTGCGCATCCGCCATCGTGCCGATCCCGTCCCGGGGCGCCTGCGCATGGCCGACGGCGGCACGGTCGAGTCACGGCGGTGGCGGGTGGACCTCGAGCGGCCGGCATGGGCACCGGCGCCCGGCCAGGCGGCAGTCTTCTATGACGGCGATGAGGTGATCGGTGGCGGGCGCATTGCGGCGCCACGCGAGGAGCTCAACTAGCGCGCCGTGGCGCTGCCTGACATCCCGCCCGCGCCGGTCCTGGCGCTCGTGGTGGGCCTGTTTCACACCGGGCTGTACCTGCTCATCCGCGGCAGCGCCGGACTGCAGCTGCTCTTCGTCCTGCTGGCCGCAGTGCTCGGTGCCTACGGCGGCCAGGCGGTTGGCGGACGGGTCGGCGACCCGCTGTTGATCGGCGACTTCGGGCTGGTCTGGGCATCGGCACTGGCCTGGCTGGGCATCGGCATAATCGTCGCGGCCAGCATGCTCGCGCCGTCGCGCGGGGGCGGAACGGAGTAGGAATTGCCGCAGATGCAGATCGACCTCGACACCCTCTTCGGGCTGGCGCTGAGCGCCGCGGTGGTGGTTTTCGCCGTGTCTGCCCTGGTGCTGGCAATAGCGGTGGCGCGCCTGGCCAGCAGCGCGCGACGGCTGTCGCGGACCGCGGAGCGCAGCCTTGCCGCGCTCGAGGGCGAGCTGCCGGCCCTGCTCGCCGACCTGCGCACCTCGGCGGCCAACCTGCGCCGGCTGTCGGAAGAGCTCCAGCCGCGGCTCGAGCGTGTCGACGCCCTGCTCGACGAAGGGGAGGCAACAATGGCTGCCGTACGGGCCACCTCCGAAGCGGCCGAGGAGATCGTGCGCGGCCCGATGGCTGCGATGGAACGCGCGCGGCGGTCGGTGTCGGCCGCCGGCAAGGGCCTGGCCCGCGGCGCCGACCGGCTGCGCCAGAGCATGGAGGAGCGCGCCACCCGGCGTTAACGCCGGCGCGGCGGACGTCGCGAGCCTCCGCAGCCGCCGGACCGTCGGCAGCGTCGCTCTTTGCTACCGTTAGCCCATGTCCCGCGACGTGGTGCGCGAGAAGGGCGCGCCGGTTCCCTTCATGTCCGTGGCCGACGCCCGCCGCAGCTTCCTCGAGTTCTTCGAGCAGCGCGGCCACACGGTCGTGCCCAGCGCGAGCCTGGTCCCGCAGGGCGACCAGACGCTGCTGTTCACCAACTCGGGCATGGTCCAGTTCAAGGAGGTCCTGACCGGCCGCGAGACGCGCTCGTACACGCGCGCGGTCGACGTCCAGCGCTGCCTGCGCGTGGCCGGTAAGCACAACGACTTCGAGGAGGTCGGGCGCACCCCTCGCCACCACACCTTCTTCGAGATGCTGGGCAACTGGAGCTTTGGCGACTACTTCAAGCGCGAGGCGATCCACTGGGCATGGGAGCTCCTGACCAGGGTCTACCGGATCCCGCCGGAGCGGCTGGCGGCGACCACCTACACCGACGACCACGAGGCGTGGGCCGTCTGGCGCGACGAGATCGGCCTGCCCGCCGAGCGCATGGCGAAGTGGGGCGACGTGGATGCCGGCGACGACAAGAACTTCTGGCGCATGGCCGATACCGGCCCGTGTGGTCCGTGCAGCGAGATCCACTTCGACCGCGGGCCCGAGTACAGCGAGGGTCCGCACTGTGTACCAGACCACTCCGAGACGTGTCCGCGCTGGCTCGAGATCTGGAACCTGGTCTTCATGGAGTTCGACCAGAAGCCAGACGGCCGTCGCGAGCCGCTGCCCTTCAAGAGCGTCGACACGGGCATGGGCCTCGAGCGCCTGGCCAGTGTCCTGCAAGGGGTGGCGACGAACTACGACACGGACGTGTTCGCGCCCATCCATGAGCACATGCGCGGGCTGCTCGGCCACGACCCGGAGAAGTTCGAGGCGGAGCGGTTCAGCTACCAGGTCATCGCGGACCACGCCCGGGCGGTGACCTTCCTGGCCGCCGACGGTGTCCGACCGACCAACGAGGGCCGCGGCTACGTCATGCGCCGGATCCTGCGTCGGGCGGTCCGCCACGGTCGGCTGCTCGGCCGCGAAGAGCCATTCCTGGCAGATCTGTCGCAGGTGGTCATCGAGACGATGTCCGACGCGTATCCGCACCTGGCCGAGCGGCAGAAGGAGATCCGCTCCGTCATCACCGCCGAGGAGCGCCAGTTCCAGCGCACGCTTGATGCCGGGACCGTCCACTTCGAGGAGGCGCTCATCCCGTTGACCGGTGCCGAGCGGAGCGTGGGGCGGCGCGCGGAGGAGCTGCCGTCCGACGCGCCGGTCCTCCCCGGGGAGGTGGCCTTCCGGCTTCACGACACGTACGGCTTTCCGATCGACCTGACGGTGGAGCTTGCCGCTGAGCACGGGGTGCAGGTGGATCGAGACGGCTTCGACGATGCCCTCAACCAGCAGCGTGCCCGCAGCCGCGGTGGTCGCCGCGAGGACATCGCGCGCCAGGCGGAGATGACCGCCCTCTATGACCAGATCGCAGGGCGGGTGGGCAGCACAGAGTTCCTGGGCTATCAGGCGACCAGCGCCGAGGGCCGCGTGGTGGCGATCCTGCGTGACGGCCTCGAATTCGACGAGCTGACGGCCGTCGACGAAGCCGAGCTGCGTGAAGAGGCTTCGGCCGCGGCCGAGGTCGTACTCGACAGGACGCCCTTCTATGCCGAGGGGGGTGGCCAGGTCGGCGATCAGGGGGTTCTGCGCGACAGTGCCGGCCAGGTGGTTTTCACGGTTACCGACACCCAGCGGCCTGCCGGCGGCATGATCGTGCACCGCGGTCAGCTCCATGGGACGCTCCGGCGCGACCAGGTGCTGTCGGCGGAGGTTGATGCCGTTCGGCGGGCACGGACCATGCGAAACCACACGGCCACTCACGTACTTCACCGTGCCCTGCGCAACATCATCGGCGAGCAGGCCCGTCAGGCCGGTTCGCTGGTCACGCCAGACTACCTGCGCTTCGACTACCCATCGGATCGGCCCCTGAGCGACGACGAGAAGCGCATGATCGAGGCAGAGGTTCGGGCGGTCGTTCGAGAGGACAAGCCGGTCGAGCCGCACTTCATGACCATGGCCGAGGCGGTCGAGGCGGGAGCCGACGCGTTCTTCGACGAGAAGTACGGCGAGCAGGTGCGGGTCGTCTTCGTCGACGGCTACAGCCGCGAGCTGTGCGGCGGCACCCATTGCCGCGCCAGCGGCCAGATCGGAGCGTTCGTGATCACCGGCGAGCGCTCCATCGGCTCGGGCATGCGGCGCATCGAGGCGCTGACCGGCGAGGCCGCCGACGCGCTGATCGGCGAGCGGCTGGCCACGCTCGAGCGCCTGGTGGATGAGGTCGGCGCGCGCGATGTTCATGCGTTGCCGGAGCGGGTTGCCGAGCTTCAGCAGCGGCTGCGCGAGGCCGAACGGCGACTGCGCGAGGGCGGCGCCCGTGGCGGGCAGCGGCCGGCCGATCTCGTGCGCAACGCGCAGGACGTCGATGGCGTACGGCTGGTGAGCGCGGCCCTGCCGCTGGAGTCGATGAAGGAGCTGCAGACTCTGGCGCGCGAGGTTCGCGGCGCGCTGGGCGAGGGCGTCATCGCCCTCGCACTGGAAAGTGATGAGCCGCAGCTCTTCGTGACGGTGAGCGATGACCTGGTCGAGCGCGGCCTCTCTGCCGCCGAGCTGGTCACCGCCGCAGCGCCAGAGATCGACGGGCGCGGCGGCGGTCGGCCGCAGATGGCGCAGGCTCGTGGCTCGCGGCGCGAGGGTATCCCGGCCTCCCTGGCAGCGGTCGCCGACCGGCTGCGCGTGCGCTCAACAGCCTAGTCGCGCCGCGATGGCCTTCTGGCGCCGCTTCCTGTCGCGTGACGACAGCGGCCCATTGGCCGCCTGCACTGCGCTCGACGTCGGCACCGAGTACGCCAAGGCGCTCGTCTTCGAGATCGACGACAGCGGACAGGCAGTCGTACGCGGCGTCGGTCGACGGCGACAGGGTCTGGCCCACATGCAGTCGGGCACGGTGGCCGACATCGCAGCGGTGGTCGACAACTGCCAGGTGGCGCTGCAGGAAGCCGAGGAAATGGCCGGCTTCCGCTCCGGCCAGGTCGTCATCGGCATCGCCGGCGAGCTGGTCAAGGGCAGCACCACGGTCATCAGCCAGGAGCGCCGCCGGCCCGACCAGGCCATCTCGGAAGGCGAGCTGCAGCGAATGATCGATGCCGTGGAGCGCGAGGCTCTCCGTGAGGCGGAGCGGACGATCACCTGGGAGACGGGCCTGCCGACCGTCGACATCCGGCTCGTTCATGCGGCCGTCACCGGTGCACAGATCGACGGTTATGCCGTCACCAATCCGATCGGCTTCCAGGGCAGGCACGTCCGTATCAGCATCTTCAATGCCTTCGCGCCGCTGATCCATCTTGGTGCCCTGCAGAGCGTTGCCAGCCAGCTGGACCTCGAGCTGTTGGCCATCGTCGCCGAGCCCTACGCAGTTGCTCGCTGCATGGAGGATGAGCAGGTCCAGCAGTCGGGTGCGCTGTTCATCGACGTGGGCGGGGGCACGACCGACGTCGCGCTGGTCCGCCACGGTGGGGTCGAGGGCACGCGCATGTTTGCCCTTGGCGGCCGAGCCTTCACCAAGTCGCTGGCCGATCGGCTGGAGCTTCCCTTCCAGCGAGCCGAGCAGGTCAAGGTCGACTTCGCCCGTGGGCTGCAGGTCGAACGGGCGGACGAAGTTCGGCAGGTGGTCGCCGACGACATCGCCGTCTGGTCGGCCGGCGTGGAGCTGGTCCTGGAGGAATTCGGCAGGGAGGGTCTCCTGCCGGGGCGGATCTACCTGTGCGGCGGAGGCGCGCGGCTGCCACAGATCGGCGAGGTGCTGCGGACGGTGGAGTTCAGCCGTCAACTTCCCTTCGTGCGCCCGCCCCAGGTGGAGTCGATCTCGCCGGCTCAGGTCGCCCGGATCAGCGATGCGACCCAGCTGCTGGTTGACGAGCAGGACGTGCCGCCGATGGGGCTGGCCCACCAGGCGCTGGAGATGAGCGGCCCGGAGGCACCGCTCGATGCGGCACTGCGCCGGGTACTGCGCGCGATGAAGGTCTGACTCCGGCTATCGTGTAGCCGCGCGTGAGCATCTGCTACCTCGACCCCGAAGACGAGATCACCGGAGCCGTCGCCCGAATCCGCGCCGTGGAGGACGGCGAGGCGATCATCGTCCTGCCACCCGGATCGCGCATCGCCACCAGCCGGATCAACTTCCGCCTGCTTGCCCGGGAGGCGCGGGCAAAGGGTCTGAGCGTGGTCGCGGTGAGCGATGAGCCGGGCGTGCGCGCCCTCGCCATCTCGGCCGGGGTGGCAGCGTACGACTCCGTCGGAGCGGCTGAGAAGGGCCTGCGCGAGGTCGCCCGGGAGGGCAGGCACCCGGCTGAGGCTTGGGCCGGCATCGCCTCGGGGCCGCCGGCTGAGTCGGAACGGGCAGAGCCCGGCCCGCGTGCGGAAGGCGGTCACCTCGCACGGGCTCGGTCGCGGCGTTCGTCCGTGCCCGAGCCGACGCTGGTCATGCCGCTGGCAGAGCTGGAGCGGGAGCGATCCCATGAGCCGTCCCGCGCTCGCCGTCGTCGCCGCCGACGCACCGGCATTGCCCCGTTGCTGGTCCTGCTGATGCTGTTCGCCCTGGTCGGCGTCGGTGCCTACGGGGTCTATGCCCTGCTCCCGACAGCCACGGTCACCCTGCGGCCTCATCTGATCGACGTCGGGCCGATCAGCGGCGTCGTGGTGGCGGACCCACGCGTGGCGGTGGTCGACGCAGGGGAGGGGGTGATCCCTGCCCAGCGGATCGAGCTGCGAGTGGCGATCGGCACCGAGGTGCCCGCCACGGGGAGCGAGGTGACGACCATTCGCGCGACGGGCTCGGTCAGGTTCCGCAGCGAGAACACGGTCAGCCCAGTTGAGATACCGATTGGTACCCGGGTGGCGACAGACAGCGACGTCGCCTTCGAGACCACCGCGGCGGTGACCGTTCCACGGGCGAATTTCGGCACCGGCACGCCAGGCCGGGTCGATGCGCCGGTGCGAGCGGTGCGCCCCGGCCCGCGCGGCAACGTTCCGGCCAACGCCATCACCGTCGTGCCCCGCGCGCTCGCCGAGCAGCTCGTCTTCGTGAACAATCCCCAACCCACCAGCGGCGGAGCCCGCCAGACGACCACGGTGGTGACCGAGGAGGATTACCGGACCGCCTTCGAGGCACTGCGCGCCGAGGTGCCGGGCCAGCTGGCCGACCAGATCGCCGACCCCGGCAACACACCGCGTGGCCTGACCCTTTATCCGGCGTCCGCGCAGCTGGGTGCAGTAACCGGTGAGCCGGCGGAGTCGGAAGTGGTCGGCAGCGCACAGGAATCCTTCGAGCTGTCGGTCAGCGCCACGGCCGTCGTGCTGGCCGTCAATGAGGCGCTGGTGGACGAGGTGCTCGTCGAGCAGCTCCGCGCACTGGTACCCGCCGATGCAACGCTCCTCGACCAGTCGACCGAGGCCAGCCATACGCCGGGTGAGGCGAGCGACGGCACGATCGACTTCAGTGCGACAGCCAACGCGCGCGCTTACCGCCAGCCGGCGCGCGAAGCTTTGGTGGACGAGATACGCGGCCTGCCACTGAGCGAGGCCCGCGCGATAATCAGCCGGTACGGCGACGCAGAGCTGTCGGTCTGGCCAGACTTCATCGACCGGGTGCCCGACAGCCCCGCCCGCATCAACCTGACCATCCTTCCACCTACGGAGGGCTCGTGACCCGACTGCTTGGCATAGACCTCGGAACTCGCCGCGTAGGCCTGGCGGTCGCTGACACGCAGTCGGCACTTGTCCGGCCTCTCGCCACCATTCGCCGCTCCAACCCCGAGCGCGAGCGCGAGACCCTGTCGCGGATCATCGCCGAGCAGGCGGCCACCGAGGTGGTCGTCGGGCTCCCGCTGAACATGGACGGCAGCGAAGGCGCCCAGGCAGCGCTGACGCGCGCCTGGGCCGAGTGCGTCCTTGCCCCGCTCGGGTTGCCCCTGCGCCTGCGCGACGAGCGACTGACCAGCGAGCGGGCCGAGGAGCGTCTGCGGGCGCCGCGGCGTGGTCGGACCGGGGGAGCGCCCTCGCCCGCGCGGCGGGCCGCCCATCGGGCGACCATCGACCGTCAGTCGGCCGGCCTGATCCTCGAGGCGGAGCTCGCCGCCCGCGCGCAGGCTCCCAGCCGATGACCTACCAGCGGCGACGCGACGGCAGGCCGGCGATGGCCCGCCGCGGGGACGCACGGGGGGTGCGCAGCGGGGGGGAGCTGCGCCGGCAGGGCCGTGGCTTCCGATCGCGCAACCGCGGCGGAGGCGGCCGCTCAGGGCTGGGCTGGCTGGTCATCGCCGCCGTCGCTCTGGCCGTCGTCGTCTTCGTTCTGCCGCCGCTCTTCGGTGGACTGGCCCGGGGCATGGTCGAAGGCAACCCCGACCTGCTTCGGCTGCCGTTCTTTGCCGACGCTGTCAGCGACGGCATGGACGAGCGGCTCGACGAGCCGGCCGGCACTGACGACACGCCGGTAACCTTCAACGTCCCGATGGGCGCCAGCGCGCGGCAGATCACGGACGAGCTGGTGGCTCGCGGCCTCGTTGCCGATCGCCTGGCCTTCTCGTACCTGTTGATAACCGAAGGAGTCGGCAGCCAGCTGCGCGCAGGCAGCTACACGCTCGACCGCACGATGTCGCCACGCCAGGTTGCGGAGGCTCTGCGGCAGCCGCCGCCGGCAGCGACGCCCTCGCGCCTCACGGTCCAGTTCCGGCCGACGCTGCGAATCGAGCAGTACACCGCTCAGCTCGTCAACGAGCGCGACCGGCTGGGGATCGACCCGGACGCCTTCTATGAGCTGGCCACCGACCCGCCCGATGCCCTGCTCGACGACTACCCCATGCTGGCCAGCATTCCAGAAGGCCGGAGCCTGGAAGGCTTTCTAGGCTCGGGCGTGTTCGAGGTTCCGATCGAGGTCGACGCCGAAGGCCTACTTCGCACGCTCCTGTCACGCCGCCAGGCGGAGATCGGCGACCTGGTGGATCATTCGCTGCCGGCACCACTCGAGACGTTTTACGAGGCGATGACCCTGGCCAGCATCGTCGAGGCCGAGGCGGCGGTCGAGGAGGAGCGACCGGTCATCGCCGGTGTCTTCCTCAACCGGCTCGATCCGGTCCAATGGCCCACGCGCCTGCTCAACGCCGACCCGACGATCATCTACGGCAACGACACCGCCCAGCTGCGCGAGATCCCGATCGGCCAGTGGGACCAATACCTCTTCTGGTCACCGCCGGGTGTGCCGATGGCCGAGGTCCGCCTGCCCGACGACCTGTTCAGCTACCAGTCCTATCGCTCGCGCGGCCTGCCCGAGGCACCGATTCGGTCCCCGACCGTCTCCTCGATCATGGGGGTTCTCGAGCCGGACACCGACTCGGGCTACCTGTACTTCGTGGCCAAGGCAGACGGCACGCGCACCCACGCGTTTGCGAGCACATGGGAGGAGCACCTCGCCAACATCGAGCGCTACGTCCGTGGCGGCGGGGCGAGCCCCACGCCGTGACGGTCGTGCCGGAGGATCAGGCCGCCGACGTGCCGGTTGCGGCCGGACGCCCGCCGACGCAGGCGGACCTTGACCGTTGGCTCGCCGCGGACGAGGCGGCGCGCCCGCAGCGGCTGGAGCGCCTTCGCGAGCGCCTGGACCAGGAGGGAGTTGACGCCTATTTCGGCGTGCGACGCGAGAACAGCCGTTACCTGACCGGCTTCGATCTGGCCGACGGGGAGGAGAAGGTGGCCGGCAACTCAGGCCAGTTCCTGGTCTCAGCGGACGAGGTGATCGTGCTGGCCGACTCACGCTATACGGTCCAGGCACAGGAGCAGTGCCGCGATGCGCGCATCGAACCTGTGTATCACGACCTTGCCGGTCGCTGGCGCGAGCTGCTGTCGGGGCTGCGCGGTGTCCGCGGCGACGTCCGGCGCATTGGCGTGGAGGCCGGCTTCGTCAGCCACGCCATGTGGCAGGCTCTGGCCGCCGCTGCCCCCCAGGTCGAGCTGGTCCCGGCGGAGGGCTGGGTGGAGCGACTGCGCGCGACCAAGGAGTCGGTCGAGCTGGAGCGCATTGCCTCCGCCTGCGCTGTCGCCGACGCAGCCCTGGAGCGCCTGCTGCCGGCGATCAGGATAGGTGTCACCGAGCGCGACCTGGCTCTTCAGCTTGAGTGGGAGATGCGTACCAGAGGCGCGGAGGCACTGGCCTTCGATGTCGCCTGCCTGTCCGGTCCTCGCGCGGCGCTGCCCCACGGCGCACCCGGCTCACGCCAGCTTGAAGCGGGCGAGGTGCTGCTCTTCGACTTCGGCGCGCAGGTCTGCGGATATCGCTCGGACATGACCCGGACCCTCTTCGTGGGCGAGCCACGCCAGCGGGACGTCGAGATCTATGAGCTCGTTGGCCGAGCCCAGGATGCGGCCTTCGCGGCGCTCGACCGCGCGCTTGCCGCAGGCGACCCGCCCGCCGCACGCGATATTGACGGCGCGGCGCGGAAGATCATCGCGGCAGCGGGTCACGCCGAGCACTTCGGGCATGGGCTCGGTCACGGGATCGGGCTTGCCACCCACGAGGCACCTTCGCTGGGCCGATCCGTTCCGCCGGATGCGCTACTTCCGAGCCCGACGGTCTTCTCGGTCGAGCCCGGCGTCTACATCGACCACGTCACCGGCGTGCGCATCGAGGACCTGGTGCTCTTCGACCTGGCTGCCGGCCGACTCGCGCGGCTCACTTCCTTCCCGCGGGGGCTCACCGTCGTCGCCTGAACGGAGTGCTGGCTTGATGCGCCGATTGCTGCACAAGAGCCTGGAGTCGCCCGACGAGCGCGTGGAACACGCCCGGCTGCTGATGCAGACGCTCAGTCTGGGCGACGTCACCGTCGCGCGCCAGGTGATGAAGCCGGGGTGGCGGTGGTCGGTCGATGTTCGGCCCCTGGTCGGTGGTGAGTGGTGTCAGGCACGCCACGTTGGCGTCGTGCTCAGCGGGCGCTTCGGCGTGCTGATGGATGATGGTGCCGAGGCCGCCATCGGTTCGAACGAGGTGTATGTCCTGCCTCCGGGGCATGACGGATACGTCATCGGCGACGAGCCCGTCGTGGTCCTTGAGTGGAGCGGCGTTCGTGGCTGGATTCCCGATCTCGAGTCGCTGAGCCAGCGGGTGCTCGCAACCGTCGTCCTGACCGACATCGTCGACTCGACCACTACCGCTGCCGGCCTGGGCGACAGACGCTGGCGCGAGGTCCTGGCCGGCCACAACGAACGGACCCGTGACCTGCTCCAGCTCTACCGCGGGCTGGAGATCAACACCACGGGCGACGGCTTCCTGGCCGTCTTCGATGGGGCAGCGCGTGCGGTGCGCTGCGCTGTCGAGCTGGCTCGGCCCCATGAGGACGACGGCCTGCGACTGCGCGCGGCGGTTCACACGGGAGAGATCGAGAAGGTTGGCGAGGACGTGCGCGGCCTGGCAATCCACGAGGCCGCGCGGATGCTGGCCCTGGCCGGCCATGGCGAGGTGCTCGTCTCCAGCCTTACCCGCGAGCTGGCCGGCGCCGCTGGCCTCCACTTCGAGGATCGCGGCGAGCACGAGCTGCGCGGCATCGAAGGCGGGCGCCGGCTGTACGCAGTTACCATGCGCCAATGATCTCCACCGGTGAGCTGCGCAAGGGCGTCGTGATCGAGCTCGACGGCGACCTCTGGCAGGTGCTCGACTACCACCACATCAAGATGGGCCGCGGCTCGGCCCAGGTACGCATGAAGGTGCGCAACATCAAGCGCGGCCAGACCGTCGAGCGGACCTTCCAGGCTGGTGAGAAGTGGCCCCGTGCGTTTCTCGACAAGCGCCAGATCCAGTTCCTCTACAGCGACGGCGACGAGTACCACTTCATGGACAGCGAGTCCTATGAGCAGTTCTCGTTGAACAGCGAGAAGCTGGGCGACGCCACGCAGTACCTAAAGGATGGGATGTCGCTCGAGCGCACGACGTACGAGGGTGAGACGATCGGCGTGGAGCTGCCGATCACGGTCGACCTTGCCGTCTCGCAGACCGACCCGGGCTTTGCCGGCGACACGCAGTCAGGTGCGCGCAAGCCGGCTACAACCGAGACCGGGCTCGTCGTGCAGGTACCGCTCTTCGTCAACGAGGGGGACACCATCCGAGTCGACACTCGCACTGGCGAGTACCTGACTCGCGTCTAGGCGCCATGAGGTCTACTGGGTGGCCACGGGCACCGGCCAGGCCACACTACCGGGTAGGCCATGGTAGCCAGTAACTCTTCTCCAGCTCGTCCATCCGCCGCGCGGATCGTTTCTGTCGGCGAGCTGACCAGGGCCGTCCGCGACACCTTGCGCGCCGCGCCTTCGCTGCGTGACGTGTGGGTCGAGGGCGAGGTTGGCCAGGTCAGCATCAGCGCTGCGGGACATTGCTACTTCACGCTCAAGGACGAGCGGGCGCAGCTGCGCTGCGTGATCTTCCGCGATGATCGGATGATGATGCCCTTCGAGGCGCGCACGGGCCTGCGCCTGGTCGCCCACGGCCGGCTTGACCTCTTCGAGCCGCAGGGCGCGTACCAGCTCTACGTCGACAGCATCCAGCCGGCCGGCTTCGGCGATCTCGCCCTGCGCCTGGAGGCGCTCAAGGCGAGGCTGGCGACCGAGGGGCTCTTCGACCACGGGGGGAAACGCCCTCTGCCTCCCACTCCCACGGTCGTCGCGCTGGTGACAAGCCTTTCTGGTGCCGTATTGCACGACGTGCGCAAGGTATTCGCGCGCCGCTGGCCGATGACCCGCCTGCTGGTATCTGCCTGCCAGGTTCAGGGCCAGGGTGCCGCACCGACCATCGTGGCGGCGCTCAATCGCGTGGCGCGGTGGACAGACCCCGACACGGGTCGGCGGGCCGACGTGGTTATCGTCGCTCGCGGTGGCGGCTCGCTGGAGGACCTGTGGGCCTTCAACGAGGAGGCGGTGGTGCGGGCAATCGCCAGCCATCCAATTCCGGTGGTGGTCGGCGTTGGACATGAGACCGATGTCACCCTGTCCGAGCTTGCCGCCGACGTTCGCGCACCCACGCCCTCGGTAGCGGCAGAGCTGGTCGTCCCATCTCGCGCAGACGAGCTGGCCGGCCTCGCGATCCTGCGAAAACGACTGGCCAGTGCCGGCCAGCGCGCCCAGGCGCAGCGGGCGGAGCGGCTGGCCGCCGAGCGTCGGGCGCTCGAGGCCTTTCGACCCGAGGCGGTCCTGGCCGCCGAGCGCGAGCGAGTGGGAGCGCTGCTCGAGCGCGGCGCGAGAGTGGTCCGGGCCGGGTTGGTCGAGCGCAGGGGACGGTCGTCTGCCGCCGGGGAGAGGTTGGCCGGACTGCTTGCCGGGCGCCTCGCCGGAGCACGTGCCGAGCTGTCGGCGCGATCCGCTTCGCTCGCGGCCCTGGGGCCCTATGCCACCCTGGAGCGCGGTTACGCGATCGTGCGCGGACCTGACGGACGCGTCCTGCGTGACGCCTCCGGCGCGGCACAGGGGGACGGGCTTGCCATCCGGCTGGCGCGAGGCGAGATCGACGCGAAAGTCACGAAGGTGCGAGACTCGAGCCGATGAGCCAGCCGACGGAACGGCCGAGCCGCGTCACGCTCGAGCGGCCCGATACGTCCAGCGCAAGGCAGCGCATCGAAGCGCTGGCCTTCGACGCCGCCATGGCCGAGCTGCAGGCCGTCGTGGGCCGGCTCGAGGCAGGCAACCTGCCGCTGGAGGAATCGATCGACTTGTACGAACAGGGCGTCCTGCTCCATGAACGGTGCTCCCGCCTGCTGAGCGAGGCGGAGCTGCGTCTCCAGCGGCTGGTGGAAGGCCCGGGCGGTCGGCTGCGCACGCTGGATCTGTCCGTCGACGATGGCGAGAGTGACCGATGACCCTGCTCGAGCGCCTCGCCGGCCCCGAGCAGCTGCGCGAACTCGACGCGCAACAGCTGCGCGAGCTCTGTCGCGACATCCGCCAGACGATCATCGGCACCGTTGCTCGTACCGGCGGCCACCTGGGCAGCTCGCTGGGCGTGGTCGAGCTGACCGTGGCCCTGCATCGCCAGCTTGACTCCCCGAAGGACAAGCTCATCTGGGACACGGGTCATCAGGCCTATGCGCACAAGTTGCTGACCGGGCGGCTCAGCCGGTTCGACACCCTTCGCCAGCTTGGTGGGGTGGGCGGCTTCCCGCGCCGCAGCGAGAGCGAGCATGACGTCTTCGACGGTGGCCACGCCGGAACTGGCCTGTCGATTGCCGAGGGGCTGGCCCTGGCCCGGGACCAGCGCGGCAGCTCGGAGCGGGTGGCCGTGGTGGTCGGTGATGCCGCCCTGATCAGTGGCATGGCCCTCGAGGCGCTGAACGACATCGGACACCGCGGGACGCGCATGCTGATCGTCCTCAACGACAACGAGATGAGCATCTCGCCGACGGTCGGTGCGCTGAGCCGCTATCTCAGCCGGATCAAGCTCTCGCGCCAGTGGCGAGGCTCCAAGCGGATCTACGACGAGACCGTCGAGCGGCTGCCTGTGGTCGGTCCCTTCGCGCTCGAGTGGTCACGGCGACTGCGCAAGTCCGTCGTCAATTTCGCCCAGCCAGGCCAGCTGTTCGAGGACCTCGGCATCACCTATGTCGGACCGGTCCCGGGTCACAGCCTGCGCCAGCTCGAGCAGACTTTCCGACGCGCCCTGCATGACATGGACGGCCCGGTGCTCGTTCACGTGCGGACGGAGAAGGGCCGCGGCTACCAGCCGGCCATCGCCGACAAGGTCGGCTTCCATGGCGCTGCGTTGCCACCCATGTCGGTCCTGCCCGGAGATCCGGCCGCACTGGCAGGGGCTGCGGCCCCGGGCGGCGACGGCGATGCGGACCCCTCGGTTGCCCAGGCGATGGCGGCCAGATCCAAGCCACCCAATTACACCGCCGTGATGGCCGAGGAGCTGATCGCTCTCGGCCAGGCTGACCCACGCATCGTCGCGATCACCGCTGGCATGCCGACGGGCACCGGCCTGTCGCGCTTCGAGGCCGCCTTCCCGGGTCGGATGTACGACGTCGGCATCGCAGAACAGCACGCCATGACGCTCGCGACGGGCCTGGCGCTGGCCGGCATGCGGCCCTACGTCGCGCTCTACTCGACGTTCCTGCAACGTGCGTTCGACCAGGTCGTCCATGACGTCTGCCAGAACGATGCGCCGGTCGTCATCGGTGTCGACCGCGCGGGCCTGGTAGGCGAGGACGGCACGAGCCATCAGGGCATGTTCAGCATCACTGCCCAGCGCCAGCTGCCGCACCTCATCGTCGCCTCGCCGAAGGATGAACAGGAGCTGCGCCGGCTGCTCCATACCGCCTTTGGTCAGGAGCACCCGTTTGCCCTGCACTACCCTCGCGATCCGGGCTTCGACCTGCCGCCCGTCGAGCCCACACCCATTCCGATCGGCGAGGCGGAGGTGCTGCAGGAAGGCAACGACCTGCTCATCGTCGGCTTCGGGCCGATCGTCATGCGGGGCCTGGAGACAGCCCGGCAGCTCGCCGCCGATGGCTGGTCGGTCTGCGTCGTCAACGCACGCTACGCCAAGCCGCTGGACCGTGAGCTGATCCTCAACCAGGCCCGGGGGAAGCGGCTGGTGGTGACGCTCGAGGAGAGCGTCGTTGTCGGCGGCTTCGGCGCGGCCGTGCTCGAGGCGCTGGCCGAGGAGGGACTGACCGACGACGAGCTCCGGCGACTGCCGGTTCGGCTGATCGGCATCCCCGCCGACCAGTTCGTTGATCACGGCGCCGTGACCGACCTGCGCCGCGTCCTGCGGCTGGACGTGGCCGGCATTACCGAGCAGGTGCGCGAGGCTGCCGAGACGCTCGGGCTCCGGCCCGACCGGCTGGCCCTGGAGGTACGCAGCGCCTGAGTCCTTCCACAAGGCCGCGGAGTCGCCTCGACGACCTGATCGTCGAGCGCGGGCTGGCCGACTCTCGCGAGGAGGCGGGAGCGTTGCTGATGGCCGGCCGAATACGAGTCGGCCACGGGGACGCGGCCAGGCGGGACCGCAAGCCCGGCGAGCTGGTACCGGCCGATACGGCCATTGAGCTCCGCCAAGCGCCGCGATTCGTCTCCCGCGGCGGCGAGAAGCTGGCCGCCGGACTCGACGCGTTCGGAGTCCACCCGGCGGGACGCGTCTGCCTTGACGTTGGCGCCTCCACAGGCGGCTTCACCGATGTGCTGTTGCAGCGCGGAGCGGCACGCGTCTATGCTCTCGACGTGGGGCGCGGACAGCTGGCCGAGTCGCTGCGCGGCGACGCGCGCGTTGTCTCGCTCGAGCGCACCCACGCTGCGCGGCTGGATCCGGCACATGCCGAGCACGTCAGCCTGCCCGAGGCGATATCGCTGGCCGTCATCGACGTGTCCTTTATCGGCCTCGCCCGGGTGCTGCCCGGCGTCATCGCCACCCTTCAGCCCGGCGCCGACGTCGTCGCGCTGCTCAAGCCCCAGTTCGAGGCGTCCCCGCGGGACGCGCCCGGCGGGGTCGTCCGCGACGAGGCGGTGCGCGCGGCGGTGCTCGCGAAAGCGGTCGAGGCCGCGCGGCGATTGGGCATGCATGCCCTGGGCCACATCGATTCGCCGCTGACCGGACCGGCCGGCAACCGCGAGTACCTGCTGCATCTCGGGTGGCCGGCTTGAGCATGCAACCGATGAGGCGGCTCGGCTTCGCCTTCAACCCGACCCGGCCGGCGACGTTCGAGCTGCGCGACCGGGCCCTGACCTGGTGTGGAGATCAAGGCCTGGAGGCATGGGCGCTTGAGTCCAACGATCAGCCGGCGCTTGTCGGCCGCCTGCCGTCGACCGACTGCCTCATCGTGCTCGGCGGCGACGGCACGTTTCTGCGCGCCGCCCGCGCCTTGGCCGAGGTTGACGTGCCTGTGCTCGGCATCAACTCGGGCCGCGTCGGCTTCCTCTCCAAGGCCGAGCCGGACGGCCTCGAGCGCGTGCTCTCCGAGCTCGCTGCCGGTGAATACACGCTCGAGCCGCGGATGATGCTGGAAGCACGCATCGAGGGCGCGGATGGCCGATCCAGCGACGCGTTCGCCGGGCTCAACGACGCGGCCCTCGTGCGCGGCTCCCAGGTCCGGGTCGTTCACATCGAGGTCGCCGTTGGAAGCTCTCACGTCGCCACCTGGATCGCCGACGGGGTGATCGTCTCGACGCCCACCGGCTCGACGGCATATTCGTTCTCGGCGGGCGGCCCGATACTCGATCCGACGGCGCGAAACCTGGTCGTGACACCGGTTGCTGCGTATCTTTCGGCGGTACGCTCGATCGTTGTCGGGCCGCAGCACACCGTGAGCATGCGTGTCATTGATGGCGGGGACTGCATGGTCAGCATCGATGGCCGCGAAGACCGTGCCCTGGACATCGGCGACCGCGTCGTGGTTCGTGCCCTTGAGCGTCCGCTGCGCCTGGTTGAGCCGCGCGGCGCGGTCGACTTCTGGGAGCTGCTGCGACGCAAGGCGGCACTGCTTCCTCGCTGAGACCGATGGCGCTGCTCGAGCTGGCCGTGCGCGACCTCGCCCTCATCGAACGAGCGCGCATCGAGCTCGATCGCGGCCTCACCGTGATCACCGGAGAGACCGGCGCCGGCAAGTCGTTGCTGATCGATGCGCTGTCGCTCGTGCTGGGTGGCCGCTCCGATAGCGGGCTCATCCGCCACGGCGCCGACCGCTTGCGGGTGGAGGCTGTCTTTGAGCGTGAACCAGAGCCGCTGATCTGCGTCCGCGAGGTTGCCGCCAACGGGCGCAGCCTGGCGCGCCTCGACGACGAGACGGTCACCGCCGCGCGGCTGGCGGGGGAGGTCGGTGCACTGGTCGAGATCCACGGCCAGCACGAGCAGCAGCGCCTGCTGAGCGGTTCATGGCAGCGCGACGTGCTCGATGCGTACGGTGGCCACGAGCACCTGCGACAGACCGTCGGCGTGGCGGTTGCCGAGTGGCGGGCCAATGAGGCCGCGCTGGCGGAGCTGGCAGCGGCGCCTGACGAGGTCGCTCGTCGGATCGAGCTGGCCGAGCATGCGGCTTCCGAGATCGAGGTGGCCAACCCGCAGCCCGGCGAGGTCGAGAGGCTGCGCTCGCGGTTGAGCGCGTTGGCCAGCAGTGAGCGCATCGCAGGCCTGCTCGCCGAGGCTCACTCTCTGCTCAATGACGAACGCGGGGCCCGTGATCGCGTCGCGCTCGCCGCCCGCGCTACCGCCGAGCTCGCCCGCCTGGATCCCACCTTTGGGCCGGAGAGCGACCGCATGGCCGGGCTGGCTGCCGAGCTTGAAGACGCGGCGCTGGAGCTGCGCCGGCGACAGGATGAGCGTGTCGCCGAAGGATCGGACGCGGGGGACGTCGAGGAGCGGCTGGGCGTGCTGTACGGGCTGCTGCGCAAGTACGGCCCCGATGAGGAGGCCGTGATCGCTCACGGCGAGGCCTCGCGAGCGGAGGTCGAGCGCCTGCGCGACCTGGACCGCGAACGCGCTCGTCGCCAGGTCGACGCCGAGCGGCTGGCGCAGGCCGCCCAGCAGGCGGCCGCACGGCTGACCCGGGCACGTGACCAGGCGGCCCGGCGCTTGGCCCGGGCCGTGACGGATGCGCTGATCGAGCTCGGCTTCCCCCAGGCCGCGTTCGAGGTAAGCCTGGAGCCGGCGGCGCTGGCCGAGAGCGGCGCCGATGCGGTCGCGTTCCTGCTGGCGCCAAACCCGGGCGAGCCACCCCGTCCGCTGGCACGCATCGCCTCGGGTGGTGAGATGTCGCGTGTCGCCCTGGCGATCAAAGGGGTGCTGGCCCGCGCGGACGCAACTCCGACGCTTGTCTTCGACGAGGTGGATGCGGGCATCGGCGGGCGCTCCGCGGATCCCGTGGGCCGGAGCCTATGGCGCCTGGCTCGCACGCATCAGGTCATCTGCGTGACGCACCTGCCGCAGATTGCCGCCCATGCCGATAGGCACCTGCGCATCGACAAGCAGTCGCGGGAAGGCAGGACCGTGACCGTCATCGAGGTGCTCGACGAGGAGGCCCGCCTCATGGAGCTGGCGGCGATGCTCGGCGGCGGCGACGGCGCGGCGGCACGGGCAGCCGCAGTGGAGCTGCTCGACCGAGCCCGGCAAGCACATGACCAGGCTGCAGCGGCATGACCGGAGATGGCGCGCCGCCTTCGAGTGACGGCCCGCCGCGGGTCAACCCATCGCTGGCTACCGCCGTGGCGGCTTACCTTGACTTCCTGCGTGTCGAGCGCGGCCTGTCGGAAGCCACCATCCGTGCCTATGCGGCCGACCTGCGGGCGTACGGCGCGTGGCTGGCGTCAACGAAAGGCGGCTGGGCAGACGACCCCGCTGTGGCGCGCGACTACCTCGCTTCGCTCGTGCGGCCGCCCAGGGTCCTGCGACCGTCGAGCCATCGCCGCAAGGCCGCCTCGCTGCGAGCGTTCTACCGCTTCGCTCACGGCGAGGGGCTGATGGAGCGTGACGTCGCCGGCCTGATCGACCTGCCGCGGGCGAGCCGGCTGCTGCCGGACACGCTCGACGTGGCGGCGGTCGAGGCGTTGCTGGACGCACCGGACCCTGGCACCGACGCGGGCATCCGCGACCGGGCGCTGTTCGAGCTGCTCTACGCCTGCGGCCTGCGCATCAGCGAGGCGCTCCGATTGGACCGCGACGACCTTTCGCTGGGGGATGCGTCCGTGCGGGTCATCGGCAAGGGCGACCGGGAGCGCCTGTTGCCTGTCGGCGACGTCGCCCTGGCGGCGATCGGTCGGTACCTCGATGACGTGCGTCCGCGCTGGCTCGGCAGTCCGGGCGATACCTCGCGGGCCCTGCCGCGCGGGGGTCCGCTGTTCGTGACCTCGCGGGGTCGGCGACTGGGGCGGATGGCCGCCTGGCGCGGCCTGCGCCGCGCCGCCCTCATCGCCGGGCTGACCGAGCACGTCACGCCGCACACCCTGCGGCACTCTTTCGCCACCCACCTGCTCGAGGGAGGCGCTGACCTGCGCGTCGTGCAGGAATTGCTCGGTCACGCCAGCATCACCACCACGCAGCTCTACACGCACCTGACGGGCGAGCGAATAAAGCAGGTCTACGCACGGGCGCACCCCCGCGCGTAGGCGACAGTCGGAGGGCCGGCCATGCGCTACGCAGACACGCTCCTGATCGATGGTGAGCAGATTGCCCTGCGCACCCGCCAGCACTGGCTGGCACTCCTCGTCACCGGGCGTGACGCGATCGCCCTTTGGATCCTCGGGCTTGTGCTGCTGGTGGGCGGCATGTTGCTCAACCTTCAGGCCCAGCCGGCGCAGCTCGTCGGCCTCGCCGTTCTGGCCCTGTTTGCCATCGGCCTGGTCATCTTCGCCATCCGGCTGTGGCAGTGGTGGGCCCAGGACTACCTCATCACCAACAGGCGGCTGATGAAGGTGTGGGGCGTGTTCAACAAGCGCTCCGTCGACAGCGCTCTCGAGAAGGTCAACGATGCCCGCCTGGACCAGAGCCTCCTGGGCCGCATCTTCAACTACGGCCATCTCGACATCCTGACGGCCTCGACCGAGACGGACCTGGACGATTACGACATGATCAGCGACCCCAAGGGCTTCAAGCGGGTGATGCTGACCCAGAAGCACGCGCTCGAGATGAGCTACTACCGGGAATCCCCGTCGCCTCCGCTGACGGCACCGATGGACATGAACGGCGACCGGCTGCCCGAGCCGGTCGTGCCACCGCCGCCACCGGGATCGCCTGCCGCCACCGAGGTGGTCGCATCGGATGCCGGTCCGCTGCCCGCGCCCGCTGCCGAGAGCGGCGCCGGCGGCGGGCACGGGGATCTCTCGGCCGGCGCCAGCGCCAGTGCCGGGATGGACCAGCCGCCAGACCGCTCGCTCGAGATAACGCAGACGCTGTCGCGCCTGGCCGATCTGCGCGACCGGGGGGCAATCACGCCCGAGGATTACGAAGCCAAGAAGCGCGAGCTGCTCGACCGGCTGTAGGCGGACCGCCTGCCGCCGGTCCGGATGTCTTACCGTAGGCGCCGGTGGATCAGCTGATCGGCCCGCTGCTGGCCGTCGTCATCATCATTCTCATCGCCTTCCCGGTGCATGAGTTCTGCCATGCCTGGGCGGCCTACATGCTGGGGGACTCCACCGCTCGCTGGCAGGGCCGGTTGACCCTGAACCCGCTGGTCCACTTCGACCCGCTTGGCGGGCTCATCCTGATCGCCACGGCAATTCTGCCCACGGGTTTCTTCATCGGCTGGGCCAAGCCGACGCCGGTGAACCCCTACAACCTGCGCTACGGCCGGCGCGGGGAGGCGATTGTGGCCGGGCTCGGCCCCGTCTCGAACATGGTCATGGCGGTGGCTGCCGCTGTCGCGCTGCGGCTGGTGTGGGCCGATCCTGCCCTCGCCGCACTGGTCGTCACCAACCCCATCGCGGCGCTGGTCAACAACGTCGTCTTCTGGTTCGTCGTCATCAACGCCATCCTGGCGCTGTTCAACCTGCTGCCGATCCCGCCGCTGGACGGCTGGAAGATCGTCGGCGGCCTGGTCAGCGCGCGGCTTGCCTACCAGATGCGCGCATTCGAGCAGTACGGGTTCCTGATCCTGCTGGCAATCATCCTGCTCGGTGGGCGCCAGCTGGGCGAGCTGCTCGGTGGGTTCATCGGCATCTTCGTCGGCGGGGCCCGACTGGTCCCGTTGGGGCTGTGAGCGCCGGCAGCTCACCAGCCCGGGCGTGGTGGCCGGCCAAGGCGCGGCAGTTCTGGCGTCACCTGGCCGGGCGTGTATCCGCTGCCGAACGCGCCGAGCTCGACCGCTGGCTGACGCCGGCCCAGCGTCGGCTGTTCGAAGACATGCACCGCGCGGACCGACGCCACGGGCTCGACGTCGTGGCCGAGCTCCGCCGGCAGGGGCATGCAGACCCCGATCTGTTGCTGGCCGGCCTGCTGCACGACTGCGGCAAGGACAGGTCCGTTGGGCTCTGGCACCGGGTCGCCTGGTCCCTCGGGGAGCGCTACGGCGACGGCGTTCGTCACCTGCTCGCCCGCCTGCCTGGCTTCGCCGCCGCGTTCGTCAACCTGGAGCAGCACGCCGATCGCTCGGCGGAGCTGTGCCTGGCTGCCGGCTGCGGTGAGCGAGTGGCCCACCTGGTGCGCAACCAATCCCAGCCGGGTAGCGACAGCATGGGCCAGGCCCTCTACCTGGCCGACGAGGTCAGCTGATCCATGAGCCTCGTGACACCGGTCGAGCCGACCGCTGACCAGCTGTCAGCGGTGCGAGTCCGTTTCGACGACGCGCGCCGCCCCGAGGAAGCGACCCTCGTCAAGCTGGAGAGTTTCGACGGCCCGATCGCCTTGCTGCTGTCGCTCATCGAGCAGCGCCAGCTGGATGTGCTGACGGTGCGACTGGGCGATCTGGCCGGCGCCTACCTGGAGGCGGTCGCACAGCTCGACCAGCGTCGCCTCCCGCTGCTCAGCGCGTTTGTAGCGGTGTCCGCCCAGCTCATCCTCATCAAGTCACGGGCCCTGCTGCCGCGCGCGCCGGCGAGCGCGCCTTCCGACGCTCCCGACGAGCGCGGTGTCGATCCAGAGGAGGAGCTTCGGCAACGGCTGATCGAGTACCGCCGTTACCGCGACGCCGGCTTGCGGCTGGGGGTGCGGCTGGAAGCGGCGCTGGCCCTGTTCCGGCGTGAGCCCGGGGTCGCCCTCGCCGCGGGCATGGCCGGCGCCAGGCCCGCCGATGGCCCTCCGCTCGACCCGGCCATCCTCAGCCGGGCGCTCTCGGCCGCGACCGCGGTGGTTCCGCCGCCGCCCGCCCCGCCGGTCACGGTGGCGCGCACAGTCACCCTCGAGGAACGCGCATCGATCATCCGGCAAGCCCTGGCGGGTGCTCGCGAGCTGGTCCTGCAGGAGCTGTTGCGCGACGTGCGCGACAGGGTCGTCGTGGCGGTCACGTTCCTGGCCATGCTCGAGCTCGTCAAGGGCCGGGAGCTGTCGGTCGAGCAGGCAGAGCCCTGGGGCCCGATACAGATCCGTCCGGTGCGCTCCAACGGCGCCGCGCAATCGGCCCAACGCGCGCCGGTGGCGATCGCGATCGAGGCCGATGTCTGATCGCCCGTCGGGGGCCAGCCTGTCTGTCGTCGAGCTCGAGGCACTGCTCTTCGTTGCCGAGCGACCGCTCAGCCGGCGCGAGATCGGCCGCCTGGCGGGGGTCGATTCGGCGACCGTCGACGAGCGGCTGGGTGATCTGGAAGTGGCTCTGCGCGAGCGTGGCGTGCGTCTGGTCGCGGTCGGCGAGCGCGTCGAGCTGGCCACCGCGCCCGAAGCAGGTGCGCTGATCGCACGCTACGTCGGCGCCGACGGCCTGCGGCTGTCGCCGGCCGCGCTCGAAACGCTGGCCATCGTGGCCTATCGCCAGCCCGTCACGCGCTCGGCCGTGGAACGAATCCGCGGCGTCGACTCGGACTACGTGCTGCGCAGCCTCCTCCATCGCCGGCTGATAGTCGAGCAGGGCCGAGCCGATACGGTCGGGCGGCCGATCCTCTACGGCACCGGCTTCGAGTTCATGGAGCGCTTCGGGCTGGCCTCGCTCGACGAGCTCCCACCGCTCGAGGCCGAGGTCGCGGCAAGATTGGCCGAGTCAGATGATGCGAACGACGGTCCGGACGAGGACGGGGCCGATGGCTGAGGGCGTGCGTCTGCAGAAGCTCATCGCAGAGGCCGGCCTGGCCTCACGTCGAGGAGCCGAGGAGCTCATCGTGGCCGGTCGCGTCGCGGTCGACGGCGTGCCCGCGTCCCTCGGCCAGAGGGTCGACCCGACTGATGCTCGGGTAACGGTCGACGGACGGCCTATCGGCACGCGCGCCGAACGCCTCCACCTGCTCCTCGCCAAGCCGGCCGGGGTGACCAGCACCGTGCGTGACCGACACGCCGATCACACGGTCATCGAGATGGTGCCGGCCGAGCTGCGCAGGCGGGCTCAGCGTCTGTACCCGGTGGGCCGGCTCGATCGCGATTCAGAGGGCCTGCTTCTGCTGACCAACGACGGCCCATGGGCCGAGCAGGTGCTCCACCCGCGCCACGGCGTCGAGCGCGAATACGCTGTTCAGCTGCGCGCGCACCTCGACTCGGCGCAGCAACGCGCGCTCCTGGCGGGTCTGGAGCTCGAGGAGGGGCGAGCGACCCCCTCTGGGCTGCGCCCGCTGGAAGCCTCGGAGCTGCGCTCGTTGGCCCTGTCGCTGCGAGCAGGGCGGCTTTCGGGCACCTGGTACGGCCTCGTGCTCGGTCAGGGCTGGAAGCGGCAGGTGCGGCGGATGCTGGGAGCCGTCGGGGCGCCCGTGGAGAGACTGGTTCGCGTGCGCATCGGCCACCTGCGCCTGGACGGCATGCGCCTCGGCGACATCCGAGAGCTGTCGGATGTCGAGGTCGGCCATCTCGCCTCGAGCTCGAAGCCGGCCGAGGAGCCCGCTTGACTCCAGCGCAACCGGCGAGTGGTAGTGAGAGCGGCAGCGCAGAGCGTCGGCTCGTGATCGCGCTCGACGGACCGGGCGGCAGCGGCAAGAGCAGCGTCGGTGCCAGCGCGGCGACGCGGCTTGGCTATCGCTTCTGCGACACCGGCGTTCTGTACCGCGGCTTGACCTGGCTGGCAGTCGACGCCGCATTGGACGTGGACGACCCGGCGGCCCTCCTGGCCCTGGTCCCGCGGATGGAGCTGGCGCCTGATGCCAGGGAGCGGTACGTGCACCTGCTGGCCGACGGCCGGGACGTGACCGTTGAGCTGCACACCGCCGCGGTCGACCGGCACGTAAGCCAGGTCTCGCGCCATGCCGAGGTGCGCGCGGCCCTGCTGCCCTTACAGCGCGGACTGGCCGGCGGAGGCGGGATCATCATGGCCGGCCGGGACATCGGCACCGTCGTTCTGCCGGACGCCGACCTGAAGATCTACCTGGACGTTTCCATCGAGGAGCGCACGCGGCGGCGGGCGATCGAGCGGGGCGTGGCGGGCGACCACCGGGCCGAGGAAGAGATCGCGACCGAGCTGCGCCGCCGCGACGGCATCGACAGCAGCCGCAAGGCGGCGCCGTTGCGCGTGCCAGAGGGGGCACTGGTGATCCGCACGGAGGGCAACACGCTGGAGGAGACCGTCGAGGCAGTCGTGGGGCTCATCAGGCAGGCGGCCCTTCGTGGCTGAGCCTCGGCGTCGCGCGCCAATCATCGTTCGTCTGGCAGCTGCCGTGTCGAGGGTTGTCTTCGGCGTGGCGGCTCGAGTCGAGCTCGAAGGCGTCGAGAGGCTGCCGCGGTCGGGGCCCCTGATCATCGTCGTCAACCACCTGTCAAATGCCGACCCGCCGATCATCGTGGGCTGGCTCACGCCGGCCCTGGGCCGGCGCATGCACATCCTGGCCAAGTCGACCATCTTCGTCGGGCCGCTCGGACCGCTGCTGCGGAGCCAGGGCGTCACCCCGGTTCGCGCGGGCGGCAGCGACATAGAGGCCTACCGGGCGGCCAAGGCGGTGCTGGACCGGGGTGATGTCCTGTGCATCTTTCCCGAGGGCACGCGCAGCAAGACCGGCATGCTGGGCCAGCCCAAGCCGGGCGTCGCGCTGCTGGCCACGCGCGCAGACGTTCCCGTGGTGCCGGTCGGCATCTCGGGCACTGAGCGGTTTCTGCCGCCCGGTCGGGCTCTGCCACGCTTTCGAGCACGCGTGGTCGTGCGGATAGGACGGCCCTTCCGGCTACCGCTGGACTCCTCCCTCGCGAGGCGCGAGGCGATCCACCGGGGCAGCGAGCAGATCATGCGGCGGCTTGCTGCGTTGGTCGACGAGCCGATCCGGGGCGCCTACCTGCCCTGGCCGGAGGACTGAGGGAGTCCGGACCGCCTGGCCGACCATCGGCCGGTCGAGTGCCATACTTGAGACGTCATGGGATCCGTTGACCAGGTCGTTGTCGCTCGCCGCACCGGTTTCTGTTACGGCGTGCGCGAGGCAATCGACTACGCCAGGCTGGCGGCGGCGCAGGGCAAGCCGACGCACACGCTTGGACAGGTTGTCCACAACGAGGGCGTGATCCGCCAGCTCCAGTCCCAGAACATCCGCACCGTCGATAGCCTCGACGAGGTGGAGGAGGGGGCGGCGGTCGTCATCCGCGCACACGGCGTAACGCCGGAGGTGATGTCCCGTGCCAGGGACAAGGGTCTCGAGGTGATCGACGGTACCTGTACCTGGGTCGTGCAGGAGCACCGCGAGCTGATGAAGCTCGTGGAGGAGGGCTACACCATCGTGCTGCTCGGCACGCCGAGGCACCCGGAGGTGGTTGGCATGCTCGGTTTCGCGCCGGACGCGATCGTCGTCGACGAGGAGGGGGACTGGCAGCAGATCCCGCGCACCAAGCGCATGGCGCTGATCAGCCAGAGTACGCAGCCGCCCTGGAAGTTCGAGAGGCTGGCCGCCTTTCTGGTCAGCCGCTGCCATGAGCTGAAGGTGGTCAACACCGTCTGCCCGGTCACCATCAGGCGCCAGCAGGACACGATGGACCTGGCCGAGCGAGTCGATACGATGGTCGTTGTCGGCGGGCGCAACAGCGCCAACACCAAGGAGCTGACGCGGCTCTGCCAGATAGCCGGCAAGCCGGTCATCCAGATCGAGGGGGCCGGCGACCTGGCCGACGGCGCTGCCTTCACCGAGGCCCGTGTGGTCGGCGTCACCGGCGGTACGTCAACGCCGATCGAGGACCTGCAGCAGGTCGCTCGGCGCGTCTATGAGCTGGCCGGGACGGAGACAGCGCGCCTCCAGGCCGACGAGCTTGCCCGGCAGGCGGTAACCGCAGTAGCCCAACCGGCGTATCGCAGCAGCTCACTCGACGAGCAAGGTCGACCCAGGCAGCGCCAGTCGTCCGTCGCCGGCGCCGCCTGAGGTGGCGCCCCGCCGCTCGCGCCGGCCGACGCGCGGCCGGTTGCACGACCAGCCGACCTCCGGCCTGCCGGTGGTGGCCATCGTCGGCCGGCCCAACGTGGGCAAGAGCACCCTGTTCAACCGCATCGTCGGCGACCGCGTCGCGATCGTCGAGGACCGCGCCCGGACGACCCGCGACCGGCTCTACGACGTGGCCGAGTGGAATGGCCGGCGCTTCATCGTTGTCGACACCGGTGGGCTCGAACAGCGGCCGGGCGATGCGATCGAGGAAGGCGTCCAGGAGCAGGCCCGACTCGCCATCGAGGAGGCGGACGTGATCCTCCTGCTGGTCGACGCCGCTTCCGGCCCGACGCCGGCAGACCTCGATGCCGCCGAGCTGCTGCGGGCGTCCGCGGCTCCCGTGCTGGTGGCCGTCAACAAGGCCGACAACCAGCGCCTCGAGCTGGAGGCAGCCGAGTTCCACCGCCTGGGCTGGGAGGAGACCTACGCCATCAGCGCGCTTCACGGTCGTGGCACCGGCGACCTGCTCGACGCACTCGTATGGGCTCTGCCACCCGAGTCCGAAGCTGAGCTGGAGCGGCGCCGGCTGGAGGACGAGCAGTCGACCTGGGAGCATGAGGAGGCCGCTGCAGCGGCCGCCGAGGCGGACCTGCCCGAGTCGGCGGCCTACGCCATCGACGATCGCCCGGTCCGGATCGCGATCGTCGGCAGGCCCAACGTCGGCAAGAGCTCGCTGCTGAACTCCCTGCTCGGGGAGCAGCGGGCGATCGTCAGTGACGTGCCCGGCACGACTCGAGACGCCATCGACACCACCCTCGAGTGGGCCGGCCGCGAGGTTCGCCTGGTCGACACCGCCGGCATCCGCCGCCGAGGCAAGGTGGCGGGGGGCCCAGCCGCCGAGCGTTTCGCCACCCTGCGCGCGCTCAAGGCGGTCGGTCGGGCGGACGTGGCAGTCGTGGTCCTGGACGCGGTCGAAGGGTTGACCGCGCAGGACGCGCACGTGTGCGGGTACGTGCTGGACGAAGGCGTCGGCCTGGTCGTCGCGATCAACAAGTGGGACCTCGTCGAGAAAGAGCCCTCTACCTTCGACGAGTACACGGCGGAAATTCGGCGTGACGCACCGTTCATCGCCTTTGCGCCGATCGTGGCCATCAGCGCGAAGAGCGGCCAGCGCGTATCACGCGTGATCGAGAGTGCCCTCGAGATAGCCGCCGAGCGTCGCCGGCGAGTGCCGACCGCCGCGCTCAACGCGCTCTTGCGGGAGGTCACCTTCCGCCAGCAGCCACCGCCTGTGCGTAATCGTCGGCCGCACCTCTACTACGCCACCCAGGTGGCCAATGAGCCGCCGACATTCGTCTTCTTCGCTTCCGCGGCCGCCGACATCCACTTCTCGTACAAGCGCTACCTGGAGAACCGGCTGCGCGAGGCCTTCGGGTTTTCTGGTACGCCCATCCGGATGGTCTTCCGGGAGCGGAGCCGCGAGGAGATGGAGCGCCGCCCACTCCGCCGCCGCGGCCGGGCGACCCGCGCGCCCTCCCGCTGAGGATCACGCGCCAGGTGGGCAGGAAGGCGGCGATCGACGGTCAGCCGCGCAGAGCTGTGGTGGGGGCGGGCATGTGGGGCACGACGCTGGCCCTCCAGCTGGCCCGAACCGGTCCGGTACTGCTGCTGACGCGCGACGGGGAGCATGCCCGGCAGATTGCCCAGGAGGGCCAGAACCAGCGCCACCTGCCCGGCTTCGTCCTGCCGACGCAGGTCCAGGTTGACCACCGCCCGGAGGCGCTGGCATCGGCGGACCAGCTGGTCATCTTCGCCGCGGCGTCGTCGGGAATGCGCGATGCCGCCGAACGTGTCGCGGCCCACGTGCATCGCGAGGCCCTGCTGGTCTCTGTGGCCAAGGGCATAGAGCGCCGCAGCCTGCTGCGCATGACCGAGGTCCTCGGCCAGGTGGTGCCCGAAAGCCGACACCGACTGGCAGCGCTCTCGGGGCCCAACCTCGCGCTCGAGATCGCGCGCGGCTTGCCCGCGAGCGCAGTCGTCGGGGCTGCTGACGAGGACGTCGGCGGACGGGTGGTCGACATGCTGGCCACGCGCACCTTCCGCCTGTACCGCAACCGCGACGTGATCGGTGTGGAGCTTTGCGGCGCCCTCAAGAACATCATCGCGATCGCTGCCGGAGCGGCCGAGCAGCTCGGTTTCGGCGACAACGGCAAGGCCGGCCTGATCACACGCGGGTTGGCCGAGATGACAAGGCTGGGCATGGCAGCGGGCGCCAACCCGCTCACCTTCGCCGGTCTGGCCGGGTTGGGCGACGTTGTGGCGACCTGTTTCTCGCCACTCTCACGCAATCATCGGCTGGGCGTGGAGCTCGCTCGTGGCCGGCGTTGGGCCGAGATCGAGGGCACCCTGCCCGGCGTGGCCGAGGGCGCCTATACCGTCACCGCAGCGCTCGATCTGGCATCTCGGCTGGGGGTCCAGATGCCCATCGCGGAAGAGGTGCGTGCAGGCATCTTCGAGGGCAAGAACGTGCGTCGCTGCGTCATCGACCTGCTCAGCAGGGAGCAGAAGGACGAGCTGGCCGGGCTCGACTGGGCGCCGCGAGGCCGTCCGCCGAGGTGAGACCGGCGTCGTCGCTCGGACGATGACCCCTGCAACGCTTCTGAAAGACTCACCTAAGCGCACCGGACCGCACCAGAGCCACCCTTTCCGCATCCGCGCTGGTACCTGCGCAGATATACCTTGGCGACTCGTCATCTGGTCGCACGCCGGCCGCTGGGTAGGCTGGTGGCATACCCATTGATTGGAGGCGGCAACCGGATAAAGGCCAGGTGGGAGCTGTACCCGCGGCGCCGTGGACCGACTGCGTCGGATGAGCCGCGCACCTACGGGAACGACACCAGCTCCGGCCTCGCTCCGTCGGGGCGTGAGCGCTGATGCGCCGCCGGCGTCGAGGCAGGCCCCCGGTTGCCCCTCCGATCAATTCCCCTCAGCACCCAGCCGGATGTTGCTGGGCGATCAGCTGCCCGCCGGCCGGAACACCGCGACCCTCTGCTAGACTCGAAGCTCCGGTTTCGGGGCGTGGCGCAGTCTGGTAGCGCACCAGTCTGGGGGACTGGTGGTCGTCGGTTCGAATCCGGCCGCCCCGACCAAAATCCCTTGGTGAAATCAGGGCGCTGCTCGACCAGGGCGGGTCTGCGTACCGCCTCGATTCGCGGCTGACTGAGGAGCCAACGCGGCATCTGCAGGCTCCGTGCCCAGCACCAAAGCCTCCGTGCCCGGCACCAACCGGGACGCGTCGCGCTGTAGAGTGTTCGGCGGGATGAACCGCATTGCCCTTCTCGTCGCGGCTCTCCTGATCGTCGGTTGCCAGGCCGTGAGCGTCGCCGGGCTGAGCAGCTGTCGCGGCCTCGATCAGGACGATTGCGAGGCCGCCGAGCTTGCTGCCAAACGTGCTGCTCCTGCCGGCTACGGGACGATCGCCAGCGTCGATATCGAGCGGGATCAAGAAGGCTGCTTCTTTGGGATCTGCCAGGGGCTGCGCGCCACCGTCCAGCTAACGTACTGGAACACCGACGATGTCGTGACGGTGGTGGTTGAACGCAGTGCCCCGGGCTGGATGAAGGCCGTCAGCGTCGAAACCGAAAGGCGTTGACAGGACGGCCCGCGTGGGGCCCGCGCACGCGACGGTAGGGCATCCCGCGGCAGCCGCGAACGGCAGCCGCCGACACAAGCGACGCGAGCGGTCTGACGGCGACGCGCGGGCTTGCCCGGCGGCACATGGCGCTGCATGCTGACGAAGTGGCACGGCTGCACAAGAAGAACCTCTCGCGACCCGACGAGCTGAGGCCGGTCGGCCGTGGCCGCCTCCAGGTCGTCGACATCGGCGACACCACCGTCGGCCGGGTCCGGTACGAGCCCGGCTGGCGCTGGTCAGAGGACGTGAAGCCGATCGTCGGCACGCAGTGGTGCGAGATCTACCACGTCGGCGTCGTGATGTCGGGGCGGCTGCGGGTCGAGATGAACGACGGCGCGACGATCGAGCTTGGACCTGACGACGTCTACGAGATCCCTCCCGGGCACGACGCGTGCGTGATCGGTGATGAGCCGTGGGTCTCGATCGATTCGGTCGGGCGGCGCTACTTCGGCCAGTCCTCCAACGCTGCCGCAGACCGATTGCTCGTCACGATGCTCTTCACGGACCTGGTCGCTTCGACTGAGGTGGCGGCGCGCCTTGGCGACGCCAGATGGCGCGACCGGCTGACCGAGTACCAGCGCCATCTGCCCCCGACACTCGAGCGCTTCCGCGGTCGGCTGATCGGCACCGCGGGGGACGGAACCTTCGCCGTTTTCGATGGCCCCGCCAACGCCGTCCGGGCCGCGCTGGACATGGCTCAGCGAGCGGAGCAGCTCGGCCTGGCGCAACGTGCGGGCGTGCACACTGGAGAGGTCGAGAGAGCCGGCGACGAGCTCCGCGGGATCGCCGTCCACCTGGCCGCTCGCGTCGCTGCAGCAGCAGGTGCGGGCGAGATCCTGGTGACCTCGACGACGCACGCGCTCCTCGGCGGCTCCGGCATGAGCTTCGCGAGCCACGGCATGCATGAGCTGAAGGGCATCCCGCAGCCGGTGGAGCTGCTCGCCCTTGACCGATCGTCAGTGACCGGCCGGCCTCATATCGACTGAGCGGAGCGTGGCGGAACGGCGGGGCCGCATCACACTGCCTCGCTGCCCGCCGGGGCGCGCTCGCCGCGCAGCCGGGCCCGCAGTCGCTGGATGGTTCCGTAGCCGCCGGTCGCCAGCCGCACGGCAACGTCGCCGACGGGGGAGATCGGCAGCTCGCGCGCCCCGACGTAGCGCACCTCGCGGCCGCCGAAGCCTTCTTTGAACTGGCGTATGCCGGTGTTGGCGATGCCCCACATGTCGTAGGTGTGGTAGCCGTCCGCGCGCAGATCCATCATCGCGTGCCACTTGAGCAGGTAGTTGGCTCGGCTCGGACCGGCGGAGTCGACCATCCCGCCCCATGCCTCTACGGCCCGTTTGCCGCACAGGAAGTGGAAGATGGTCGCCACGCGCTCGCCGTCCTGCCGCGCGAAGTACAGCCTGCACCGGCCGCCGGGCGCGAACTCACGCCAGGCGCGCTCGTAGTACGCAGGCAGGCGCATGGTGAAGTTGGTTCGCCGCGCCGTGATGTGCACGATCCGGTAGAAATCGGCCAGCGCTGAGCGGATTGCCGGCGTATCCACCTCGGGGCCGTCGATGCGCTCGATGACGACGTTCTGGCGCTGCGCGCGGCTCACGTACTGGCGGTGCTTGCTGCGCATCGCCGCTCTCAGGTCACCCTCCTCTTGCGTCAGGTCGACCAGCCGGGTCCAGGGCGCCTGGATCCCGCGGGCACGTCGCCATGGCCCGTTGAGCAGCGCCGCGCCGTAGTCCTCGTCCGGTCCTGTCTCCGGATCGGCGCGGACGGTAGCCAGGCGCCACTCGGCCCCCAGCTCGGCAAAGGCGGCCATCAGCCGCGTCCGCACCGCTTCGTCGTCAAGCTGGCCTATCGGACCGCGCGGCGCATAGGCCAAGCTCCAGCCGGCGATCGGCACGCGACGGAGGAGCAGCTGCGCGCCTGCCAACGGCCGACCGGGCTCACCGACGCACACGCGCACGGCACGCCAGCCGGCCCCTTCCTTCAGGCTGCCCCACGCCCACAGCTGGGTGAAGGTGCCGTAGGGCGCATTCTCGACGAAGGCATCCCAGGCGGCGGGGTCCTCTTCGCGCCAGGCGGTCAGATGGCTGCTCATCGGTCGTGCAACCGGGGGTCGTGGAACCGGGTCACCGTCGAGTCAGCCTGCGAGCCATGCCGAGCAGCGGCTGCGCCAGTTCGCGCAGGCGGTAGGCGAGGGGATCGACGACCAGGTCCCACATTCCAGCCCACGCCACCGGCTCGCCGCCGAAGCCTTTCTTGAAGAGTCCCACCCCCGCCCAGGGGTGGTCCGGGCCCGAGTCGGGTGGCGCGATGCCCCACAGGTCATGACGCCGGGCGCCATGGTCCCGAGCGTGGCGCATCAGTGCCCATTGCAGCGCATGGCTGGCGAACACCTTCCGCTCGCCCGGCTCCTCGCGCAGCGAGCCTGCCAGAAAGTAGAAGGACTGGACGCCTTCGCGGATCAACATGGCCGAGGCGAGCATGCGCCCGTCGTGGGATGCCTGCATTATCCAGGCACGCCCGGCACCGGCGAGGACACGCCAGGCGATGTGGAAGCGCTCGCGAGGTCGCAGCGGGAAGCCGGCTCGCTGCTGGGTGATGGCGGAGAGCTCGTACAGCGCATCGATGGCAGCCTGATCATCCGGATCACCGCTGGTGCTCACCTGCACGCCCTCACGTTCGGCGCGCCTGACCGAGTAGCGTGTGTCCTTGTCAAGGCGGGCCAGCATCTCGTCGTCGGGGCCGAGCTCGAGGATCCGGGTATGGCCGACCTGGAGGTGCCCTTCGACGGGACGAAGGCCAACCGCCGCGAAATGCGCGAGGGCCGGCGAACCGGCCGGCAGGCGGGGCTCGACCCGGACTGCGATGGCGCCGTCTGCCCTGGCCGCGGCGTGCAGGCCCCCGATGATGGCCTGGACTCGATCCCGGGCGGAATGACCGTCGAAATCCATCACCGGACCGTGCGGGACGTACCAGAACGAGCGGCCACGGCCGATCCGCCTTACCTGGGCGGCGGCGATCCCCGTCACGCGACCGTCCTCCTCAAGCAGGAACCGTCGCTGGGGCTGGCCGTCGAAGGCGGTCACAGCCGCCCACTCCCAGTCGTGCAGAAAATCGCCGGTCGTGCTGGCCTCGAGCAGCGACTGCCAGGCGGGGCCGTCAGCCTCCTCAGCCGGACGGAGGTGCATCAGTGGCCTTGCGCCGTCGCGCTCAACGGGCCGGCAGCAGGCGCACGCTGGCGCTCATGTTCCAGCGCAGTTCGGCCAGGTGTTCGCGGGGGCGAATGATGACGTCGAAGCGCACGTCCCCGCCGCCGGCCCCGCCGCGCACTCGGACCTGCTCGACGACCCCCTCCACGCGCGCGCCCCCGAGGGCGGGGACGCTCAACAGCGCACGGTCGCCAACGGTGACGCGGACGATGTCAATCTCGCTGACATTGGTCGTCTGGAAGCGCCACTCGCTGACGTCGGCGATCGTGATCATCGGTCGGCCGATGACCGCCTGCTCTCCCGCCTCGATATCCAGCTCGGCGACGGTGCCGGCGAAGGGTGCCCGGATCTCGGTTTGGCGCAGTGCCGTGCGCGCTTCCTCCAGTGCTCGTTCGCTAACCTCAACCTCCGCTTCGGCGAGCCGGACGTCGACCTGCGCTGCCTCGACTGTCTGCGGTTGAGCGTCGTCCGGAAGCTGCTCGAGGAGCACGCGTGCGCGCTCGGCCGCCGCCCGCGCGCGGCGCATCTCTGCTTCAGCCAGATTGACCGCAGCGCGACGGGCCGAGGTCTCCAACCGGATTATCAGCTGCCCCTCCAACACCTCCTCGCCTTCACGGACGAAGACCGATTCGACGGTCGTGGTGAAAGGCGGCGCGATCTCTGCGCTTCGCCGCGGCACCACGATGGCCGATGCTCCTATGCCAGGCTCCGGCGTGGGCGAAGCCGTCGGCGTCGGCCGGGGGGTTGAGGTCGCCGGGGCGGGGCTGGCGGTGCCATCGGGCGCCTCTGGGCTGGCCGTCGGGGGCGGCGTCCCGGCGGCAAGCCCTGCTGCGAAGGAGATCGCCATCAGGGCCGCCACCGCAAGGGCCAGCAGGGCGCCCATGCTGGCTCTCATGTGGAGCGGAACGTCATGCCGGTAGGGGTGGTACGAGCAAAGCCAAGTGGTCCTCCCGGGCAATAGGGTAAACGCCAGCCTGTGCGACGATGGGCGGGCACCAATGCAGGCGAAGGAGACAGGTTTGAGCGCGACTCGCAAGGCGACGGCGGTTTGGCAGGGCGACCTATTCAAGGGCTCCGGAACGGTCAGTGCCGGGAGCTCCGGCCACTTCAGTGATCTGCCCGTCAGCTGGGCATCGCGGACCGAGGCCGTGGACGGCCGCACGAGCCCCGAGGAGCTGCTCGCTGCCGCCCACGCTGCGTGCTTTTCGATGGCCCTCTCGAACAACCTGGCCAAGGCAGGCAACACCGCTGAGCGGCTAGAGGTAAGCGCCGAGGTCACCTTCGCCAAGCAGGACGCCGGCTGGCGGGTGACGCGCAGCGCGTTGACTGTGCGCGGTACCGTCCCCGGGATCGACAGCGAGGCGTTTCGCGCGGCCGCTGAGGCAGCCAAGGACGGCTGCCCGATCTCGCAGGCGCTCAAGGGCAACGTGGAGCTCAGCGTCGACTCCAGCCTGGCCTCCTGAGGGGACGAGGCAGCCGGCGACCCGCCGATGCCGCGCGCGAGGACGGCATAATTCAGAGCTCAATCGAGTGCTCAGCCGAGCGATCGCGTCGGAGGACCAATTGCCGCCCATCGAGCACCTGCAGCGTGTGCCGGAGTTCCACGTCGAAAACCTGCTCCGTCAGGGCGTCTTCACCACGGGACTACTGCTCGAGGTCTCGGAGACCCCCACTCGCCGCCAGTATCTGGCCGACCAGATCGGAGCCACCACCAGCGACGTCAGCGCCTGGCGCGACGAGGCACTGCTGCTGAACCTGGCCAACTTCGGTCCCGACGAGCAGCTGCTCTTCACCCAGGGCCGGCTGGTCGGAATCTCCGACGTGCTGGCGCTGCCGCTCGACGAATTCCGCCATCGGCTCCACCGCGCGGCACGGGCACTGGACCGCGAGCCACCTGATGACCTGATGGTCGAGGGCTGGTGGGAACAGGCACAGACGCTCCACGAGGAGTAGCGCAGCTGCCTGCCACAATGGCGCCATGAGCACGCTGAGCGCGCCGGCGCGATCTCGCTCAGCGACCGCGGCCGAGACGCGTTCCTCGCTCGGCACGCTGGCCTCGTTAGGCCTGTCGCTTGCCACCGCACTCGTGATCATGGGGCTCGCCCTGTTGCCGTTGCTGACGCCGGCCTGGATCCATCTTGCAATGGGGGTCGCTGGTGGTCAGGCCGCGGGCGTCGGCCAGGCCCGGTCGTTCGCGCTGTCGGACGCGGTCGTATCGGAGCTGCTGCTCGGTCCGGGCACATTCGCAATCACCTACGACGGCGGGCGGTCGTTGCTCGGTCCGGATGAGGTCGCACACATGCAGAACGTGCGGCTGGTGCTGTGGCTGTTCCTGGGAGCCGCTGTCGCGGCGGCGGTGCTGCTCGCTTTCGCGCTGGGGCAGCGCGGCGAACGGGCCCGCTGGCGAGCCGTGGCGAGGGGCGGGGCCGGGCTCGTGGTGGCGCTGTTGGTTGCCGGGGCATTTGCCGCGGTCGCCTTCGGTATCGCCTTCGAGCTCTTCCACCGGGTCCTCTTTCCCGGTGGCAACTGGGCCTTCGACCCGGCGCAGAGCAACCTCGTACGAATGTATCCGCTCGGCTTCTGGCAACTGAGCGCCGCGGCCTACGGCTGCCTGGCCATAGCCGGGGGCACGGTCGTCTGGCTCTTCGCCCGCCGGCGGTCGCGGGCACCCGGGGGGTCTCGATGAGGCCGCGCGTCCTGCTCGGGCCGGTTCTCGGAGTACGCGTGGTAGTCACGTTCAGCTGGCTGATCGTGCTGCTGATCGTCGTGTTCGCACTGGAGGCGCTCGGTGTATTCCCGGCCGAGCTGCCGCTGCCCGGCCGGTTGCTGCTGGCGGCGGCCGTGGGCGCCCTTTTCCTCGCTTCGCTGGCGGTTCACGAGCTTGCTCATGCGCTGGTCGCCAGGCGCGCAGGCGTCGAGGTGACCGAGGTCGGACTGGCCGTGATCGGGACCCAGGGCCAGCTGGAGCAGCGCGCCGCTACGGGCCGTGGGGAGATGGCCATAGCTCTTGCCGGGCCGCTGCTCAGCCTGCTGCTGGGGGCTCTGGTCACGCTGGCCAGCCTGGTCCTCGCGAACTCGGCCGATCCGTGGCTCCTCGGAGCCGGCGCAGCCCTGTGGCTCGTCGGCCTGAGCAACCTGCTGATAGGCGGGCTGAACCTGCTGCCGGGCCACCCTTTCGACGGTGGACGCGCGCTGCGTGGTGCCGTCCTTGCGCGCACGGGCGATGCCACGCGCGCCAGCCAGCTGGCTGTCACCGTTGGGCGACTCCTGTCGTACGCGATGATGGGATTTGGCATCGCGCTGGCCCTTACCGGCCGGATCATCGACGGTGTCTGGCTGGTCGTGCTGGGCTGGCTGCTGGCCCAGTCGAATCGGCTGCATGCTCGCCGGATGGAGGTCGAGCAGCTCGTCGCCGGGCTGAACGTGGGAGAGGTGATGGCCGAGGACTTTCCGGTCGTTCCGCCGAGCCTGACCGTCGATGCGCTGCTGGTCCAGCACGAGCAGCAGCCGGACGCCTCGGTCTACCCGGTGACCCAGGAGGAGCGGCTGGTGGGCGCCGTCGACATCGGCCGGCTGAGGCGCATGCCGGAAGCCGCTCGCTCGACGACGCGAGTGCACGATGTGATGACATCGGCTGACCAATTGACGCTGTTGACCCGCCAGACCAGCGTCCTGGACGCGCTGCAGTCGTTCGATCGGACGCGCGCCGAGGCCCTGGCCGTGGTTGACGAGGAGGCTCCCGGCCGGCTGGTCGGGATGCTGACGCGCGATGGTTTGATCCTCAGCCTGCGCGCGCGCCGGTCGGCACGGGGAGCGGTGGGGCCGGCCGCACCATGACGGCTGCCACGCTGCCGAGCAGCTCGTTGCTGAGCCTGGAGGACGCCCTCGCGCGGATGCTCGACGGGGTCGAGCCACTGCCCGTGATCAGCCAGCCACCGTTGGCCGCTATGGGGCTGATCCTGGCTGAGCCTCTCGTTGCACGCCACACCCTTCCGCCCTGGGACAACTCGGCGATGGACGGCTTCGCGGTGAGGGCCATCGACGTCGCGTCGGCCGAGCCGGTGGCTGGCGTCCGCCTGACGGTGGTCGGCGAGGCGGCCGCCGGGCACCCCCCGACGGCTGCCGTCGGCGCCGGTACGGCGGTGCGCATCCTGACCGGGGCGCCGATGCCGTCGGGAGCGGACGCGGTGGTGCCGGTCGAGGACACCGACGTTGATCCCGGACTGGTGGACCTGCCTCAAACCGTCGAGATCCGACGCGCCGTGCCGACCGGAGCGCACGTCCGCAGTCGGGGCAGCGATGTGATGGCGGGCACGACATTGCTGCGTTCCGGCTGCACGATCGGGCCCGCTGAGGCAGCCATCGCCGCCGCGGGCGGACACGCCGCGCTGCCCGTTCACCGGCGTCCGCGCGTCGCGGTGCTGGCCACGGGGGATGAGCTGGCCGAGCCGGGCAGCGAGCTGGAGGAGTCGCAGATCCCGGACAGCAACTCGACCGGTCTGCTGGCACAGGCGATGGCCGTTGGCGCCGAGGCGATCGCGCTGGGCATCAGCCGCGACCGACTGCCGGACGTCGTCGCGGCGCTGCGCAGAGGCATGGAACGCGCCGACGTCGTGGTCGTGAGCGGCGGCGTGTCGGTCGGCGCCCACGACGTGGTCAAGGAGGCGTTCTCCGAGCTTGGCAGGCTGGAGCTCTGGAGGGTCGCGGTCCAGCCCGGGAAGCCGCTGGCCTTCGCTCGGGCAGGGCGGGATGGGGAAGGGCCGCCGGCGGTGCTGTTCGGCCTGCCGGGCAACCCCGTCAGCAGCTTCGTCACCTTCGAGCTCTTCGTCAGGCCGGTTCTGGCCAGGCTGGCGGGCCATCTGAGCACACCGGCACGTGAGACCGTCTCGGCCCGGCTGGCCGAGCCTGTCACCAAGTCGCCGGGTCGGCGCGCGTTCCTGCGCGTGCGCCTGACCGCCGCGGCCGGCGAGTGGCATGCGTCGCTGGCCGGCGGCCAGGGATCGCATGTCCTGTCCGCGCTGGCAGCGGCCGACGGCCTGGCCGTCGTGCCCGAGGATGTCGCCGGCCTTCCGGCCGGCGCAAGCGTGGAGGTGATCTTGTTGCGGAGGCCCGCGGCTGATGGCAACTGACAGGCGGGAACGACGCCGACTGACCCACTTCGACCGCGGGGGCCGACCACGCATGGTCGACGTCAGCGAAAAGCCGCCGACGCCCCGGCGGGCCGTGGCCGAGGCGCTGCTCGAGCTGGAGCCCGAAACGCTGACCCAGATCATCGACGGCCAGGTGACCAAGGGCGACGTGCTGACAGTTGGTGAGCTCGCCGGAGTGATGGGCGGCAAGCGCACCGCCGAGCTCATCCCGCTCTGCCACCCGCTGCCGCTGACAGATCTGGTTGTCGAAATCACCCCCGATCGCGCTGCAGGCGGGCTGCGTATACGCGCGACCGCGGCTACCGTCGCGTCGACGGGCGTCGAGATGGAGGCGCTGACTGCCGCCGCCGTGGCAGCCCTGACCTGCTACGACATGGTCAAGAGCGTCGATCGCAGCGCCGTCGTGCGCGAGCTGCGTCTGCTCGAGAAGTCGGGTGGCCGCTCGGGCGATTGGCGCAGTGAGCGTCCGGCGATCAAGCCACCTGCCCGCCGGCCGCGACGCGCGGCCAGGCAGCGCGGTTAGGCGCGCGATGCGTGCAGCGATGGTGCTGACCATCAGCGACGGCGTTGCTGCGGGCACGCGCATCGACGAGAGCGGTGCGCAGCTGGCGGCGCGGCTTATTGAGTTGGGCTTCGACTGCCGCCAGGAGGTGGTTGCCGATGAGATGGAGGCGATCGCCATGGCGGTGGCCCGGGCGGCCGACTCGGCCGCGTTGGTGCTGACGACGGGCGGGACCGGTCTGGGTCCGCGCGATCTCACGCCCCAGACGCTGCAGTCGTTGCTTGACTACGAGATCCCCGGCTTCGGCGAGGTGATGCGCTCGGCGGGCCGGGCCTCGACGCCGCTGGCCGACCTGTCCCGCTCGCTGGCGGGAGTGTTGGGCAGGACTTTGGTTGTCGCCGTGCCCGGCAGCCGCAGCGGAGCGACCGAGTCACTGGCCGCGATCGAGCCGCTGCTGGAGCATGCCCTCGATACGCTGGCCGGAGCGACGGAGCACTATCCACCTCCCGACGAGGGTCAGCGCAGCAATGCTGCCGACCAGCGCGGGAGCGCCGATCACCACGGGGATGACGCCTGATGGTCGAACACGTGCCGCTGTATCCGCTGGCACCGCTGGTCTTCGCCGGAGCGCTGACCCTATTCGTGCTGCTGATGGCACGCCACCTGCGCATCTTCGCCCGGGCCCAGCCGGCGTCGGTGCAGGACGAGCCGGAGCGGCTCCGCTCCGTCTTCGTCTACGCCATCGCCCAGGTACGCATGTTCCGCGAGCTCGATGCCGGGTTGCTGCACGCGGCCATCTTTTGGGGTTTCGTGATCCTGACCATCGGCACGATCGACCGGGTCGCATTCGGCCTCGTCCACGCCCTGCTCTCGGGCGTGCTCGATGGCTGGCCGTGGCGCCTCGTGGTGTTGGGCCAGAACGTCTTCGTGATTGCCGTGCTGGCAGCCATCGCCTGGGCCATCTTCCGGCGAGTGGTCCTGCGCAGCCCGCGCCGGATGACGCTCTCGCGTGACGGGTTGGTCATCCTGCTGCTGATCGGCGCCGTGGTGACAACCGAGTGGCTGGCCGAGGCCTTCCGCCTGGCGCGCTTCGGCGACCCCGACGCCGGCTGGGCAATCGCCTCGGCGCCCGTGGCCAGCGTGGCCGGCGCGCTCCTGCCGCCCGAGCTGCTGGAGGTGGGCTTCGGCGGCCTGTTCTGGGCCAACGTGCTGATCGTGAGCGCGTTCCTCGTCTACCTGCCGCGCTCCAAGCACCTCCACATCGTCACCGCCTTCTTCAACGCCGGCCTGCGCAAGCTCAAGCCGCGCGGCGAGCTGCCGGCCATGGACCTGGAAGCGGAGAACGCACGGTTCGGCCTGAAGACGATCGAGGACCTCGATTGGAAGGATCTGCTCGACGGTTTCACCTGCACCGAATGCGGTCGATGCCAGGAGGCCTGCCCAGCGTGGGACACCGGCAAGCCGCTCAACCCGAAGACGATGATCATGGGCCTCCGCGAGATGGCCGTCGAGTCAGAGCACGGCATTCCGCTGATACCCGGGGCTGAGCGGCTGACCAACGTCATGCCGCGGCTGCCCTGGATCCGCGGGTCCGAGCGGGCCGGTGAGCCGGCCGGCGATCGAGTGCCCGACCTGCCATCGCGTGCTGCGCCCGAGACTTCCGTCTCGCCCGCGCCGGCCGGCCTCGCCCAGCCGATCGTCGACACCGCAATCCCATATGACGCGGTGTGGGACTGCGTGACCTGCGGCGCCTGCGTCGAGGCCTGTCCGGTGATGATCGAGCACGTCGACAAGATCATCGGCCTGCGGCGCAACCTGGTCCTCGAGGAATCGCGTTTCCCGGCGGAGCTGACCGCCTCCTTCAACAACATGGAACGCTATGGCTCCATCTGGGGCCAGCCAAATTCCAACCGGCTCGACTGGGCGAAGGGGCTGCCATTTGAGGTGCCCACCGCGGCGTCGGTGGTGGAGCAGGGCGGATCCGACGCGGTCAGCCAGCTGGAGTGCCTGTACTGGGTCGGCTGTGCGGCCTCGTTCGATGATCGCAACCGACGCGTCGCGCGGGCCGTCGTGACGTGCCTCGAAGCGGCCGGCGTCCGCTATGCCGTCCTGGGCCAGGAAGAGTCCTGCACCGGCGATCCGGCGCGGCGGATGGGCAACGAATACGTCTTTCAGGCCCTGGCTATGGGCAACGTCGAGACACTCAACCGCTACCGGCCGCGCACGATCATCACCGCCTGTCCGCATTGCTTCAACTCGCTCGGCAACGAATACGGCCAGCTGGGTGGCCATTACGAGGTGGTGCATCACAGCCAGTTCCTCGCTCGGCTGGTGGAGGAGGGGAGGCTGCGGCCCGACTGGCCGGACGGACCGGGCGGGCGGCGCTCGATGACGATCCATGACTCCTGCTACCTGACCCGCTACAACGGGATCATCGGCGAGACCCGCTCGGTCCTTGGCGCCGTGCCCGGTGTCGAGCTGCGCGAGATGGAGCGCTCGGGCCGATCGACCTTCTGCTGCGGTGCCGGCGGTGGACGCATGTGGATGGAGGAGCAGCGCGGCATCCGGATCAACGCCGAACGGACCCGCCAGGCGCTTGAGACCGGAGCCGAGACTGTCGCCACGGCCTGCCCGTTCTGCCTGGTCATGATGCGTGACGGCGTGGCCGACGCGCCGGGCCGTCGCGGGCAGGACGTCCAGGTCCAGGACATCGCCGAGATCCTGGCCGGTGCCCTGCCGGCCGACGGGCGTGGCCGCCCGGCCAACGGGCGATCCCTGCCGATCGTGCATTAGGCTCGAACCCGAGCAATCGGTGGCGGCGCGCTTCCGCGCTGCGCTACGATCGGCCGAAGACGAGCCGACAGGTGACGTGGTGCACGAGCCAGCAGGCAGTGACTCGATCGACGAGCAGGATGCCGCGACCCTCCAGTGGCAGGCGCTGCTCGAGGGCAGCGATCCCTCCCTGAGGAAGCTACGCCGCTTATGGCGCCATCTGCCCGCCGCTCCGCGCTGCAAAGTGTGTGCCGCACCTTTCCAGGGACTGGGCGGGATAGCCACGAGGGTGATCATGCACGGGCGGGCTCCAGACAACCTGCTGCTGTGCAACATGTGCTTCGGCACCCTGGCCAAGCGTCCGGGCGGGGCCGAGATCGACGTGTCCGTGGTCTTTGCAGACATCCGCGGCTCGACCGGCCTGGCGGAGCGGCTCGGCGCGGAGCGGTTTCGGCGGTTGCTGCAGCGCTTCTACGTAGTGGCCTCAGCCGCTGTCGAGCGCAGCGACGGCATCGTCGACAAGCTTCTCGGCGACGGCCTGATGGCACTGTTCATCCCGGTCATCGCCGGCGAGAACCACCGGCTGCGCGCGATTGAGGCGGCTCGGCGCGTGGTGCTCGATACGGAAAACTCGGAGCTTCCGTCGGCTGGCGCGCGGGTCGGGGTCGGGGTCCATTCCGGCCGGGCCTTCGTTGGCGTGCTCGGAAGCGGCACCAAGCTCGACTTCTCCGCGCTCGGCGACGCGGTCAACGCAGCCGCCCGACTCGGCGCCGTCGCGGCAGGCGGGGAGCTGTTGGTCAGTGGCGAGGCTTGGCGCGGTGCAGGGCTGGCCATATCGGACCGCACCGTGAGCGAGCGTGGGATCCCGGGCCGCGAAGGCCGACTCGAGACGGTCGCCCTGAGCGGCCGAGAGCTGGCCGAGGACTCCACGTTTCGTCCACTCGCCGCACCCGCTACGATCGGCAGGTGACGATGCTCAGCGACGAGGTCGCCGCCCTGCGCGACGCGGTGCGGGAGCTGGCTACGGACAAGGTCGCGCCTCGGGCCGCGGAGATCGACCAGAAGGGCGAGTTTCCATGGGACATGGTCGAGCTGCTGGCCGGCCACGACATCCTGGCGCTGCCGTTCCCCGAGCAGTACGGGGGCCTGGGCGGTGACCTGCTCAGCGTGCTGGTCGCGATCGAAGAGCTCAGCAGGGCGTGTGCCTCGACGGGCCTGATCCTGGGCGTGCACGAGCTGTCGGCGCTGCCGCTGCTGAATGCCGGCACGGACGAGCAGAAGCAGCGCTGGGTGCCCGAGCTGGCTGCCGGCAGGATGCTCTGTGCCTTTGGGCTGACCGAGTCGGGGGCCGGGTCCGATGCCTCCAGCCTGCGGACGCGGGCCGTGCGCGACGGTGACGCCTGGGTGTTGAACGGCGAGAAGCGCTTCATCAGCCACGCCGACGTTGCCGGCATCGTCGCCGTCTTCGCGCTGACCGATCCCGAGCCAGAGGCAGTCAAGGCCAAGCGCCACATCAGCTGCTTTTACGTCGAGCAGGGCACGCCCGGCTTCACTGTTCCCCGGCTGGAGCACAAGATGGGCATCCGTGGCTCGTCGACCGCCGAGCTGGCCTTCAATGACTGCCGAGTGCCCGACGCCAACCGCGTAGGGGAGCTCGGCGACGGCTGGCGTCTGGCGATGAAGACCTTCGAGCGCAGCCGGCCGGGGATCGCGGCGCAGGCGGTCGGCATCGCCCAGGGTGCAATTGATGCTGCGCTGGCCCATGCCGCGCAGCGACGGCAGTTCGGCAAGCCGATCGGCCAGCACCAGATGGTCAGCGCGATGCTCGCCGACATGGCCACCCGCACCGAGGCCGCGCGCCAGCTTCTCTATGCCGCCGCCGAGCACATCAGCGCCGGCGACCATCCGGCGCGGTGGGCCTCGATGGCCAAGCTGTTCTGCGGCGACACGGCAATGGCGGTGACGACCGACGCGGTCCAGGTGCTGGGCGGCTACGGCTACACGACCGAGTATCCCGTCGAGCGAATGATGCGCGATGCCAAGATCACGCAGCTATACGAGGGAACACAGCAGATCCAGCGGCTGATCGTCGCGCGCGACCTTCTGGCCAGCCAGGGCTGAGCGGCGTGGCCGGCGGCTACGTTCCGCTGACCGAGCGGTTCCTGCCCGCGTCGTGGCCGGCTCGTGGGGCGGCCATCGCAGCCTATGCCGCGCTGCCTTTCGTGCGCATGGTTGCCTTCGCAGGGTTGGGCGTCGCCTTCGGCGTGGCGCCCGACTTCAACGAGCTCGCCTCGGCCCGGCTCCCCGGTGCGTTGCTCAACGCGTACATCCTTTTCGTGGTGCTCTTCGGCATGCCGATCGTCGCCCGCCAGCTGCACAGCGTCCGCGCCCTCGCCGCTGAGGATGCCGGTGCCGTCACCGGCGGCGCCGGATCGATCGCGGCACCGCTGCTGATCGCCCTTGTCCTGACCGTCGCCACCGACACGTCGCTCTTGCTGGATTTCGGTGCCGAGCGCGTGGCGGCCACCCCGATCCCATTCGCCGTCGCGTTTCTGCTCGGCGTGCTCATCCGAATTCCACAGACCACTGCTTTCTGGACGTCGGTGGTGACCCTCCTCGCGGTGGTCGAGGTCGGCCGCCGTGATCCGCCCGTGGGGTTTCCCGACGATCGCAGCCTGGGCCTGCGTCCGGTCGGCCAGGCGCTGACCACGATCCTGCTGCTCTACGTTGCCGCGTTCGTGCCGATCTTCATCTTCGGCACCGGCCGGCTGACCGATTTCGTCGCGGCGGTCGCGGTTTTCGCGCTGGGGCTGACGGCGATGCTATTGGCTGTCTGGCGGGTGCACCAGGGAATGGTGCGCGTTCGCGAGCGCGAGGTGGCCGGCGCGCGTGCGCGCTACGCCGCCGCCTACCGCACGGCGGCATCCGAACCCGACGGCGGCGCGGGCTCGGCGCTGAGTACCGCCTCCGCACTGCTCCAAGGGGCCGAGTCCATCCACGAGTGGCCGTTCGACGAGCGCATGCAGCGCATCGCCGGGATCGTGCTGACCAGCGTCGTGACGGGCATCACCGTGCGGCTGATCCTGCTCGGGCTCGGCATCTGAAAAGAAGGCCCCGCGCCGCTCAACCCCCGTCACGGGTGCTACATTGCCAGCAGCGGCCGATGCCCGGCGGCCAGATCACCTCCCGGCGATCGAGGTTCCTCCATGCGCTTGACCAATGTCCGGCTGCTTGTGCGCGACTACGGCGCGTCGTTCCAGTTCTGGCGTGACAACGTCGGCCTGCCCGTCCGCTACGGCGACGACGAGGGTCCGTACGCAGAGTTCGACGCCGGCGAGACGACCCTGGCCATCTACACGGCCGCGGAGATGAGCAACACGACCGGCGTTACGTCCGGCCGCGGTGGCCGAGGGGCGGACGACCTGATGGTCATCTTCCAGGTTGACGACGTCGACGAAAGTGTGCGCGAGCTGGAAGGGCGCGGGGTCAGGTTCGCCAGCCAGCCGACCGACCAGCCGGACTGGGGCATCCGCGTGGCCCATTTCCGCGACCCCGATGGCAACCTGGCCGAGATCTTCACCACGCTGGCCAACTCGGCCGACTCCGACTCAACCGAGGACGCCTCATGAGAATCGTCGTACTGCTCAAGGCCGTGCCGGTCGTCGGCACGGAGCGACTCAGCGATCAGCACCTCACGGACAGGTCGGCCCAGCTCGAGGCCAACGGCAATGACGAGTACACACTCGAGAAGGCGCTCAAGCTGACCGAAGCCCACGGCGGGGAGGTGACCCTGCTGACGGTCGGTCCGCCAACGGCCACCGATGCGCTGCGCAAGGGGCTGGCGATGGGCGCCGCCCGTGCCATCCACGTCGCCGACGATGCCCTGCGCGGCAGCGACATGCGGGCCACGGTCCAGGTCTTGGTGGCGGCCCTGGGCAAGCTCGATTACGACCTCGTGTTTGCCGGCGCCGATACCTCCGATGGCCAGGGCGGCGTGGTCGGGGCCGCGGTTGCGGCAAGGCTCGGCCTGCCCTACCTGTCGTACGCCCAGGAGATCGAGCCGACGGAGGGTGGGGTCCGCGTGCATCGCATCAGTCAGGCGGGCTATGACGTGCTCGAAGCGCCCACGCCAGCGGTGGTGATGGGAACCCAGCTACTCGGGGACCCACGCTACCCTTCGCTGCGCGGCATCATGCAGGCCCGTTCAAAGCCGATCGAGACCTGGTCTCTGGACGACCTCGGCGTCGATCCGAAGGCGGTCGGAGCCGGCGCAGCCACCAACCGGGTCGTCGATGCCCAGCGGCCTCCCGAGCGCGCCGGCGCCACCTTCGTCCGCGAGTCGCCCGAGGTCGCAGTTGCCCAGATCGTCGACTTCCTCAGCGCGCGGAGGCTCATCTGATGGCCATGTTCTGGGCGGTCGGCGATCTGGTCGGTGGCACCCCGAGCCGTCTGACACTCGAGCTGGCCACGCTGGCCAGGCAGCTGGCCGAGGCCTCGGGGGGCCAGGCACGGACGGTGCTGATTGGGCAGGGAGCCGAGGGAGCCGCTCCGGAGGCAGCGCGCTACGGGCCCGACGTGCTGGCGGTGGAAGCCGGCGACGGCGGCAGCCCGCCGGCGCAGGTGACGGCTCCCCGACTGGCTCGGCTGGTGGAGCAGCACTCGCCAGACTTCCTCTTGATCGGGGCGTCGGGCGACGGCAAGGACCTGTGCGGTCTGATGCTCGGGTTGACCGAGCTGCCCATGCTGGCCAACGGCGCGGGCATCGAGTGGGCGGACGGGCCGCAGGTCGAGATGAGCACCTTTGGCGGCAAACTGGTCACGCGCAGCGCGTTCAACGGCGACCGGGGCATGATCCTGGTTCGCCCGGCGAGCGTGGCGGCCGAGGAGGCGTCGCAGCCGGGTCAGGTTGAAACGATCTCGATCGATGGCGTGGAGGAGCTGCCCGCCGTGCGCGTGACGGACCGCGTAGAGGAAGCCGGCGCGACGGCAGCCATCGAGGAGGCGCGGATCATCGTCGGCGGCGGTCGGGGCGTGGGCAACGCCGACGGCTTCAACCTGGTCCAGGAGCTGGCCGACGCGCTGGGAGGCGCGGTTGGGGCGACCCGCGCGGTGGTAGACGCCGGCTGGGTTGGTTACGGCCAGCAGATCGGCCAGACCGGCAAGATCGTGAAGCCGTCGCTGTACATCGCCTGCGGCATCAGCGGGGCGATCCAGCACAAGGTCGGCGTTCAGACGGCGGGTACGATCGTGGCGATCAACAAGGACCCCGACGCGCCCATCGCCGAGTTTGCAGACCTGGTGGTGGTCGGTGACCTGTTCGAGATCCTGCCCCGACTGATCGAGGCGATCAGGGCGCGCCAGTCGGCGGGCTGAGCAGAGGCCCGCGGCGGGCACCCATGCTGCGACGGTGAGCGGGGATCGCCCGACGGGGCGCTGGGCCACCCTGGCTGTCGTCGGTGTCGGCATCCTGCTGGCCATGGCGCCGTGGCTGAGCTCGGCTGCGGTCGCCGGCGCGCTGCGCTCCGAATGGGCCCTGACCGCCATGCAGCTGCCGATGCTGACCGTGGGGGTGCAACTCGGTTTCGCCATCGGTGCCATCGCCCTGGCGAGCCTGGGCGTGCCCGACGTCGTGCCGACGCGGACCCTGTTCCTGGCCGGGGCGTTGATCGCCGGCGCGGCGAATCTTGGCTTTGCTTTCGTGGCTACTGACCTTGCGTCGGGGCTGCCCTTTCGCTTCGCCACCGGGCTCGGCCTGGCGGCGGTCTACCCCGTCGCGCTGCGGCTGGTTGTGGGCTGGTTCCGCAGTCAGCGGGGCTTGGCCGTGGGAGTGCTGATTGGCGGCATCACCGTTGGCAGTGCGCTGCCCTATCTCGTTGCCGCGCTGGGCGGCATCGGCGGCAGTGACTGGCGACTGGTCGTGGCAGCGAGCAGCGTTGCCGCAGCAGGCGGCGGCGTGCTGGTTTTCTGGCGCACCCGCGAGGGCCCATTCGACCAGCCCGCTCCCCGCTTCAGCCTGGGCGTGGCGCTCCGGGCGCTGCGCCAGCCAGCGGTCCGGCTGGCCAGCATCGGCTACTTCGGCCACATGTGGGAGCTCTACGCGATGTGGAGCTGGATCCCGCTCTTCCTTGCGGCCAGCTTCGCCGCCGTTGGCGGCGACGGGGTGTCAACCCCGGCTCTAATCGCGTTCCTGGTCGTGGCGCTTGGTGGCGCCGGCTGCGTCGCGGCCGGCCTGGTCGCCGACCGATATGGGCGGACGGCGACGACCATCGGCGCGATGGCGGTGAGCGGACTGTCGGCGCTGGCGGCGGGCGCGCTGTTCGGCGCACCCTTTGAACTCCTGACGGTGGTGCTGCTTGTGTGGGGGATCTCGATCGTGGCCGACTCGGCGCAGTTCTCGGCGGCCGTGTCCGAGCTCGCCCCGCCGGGCACGGCCGGCTCGGCGCTGGCCCTGCAGCTCGCCGGCGGCTTCATCCTCACGGCAGTCTCGATCATGCTGATCGGTTTGCTGAACCCGCGCGACGCCGACGGATGGCGCCTGGCGTTCTGGTCGCTTGCCCTCGGGCCGCTGGTAGGCTCGCTGGCCATGTGGCGGCTGCGCCGGCGGCCAGAGTCGCTGCTGCTGGCCGGCGGACGACGCTGAAGCGCATCGTTCAAGAGGGCGGAAATGCACCCCATGTAGTGGTACGCTGTCAGCACGCCACAAGTGGTAGTGGCACACGGAGGGTTGGGGCCAGTGCGATGTCCCAGCTGCGGGCAGGCTGATACGCGGGTCGTCGACTCGCGTGACCTCGACGACGCTGCGAGCATTAGACGGCGCCGCGAGTGCAACCTGTGCGCGACGCGCTTCACCACGTACGAACGCATCGAGTCGGCTCGTCTCGCAGTGGTCAAGAGCGATGGCGGGCGCGAGGAGTTCGATCGAGCCAAGCTCGCCTCAGGCCTCGCCAAGGCGCTGACCCGACGGCCCGTGGCTGACGACGCCGCGCAGAAGGCAGCCGAGGAGATCGACGCGGCCCTGCGCGCGCAGGGCCTTTCCGAGGTCCCATCACGAACCATCGGCGAGATGGCGATGGCCAAGCTGCGCGAGCTGGACCAGATTGCCTACATCCGCTTCGCCAGCGTCTATCAGAGCTTCGAGGACATCGAGCAGCTACGGCGCGAGGTCGACTCGCTGCTGGCCGAGCGCGAGGAGGTCGAGCGTGAGGTGGAGGACCCCTCGGCCCAGCTGCGCGGTGGAGGTGGCGGGCTGAACAGCCGGCGCTTCCCCAAGCGCTGATAACCTTCCGCCCATGGCCGTCCTGTCAGACCGCGACATTCGCGCAGCAATGCAGTCCGGCCGGATCAGGATCGACCCATACGACGCGGCCTGCCTTCAGCCCTCATCGGTCGACCTTCACCTGGACGGTGACTTCCGCGTCTTCCGCAACAACCGGTACCCCTTCATCGATGTTCGTGCGCCGCAGCCGGACCTGACCGAGCTGGTGTCGGTGGCGGAGGACGAGCCGTTCATCCTGCACCCCTCCGAGTTCGTGCTGGGCCAGACGCTCGAGTGGGTGGAGCTGCCGGACGACCTGGTGGCCCGCCTCGAAGGCAAGTCCAGCCTCGGCCGGCTGGGCCTCCTGATCCATTCGACGGCCGGGTACGTGGACCCGGGCTGGAAAGGCAACCTGACCCTCGAGCTTTCCAACGTGGCCAACCTGCCTATCGCGCTCTACCGAGGCATGCGCATCGGACAGATCTCGTTCCTCAAGATGTCTAGCCCCGTCGAGCGCCCGTATGGCTCGCGTGAGCTGGGCTCCAAATACCAGGGCCAGTCGAGTCCGACCGAGTCCCAGTTCTACCGTGACTTCGAGGGGGCGCAGCGCGCATCCGCCAGGGGCGGGCCGCGCCGCAGCTGATGAGGGCAGGCGGCGACTGATGGTGCGCCTGCTCAGCGAGACGGTCGACTGGCGCGCCGATCTGGGCGGCGGCGTCACGGTGGCGCTCGTTCAGGCGGGCACCTTCACGTCTGACGCCGGCACTGTCTTCGGGCCCGTGCCCAGGGGCATGTGGCAGCGTCTGGTAGAGGCCGAGATCAATCCCGACCACACCCTCACCCAGGCGCTTAACTGCCTGCTCATTGAGACGCCCGCCGGCCGAGTGCTCGTTGAAACAGGCGTGGGGGAGCGGATGGACGAGCACCATCGGGCACAGCGCGGCGTTACCGGCAAGCCGATCCTGCCTGCGCTGCGCGATGCCGGCTTCGGCGCCGATACGGTCGATGTGGTGGCGGTCAGCCACCTCCACTTCGACCACGCCGGCGGGCTGTTGACCGCCGAGGGGAGGCGCGCCTTCCCGCGCGCCCGATTGGTTGCCCAGGCCGATGAGTGGAAGTTCGCCCTGGGGGCGAACCCACGTCTGCAGGCCTCCTATGAGCAGGACGATCTGCGCCTCGCGGAGGGATGGGGGCGCGAAGGAGCCGCTGACGGCGACGCTGAGGTCATGCCGGGCGTCCACGTAATCCGCACCGGCGGCCATTCGGGCGGCCACCAGGCGATTGTCGTTCGTGGCTCGCACAGCGTGCTGGGCTTCTTCGGAGATCTGTGCATGCGCCCATGGAGCGCCAACCCGCGCTGGGTGCCTTGCTTCGACGACTTCCCGCTGACCTCGGTCGAAGTGAAGGCGTCTCTCTTCAGCCAGGCTGCGGAGGAGGGTTGGACGGTGGTGCTCTCGCACGAGCCGCAGCGGCCGATCGGGCGCTTCAGCGCTGATGCCGGGAGGATCCGCTTCCAGCCAACCGTTTGACTAGTCGGCGAGCATCGGAACGATGAGGTTGGCCGCCTGGTCACGGGTCACCGGCCCGAGCACGATGTGCTGAATCGTTCCGTCCCGGTCGATGAAGAACTGCGTCGGCAGCCCAAAGGCGCGATAGCTCTGGAAGACAGCCGACGTGGCGTCGAAGCCCACCGTGAAGGACAGGCCGTAGGTGTCCACGTAGCGTCGCACGTCCTCGACTGAGGATTCCTGGACGCTGATCGCGATCAATGCGAGCCCCTGATCGCGATAGCGTTCGTAGACGTCGCGCAGCACGGGCGTCTCTTCCTGGCACGGCGGGCACCAGGACGCCCAGAAGTTGATCCAGACCACCTGGCCGCGGAGGTCGGCCAGCCGGATCACGTTGCCATCGAGGTCGCGCAGCTCGATCGGCTCGTCGTTCACCGTGCCGATCAGCTCCGGGGCGCGGTCGCCCGGACCAAGGCCTTCCACGGCGGGACCGACGGGAACGAAGCTGCTTCCCGGCACCGGTAGCCCGGGCCGTGGACCACCGACGATCGGCGTGTTCAAGGCGACGGTCAGCAGCGCCGTGACGGCCAGCGCCACGACCAGCAGGGTCACGTGCCGTACGGTGAATGGACCGATCAGCGGGCGGTCAGTGCGGCGCGGCGCGCGGGGCTGGCCAGGCTCGCTCATCGCACCTGCTCGCTCATCACACCTGCGGGATGAGGAAGGCGAACGTGCGTGCCAGCAGGCTCAGCCAGTCGAACATGATCGCCAGGCCGATAAGGACCACGAACGCGCCGCCGACCAGCTCGATCGTCCGCCCGTGGCGCAGCAGCGGACGAGTCAGACGCGCGGTCCCATCGAGTGCCAGGGCCAGGAGGATGAAGGGGATCCCGAGGCCGGCCGTGTAGGCCGTCAGCAGCAGGATCACCTCGGGCGCAGCGCCAAGCCCCAGCGACAGCGTCAGGATCGCCCCCAGTGTGGGACCCACGCATGGGGTGTGGGCGACCGCGAAGATGGCCCCGAGCGCGAACGCGGCAAGCGGGTTGCGCGCTGCAGCTCCGCCCAGCGGCGACTTGCCGAACTGGCCGCCAGGCCGCCAGCTGCGGCTCAAGAGCCCGATACGCAGGATGCCCATCAGGTGAAGGCCCAGCACGACGAGCAGCGCGCCGCCGAGCACGCGCACCAGCGGCAGGTCGAAGATCGGGCGCATGACATAGGCGCTGAGCCCGAGCACGAGGAAAATCGCGCCGAAGCCGAGCACGAAGGCAAGGGCATGAGGAAGGACGCGCCAGCGCGACTTTCGGCCAACGGCAGCGTGCCCCGGCGCAACGGCAACCGCCGCGGCCGCGACACCAAGCTGACCGAGATAGGCCGGCACGACCGGCAGCACGCATGGCGACAGGAACGAGACGATGCCGGCAAAGGCCGCCGCCGCCAGGGTCAGCTCCATCCGTCTGTACGTGCTCTCAGGCCAGCTGCCCGCTCGCCATGTCCACGAAGCGCGCGATCCGGCGGTAGCCGGCCGCCAGCGACAGCTCCTGCCCGGACGCGGCCAGGACTGGAACGCGCGGTCCATGCGTGGTCCTCAGCAGCTCGTCGGAGTCCACGTCGATGTAGCGGACGCGCGGCACCGGCTCACCGCGCGTCGCGCGGTCCTCGAGGACCTGTTGCAGCGTGGCGCGCGCCTCGTCACACGCGGCGCAGTCACGACGACGATAGAACTCGAGAGTGACGGATGGGGCGAGACGGTCCATGGAGATGTGCCTCAATTGTAGGCGGGCTGCCCGGCGTAAGCCGGCTGACGCACTTTGTCGGCCTGCCGTTCCATGCCTTGAAGCGCGCATCGGGCAGCATCTCCAGCCATGGACCTGCAGCCACTGATCGTCGTCGCTCACATTGTCGGAGCCGCCATAGGCGTGGGCGGCGCGATGGCAACGGACTCCGTCTTCCTTCGCTCGATACGCAACCGCCACATCAGCTCGGAGCAGTTCCTGCTGATCCGCTCCGTTTCCGATGTGGTGATGATCGGATTGGGGCTGGTGGCGCTGACCGGCGTCGCGCTGCTGCTGCTGAGCCCGGAGCTGATCCACGACGCCAAGTTCCAGGCCAAGATGGTTGTGGTGGTAGTGCTGCTCGTGAACGGCCTGCTGTTCCATGGACTTGTTCTGCCGTTCCTGGCAAGACAGCGCGATCAATGGCTCAGCCGAGAGGTCCTCAGCACGTCCCGCCGTTGGGTATTCGCCGTCAGTGGCGCGCTGTCAGGAGTGTCATGGTTCGCGGCGCTCATCCTGGGTGCGTGGGACCCACCCGAGATCGGGCTGCCGCTAAAGGTGCTGATCTACATGGCCATCGCGCTGGGTGCGTCGGTGGTTGCCTTCCTGGTGCTCTCGCACATCCTCTTCAAGCCGGCCCCCGACGCGCGCGAGGAAGCCGCCACGGGCACGCTCGGCGAAGGCCCCGCCGGCATCGAATGGGAGACCATCCTGATCGGCGTGCTGACGCTGATCGTCGTGGGTGTCCTGGCACTCGTCGGCTTCGGGATCATCGGCGGGTAGAATCGGGGCCCGCCCCCGTAGCTCAGTGGATAGAGCGAGGCCGTCCTAAGGCCTGCGTCGGGAGTTCGAATCTCTCCGGGGGCGCCAGTTCGCCGTTCCGCTCCCGCGTCGCCCGAACGCATTCCCCGGAGTCATGCGTGGAAATACCCGGAACGGTCATGGGCCCGGGCGACTCTTGGGCCATTATCCGGAGTGGATCGGCTGGGTACGGTTGACTTGATGCGGTTGGCCGAACGGCCGCCGGAGGTGCCTTTGGCACTGGTGTATGCGTCGCCGGTAGTGCATGCTGGCGCCGTCGGCAAAGGTTGACGCCGAGTCAAGTACCGCCAGGCGGCGGAGTGAGGGGTAGATGAGGATCCGCGCGCGCGGGCTGCTTGCGGCCGCTCGCCAGGGGAGGGGTGGCCGCGTCCTTGTCTTCACCTACCTGCTGCTCGGCCTCGGGCTGATCGCCTACCGCCTCTCATCCGACGGGTTCGGCGCCGACCTGGCCTACCTGCTGGTGTCGCTCCTGCCTCTTGTCGCAATCCCCCTTGGTGTGCTGATATTCCGGCCGCGCAGCGCCTGGCCCTGGCTGCTGCTCGCTGCCGGCCAAGCCGCGTTCTTCGTCGGCGATGTCGTCTGGACCATCGACGCGGCGACGGACGGCGCTTCCTTCCCCGGCATGGCGGACATCCCGTATCTGGCCGGATACCCCCTGCTGGCCGTCGCACTGCTCCAGTTCGTGCGCATGCGCCGGCCGCGCTATCGACTCGTCCCCTCCATCGACGCGTTCGCCGTCGGCATCGCCTTCGCGATGGTGCTGTGGCTGGTCCTGTTCGAGCGTTTCATCCACTCGGAGTCCATGGCCCTGTCCGACAAGCTGGCCCTGACGGCATACCCGATGGGTGACGTGCTGCTGCTGGCCGCCGCGACGTACATGCTCTTCGCCGCTCGGGGCCTGCGCCACAATGCCCAGCGACTGCTGATCCTCGCGCTGATCGCCCTTTTCCTTGCCGACGTCCTCTACACGGGAATGATCCTTGACGTCGGCTATCGGGCCGGCCTGCCCGACGCCTTCTGGCTGGGCAGCTACGTGCTTTTCGGGCTCGCCGCGCTCGTGCCGTCGATGCGTTCGATGACCCAGGCGGAGCCGCAAGCCGACCGCGAACATCCCGGCTGGCGCCTGCTCGTGCCGGCCCTTGCCTTTGCCTTCGTGCCGATCTTCGCCGCCGTGCAGCTGCTGGTGCACGGCCACGTGGACATCGAGGTACTGGTCGTCGTCGAGGTACTGCTGGCGGGGCTGCTGATGCTGCGGCTCTACGACATGGCCCGAACGGCGCTGGCCGACCAGCAGCGCCACGCGACTCTCCTGTCGCGCGGTTCGACGGCCTTCATGCTCGTCTCCCCGGGCGGCCTCGTGACGTATTACAGCCCGCCGCCGGGAAGCGCCCTCTGGCTGGACGGTGAAGATCCGGTCGGACGGTCCGTTCGCTCAGTCCTGCGCGAGGCCGCAAGGGACCCGGCGGCAGTCGACCGGTTCCTTGACGCCGTCGCCGCCAACGGGGACGGCGCCGAGGCAGATCTGACGCTGCGCACGGCCAGCGGCGCCCCGAGGCAGATGCGCCTGTCCGGCAGGCTGCGCACCAGCCCCCGCGCGCTGGCGGGCATGGTCATCGACTATCGGGACGTCACCCTACAGCGCGAGACGATGCACCAGCTGCAGGAGCAGGCCCGCATCCTGGGCAGCATCCGCGAGGCCGTCATCGTGGGCGACCTGGCGGGCAACGTCGTCCACTGGAACGAGGGTGCGGCGCGCATCTTCGGCTACCGGCCGGAGGAGATGCTCGGCCGAAGCCTGGCGATCGTCTATCCCAACGCCGACCCAGTTCAGATGAGGGCGGAGCTGGCCGCGATAGGGGCGGGCGAGGAGTTCGAGGGAGACTGGGAAGGGCGCCGCAGGGATGGCTCAACCGTCATCGTCGACGTTCACACTTCGCCGATGTACGGGCCCGACGGCTCTGTCGTCGGCTTCATCGGCGTGTCCTCTGACGTTACCGAGCGGCGGATGCAGGAGCGCCGCACGCAGAGACTTGCGGCCGCCATCGAGCAGTCATCGGAGGCGGTGCTCATCGCCAGCCGTGATGGGACCGTCGAGTACGTCAACCCCGCCTTTGAAAGGGTTACCGGCTGGGCCAGCAGCGAGATCGTCGGCGGCAACCCGCGCGTGCTGAAAAGCGGCCAGCAATCGGAGTCCTTCTATCGCGCGATGTGGCAGACGCTGCAGGCGGGCAAGCCATGGGTGGCCGACATGGTCAACCGTCGCCGCGACGGCTCGCTGTACGAGGCGGAGACCGTCATATCCCCGATCCGCGCCGAATCGGGCGAGACCGATGGGTTCGTATCGGTTTCGCGGGACGTCACCGAGGAGCGACGCCTGGCGCAACGCGCCGATCGCCTGACGAGGGAGCGCGCGGTGATCGGCCAGACGCTGCGCGAGCTGGACCCGAACCTGGCCCCCGAGGAGACGGCCGGTCGCGTCTGCCGGCAGATCGCCAATCTCAGCGAGATCGCATTTGCCGCTCTATACGTGTTCAGCCCGGATGGCAAAGCCGTGCCATATGGGTTCGCCGTCGCCGATGGCAACGAGGGACCTCTCTACGCGCTGCCCAAGTCGCGGTCTAAGTACCTGCGCGACCGTGCCGAGCGGGGTCCGTGGATCGAGGAGTGGGAGCAGACCTCGGGCCACCCTTACGCCCAGATCTTTGCCGCGCTTGGTGTTCGCGCCTGCGCGTACGCGCCGGTGAAGAACGGCGATGCGGTGATGGGCCTATTGATCATCGGCAGCGCCCGCGACGGCGCCGAGCAGGTGCTCTCGGATGCCCTGCCCGCCCTGCTCGAGTTCGCCGATATCGTCTCTGCGCAGACGGGACCGGCTGTCGTTGAACGCTACGAGCGGCGTGTGGCACGGGAGCTCATCGCACGCACCATTCGCCTGCGCGAGTACCGGATGGCATACCAGCCCATCCTCGACCTGGAAGTCGGCTCGGTCGTGGGCTACGAGGCGCTGGCCCGCTTCGATGACGGCGTTGCGCCGGACGTCCGGCTGGCCCAGGCGGCTGCCGTCGAGCTGGACCGCGATCTGGAGCTCGCACTTCTGCGCGCGGCGGTCCAGGATGCTGCGCGGCTGCCGGCAGGCAGCTGGCTCAGCCTCAACGCCTCTCCCAGCCTGGTCGGCGACAAGCGCTTGGCCAAGGTGCTGGCCGAAGCGGACCGTCAGGTTCTCCTGGAGATCACGGAGCACTCGGCGATCGACGACTATGCCGCCTTCCGGCTGGCCGCCGGAGCCCTCGGCGACCACGTGCGCCTGGCGATCGACGATGCCGGCGCGGGCTTTGCCAGCCTCCGGCACATCATCGAGGTGAGGCCGGCGATGGTGAAGCTCGACCGCGCGCTGATCCAGGGTCTCGCCGGCGACGGCGCCCGCCAGGCGCTCATCAGCGGTGTGTCGCACTTCGCCGCCTCGAGCGGCTTCCAGGTGCTCGCTGAAGGAGTGGAGCAGCCCGACGAGCTGGAGGCGCTTCGGAGGCTGGGCATTCGTCTGGCCCAGGGGTACCTGCTGGGGCGTCCTCTGTCGCTTGACGAGGCAGCCGCCTACAGCTCGCCTGCGTTCGTGCGCGATGCGATTGTCCCCGCCGACCAGGTCCAGATCGTCTGGCCGCAGGTGGTTCACGCGGACGCCAGCCGCGGGGACGAAACACCTTCAGCCGCCGCCGTCGCCCCGCCGCTCCTAATGAAGAACGGCCGCCCCTTCCGGCACGGTGGCCGCGCCGCTAAGTGAATCGGACGAGCAGGTCGAACACCTCGATCAGCGGCAGACGGCCATCCTCGCCCGATGGCTCGGACAGCCCGCGGAAGTAGCCCACCAGCCGGACCCTGTCCTGCACCACCAGCGGCTGGCCCCAATAGGTCTCGACGTCGTATGTCAGCAGGATCACGCCTCCTCCGGTGCCGACGCGCGCTCGGTAGCGGCCGTTCCCCTGGTCGTGAACGCTCAGCACCCGGCCGTCGAAGTAGAGCAGCTCGCCCGTATAGCGGGCGGGGGCTGCAGCCAGGCGCTCGACCGGGATCTCCTTTGCCTGCTGTCGCAGCTCGGCCATCTCTGGCAGCCCGGGCGGTCGCGTGGGCGACGGACTGCCCACGGGTTGGGCGTCGGGGGAGCGGGTAGGGC
>DATLGJ010000032.1:0-15815 GCA_035540555.1 Candidatus Limnocylindrales bacterium | reverse complement strand
CGAGATGGTGATGCCCGGTGACAACGTCGACATGGACGTCGAGCTGATCACCCCGATCGCGCTCGAGACCGGCCAGCGCTTCGCCATCCGTGAGGGCGGCCACACCGTCGGTGCCGGCGCCATCACCGAGATCAAGGAATAGCCCGATGGCCAAGGCCGAGAACCGGCCCGTGATCCAGCTCTCCTGCACGGAGTGCAAGGAGCGGACCTACACCACCGAGAAGAACAAGAAGAACGACCCCAACCGGCTCGAGCTTCGCAAGTTCTGCCCGCGCTGCCGTAGGCATACGCTCCACCGCGAGGCAAAATAGAGAGGCCACTGATGCGGCATAGGCGCGTAGCTCAATTGGTAGAGCACCGGTCTCCAAAACCGGCGGTTGCAGGTTCGAGTCCTGTCGCGCCTGCCACCACCCGCGAGTCGAGGTAGATCCCGTTGACCCGTTTCCGGCGCTTCCTTGGGGAGGCCTGGTCTGAGCTGAAGAAGGTGAGCTGGCCGTCGCGCGAGCAGACGCGCAACCTGACCGTGCTGGTCTTCGTCATCAGCGCCCTGATTGGCGTCTACATCGCCGCATTCGACCTGCTGTTCACCTACATCGTCGGCTGGCTGGCGCAGGCCACATGACAGACCTCGAGACGACGACGCGCGCGCCGGAGAAGCGCTGGTACGTCATCCACACCTACTCCGGCTACGAGAAAAAGGTCAAGACCAACCTCGAGCACCGCATCGAGTCGATGGGCATGGAAGACCGCATCTTCCAGGTCCTGGTACCGGAGGAGGACGAGATCGAGATACGGTCGGGGCAGCGGGTAACCGTCCAGAAGAAGGTCTACCCGGGCTATGTGCTGGTCGAGATGATCCTGGACCCGGACTCGTGGTTCGTCGTGCGCAACACGCCCGGCGTGACCAGCTTCGTGGGCGGCGGCAACATCCCGGGCAGCCGCAACGAGCCGGTCCCTCTCGAGGAGCATGAGGTCAAGCAGATCCTGCGCCAGATGGGCGTCGAGACGCCCAAGTACCGCGTCGCCTTCACCAAAGGCCAGAGCGTACGCGTCACCGACGGCCCCTTTGCCGAGTTCATCGGCACCGTCGACGAGGTCAACCCCGAGCGCAACAAGCTCAAGGTGCTGGTCAGCATCTTCGGCCGCGAAACGCCTGTGGAGCTCGATTTCCTGCAGGTGGAGAAGCTGTGAGCAAGCGCCGGGAGTCACCAGCGCGTCGCGAGGGACCCCTGCGGCGCGCGCAGCAGCGCGCGAAGCGCGACTGCGGAGGAAGCATTTAGATGGCCAAGAAGATCAGGACCGTGTTGACACTCCAGCTGCCCGCCGGCAAGGCGACCCCCGCTCCACCGGTCGGTACGGCGCTGGGCCCGCACGGCATCAACATCGTCGAGTTCACCAAGAGCTATAACGAGAAGACCGCCGCCCAGTCGGGCCAGGTCATCCCGGCCCAGATCACGATCTACGAGGATCGCTCGTTCACCTTCGTGCTCAAGACCCCTCCCGCGGCAGACCTGCTGCGCAAGGCGGCCGGCATCGACAAGGGCTCGGGCACGACCGGTCGCGAGTCGCTCGGCCGGGTGACACGCAGCCAGGTGCGCGAGATCGCCGAGATCAAGATGACCGACCTGAACGCGAACGACGTCGAGAGCGCCTCGCGCATCATCGAGGGCACCGCCCGCTCGATGGGCATCGAGGTGGTCCAGTAGCCACCGCCGGCTGAGCCGGCAGCCAAGCGCCAGGCGGCGCCCGCAGACCCCGCGGCACAGAGGGCAGGCTCTCGATGAGGGCCGTCAGAAGAGGAGATCCAGCAATGGCCGAACGAGGCAAGAAATACCAGCAGGCAGCCGCGCTGGTCGACCGCAGCCAGGTCTATCCGCCCGAGCAGGCGATCGACCTGCTCCGGCAGAGCCACTACGCGTCATTCGATGCCACCACCGAAGCGCACATTCGGCTCGGCGTCGACCCGCGCCACGCCGACCAGATGGTGCGCGGTACGGTGGTGCTGCCGCATGGCACCGGCAAGCGCGTGCGCGCCGTCGTCTTCGCCCAGGGCGAGAAGGCGCAGGAGGCGCTGCGCGCAGGGGCCGATGAGGTCGGCGGGGAGGATCTGGCCAAGCGCATCGAGGGTGGCTGGCTCGAGTTCGACGTCGCCCTGGCCACGCCCGACATGATGGGCATCGTGGGGCGGCTGGGCAAGATCCTGGGGCGGCGCGGCCTCATGCCCAATCCCAAGGCGGGCACGATCACATTCGACCTGGAGCGCGCGGTTCGCGAGGTCAAGGCGGGCCGGGTCGAGTTCCGCGTCGACAAGGCCGGTATCATCCACGTGCCTTTCGGCCGGGTCAGCTTCGAGCCGGAGCAGCTGCGCGAGAACCTGGCCACCCTGGTCGACGCGGTCAGCCGCGCCCGACCGAGCGCCGCCAAGGGGCAGTACTTCAAGAGCCTTACCGTTGCCTCGACGATGGGGCCCGGCATTCGGGTTGACGTGCCGGCTGTCCTCGCCGCCGCCGCCGCGTAAGCCGCCAACATACGCGGAGCGGGCCGTTGGCGCCGCTCCACAAGTGAAGATCGTTCCGCCGCAGACAGCGCTGCGTCCCAGGGCGGCCCGCTACCACGGGCAGTCGGAAGGACCGAAATCGTCGGCCGGCCCGCTTCGGGCCATGTCGACGGGCACGCCGAGGTAGGGATCGGTCACGGGCCTCCGCCCACGCCGCGTCGCGGCGCCGACTGACCCAGTGCGGAACAAGCCGCAGGGTCGTCCGGCGCGCCGGGCGTTCCACCACGAAAGGAGGTCTGATGCCCACCGAAGCCAAGCGCGCAACGGTGGCCGAGCTGAAGGAGGAGATCGCGGGAACACACGCCGCGATCGTCGCCGACTACCGCGGCCTCTCCGTCGGCGAGCTGCGGGTCATCCGCCGCTCGCTGCGAGAGCACGGAGTGAGCTACCGGGTGGTCAAGAACCGGCTGGCCAAGATCGCCGCCCAGGAGGCCGGTCGCGAGGAGCTTGTCGGGCTGCTCGACGGCCCGACCGGGCTGGCCTTCGGCCAGACCGACGAGGTCACCCTGGCCAAGGCGTTCCTCGATGCCGTCCGGCCGTTCCGCACGGTCACCGTGCGGGGTGGGGTCATCGGCGATCGCCGCATCGAGGCCGGCGAGGTCTCCCGCCTGGCGGAGCTGCCGCCGCGCGAGGTGCTGCTGGCCCAGCTGGCTGGCGGCGTTGCCGCACCCCTGACCGGGCTCGCCTCGGTCATCTCGGCGCCACTGCGCAACCTTGGGTACGCCCTGTCGCAGGTGGCCGCCCAGAAGGAAGCGAACACTCCCTCGGCCTGACCCAACGCAATCACGCACATCACCTCTTGAAAGGAGCAATACAGAACCATGGCCACCAAGGTCACCCAGGAGGAGCTGCTCGAGGCCATCGACGGCATGACCGTCCTCGAGCTGTCCGAGTTCATCAAGAAGTTTGAGGAGCGCTACGGCGTGACGGCCGCTGCGCCTGTCGCCGCCGCCGCGGCTCCTGCCGCCGGTGCGCCCGCCGGTGGCGCCGCCGCCGGTGCCGGAGAGGAGCAGAGCGAGTTCAGCGCCATCCTCGCCGATGTCGGGCCAAACAAAATTCCGGTCATCAAGGTCGTTCGCGAGCTGACCGGCCTTGGCCTGAAGGAGGCCAAGGACCTGGTCGACGCGGCGCCCAAGCCGATCAAGGAAGGCGTCGCCCGCGACGAGGCAGACAAGATCAAGGCCGCCCTCGAGGAGCAGGGCGCAAAGGTCGAAGTCAAGTAGCGTCCGCCTCGCGGGTTCGCAGCCGCGCTGATCGGAAGGGCCCGCCCACCAGCGGGCCCTTTCCGATCACCCTGCCGGGCTGTCACGGCTGTTGACAGGGTGCGCTGCCGTGCATACAATGCCCTTTCGGTGAGCGCGGCCTCCACATGTCCCAGATTTCCGTCGACGGGTGTGCCTGCCTGTCGGCGTGTTGCCGTGTCCACCGTCACTGAAGAGCCAGACCCGATCCCTTCGATTGCCCGTTTTCGCTAGGAGCGCCTGCTGATGATTTCTGTCGCCGAGCCGTCCCGGCGTGCCTCGCTCGTTGCTGCCGAGCGCAAGCGCTACGCCAGGATCCCCGAGGTCCTGCCCGTCCCGAACCTGATCCAGCTCCAGCTGGACTCCTTCAACTGGTTCATCGAGCAGGGCCTGCGCGAGCTCTTCGACGAGATCAGCCCGATCCAGGACTTCACCGGCCGTGTCATGGAGCTGCGCTTCAAGGACTACGAGTTCGAGGAGCCGAAGTACTCCGAGCTGGAGTGCCGCACACGTGATCTGACCTTCTCCAAGCCGCTCTACGTGTGGGTCGAGCTGCTGATCAAGGAGACCGGCGAGATCCAGCGCCAGCGCGTGTACATGGGCGACTTCCCATTCATGACCGGCCAGGGCACCTTCATCATCAATGGCGCCGAGCGCGTGGTCGTCAGCCAGCTGGTGCGCTCGCCCGGCGTGTACTACACCAGCGTCGAGGATCCCGCCACGGGCCGGCCGCTGTACAGCGCCAAGGTCATCCCCAACCGTGGCGCCTGGCTCGAGTTCGAGACCGCCGCTCGCGGCCAGCTCTACGTCAAGGTCGATCGCAAGCGCAAGCTCGAGGCGACCAAGCTGCTGCGCGCCGTGGGCTATGAGTCGGACGAGGAGATGTCCGCGCTCTTCGCTCCGATCGACACCGGCGAGACCCAGTACCTCGCCGCCACCCTCGAGAAGGACGGCACCTCCACGCGGCACGAGGCGCTGATCGAGGTCTACAAGAAGCTGCGCCCCGGCGATCCGCCGACCGGCGACAACGCCGAGAAGCTGGTCGAGAGCCTGTTCTTCAACTTCCGTCGCTACGATCTCGGACGCGTCGGGCGCTACAAGCTGAACAAGAAGCTGTCCGGCGTGGCCGAGCGGCTCGGCTTCAACCTGTCGACCGACCGGATCATCAGCAAGGAAGACATTGCCGCCATCGTCGGCCTGCTCATCGAGCGCAACAATGGCCAGGGCCGGCCGGACGACATCGACCACCTGGGCAACCGTCGCATCCGGGCCAACGGCGAGCTGATCCAGAACGCTTTCCGCGTGGGCCTGCTGCGCATGGAGCGCGTTGTCCGCGAGCGGATGTCGATCCAGGAGGTCGACAAGGCCACACCCAACGCGCTGATCAACATCCGGCCGGTGGTCGCCGCCATGAAGGAGTTCTTCGGTGGCAGCCAGCTCAGCCAGTTCATGGACCAGACCAACCCGCTGGCCGAGCTGACCAGCAAGCGCCGCCTGTCCGCGCTCGGGCCGGGCGGCCTGTCACGCGACCGCGCAGGCTTCGATGTCCGAGACGTGCATCACAGCCACTACGGACGGATCTGCCCGATCGAGACCCCGGAGGGGCCGAACATCGGCCTGATCGGCTCGCTCGCCACGTACGGCAGGATCAACGAGTACGGCTTCATCGAGACGCCCTATCGGCGCGTCAAGCGCACCGTCTCTTGGGACGACCCCCAGATCGGCGAGGACATCGCCGATGCCGACGTGACAACCAAGTCGGGCTCGATCGTCCTGCGCAAGGGCGAGCGCATGACCAAGGAGGCGATCGCCGAGCTCAAGAAGCAGAAGGTCAGCGCCTTCCCGATCAAGCCCCACGTCACCGACGAGATCGTCTACCTCGACGCCGACGAGGAAGAGGAGCACCACGTCGCGCAGGCCAACGCGCCGCTCGACGAGGAGGGCCACTTCGTCGACGAGCGCATCCCGGCCCGCTACCGCGACGCCTTCCCAGAGGCACGGCCCAACCAGATCGAGTACATGGACGTCAGCCCCAAGCAGGTCGTGTCCGTGGCCACGGCGCTGATCCCATTCCTCGAGCATGACGACGCCAACCGGGCCCTGATGGGCTCGAACATGCAGCGCCAGGCGGTGCCCCTGCTCGAGCCGGAGGCGCCCATCGTCGGCACGGGCATGGAAGCCAAGGCGGCGCAGGACTCCGGCCAGGTTCTGGTCGCGAGCCGCAGCGGCGTGGTGCTGTCGGTGACAGCCGAACGGATCCTGATCGAGCCGGCCGACGGCAAGCCGGGCGAGCTCGACGAGTACCGACTCGAGAAGTTCGTTCGCTCCAACCAGGGCACCTGCATCAACCAGCGGCCGATCGTCCAGGTCGGGGATCGGGTCGAAGCCAACGACGCCATCGCCGACTCCAGCTCCACCGACAACGGCGAGCTTGCCCTCGGCCGCAACATCCTCGTGGCGTTCATGAGCTGGGAAGGCGGCAACTACGAGGACGCGATCGTGATCAGCGATCGCCTCGTCCGCGAGGACCTTTTCACCAGCATCCACATCGAGAAGCACGAGATCGAGTCGCGCGACACCAAGCTCGGTCCGGAGGAGATCACCCGCGACATCCCCAATGTCGGCGAGGAGTCGCTGAAGGACCTCGACGAGGATGGCATCGTCTACATCGGCGCAGAGGTCCAGCCGGGCGACATCCTGGTCGGCAAGATCACGCCCAAGGGCGAAACCGAGCTGACCGCTGAGGAGCGTTTGCTGCGGGCGATCTTCGGCGAGAAGGCGCGCGAGGTGAAGGACTCGAGCCTGCGCCTGCCGCACGGAGAGCGCGGCAAGGTCGTCGATGTGCGCGAGTTCAACCGCGATCGCGGCGACGAGCTGCTGCCGGGCGTCAACCGCCTGATCCGCGTCAGCGTGGCCGCCAAGCGCAAGATCTCGGTCGGCGACAAGATGGCCGGCCGCCACGGCAACAAGGGGGTCGTGGCCAAGATCCTGCCGCAGGAGGATATGCCCTTCCTGCCCGATGGCACGCCCGTCGACATCATCCTCAACCCGCTCGGCGTGCCGTCGCGGATGAACATCGGCCAGATCCTCGAGACCCACCTGGGCTGGGCGCTCACCGAGCAGGGCCGGAAGGACGGCGGCCGTGTCAAGGCCGCCACCGCCGTCTTCGACGGTGCCAACGAGGAGCAGATCAAGCAGGAGCTGGCTGCCGCGGGCCTGCCCGAGACGGGCAAGGTCGAGCTGCACGACGGTCGCACCGGCGAGCCGTTCGATCGCGAAGTTACCGTCGGCTACATCTACATGATGAAGCTGCACCATCTCGTCGAGGACAAGATCCACGCGCGATCGACCGGCCCGTACAGCCTGATCACCCAGCAGCCGCTGGGTGGCAAGGCGCAGTTCGGCGGTCAGCGCTTTGGCGAGATGGAGGTCTGGGCGCTCGAGGCCTATGGCGCCGCGAACATCCTGCAGGAGCTGCTGACGGTCAAGTCGGACGATGTCATGGGCCGCGTCCAGACCTACGAGGCGATCGTCAAGGGCGAGGACATCCAGCCGCCGGGCGTGCCGGAGTCGTTCAAGGTCCTGATCAAGGAGCTGCAGAGCCTCGGCCTCAACGTTGAGATCCTCAACGAGAACGAGGAGGAGATCCACTTCGCCGAGGATGCCTCGGCTTATCCGTTGCCAGATCTCGGCGGGATCAACCTCGCCGGCTTCGAAGACTGATTTACGCCGCCACCCAGGGTGATCGCGTGAGCCGCGCGCGATCCGTCCGGCAGAGCCGCGCCTGACGAAGGAGAACCATGCTCGAGGTCAATAACTTCAACGCCATCCGGATCTCGCTCGCCTCACCCGAGCAGATTCGCGATTGGTCCAAGGGAGAGGTCACCAAGCCGGAGACCATCAATTACCGCACGCTGCGTCCGGAAAAGGATGGCCTCTTCGACGAGCGTATCTTCGGTCCTTCGCGCGACTGGGAGTGCTACTGCGGCAAGTACAAGCGGATCCGCTACAAGGGCATCATCTGCGACAAGTGCGGCGTCGAGGTCACCCGGGCCAAGGTCCGCCGTGAGCGGATGGGCCACATTCAGCTGGCCAGCCCCGTCTCGCACATCTGGTACTTCAAGGGCACACCCTCGCGGCTGGGCATCCTCCTCGACATCAGCCCGCGCAACCTCGAGCGCGTGCTCTATTTCGCGCTGTACATCGTCACCTGGGTCGACGAGGACGCGCGTGCGCGGCTGCTCGCCCAGCTCGATGAGGAGGCCGAGGGCCGGGGCGGCCGCGGCGGCAAGGCCCTGGCCGACCTGGAAGACGAGCTGCGGTCGGACTTCAACCGGCGCAGCGACGAGCTGAACGAGGGTCTGGCCACTCTCAAGCGTGAGCTCGAGGAGCAGCGCGCCGCGCGCACCGCCGAGCTGGTCGAGCGCCAGCAGGCGACCGAGGCTGCGCTGAAGGACGCCGGCAAGGACGCCGTCGCCGAGCCGATCGTGTTCGAGCCGACCGGTGAGGTACTTGCCGCCGCCGGCGAGACGGTCGACAAGTCGGCGCAGGCCAAGCTCAAGAAGGCTGCCGCCGACGAGATCGAACGGGTGAACCAGGAGATCCAGGGACGCGAGGAGCTCGAGGAGCAGAACGTTCGCCGGCAGATCGAGGACCTGCGCCTGCAGATGGAGGCCAGCCTCGAGGCCGAGCAGGAGCGCCTGAAGGGCGAGGCCGAGGGTGCCAAGGAGGAGATCCGCCGCGCCCGCGACGAGATCCAGAAGCTGCAGCCGGGCATGCTCCTGCCTGAGATCTCACTCGATGGCTGGAACCTGCGTGACCTGGACCGCAAGTACGGCACCGGCGTGCGCGGTGGCGCGCGGCTGTTCGGCGCCGGGATGGGCGCCGAGGCCGTTCGCGAGCTGATCCAGCGTATGAACCTCGAGGAGCTGGCACAGAAGCTTCACGGCGAGGTCCGTACCACGTCGGGCCAGCGGCGCAAGAAGGCGATCAAGCGGCTGCGCCTGATCGAGGCCTTCCGTCGCTCGGGCAACCGGCCCGACTGGATGATCCTCTCGGTTCTGCCGGTCATCCCGCCCGACCTGCGGCCGATGGTCCAGCTCGACGGCGGTCGCTTCGCCACGTCCGACCTCAACGACCTCTACCGGCGCGTGATCAATCGCAACAACCGGCTCAAGCGACTGCTCGAGCTCGGTGCGCCCGAGATCATCATCCGCAACGAGAAGCGCATGCTGCAGGAGGCCTGCGACGCGCTGATCGACAACGGCCGCCGCGGCCGGGCCATCGCGGGCACCGGCAACCATCGCCTCAAGAGCCTCTCCGACATGCTCAAGGGCAAGCAGGGCCGGTTCCGTCAGAACCTGCTCGGCAAGCGCGTCGACTACTCCGGCCGATCGGTCATCGTCGTCGGACCAGAGCTCAAGCTGCACCAGTGCGGCCTGCCCAAGAAGATGGCCCTCGAACTGTTCAAGCCCTTCGTCATGCGTCAGCTGGTCGAGAAGGGCTTCGCCCACAACATCAAGAGCGCCAAGCGCATCGTCGAGCGCGTCCGGCCCGAGGTCTGGGACGTGCTGGAAGACGTGATCAAGGACCATCCGGTCCTACTCAACCGCGCGCCAACGCTGCACCGACTGGGCATCCAGGCGTTCATGCCGGTGCTCGTCGAGGGCTCGGCCATCCAGATCCACCCGCTCGTCTGCTTCGCCTTCAACGCCGACTTCGACGGCGACCAGATGGCGGTCCACGTGCCGCTCTCGCGCGCAGCGCAGGAAGAGGCGCGGCGGATGATGCTGTCCACCGCCAACCTTCTCTCGCCGGCCGATGGCGGCCCGGTCGTGGCGCCGACCCAGGACATGATCCTGGGCTGCTTCTACCTGACCTTTGAGCGCGAGGATCAGGCCGAGCAGCCGCCGGTTGCCTACTTCAGCGACGAGCGCGAGGCGCTGCTCGCCTACGAGGTCGGCCGCATTGACACGCGCGCCGGCGTCGAGGCGCTGCCGAACCATCGCGTGCCCCAGCTCGACCTGCACTCGCCGATCGAGGTGACGGTTCGGACCTGGGACGAGGCCAGCGAGTCCGTCGTCGATGCCCGCGTGCGCACGACCGTGGGACGGGTGATGTTCAACCAGATCCTGCCCGACCGGCTGCGCTTCAGGAACGCGACAATGAACCGCAACGCGCTGCGCGAGACCGTTGGCGAGTGCTATCGGCTGCTCGGCGCGGTCGACACCGCCCATCTCGTCGACGGCATCAAGCAGGTCGGCTTCCACTACGCCACCCGCGGCGGCATGACCATCGCCATCAGCGATATCCCGCACGCACCGGAGAAGGCTCAGCTCCTGGCCAAGGCCGACGACCAGATCTCCGCGATCGAGAAGGATTACCAGCGTGGCCTGATCACCGAGGACGAGCGCTACGAGCGCGTGGTGGAGGTCTGGCAGCAGGCAACTGCCGCGGTCGGCGCCCGAATGCAGGTGGACGGGGTCCTGATGGAGCTGGCGGCCAACTCGTCGGCCGCTCTGACGTCGGTCGGCATGATGACCACCTCCGGCGCCCGCGGCAACAAGGGCAACATCGGACAGCTGGGCGGCATGCGGGGCCTGATGGCCGACCCGACCGGTCGGATCATCGACGTCCCGGTGCGCTCGAACTTCCGTGAAGGCATGACCGTGCTCGAGTACTTCATCTCGACCCACGGCGCCCGCAAGGGACTCGCTGACACGGCGCTCCGGACGGCCGACTCCGGCTACCTTACCCGGCGCCTCGTCGACGTCGCACAGGACGTCATCACTCGCGAGGACGATTGCGGCACCGAGGAAGGCACCTGGCTCACCCGCCGGGAGACCGAGGAGTTCGCGCCGACCGAGCCCGACGCCTTCCGCCGGCGACTCGTCGGTCGCTTCGCGGCCGGGCCGATCATCGATCCGTCGGGCAAGAAGGGCGACGAGCCGATCGTCGACCGCAACGTCGAGATCAGCGAGCAGATTGCAGAGCGGATCGACCAGGCGGGCGTGGACGAGGTGCTCGTTCGCTCACCGCTGACCTGCCAGTCGCGCTACGGCGTCTGCCGAGCGTGCTACGGGCGCGACCTCGCCACCGGCCAGCTGGTCGGCATCGGCGAGGCGGTCGGCATCATCGCCGCCCAGTCGATCGGTGAGCCGGGCACGCAGCTGACCATGCGGACGTTCCACACCGGCGGCGTCGCCGGACTGGACATCACTGCCGGCCTGCCCCGCGTCGAGGAGCTCTTCGAGGCCCGGATGCCGAAGGGCAAGGCCGAGATCAGCCACATCGACGGCGTCGTCGAGATCATTGTCGGCGAGGGAGGCGCGCGGCGCGTCAAGGTCACCAGCCGGGAGGAGTTCGATACCCCCCTGCGCATCGGCAAGCAGCATGAGCTGCTCGTCGCCGAAGGCGACGTCGTCGAGGCCAACCAGGTTGTCGCCCGCCATGAGTCGAAGGACGGTGAGCTCGATGAGGTGCGCGCGCCCGACCGCGGCCTGATGGTCAGGGCCAAGGACGGCCTGCGCATCCGCAGCGAGGACGTCGTCGAGCGAGAGTACGCCATCCCGCACAACGCCAAGCTGCTCGTCGAGAACGGCCAGCCGGTGCGAGCCGGCGATCCGATCACCGACGGCCCGATCAACCCACAGGAGTACCTCGAGACGCGCGGGCGGGATGCCGTCCAGCGCTACCTGGTCAAGGAGGTCCAGCGGGTCTACCGCAGCCAGGGCGTGACGATCAACGACAAGCACATCGAGATCATCGTCCGGCAGATGCTGCGCAAGGTGCGCATCGACCAGCCCGGCGACACCGAGCAGCTGCCCTTCGAGCTGATCGATCGCTTTGACTTCGAGGAGATCAACAACGAGGTCCTGGCGGAGGGCGGCGAGCCGGCCACTGCCGAGACTGTGCTTCTGGGCGTGACCAAGGCTTCGCTCAACACCTCGTCATTCCTGGCCGCGGCCTCCTTCCAGGAGACCACCCGGGTGCTGACCGAGGCGGCAATCAACGGCGCCAAGGATCGACTCCTCGGGCTGAAGGAGAACGTCATCATCGGCAAGCTCATCCCGGCCGGGACGGGCGCCCCGCAGAACCTTGCCGCGGCTCGCGCTGCAGCCCGGCGTGCGGCAGCCGAGGCCCTCGCCGGTGGCGAGCTGCCGGCCGACTTCGGCGAGGAGGAGATCAACATCTTCCTGGCCGAGCAGGCCGCTGCGGCTGCAGCCGAGGACGAGGCGCGCGCTCGCGAGCTCGCCGCCAACCCCTTCCTCGAGGAGGAGGTCGAAGCGGACGAGGACGAGAGTGACGACGACAACCCCTTCTTGGCCGACGCCGCCGAGGCAGGCGTCACCGTCGCTCCGGCGCCGACGACCCCGGCACCGGCCCGCACCGCTGCCGGCGGCGACGACGAGGAGGGCAGCGCGGAATAGCGGCCCCTATCTCGACAGGTGGCGAGGAGGCCCGGGCATCCGCCCGGGCCTCAGCCGTTGCGGAATGGGACCGCCTTTGCTACACTCCACGGTCGCGGCCACTGAGCCGTTGACGTCCCCGTCCCGGGGGCGGCGCCGCCACGAATATCCGGCCGCGTCAGCCAACGGACGACCACCCATTGAAGTAGATCCACACCCCTCACCGCGCGTGCCGAATGCCGGCGGAGAGGCGAGGGGATGAGTGCCCCGAAGACAGAAGGAGTCATCTTTCGTGCCGACTATCAACCAGCTCGTGCGCAAGGGACGCAAGCCCGCGCTCAAGAAGGTGAAGTCGCCTGCCATGCGCAAGAACTGGAACAGTCTCCGCCAGCGGCAGGAGGCGATCCCGGGCGCCCCGCAGAAGCGTGGCGTCTGCCTCCAGGTGCGCACGATGACGCCCAAGAAGCCGAACTCGGCCCTGCGCAAGATCGCTCGCGTGCGGCTGTCGAACCAGCAGGAAGTCACTGCCTACATCCCCGGCATCGGCCACAACCTGCAGGAGCACTCCGTCGTGCTCGTCCGCGGAGGGCGAGTGCGCGACCTGCCTTCCGTCAAGTACCACATCATCCGCGGCACTCTTGATGCCGCCGGCGTGCGTGACCGCAAGCAGGGACGCTCGCTGTACGGCGCCAAGAAGCCGAAGTAGGTCCACAGATGCCGCGACGCACTCAGACTCCGCGCAAGGCCAAGTACGCGCCCGAGATCACCCGCACCACGGACCGGTTCGTGGTCAAGCTGATGATGGACGGCAAGAAGGGCCTGGCCGAGCGCATCCTGCGCCAGGCGCTGGCCCGCGCCGAGGCTTCCGCCAAGCGTCCCGGCCTCGAGGTCCTCGAGGCTGCGCTCCGCAACGCCACCCCGATCATCGAGGTCAAGCCTCGTCGCGTCGGTGGTGCCACCTACCAGGTCCCGGTCGAGATCCGCGGCGACCGGCGCATGTCGCTCGGTGTTCGCTGGCTGGTCCAGTCCGCCCGCAAGCGCCAGGGCAAGTCGATGAGCGAGAAGCTGGCCGCCGAGCTGGTCGACGCGATGAACGGTCTGGGTGCTGCCGTCAAGCGGCGCGAGGACACGCACAAGATGGCCGAGGCCAACCGTGCCTTCAGCCACTTCAAGTGGTAGCGGGAAGAGACTGACATGGCCCGCCAGGTAGCCCTAGCCAAGACCCGCAACATCGGCATCATCGCCCACATCGACGCCGGCAAGACGACCGTCACCGAGCGCATCCTCTACTACACCAAGAAGATCTACAAGATCGGCGAGGTGCATGAGGGCGCGGCGACGATGGACTGGATGCCGCAGGAACAGGAGCGCGGCATCACCATCACCGCCGCGGCGACGACTGCCTTCTGGGGCGACCATCGCATCAACATCATCGATACGCCCGGCCACGTGGACTTCACCGTCGAGGTCGAACGCAGCCTGCGCGTGCTTGACGGCGCGGTCGTGGTCTTTGACGGCGTGGCCGGCGTAGAGCCGCAGTCCGAGACCGTCTGGCGGCAGGCCGACCGCTACAACGTTCCGCGCTTCTGCTTCATCAACAAGCTCGACCGCACCGGTGCCGATTTCTGGCGCTGCGTCGACTCGATCGTCGATCGCCTGGGCGCCAAGCCGGTGCCGGTCCAGATCCCGATCGGCAACGAGGACCAGTTCCGCGGCGTGATCGACCTGATCAACATGCGCGCGATCACCTACGGCAACGACCTCGGCGACCAGGTCGTCGAGGGTGACGTCCCGGCCGAGCTGATGGAGCAGGCCGAGCAGCATCGCCAGGCGATGATCGAGGCGGCCGCCGAGATGGACGACGAGCTGACCCACAAGTATCTCGAGGGCGAAGAGCTGACCGCGGACGAGATCCGCCGCGGCCTGCGCCTCGGGACGCTGCAGAACAGGTTCGTGCCGGTGCTGACCGGCTCGGCGCTGAAGAACAAGGGCATCCAGCCGATGCTCGACGCCGTTGTCGACTACCTGCCGTCGCCGCTGGACGTGCCGCCGGTCATCGGCCAGCACCCGAGCTCCGGCGCAGACGTTCTGCGCACGGTCGACGACAGCGAGCCCTTCAGCGCGCTGGCGTTCAAGATCGCCGCTGACCCGTTCGTCGGCAAGCTGGCCTTCTTCCGTGTCTATTCGGGCACCCTCAAGGCCGGCTCCTACGTGCTCAATGCGACCAAGGGCAACAAGGAGCGCATCGGCCGCATCCTGCTGATGCACGCCAACCACCGCGAGGAGATCGAGCAGGTCTACGCCGGGGACATTGCCGCCGCGGTCGGACTCAAGGACACCTTCACCGGCGACACGCTGTGCGACCCCGACCATCCGGCCATCCTCGAGTCGATGACCTTCCCCGAGCCGGTCATCGAGGTCAAGATCGAGCCCAAGACGAAGGCCGATCAGGACAAGCTGGCGATCGCCCTCCAGCGGCTGGCCGAGGAGGACCCGACCTTCCGCGTCAAGACCCACCCCGAGTCGGGCGAGACGCTCATCGCCGGCATGGGTGAGCTGCACCTGGACGTGCTCGTCGATCGCATGACCCGCGAGTTCAAGGTCGCGGCCAACATCGGCAAGCCGCAGGTCTCGTACCGCGAGAGCATCCGCCGCGAGGCGCAGGGCAACGGCCGCCACGTCCGCCAGACCGGCGGCAAGGGCCAGTACGGTCACGCAGTCATCCGGGTCGAGCCGGCCGAGAAGGGCTCGGGCTACGAGTTCGTCGACAAGATCGTCGGTGGCACGATCCCGCGGGAGTACATCAAGCCCATCGACCAGGGCATCCAGGAGGCACTCCAGACCGGCATCTACGCCGGCTACCCGATGGTCGACGTCAAGGTGACCCTTTTCGATGGCTCATTCCACGACGTCGACTCGAGCGAGATGGCATTCAAGATCGCCGGCTCGCTGGCCATCAAGGACGCCGTCGACAAGGCCGATCCGACCATCCTCGAGCCGATCATGCGGGTCGAGGTGATCATGCCGGAGGAGTTCATGGGCGACGTGATCGGCGACCTGAACAGCCGGCGTGGCCAGATCGAGGGCATGGAGACGCGTGGCGTCGGAGACGGCCACCGCACCCAGGTGGTGCGCTCGTTCGTGCCGCTGGCCGAGATGTTCGGCTACGCGACCGACCTGCGCAGCATGACCCAGGGCCGGGCGACCTATTCAATGGAGTTCTCTCACTACGCCGAGGTTCCGGCGTCCATTGCCAGCGAGCTGGCCCAGAAGAGCGCTGCCCGGGCAGGTTCCGGCGGCGATCGGTAGCAGTGCAGTCGAGTTAGCAGGACAGGAGCAGAGGGAGCCAAGGACAGATGGCCAAGAAGAAGTTCGAGCGCAACAAGCCTCACGTGAATATCGGCACGATCGGTCACATCGACCACGGCAAGACGTCGCTCACCGCGGCGATCTCGAAGTACCTCGCGTTGAAGGGTTCAGCCGAGTACCGCGCCTTCGATTCGATCGACAACGCGCCCGAGGAGCGTGAGCGCGGCATCACCATCGCCATCGCTCACGTCGAGTACGAGACCGACGCGCGCCACTACGCCCACGTCGACTGCCCCGGCC
>DATLGJ010000031.1:0-10055 GCA_035540555.1 Candidatus Limnocylindrales bacterium | reverse complement strand
GGGCAAGGCGCTACGGCCCGAGGCGATACACGTCGTGCCAGAGCTGCCCAGGACGCGCTCGGGCAAGGTCATGCGGCGCGTCGCCCGCGCGGCCTACCTAGACACCGACCCGGGCGACCTGACGGCGCTCGAGAACCCGCTGGCACTCGAGGCGATCAGGCAGCTGCGCAACTTGCAATAATCGGCGCCTTCACGGGGGCTAGGGCCGGAGGGAGGACTCGCATGCCCGACTTCACGGAGGTCAACTGGCTGGCCGTGCTGCTGGCCGCAGTCGCAGGCGTCGTGATCGGCTTCGTGTGGTACATGCCGGCAGTGTTCGGCAAGCGCTGGGTCGCGGCAAGCGGCATCGAGATGCCGACCGGCGCGGTCTCGCCCGCGGTCTACGTCGGGCCGATCGTCCAGGGGCTGCTGGCCGCATACGTGCTCGCGCTCTTCGCCGGCGCCGCGGACATCGTCGGCGGGATCGTCATCGCCGCCGTGATCTGGATCGGCTTCGTTGCCACTACGTCGTTCAACGCGGTGATCTTCGAGCGCCGCAGGGTCGAGTACTGGGCGATAAACGCCGGCTACGTGCTGGTCAGCCTGCTCGTGATGGGCGCGATCATCGGCTTCTTCCCCGCGACGATGTAGGGCCGGCAGGGCCGAGGCGATCCACGTCGTGCCCGAGCTGCCCGAGACGCGCTCGGGCAAGGCCATGCGCCGGGTCGCGCGGGCGGGCCTCCCTCGACGCCGACCCGGGCGACCTGTCGGCGCTGGACGACCCGCTGGCGGTGGAGGCGACCAGGGCTCTGCGCTCAGTGTTCAGCCGGGCCGCTTCAGGGCCTGACGATCGCCCCGATCACGCGAACGGTGCCCGAGTCAACGCGGATCCTGAGCAAATGGCTGCCGGGCCCGAGGTCGTTGAACGGCGCCACCAGGCGCTTGGCGCCGCGCGGCTAGAGCGTGCCCAGGTTGGTCGTCTGGCAGAGCGGGTTGGCACTCACCGGGTCGATGCAGATCTCGACCGTGCCCTGGCCGCTCGCGACGCGCATGACGACGCCCAAGCTGGGCGCTCGAGCTACCTGATCGTCTGCGACGACTGCCTGCGCGAGGCCCATGAGCGCAGGCCGTCGCGAGGCGCAGATGTGACTACCGCGGCCTGAGGTCAGCACAGCCTAGGCATGCCCACCGCGTCAGCGATCAGCGGCGTCCGTCCCGCCCAACGCCACGAGGATCTGCCGCGCCGCGTCCTCCCCCGCGATCGACGCGGCCCTTGCCAGCACCTCGAGGCAGCGGATGCGGAGGGGCATGTCCTCATCCGAGCGGATGGTCCCGACGAGCAGTTCCCATGCGCTCGGGTCGTGGCTCGCCACGAGGTCCCGAGCGACGCGGTCGATCGACTCCGAGTCGCCAAAAAGCAGCAACCCGGCGACTGAGCGTAGGACGCGATCCATGGCAGGACTATGGCGCGCGGCGAGTACCGCGGTCAGTACCTCGGCAGTTCCAACCTAGCAGGCAGCTCAGCCCGAAACAGCCCCCCAGCCTCGTGGCGATCTCTGCTCGGCTCCATAGCAGCCGGCAGCAGGTCGAGCGCGGAACTCTGGAGCACTCGACGACAGCACCGTGGGGGTCCTCGATCGAAGCCTGCCAGCTCAAGGACGCGGCAGGCCAGCTCGCTCTCCACGCCAGCCTTGGCGCTGGCCTCAGCCGAGGCTTGGCGCACCGTCGAAGCGGCCGCCGGCTGCCGTTGCGACCGCGTCCGCAAGCTCAAGGAGCAACGCTAGCTGGGCGAGCGGCAACTCGGCGAGGCGGGTGTCATCGTTCGCTCGGCCGCGGCTCTTCGCTGGCCGGCGGCATGCCCGTCGGCTCCGGTGATCGGACTGACCCGCTGCGAACGGGGTCATCGACACATTCGGTGTCGTTGTCGGGGCGCATGTCCTCGGGATGGTCGACAGTGGCACAGTTGTGCGCGATCTCGCTGCCAGTCGGCCATTCGTTCTCGCCAGCCAACTGCACCTCCAGGACCAGCGGAGACGCGCTGCTGCCTGGAGGCACGCCCTGCAGATACTCACACGAAGCCAAGCCCGAATCGTCCACGGTGCAGTTCCAGTTCGTGCCCGTCCCGGCTAATAGCCGCCCTGGTGGCAACTGGTCGTACACGTAGATCGGCTGGGCGGCAGTACCAAGGTCAGACCGGTTGGTGACGGTGATCGTGTACCTCACCACGTCGCCAAAGACGAAGGAGCCGTCCGATGTCATGGTGAGCGCAAGATCAGGGGGTTCAGGTGTATCGGAGGGCGGCGAGTCACCTGGCGACGGATCGCCGGACGGCGGGACTTCGCCAGAGGGGTCTGGCCTCACCGATGGACTCGGCCGCGATTCGGGGGTGGGAACGGGTCGGCTCGGAGCTTCTGCCACTCCCACCATGACGCCGCACAAGTCACCGGTGTCGGGATCGTCCGGGTTGAAGATCTCGCAGGGACCCAGGGCCACCGCGGCCGAGTTCACCAGCCCATCGAACGGTATCAAGTCCTCTGACAACCCCTGGCAGTGCCACGGCTCCAACCCGGGTGGGGCGTCATGGCCCTGCAGGTCGTCGCAATCGATGGGGTCTGGGCCACGATCACGCCCAGTGAGCTCGGCAGGCACCATGGCGCCCACGCAGGCCTGTCGTTCCGACATCGTGCCATCCGCATTCATGTAAGAGATGCACGCCTTCTCCATCTTCAGGTACTCGTACTTGAAGGCCGGCGGGTCGGTATCTGGCGGCATGTACACCGCAGCGCAGGCGGCGTAGGTGAGGTCGCGCGGGCAGGGCCCGATCACCGCTTGGCCGAGGGCAAGGAACTGGGCGCCAGAATTCGGAACATCCGGCTCGAGGCTGCCCGTTGCCGGAGCGCTAGGCGAGGGGCACGGACTTTCGCTGGGCTCATCAGTTAGTTGGGTGCCAGGTACACCGTCTGCCCGTGTCTCTTCCGACAGTGGAACGGTCGGGAAGTCCCGAATGTTGAACCGTTCCACCGACACTGCCGCGGTGGACACGGTGAGCTGATAGCCCGGGGCGATCGGCGCCAGAGGGTAGGTACGGTTGCTGCGGCTGCTGTTGTGATTCTCAGCCAAGACCCAAGCATCAGCGCTCTCCGCGCAGCCTTCAGTTGGGGTTCCTCCGACCGCAAACACGACGTCGTCGTCGTTGACGAGGCTGAGTGCAGTCGATCCATCGGCGACGAACGAGATGAATGGAGTGCGGAGCTCGAAGTGTCCGGCGTCGCCGAGTGGCCCGATGTCCGCCAGCAGGGCGCCGACCTCGTGGTCCATGACGACGGTGTAACTGCCGTCGGCGGCGCGCGAGATCGTCTCGACTCGCAAGACGCTCCTTGGCTCAATGCTGAGCAGTGACTGCCCAGCGAAGGAAAGGGTTGCCCGACCAGTCTCGTCGGTCGTCAACGTGTCACCGGCGGCGAGGTTGGCGCCTGACGCGGCGGATTCGGGCGGAGTCCCTGCGCGTGACAGTTCGACGCCCGGCGAGATGACCGTAAGGGCGGCGGTCGCTGCAGCCGGCTGCGAATCCGCCGGGATCGGTGTGGGTCCGCCTCCTCCACAGCTGATAGCAACAACGGCCGCGAGCGATATGACTGCGTGGCGTCTACCCGACCTAGGGGCTCTCATCCTCATGGAGTCGATCAAGGAGTTCACCGACATGTTGCTCTCCCAAAATGATCAGACGGTCTTGATCGCCTCGCGAACAACACGCTCGAGCCAAGCCTGCCGCGAGGATGTCTGCGCGAGCAGCGCCCGCTTGGCGGGGTCGTTGCGGGCCACGAGGTCGCGGGCGATCCCCTCGATGGCGCCGATGTCGCTGTAGAGCAACTGCCCGCCAGCGAGCGCAGACCGTTCCGAATCATGCGCGGAACTGTGCGACCCGCCGAGTACCAGGGTCAGTACCGCGGGAGTTCCAGATTTCGGGGCGTCAGGCCGAGGGCGTGGGCCGCACGCGAAGGGCAGCGCCTGCTCGGCCCAGTGCAGCAGCCGGCAGAAGGTCGAGCGCGAGACGTTGAGCCTTGGCGACGGCCTCGGCCTGAGGCCGCGCTCGCTGGGCGGCCGGGCGGTGGCGGGCCCCGACTATGGCATCGCTCCCAACGCCTTCTTCCAGGCATTCCTGTAGAACTCAATCGCTTGGTCGGGCTTATCGAGCGCCGCATCGTCACCCTTGTCGATCTCGTTGGTCGACTGGGCGATCTTCCTGGCGTCGCCCCCGGCATCGATGGCCTCAGCGAGCGCCGTCACCGCCAGCTCGCGGTCGGCGCGCACGATGGTGTCGATCCACGCCTGGAGCACTGTTGCATCGACGGTGGACCTCCTGTGCCGCGCCTGGGCGAGCAGCGCCTGGACGGCCTGCTTGTGGAGTTGGAAGACCTTCTCCCCCTTGTTCGAGTCGAGATGCGAGTCGTCCGCCCAAAGTCCTGCAACGAGCGCGTCGGCCAGCCGGCCGCGCGCATCCTGAAGCCGATTGACGTCCTGCTTGCGCATCGTGAGCGCGATCTGGGCATCAATCTGGTCGAGCTGGTCCTGCAGGTTGGGCCGAATGCCGCTGGGCCCAATCGGGATGGCGAAGGTCCAAGTGCTTGCCGCCGAGGTGCGGACAGTGATCTCGCCATCGCCATCGGCGAGCAGAGTGCGTGCAGCGACGCATGGGTCGGGCGTGGCGTCGGCGGCGCTGCAGTCAGCGACGGCCGCGCCGTTGCGCTGGATGCTGATGTCCGACACGGGTCCGCTGATCACAGATGCATCTATGCGGAAGACCAGGATCAGCGGCCCTGCCGCCGTCGCGGGTGGCGCGGTGATGATGACCTGCTGCCCGAGCAGCAGGTAGCCGGACGGTGGCGCCCCGACAGCCGGCTGCGTCTCGATCGTCACGTCGCCGGCGTTCGGCGTGGTGACCGATGCCTCGAGCGGGTGGTACGGCGTCGCGCCGTCGCCCTCGGTGTCCGTGGACAGCGATCCGCCGGCAGGCAGGCTGGCCGAGATCTGCTTGCCCGACACAGCTACCCACATCGTCGCGTGCACGGGACCGCTGGTCAGGCTGGCCTCGCCGACGACCTGACCGCTGTCATTGGTGTCGCGTCCCGCGCTGTATTCACCGCCGAGGGTGCCGAGATCGACGAGTCCGGTGCTGGCGGTCCAGAGCAGCGCGTGATCCTCGTCACTTGCGGTCGTGAACGTTCCGGCAGCGTGCGTGCCCGCGTCGTTGGCGGCATCGATGCGGCTGCAGCAGCCGCCGGCCGGGCTCCCGAGTGACGTGAAGCCACCGGACTGCGTCCAGTAGAAGGCCGGAGCGCCACCGTAGGCTCGGCCGCCGTTGTCGACATCACGCGGGAGCGCCGTTGACCCGATGTCGATCATTCCCCCGGCCTGCGTCCAAGAGAAACCGTGCATGTCGCCCGACGCAATGTGGCTCTGTCCGACGATCTGGCCGGAGTCGTTGATGGCATGGGCAAAGCTGTACGCACCGCCGAGCGTCGCCAAGTCCGTCATGCCATCTGCCTGAGACCAGAAGAAGGCGTGGTAGTCGCCCGACGCCGTCCGAGAGCGGCCAGTGACCTGACCGCTCTCGTTCACGGCCAGAGCAATCGAATCGGAGCCGCCCAGCGTGCCCAGATCACTCATACCCGACGCTTCGGTCCACGCGAAAGCCCGAATCGCCAGGGTGCTCGAGCTGGAGCTGCTGCCCACGACCTGGCCGGCGTCGTTGATGTCCCACGCCACACTCGCGTCGTCGCCGGATAGCGTGCCCAGGCCAGTCATGCCGGTCGCGCTGCTCCAAATGAATGCCTCCGTCAGGCCATCGGAGTCGTGCCAGCTGTATCCGGCCACTACCCCTGACGAGTTGATCGCAGTCGCCTTGCTGTGGTTGTGGCCGGGCAGCGTTCCCAGGTCGACCATGCCCGTGGCCGCAGACCAGAAGAACGCGTGCTCCGCCGGGGCACTGGTGTGCCTGGTGCCCGCGACCATGCCCACGGAATTGATGGCAACCGCCGTGCTGAAGGAGCTGCCCAACGTGTCCAGATCGATTGCCACGTACGGGGAGGTGGCCGACGCGGGGGCAGGCGGCAGCGCCACAGCCAGAGCAAGGATCAACCCTCCGATCCCGAGCCTGGTGCGGCCGTGACTCAGCCGGCGGTACCAACCACGGCGACGAGCGACCATGGATGCTGACACCTTCGTCTCCTTCCGGGTGGCTGCGGCCCCTGCCCAGCGGCCCAGGAACGCGCGCCTTCGAGGTTGACCGTGCCGCGTGGACCGTGCGGCAATCGGCAGCGCAGACCGTTCCGCAGCATGTGCGGGACTATGCGAGCCACGGAGTACCAGGGTCAGTACCGCGGAAGTTCCAGATTCCGGAGCGTCAGGCCGAGGGCGCTAGCCTCAGGCGAAGGGCGATCTCGTGCTCGGCGCGGTGGAGCAGGCGGTAGAAGGTCGAGCGCGAGACGTTGAGCCGCTCGGCGATGGCCTCGTGGCCGGCCTTGCGCTCGAAGTAGGCCAGCTCGAGGGCCCGGCAGGCGAGGGCCAGATCGTCGGAGGCGTCCGCGCAGGCGTCGCCGAGGGCGCGTCGAATCGTTTCGCGAAGCGTCTGCGCAGGCGAGGCCGTGTCGTCCGCCTGGCGAAGGAGTGGTGCCAGCAGCGCCAGCGGCGACTGGGCCAGGCGGGCATCATCCGGCCAGTGCACGAGGACCTGGTGAAGCTCTGCCTCGAGCTCCTCGGCGGACAGCGCCGGTGGGACGGGCCGGCCGGTGGTCACCGCCTCGAGCCAGACATCCGGTCCGATGCGACCGATGTCGACGATCCAGCCGTCAAGCGGCTGCGGCGGACCGACTGAGGTGGTGCCAACGTTGGGAATGCGCGTCATGCCGATCGCCTGGCAGGCCTGAGCCGCCATCTCCCCGGCGACGCAGCCCACGAAGGCTATGCCCCTGAGCGCGAAACCGAACGTCTCGGTGGCGAGGGCACCGATCGCCTCTGCCGCTCGCTCGCCGCGGGCAGCGTCGACCGACATGTACAGCACCCGCGATCCCTCCGCCGTGGCCGGAAGTGATCGCCTGAGCTCCTGCGGAACTGCGCGCTCGACAAGCGTGCCGATCGCACCGCCCGGCGGCAGCAGCTCCAGGGCCGACATGGAGATGGGCAGGAAGAACGCGTATCCGTGCGCTTGACCGTCTGGGCTGCGGGCAATCAGCACCTCGGTCCCGGGATGCGCGACGACTCTGCGCAGGAACTCCGGCGAACACTCCTCCGGCGGTGGCACCCCGGGCAAGGGAACCCCGGCCTGGTGCATGGCCACCCACTCGGCCTGCATTTTGAGCAGCTCCTCGATGTCCCCTGGGCCGCCCTTCTCGACCCACATGGTCGACGGCGCACCCGTTGGGAAGTAGGTCGCGTGGACGGTGTGCTCCCACAGGTACATCCGATCGGGCAGCAGCCACTCCTCACCCGGTCGGCGGGCTCGGATGCGGTCCCGGTAGTAGCCGCGTGCCTGACGTCTCAGTTGGACAAGGCGCTCGGGGTTGCGCCAGCGGAGCTCCTCGATCACCACACGGCGGACGTCTTCGTGCAGGGTCAGTCCGTGCTGCGCGGGGCGCACGAACGAGACCGCGCAGAGCTGGGCGAAGGCCTCGCCCGCGCGGTCCAGGTCAGCCACCGCCGCCAGCGTTGGCTCGTCGAACTGGCGCACCACGGCCGCCGCTTCGAGTAGCGAGCGAAGCTCCGGCGCATCCCGCAGCAGCTGGTCGACCAGCTGGCGCAGGGTGAGATTCCACTCCGCCGCCTTCTCGAATCGGGTGACCCGCAACTGGACCGCGAGGTCCGCTGCGAGGGTCAGCGCCAGAGGGTAGCCACCCGCAGCCTCGAGGATCTGGCCCGCGACCGCGGGGGTCACGCCGCGGCGCTCGAGGTATGCCGCCGATGCATCGCGCGACAGTGAATCGAGGCGGATCGTGCGCATCGCGCCCAGCCAGGGCTTCCACATCGGCCCGACTGGCTGGCGGCCGGCGATGGCGACGCGCACCTGCCCACTGAGCGAGGGAATGAGGTCTGACGTCAGCCAGCGCGTCAGCGGCGCCAGCTCATCCATGCCATCGATCATCAGCAGGGCGGGCTGATCGCCGAGGAAGGTCGCCGGGTCAGAGGCCCCGTCGCCCGTGATGGCGCGAGCGAAGTCATTGGCCGTCGGTTGGATGGACTCGCCATCGACGTATGCAACCGGACTCCGCCCCAGGGAGGGTGCGGTCCGGGCGAAGGTGCGCAGCAGGGCCGACTTGCCGACTCCGGCATGGCCGACGACCTGGAAAATCTGGGCCCGCGCCGAGTCGGCCCCAAGCCAGCTCCCGAACTCCGCCGTCTCGGCATGCCGGTCGACGAAGAGGTCGGCTTCCATCCTCTCGAGTGCTGCCCGGACTGTTGGCATGGGCTGTGGCGGTAGACCGCTCCCTCGCGCAACGGTACGCTCCCAGTGTTCGTATATACCACGCGCCATCAAGCGAAACGACTAACTGACGGCGCGTCGACGGCAGGTCGGCGACTGCACAATGCAGCTATGGAGCGACGGCGCATCAGCTCGGCGGCCAATCCTCGCCTCAAGGCGGCGCTCCGGCTGCGTGACCGACGCGATCGCGAGCGCTCGGGGCTGACCATCGTCGACGGCGCGCGCGAGACGCTCCGCGCGCTGGCCGGCGGAGCCACGCCGCGCGAGGGCTTCGTGTCGGTCGCCAGCTGCGCCGACGACGAGTGCCGGGCGGCGCTGGCGCAGCTGGAGCAGGCAGGCGTGCCGGTCCACGACCTCGGGCCTGCTGCGTTCGCCCGGCTGGCCTACGGTGACCGCCTGGACGGCATCATCGCCGTGGCTGAGATCCCGGGCCACGCCCTCGGCGACCTGTCGCTGCCGCCCGAGCCACTGATCGGGGTCATCGAGGGCGTCGAGAAGCCCGGCAACCTGGGCGCCATCCTGCGCACGGCAGACGGCGCGGGCGTGGACGCGGTGGTCGTCGCCGACCCGGGCACCGACCTGTTCAACCCGAACGTGATCCGGGCGAGCCTGGGCACGGTCTTCAGCGTGCCGGTCGCCGTGGCCTCGAGCGGCGACGTCATCGCCTGGCTGCGCGAGCAGGGCGTGCGCATCATCGCGGCTCGAGTGCAGGCGTCGGTCGATTACACGCAGGCCGACTACCGCGGCGCGGTCGCCATCGCGCTCGGCTCGGAGGCACGCGGCCTGTCCGATCCGTGGGCGGAGCTCGCCCACGTGTCGGTCCACCTGCCTATGAACGGCGTGGCCGACAGCCTCAACGTCTCGGCGACGGCGGCGGTGCTGTTCTACGAGGCGGTGCGCCAGCGCCGGGCAGGTTGATGAGGCCAACCCGCGGTGATGCTATACTCGTATAGCACCAGCTGCGAAGAGGACCACGGAATGCTCGCCCTCAGGCTCCCGCCCGAAATCGAACGCCGTCTGGAGGAGCTGGCTCGGCGAACCGGCCGCTCCAAGTCGTTCTACGCGCGCGAAGCGATCCTCGAGCACCTCGAGGATCTGGAGGATACCTACCTCGCCGAGGGGGCCCTGGCAGAGCACTACAGCTCCGGAGGGCGGACGCTGACCATGGCTGAGGTGCTCGAGCGCTACGGCGAGTGACCTACCGGGTCGAGTGGTCGCAGCGAGCCGTCAAGGAGCTCGACAGGATGGAACGGCAGGTCGCCCGCGCCATCCTGCGCTTCATGGCCGAGCGGGTCGACGGCACATCCGATCCGCGCCAGCTCGGCAAGCCCCTTCGCGGCGAGCGCCTGTGGCGCTACCGCGTCGGCGACTATCGGATCCTGTGCCGCCTCGACGATGCCATCCTGACGGTACTCGCCGTAGAGGTCGGGCACCGCCGCGACGTGTATCGCTGAACGTCAGTCGTCGAGCACGAAGGTGACGACCATCACCACCTTGTACTCGGTCACCTGGTCGCCGCTGACGCCGACCTCTTGCTCCTTGATCCAGGCGCCCTTGACGTTGCGCAGCGTCTTGGTGGCCCGGGCCAGGCCCTGGCGGA
>DATLGJ010000030.1:0-118340 GCA_035540555.1 Candidatus Limnocylindrales bacterium | reverse complement strand
GTCCGACGCCCACCCCGCCGCCGTCTCCGCTGGCCGGCTCGCTGCAGCGTCAGGACCCGGTTCGCGCGGTGCCTGCCGACGGGCGCCAGATGGCCATCGTCGAGGCGCGCATCGCCCTCGCCGACGGAGGCGCAGCTACGGGCCGGCTGGTGCACCTGCGACCGCTCGATGCTCTCTGGCCGGCCCAGGCGACCGATCCCGTGCAGGTCGTGCCCCTCGATGGCCGGCTGCGCTTTGCCGTTTCGGGCACGCGGGCCGGCCGGGTGACCTTCGGACTGTTCGACGCCGCCGGCTGGTCCGGCGACGAGCCCCTGGCGACTGTCGAGGTGGAGCTCGCGCGCAAGGTCGTCGTGCTGGCGCCCGGGTTCCAATCGGCCCTGGCTCGCCGCTACCTCACCTTCGGCCAGCCGCAGGCCTGCCAGGAGCCTGCCGATCCGCGTTCGATCACCGAGGCCCTGATGTGCCTGGGCTACGAACCCGAGACGACCATCGTCGACATGGCCTGGGAGGCTGCGCCGTGCACTCCGCAGGAGGCCGCCGAGGATCCGCCCCGGCTGCGGTGCGTGGCTACCATCGCTCCGACAACCGACGGTACCGACGTCGTCTGGCAGCCCGCCGACTACGACCTGACCGACCTCGCGCTGAGCATGCTGCGCCAGCGACAGGTCGACCTGTGGGGACACCGACTCGCGCGCACCATCGCCACTTACGACCAGCAGCTGCGGGAGACGGCGGGCGTGCCGGCCTCATTCTTCCTGGTGGGCCATAGCCTGGGTGGACAGGTGGTGGTGCGGTCGCTGCGCGCCATCCTCGATGACCCCGAGCTGCTCGCTTACTTCGAGCAGGGGTCTCCGGGCCTGCTGCAGGCAGTGGTCTCGGTGGACGGCGCGCTCAACTGGGAGGGCACGGTCCAGCTTGTTGGCGACACCGGCTGCGGCTTCCCAGTCAGGACGGTCGCCGATGAGAGGCGGGCGCGGGACAACGCCGATGCCGTGCAAGCTGCACATGCCGCCCTCGGCACGCTGACGGTGGCAATGACGAGCGCGACCGACCCGATCGTGACTCCGGACGTGGCTCTGCTGCGCGACCCGAGACCGTCAGCGGGCTACGTAGAGAGCCTGCACCACCTCGATGGCGGCGTAACGGGCTGCTCGCATAACGCGCTGCTATGGCCCGAGCCAACCGGCTTTCCGCTGCGCGACGTGCTGGAGGAGCACATCGGCCCCGCCGCTGGAGACTGATCTCGACCGCGGACCCAGCTAGGGTTCGCGCGCGCTGAGCACCATCCTCGTCAGCACGGCCTCGCCATCGACCCGGCTGACCATCGCAAGGCTGTCCATCGAGCCGAGCACCTCGCGAAAGTCAGCCAGCTGCTCATCCATCATGTCGCCGCCGGCCATGCGCAGGGCTGCGTCCAGCAGCGCCGCGCTTCCAACAAGGCTGACATAGACCTGCCCACCATTGCTCGCGCCGCCCGCCGCCTCGATCGCCTCGCGGTAGGCGTCGGTATCGGCGAGATTGGCTCCGCCCTCCGCGTCCAGGACGGCCCGGGCAAATGACGCGTCCACGCCGATCACGAGCAGGTCGTCCCTGAACGCGTAGGCCAGCGATGTGGTCGGCAGCGGCGGCTCGGCCAGGTTGCCGAAGTCCTCGCCCAGGTCGAAGCTGACCAGCCGAGCACCGTTGTAATCCTCTTCCCGCACGGTCACGTCACTCCCGCCCATTGCCGTGATCAGCGCACGGAGCTGGCCCATCGATTCGTTCGCCCGGCCCTGGTCGGTGACCCGGATCAGCAGTCCGCCGGTTGCTCGGTTGCCGTCGTAGCGCGCAGCAATGGCCACATCGCCGGCCCAGCCGATGAGCTGGTCGATCCGCTGGCCCATGCCCTCCTCGATGTCGCGCAGCTCGTGCCCGATGGTCGGGTTCTTGCGCAGGCAGTCGAGAGTCTTGCGAGCTGACTCACCAACGTCGCGAATCTCGGTCAGGAAGAAGGTGTCTGCCGGCAGATGCCGAGCGAGGCCGCTGTCGCGCATCTGCGGAAGGCTCGAGCCTTCCGGCATGTCGGCCACCACATCGATCACGGCGCGGCCTTCGCGCATGTAAAGCGACCCCGTCATGCCGCGCGGCTGGGGCAGCTCATCGCACTGGAACGGGCTTGCCATCATCCCGCCGGGCATCGACCCCAAGACGTCCTGCAGGGCCTCCATGTCCAGCCAGAACATCCCCATCCGGCTGGTCGGCTGCCTGTCGAGGGCATCGCCGAAACGGCTGACCTCCAGCAGGCTGGGCAGGTTGCCGGCCTTGACCTCCAGCGCTCGGCGCACGTCATCCGCGCTCGCACCGAAGACGACTGCGTCGTCGGTCACCGCGTACCCGCTGAGATCTCCATCATCGAAGCGGTCTCTGCCTGTCCAGATCTCGCGTCCGCCGGGGCCTGCCTCAGCGCTCCACTCAGCCGCCGGCCGCAGCCTGATCATGGCCTGCTCGGCCAGCCCTCGATCGCGCGAGCCGAAGACGCCAACGAAGGCACCCTCATCTGAGCTCATCAGGTTCTCGGGCAGCTGCATCCCGACGACCATCCAGCCCTCGAACCAGGGCTCAACGTCGTCGCGGTAGCTGCCGCTGCCGTCGGTCATGTCGGCGACGGCCTCTTCGACGAGCTCACGCAGGCCCTCCTCGACCTCGGCCGCGCCCTGCATATCCGGCAGGCGGCTCACGAACGAGAACAGCTGCTGGCGCTGGTCGCCCGGCAGATCGAGGCGCAGCTCCAGCGCGATCGTCGCCCGATCGGGAAGGTACTCGTAACCGGCACGCGTGGCGCCGGCGTCGGCCGTCGGCTGCATGTTGAGCACCACGACGACCAGCGCCGCAGCGATCAGCCCCACGACAACGAGGCCGACCAGGGGCAGCAGCCAGCGCCGGATGGCGCTCGGCCTCCCCGGTGGCGTGTCGTACGCCGCGGACGGCTCGACCGGTGGCAACGGTGATATGGCCGGCCCGCCGGGCGCCGTCCAGCGGGTCGTCTGATCGGGAGTGGCGGCGCCGGAATCCGAGCGCGGCTCAGCCTCCCCGCCGCCCGTGTGGTGCGCAGTCATGGTGTCTCCAATGTCACGCCCAGCGGCAGCCGGTGACGGCCGACCGGCGCTGGAGCCCCTCTAGGCGCGATGGTAGCCCCATTCAGTCGCGCGGGCGTCCATGACTTTCGGCGGCAGCCACGATCGCCAGTCGGTCCAACAGCCGAGTGAAGAAGGTCTCGACGTCCGCCTGAACAGCGACATCGACGTTGGGGTCCCGGCCCCACTGGCGCCGCCAGTCGGTGACGGTCTCGCCGGTCGTCCAGCGTCCTTCGAGCTCGACCTCGACGCGGAGCGCCTCGCTCGTGACGAGGGACCTGTCGAGCGCCGCGGCGACTGCCAGCGGGTCATGGATGAAGGCTCCGTAGAAGCCGTCGTAGCGGCTGTGGAACTCCATGTAGAAGCGCAGCGCATCATCGACGTAGCGCATCACCGGATTGTCCTCGGGCCGGCCGGCGCGCTCGAACAGCTCCTCCAGGCGCTCTGGGGTGAGCTTGGCTCGCTCCGTCACGTCAAGGCCGAGCGCGAGCGGGCGGGCGACCTCGGGATAGGCTGACCAGGCGGCGAGCACGGTCGCCAGGGCCTCCGGGTCGCAGGCCACGTTCCACTCGGTCGTCGGGGCCGTGTTGCCGGCCGAGCGGTACGAACCGGCCATCATCACCAGCTGGGCGAGCAGCCGGGGCAGCGCCGGCTGACGGGTCAGCGCAACGGCGACGTTGGTCAGCGGACCGAGCGTGACGAGAGTCAGCTCGCCCGGTCGTGCCTGCGCCTCCTCGATGATCAGGTCGGCGGCGTGGCGCTTCGAGAGCGGCCGGGCTGCCTCCGGCACGCTGGCGTAGCCGATGCCCTCCGGACCGTGAGTCTCCGGGGTCGTCTGGAGCGGTCGGACCAGCGGCACCTCCCGGCCGAGGGCTACCTCGACATCGGTGCGCCCGGCCAGCTCGAGCAGGCCGAGCGTGTTGCGCGCGACCTGTCGCGCGTCCACGTTGCCCGACACGCAGGTGATCGCGAGCAGCTCTGCGTCCAACGAGCCGAGCGCGTAGAGGATGGCCAGGCTGTCGTCGATCCCGGTGTCGACATCAAGGATCATGGGAACGCGAGTCGCGGCCATGTCCCGGAGGATACGCGCGTCGTATCCTCCGAGGCGCTCGGCCGGGCGCCTCGGCCGCTTGTCACGGGGGCTGGACAGGTGATCTGGATTGCTCGGGCGGTCTGGTTTGTGGCGGTCATCCTCGCGGCGGTCTGCGCGAGCGCGGGCCTGCTCTTCGGCGAGGTCATCGAGCGCTTCATGTCCGACTCGATCGGGCCGGCGATGTTCGCCACCATCGGGCTGGTTGGTTTCGGTTACGCCAGTGCCGCACTGCTGATCCTGCGCCATCGACCTCGCCATGTGGTCGGCTGGCTGCTGCTGGCGGCCGGCCTGGTTCTCTGCGCCGAGTTCGCATCGCTTGCCGCGGGCGCGCAGCTGGCGACCGAAGGCAGCCCCCTGGGCGGATGGCTTCTCGCGGTGAGCGCACTTGGTTTCTGGCCGACGGTGATGCTGGCCGGTCCGGTCGTCGCCCTGGTTTTCCCGGACGGGAGGCTGCCCAGCGCCCGATGGCGCAGGCCAGTCATCGTCGCGACGGTCCTGATGGTGGGGTCGCTGGTCCTGCTCGCCCTGCGCCCGGGCCCGGTTTCGATCGAGCTCGGCTCACACACGCCGGTCAATCCGCTCGGGCTGGACGCCTTGCCTGCTGAGCTCTTCGGGCCCGTCGACGCGATCGGCACGCTAGCGATCCCTGTATCGCTTCTTGCTGCCATTTCGGCGGTTGTCGTCCGCTTCCGCCGGGCGACGGGCGACGAGCGTCAGCAGCTCAAGTGGTTCACAGCAGCGGCTGCGCTATGGGGTCTGCTGGTGGTGGGCGGGCTACTCCTGCCGCTGCCCGACGAGTTCCTGCTCCTCGCCTTTGCCTGCCTGCTCCTGCTGCCGCTCTCAATTCTGATTGCGATCTCGCGTTACCGCCTGTACGAGATCGACGCCCTGGTCAGTCGGGCGCTCGTATACGTGCCGCTCGTGGGCATCGTGGCAGGCTTCTATGCTGCCTCGGTAGCCTTGTTCCAGCGGCTATTCGTGGCCTTCACGGGTAACAGCTCGGACGCCGCGGCGGTTATCAGCGCGCTGCTGCTGGCCGCCGTGTTCACACCCGTCCGCAAGTGGCTCGAGGGGGTCGTCGATCGACGCTTCAAGCCACTGCCGGTGACAGCACCGGGCTTGATCCGACCGGCCGGGAACTGGGACGACCCAGCGCTCGAGCGGGTGATCGAGGCGGTCGTCATACGGGTGCTGGACGAGCGAGGTGTGGCCGATGCTGTGGGCTCGACAGCCCCAACCAGGTTGAGCAGATCGCGCCGCCGCCGAGCATCCGGCCGGCCGTGAGAGACTGGCGCATGACGACAGTTGGCCGCTTCGTTGCGGAGCGCCGCCCTGGCAAGGGCGACCAGCACCCGCCAGTGTGATGGAGCTCGACCGCCAGCCCTGGCCCGAGCGACGAGACCCTCGCGGTCGCCCGCGCCCACCGCAGCGAGTGCCCGAGACCAGGCCGCCACTGCTGGGTGACTGGTTCATCTATCTGTCGGTCATCGTCCTGGTCTGCGGCGTCCTCGCGATCAGCGCGCTCGAGCTCGGCGCCCGGCCGACCGACGCGGTCGTCCGTCTGCCGGTGCTGATCGGTGCGGCCGTGCTGACCGTCGTTTCGATGGATGCCCTCGTTCGGGTGTGGCGTTCGGCGTGGGCCTGGCTGCCGGTCGACCGGGGGCGGGGCCTGTTCCGGTTCGTCTGGGCGGCGGTCATCGCGGGCAGCGTGGTGCTGTCCGTCGGCGCTTTCGTGGCGATGCTGCTGCTGTGACCGAGAGCGCGCCGGGCGGCGTGCCGGGCTGGTTGGCAGCGACGATCCGGTACTGTTCGCGCTGCGGTGAAGGGCTGGTCTTCGGGCCGGTAGACGGGGAGGAGCGACCGCGGCTGTCTTGCCCGCGCTGTCGCTACGTGGCTTATGTCAATCCACGCCTGGTGGTCACGACCCTGCCGGTCACGCAGGCGGGCGAGGTGGTCCTGCTGCGGCGAGGCATCGAGCCGGGGTACGGTGCCTGGGCCCAGCCGGGCGGGTTCCTCGAGATCGACGAAACGGCTACCGAGGGCGCCATCCGGGAGACGGTCGAGGAGACGGGCCTGCTGGTCGAGCCCACGCACGTGGTCGGGATCTATTCACGCCCGCAGGCGGCCATAGTCGTCGTGGCCTGGGAGGCGCGCATCGTCGGCGGCGAGGCACAGCCGACGCCCGACAGCCTCGAGGTCCGTTCCTTCGCCCCGGCGGCCATCCCGTGGCCACAGCTGGCGTTCCAGACGACGAGCTGGGCCCTGCGCGACTGGCTGGGCGGTCGCGCGGGCAACTCCTCCGGCCGGTTCATCGTCGGGCATGGGCTCGAACGCGACTACCCGGAGGAAAGTGCCTGAGGCCCGCTACCAGGCGTTGATCGTGGCCACGTTCGTCGCACCCCCGACCATGCCCGCGGCGATGCCCGAGAGGATGACGGCGAGGGCGAGCCGCGGCCGGTGGCGCATGAGCAGGATGTAGACGGAGCCGGCGAAGACGATCACCGCCAGCTTCAGCACTGTCAGCCCACGGAAGCCGATCTCGTGGGCAAGCAGGACCACGATCGGGTTGGCCTCCGCTTCCAATCCGTGCAGGCTCATCATCACCAGGAACGAGACCAGGTCGAACAGCTGGGCGAAGACGAGCAGGACGAGGGCCATCAGCGCAAACACCTTGGGGCCGATGATCGGGCCCGACGGATTAAGCGCTCAGCCATGGTGCGGTGGAGTATGGAACGCGCGGGTTACAAGCTACTTACCGCAACCGTCCATGCGCCGGCCGGCGCTTCACCTCAGCGCAGGTCGACGAAGACGTTCTTGACCTGCGTGTACTCGTCGAGCGCATGCATGCCGAGCTCGCGGCCGAAGCCGGACATCCTGTAGCCGCCGAACGGCGCCTCGGTGTGCACGGTCTGGTGGCTGTTGATCGCAACGGTCCCGGCCTGCACGGCACGCGCCACGCGCAGCGCGCGCCCAACATCGCGGGTCCAGACCGAACCGGACAGCCCATAGCTCGTCGCGTTGGCCTGGCGGATCGCGTCGGCCTCGTCGTCAAATGGCATCAGCGCCACGACCGGGCCGAAGATCTCCTCCTGCACGATGCGCATCTCGGGGCGGCAATCGGCAAAGACGGTCGGTTGCAGGAAGGCTCCGCTGGCGAGTGACTGGTCCTCCGGCCCGGCACCCCCGGTAACCAGCCGGGCGCCTTCCTCGCGGCCCAGGTCGACGTAGCCCTGCACCCGCTCGAGGTGGCGCAGGCTGATCAGGCTGCCCACCTGCGTGCTCTCCTCGGCTGGGTCTCCGACGACCAGCTGGGCGGCCTCGGCCGCGAAGAGCTCGACGACCCGATCGTAGACAGGACGCTCGATCAGGACGCGGCTGCGAGCGTGGCAGTTCTGCCCCGCATTGCCGAACACCGCAAGCTGTGATTCCTTGGCGAAGCGCTCGAGGTCGGCGTCGGCGAAGCAGATGCTGGGGCTTTTGCCACCCAGCTCGAGCGAGACCCGCTTGACGTTGCCGGCGGCCAGCCGAAGGATCTCCTGGCCTGTTGTCGTCTCGCCGGTGAAGGCGACCTTGCCGACGATGGGGTGGGCAGCGAGCGCTGCACCGGCAGTGCCGCCGGGGCCGGTCACCACGTTGACCACGCCGGGAGGGAAGCCGGCCTCCTGGGCCATCTCGACCAGCCGGATTGCCGACAGTGGGGCGTAGGACGCCGGCTTGAGCACGACCGTGTTGCCCGCCGCCAGTGCCGGCCCGAGCTTCCAGGCGGCCATGTTCAGCGGGAAGTTCCACGGGATGATCAGGCCGACCACGCCGATGGGCTCACGCAGCGTGAAGTCGAGTCCGGGCAACGCCGTCGGAATGGTCTCCCCGAGGTGCTTGTTGGCGGCGCCGGCGTAGTAGTCGAGCACCAGGTTCACCGCGAGAGCCTCGATGCGGGCGCTCGCGATCGGCTTGCCGATGTCCTCGCGCTCGAGCTGGGCCAGCTCCTCGATGCCCTTCTTGGTCAGCTCGGCGAACCTTGCCAGCGTGCGTCCTCTCTTGGCCGCCGACCACGTCGACCAGGGTCCTTCGAACGCCTGCCTGGCCGCCTCGACCGCACGATCCACATCTGCCTTGCCGCCGAGCGGCACGCGAGCGATCACTTCTCCGGTAGCCGGATTGACCGTCTCAAAGGTCTGCTCGTCAAGCGCACCGACCTGCTCGCCGCCGATGAGCATGCGAACGTCGCGCACGGCCGACCTTGCGGTCTGGGTATCGGTCATTGAAACCTCCGCTGGGTGCCCGATTCTACTGCCGGCCAACGGTCGTCCAACCAGGCCTCGAGTCGGCCGACGGGATCGCGCGGCCAGCGGACACGGCTATCACCGTGGCCGAGCCAGCCATCCAGCCGCCAGCAGACGATCGGCGCCACGGCGGCGAAGTAGGCGAACGTCGACCAGAACCCGCCGAACAGGGTGATCAGGAACACCAGCGCGCCCCATCCGATCACTCCGTCTGCGCTGCGCACCCGGAAGATCGAGATCGTTGCCAGGAGCGCGCCGCTGGCCATGGCAAGCAAGGCGTAAAACCCCTTGGGCAGCTCCACCCCAAAGCGCTCAATGGCGTATGCGAGGGAGTAGTAGGCGGTCTCGTGCAGGGTTGCCGCGCCGCCGATGCTGGCGAGTACGGGCTGGAGTCCCCACATCACGACTGCCGGCAGCCAGAACAGGCCCGCTCCGGCGGCCGCACTCAGCAGCCCTGCCGCTCCGGCCCAGCCGACCACCGGCGGCAGCCACGCGGCAGCTGTGGGCTTGAAGGCGACGGCCAGGCCAACGATGAAAGCCCCGAGCATCGGCTTGCGGGCCAGGAGGACCAGGCCGATCAGGAGCAGCAGGCCAAGGCTTGTGTCGTTCGAGCCGTCGCCGGCGGTGATCAGGAGCACCGGCGCGACGGCGTAGAGGGCCAGGCCCAGCATCCGCCCGCGCAGGGCGAGAGCACCCAGGATGAGCAGCGACGCGAGGAGCTCGATCAGCAGCGCGGGAACCGGTGGGAGATACCAGAGCAGCGCCAGCGGACCGTAGGGGAAGGGCGCTCCAGGTGGCACTGACTGCGGATAGCCGATGCCGTATGGGTTTCCGCCACTCAGCGCCAGGTCGATCGCGGCGCGGGTGACGACGAGCACATCGGAGCCGGTGCCAGCCTGGGCCATGCGCAGGTCGATGCCGGCGACGACCAGGGCCACCACTGCGAGGCGGGTCACCGGCCAGCGAAAGGAAGCTGCCAGCAGGCCGCCGACGATGAACAGGTGGAGGACCGCGCCGCGTGCCGGCACGCCGGGCATGGCCAGCAACGCAAAGGCGACCAGCAGCGACAGGGTCACCCACGGCGAGGGCGGTCGCACGCCGGCCGGGCGCCAGGAGCCGGCCATGCTCGACCTAATAGATGGTCGTTGCGTCGGCGGAGACGTGGATGGTGAAGATCTCGTCGCCCAGCGTCTCGTCGAACGCCAAAGCGGTGACCTCGGCGTGACGCGTGATCCGTCCGCCGATGTGCTCTGCGAGCAGCAGCAGGACCCCGGTCTGGCGATCGACCCCGAGCTCCAGCCAGTGGTCGGGCCGATCGGTCAGGACGTGGCTGATGCGCGGGTGATCGCAGCGCAGGATGAGCGCCTCGCGACCGTTGGCCAGCGTGGTCGTGCCCAGCTCTCGAACGACGCCAGACGCGAGCACGTTATGAGCAAAGCCATGCGGATGGATGAAGGTGTTGGCGAGCGACTCCGGCGGCAGCGGCGTGACCGGCACATGTACCCGCGCGAAGCCGGGCAGGTCGTCGCGAGTGGAGCCCACCGGCCTCGGCGGCAGCGTGCGGTCGGTGACGACGTGGTTGCGCGCGTCGTACGTGCGCACGCGCTCGCCGTCGCCGAGCCAGACATCGAAGTCCCGGCCGGCGCCGCCGGCGCCACGCCACTGGATGACCTTCGCCCGGCCCGGATGACGCAGCCACACCTCGCTCGTCTCCGAGTTCTCGCCGGCTGCCCCGAAGCGACGGTCGACGATGCGCATGCGCAGCGTCCGGAAGCGCAGCTCAGCCTCCGACATGAAGCTGAATAGCTCTCGCATGCTGGGCCGTGGGCCCTGGAGCGTGGCCAGCTGCGGTGCGCGCAGGCTGGCGTTGGGCGGCGGCGCCTCGAGTGCGTCGTGCATTGCCGCCCGATTGTAGACGCGCGCAGCGCCGGTCATACACTCTCGGAATGACCACAGCCACCAGAACCGAGAAGGACCCACTGGGCACCCTCGACGTGCCGGCCGACGCCTATTACGGAGTGCAGACCGCCCGGGCCATCGCAAACTTTCCGATCAGCGGGCGCCGACCGGACATCGCACTCGTGCGGGCGGCGGTGCAGGTCAAGAAGGCCGCGGCGCGCGCCAATCACAGCACCGGCCGCCTTCCGACACAGCTGGCAGAGGCGATCATCCGCGCCGCCGACGAGATCCTGGGCATAGCCGATGGCTCCGACAGCGAGGCGGGCCGCCGGCTGCAGGCGACGCTCATCGACAGCTTCCGCGTCGACCCGTTCCAGGCGGGCGCCGGGGTCAGCCACAACATGAACACCAACGAGGTGCTGGCCAATCGCGCCATCGAGATCCTCGCCCAGCAGGGGGTCGGCAGCGGCGAGCGTGGCGACTACTCGGTGGTCAGCCCGAACGACCACGTCAACATGGCGCAGTCGACGAACGACACCTTCCCGACCGCAATGCGGGTCGCCACCCTCGACCGTGTGAAGGAGGTCCTCCTCGCCCTCGACGAGCTGGCCGCAGCGTTCGAGGATCGAGCGCGAGCCTTCGACGGGGTACTCAAGGCTGGCCGGACGCACATGCAGGACGCGGTGCCGATCCGCCTGGGGCAGGAGTTCGCGGCCTACGCTCTCACCACCCGGCGCGCCAGGGACAGCATCATCCAGGCGGCCGAGGCGCTGGCCGAGCAGAACATCGGCGCGACGGCGGTGGGTACCGGCCTGAACGCCGAGCCCGAGTACATCGAGAAGGTCGTCGACTACCTTTCCGAGCAGACCGGTTACCGCCTGCGCACGGCCGAGTCGCTCGTCCATGCGACCCAGTCGATGGCGCCGATGGTCGGCGTATCGGCCGCCCTGCGCGGGCTGGCCGTCGACCTCGCCAAGATCTGCGAGGACCTGCTGCTGATGTCGTCGGGTCCGCGCACCGGCTTCGCCGAGATCCGGCTGCCGGCCAAGCAGCCGGGCTCATCGATCATGCCGGGCAAGGTGAACCCGGTCATGGTCGAGAACCTGTCGATGATCTGCTACCACGTCATCGGGGCCGACACGGCCGTCGCCTGGGCGGGCTCGCGCGGGCAGCTCGAGCTGAACGTGATGATGCCGCTGATGGCCCACGAGGTGCTGGAGTCGCTCACCATCCTCGCCAACGGCTGCCGCCAGTTCGCGAGCGAGTGCGTTGCCGGCATCGAGGCGGACGAGGAGCGTTCAGCGTGGCTGCTGGAAAACTCCAGCGCGATGGCCACCCCGCTCGCGCCATACATCGGCTACGCGCTGGCGGCGGACGTAGCGAAACAGGCCGTACGCGAGAATCGGACCATCCGCGCGATCGTTGTCGAGCGCGGCATCTTCAGCGCGGAGGAGCTGGACGAAATCCTGGCTCCGCATGAGCTGACCGAGCCGGGCATCGCCGGGGGCATGCGCTTCGAGCCACGCATGCCGGAGGGCTATCAGCGCCCGACCGGGCCCGTGGGGGGCGGCGGCTAGTCCGACTCGTCTGCGGCGCCAAACCCCGAGCGACCGCAGCGAGGTCGCCGGCAGGCCATGAGGTCGGCCGCCAGCCATGTGCACAGGGCGCGCTAGAGTCCGACCGTGACGCAGGACCTTCCGACCAGCCGGTCGGCTTTTGTCCGCCGCGACCGGCCGGCTCGCGAGCTGGCCGAGCAGGACCTGGCACCCGCTGCGACGCGGTCGTCGGAGTCCCGCGGTCGCGAGCGGCCGGAGCCGCCTGACGCCTACCGCACCGCCTACGAACGTGACCGCGACCGGATCATGCATTCCAAGGCATTCCGGCGGCTGAAGCACAAGACCCAGGTCTTCATCAACCCCGAGGGCGACCATTTCCTGACGCGCCTGACCCACACCCTGCAGGTCACCCAGATCTCACGCGCGCTGGCCGCCGCGCTCAGCCTCAACGAGCCGCTCGCCGAGGCCATCGCCCTTGGCCATGACGTGGGTCATTCGCCGTTCGGCCACACCGGAGAGGAGGCGCTTTCGCCGTACTTCCCCGGTGAGTGGCACCACGCCGCGCAGAGCGTGCGCATCTTCGAGGTGCTGGAGGACCTCAACCTGACCTGGGAGGTGCGCGACGGCATCCGCGCACACTCGTGGAAGATCGAGCCGCCGCCGGCCACGCCGGAAGCGACGTGCGTCCGCTACGGCGACCGTATCGCCTACCTGACCCATGACGCCTTGGACGCCATGCGCGCCGGCGTGCTCTCCGCCGACGACTTCCCGCCCCGCACGCGCGAGCGCTTCGGGCCGCCCGGGCGGGTCTGGATCGACGCAATGATCAACGCGGTAATAGACGAGAGCCTCGTCGCCGACGAGGTGCGCATGGACGAGCCGACGCTGGAGGCCATGAACGAGCTGCGCGACTTCATGTTCGAGCGCGTCTACCTGTCGGAGGAGCAGCGGTTGCACACCAAGACGGCGATCGAGGTCATCCGCCGGCTGATGGACTATCACCTGCAGCACCCTGAGCAGATCCCTGACTCTTACCGGGACACCGACGCCGAGCTGGTCGTGCAGGCCGCCGACTACATCGCTGGCATGACCGATAGATACGCTCTGAACATCCACGAGCGCTTATTCGGCATTGGCGGCTAACCTCCGCCCGTGAGTGAGTGTCGGGTGCTGCTTGTCGGGCTGATGGGCAGCGGCAAGACGACCGTCGGCCAGCTGCTGGCAGACCGCACCGGCTGGCCGTACCACGACAACGACGAGCTCGTCAGCCTGGCCTACGGCAAGAACGCGCGTGAGTTGCTGGCTGCGGCCGGCGAGAGCGTGCTGCGCCAGGCGGAGGCGGAGGCGCTGGTCGCAGCCGTGGAGCTTCCCGCCCCTTGCATCTGCGGGGTCGCGGCGGGCACGGTCATCGAGCCATCGAACCGCGAGCTGATGAAGCGGGGGACCGTTGTCTGGTTGACCGCCGACCCGGCAGTTCTCGCCCACCGGGCAGTCGGGGCCGAGCATCGGCCCTGGCTGGAGGAGGAGGCCGAGGCATGGCTGCGCGAGGTTGCACGCGAGCGGGAGGCGCTCTACCGGGAAGTTGCCGCTGTGACCATCAACAGCGACGATCTGACGCCCGAGCAGGTGGTGGATCGAGTGATGGAGTTCCTGGCCGATCACGGACCGTGTTCGGTGGCTCTCTCGACCACCGTCGCCGGCCGGCCGACCGAGCTCGAGGAATAGACTCCCGAGATGGTGGAGACGACCGGCCACGCGGCAGCGGCGGGTGTCGACAAGCAGGCGTACCGCGACGTCCTCAGCCGGTACGTCACGGGCGTGACCGTCGTCACGGCGCTGGACGACCGGGGCGAGCAGGTCCAGCCATGGGGCACCACCGTGAGCTCGTTCACCTCTGTCTCGCTGGAGCCACCGCTGGTCCTCGTTGCGATCGGCCACGAGCGCTCGATCCATCCGCTCATCGCGAGCACGCGGCGGTTTGCGGTCAACATCCTTGGCGAGCAGAGCCGTGCGTTGTCCGACTGCTTCGCGGGCGCCCCATCCGAGCTGCCACGGGAGGCCTTCTGCAATGCGCCATACCGGGTCGGTGAGCAATGCGGGCTGCCCGTCCTCGAGGATGCCCTCGCCTATGTCGGCTGCGCCGTGGAGCGGGTCATCGAAGCGGGCGACCATACGCTCTACATCGGGCGGGTGCTCGAGGCAGGCATCTCGGAGGGCCCTGGCTGGCCGCTGCTCTACTACCGGCGGCGCTACCTGCGCATCGAGCACGCCGAGGCGACTGACCTGCGCGGCAAGCCGGAAGGCTGAGCGATGCCCACGGTCCGCGCCAACGGGATCGACATCGCCTACACCGTCGAGGGCGCCGGCCCGCCGATGGTCATGCTGCACGGCGCCACCTCGACGGCCCTGGAAGACTGGTCGGCCCAGCGGCCGCTGTTCCGCAAGGCCTTCCGCCTGCACCTGCTCGACGCGCGCGGCCATGGCTCCACGCGCTGGGACGTGGGCCGAGGGTTCGACCGCGACATGCTCGTCGACGACCTGCTCGCATTTGTCGATGCGCTCCAACTCCAGACGTTTCACCTGGTCGGGTTCTCGATGGGGGCGATGACCGCGCTGACGTTCGCTACCCGCCATCCCGAGCGGCTGCGCACGGCGCTGATCTGCGGGATCGACGTGGTCCGCGAGCCGCGGGCAAGTGTCGCCCGGCGACTGATGGACCCTGACCGGATAATCCGCGAGGAGCCGGAGTGGGCGGCCCAGCTCGATCGCCGCCACGCGGCCCAGGGTGAGGGCGCCTGGCAGCGACTGCTGCCCGCCATCGCCGCCGACGTCGCCAATCAGCGCCTGTTGACCCATCAGGAGCTGCGCCGTGCTCGGCTGCCGATCCTGCTCGTCTACGGCGACCGGGACGTCTTCGTGCCGGCGGACCATGCCGTCGCGATACATCGCCAGCTGCCCGATTCGCGGCTGCTGATCGCTCCCGACAGCCCGCACCAGGTGATGGTCAGCAAGCCGGCGCTCTTCAATCAGGTGGCGGGCGACTTCTACCGCTCGACCGAGCAGGTCGCGCGCCGACGCGCCGAAGCCGGTGCTACGGTCACCCGAGGCGCCGTCGAGCTGAACCCGATGGCGCAGCCTGAAGCCATGCCAAGCGACGCTGCCGACCCCTTCGGCAGCTGGTAGGGAGGAACACCGATGGCCACCACCATGCTCGCCCTCTACAAGCGTCCCGAGGGTGGCGACGAGGCGCTCGACGAGTTCCTGCGCCGCTATCACGAGGAGCACCTGCCGCTCATGGCCCGCGTGCCCGGCCTGCGCGAGACCGTGGTCGAGCGGGTCGTGCAGCACCTCTACGGTGAGGACATCGTGCTGGTGGCGAGGATGCTCTTCGACGATCGTGCCGCCCTGGATGCGGCGATGACCACCGACGAGATGCGCGCGGCCGGACGCAACCTGCGCGAGATCGCGCCGGGCATCGTCACCCTGGTGGTTGCCGAGGAAGCGGACGCATGACCGTCCACTACGACGCCGCGGGCGGCGTCGCGACGGTGCGCATCGACCGACCCGAGGTGCTGAACGCGCTGAACCGGCCCACGCTGGAGGCCATTCGCGATTCGATGAAGCGCGCCTCGGCCGACCACTCGGTCGGGGTTGTCGTGCTGACCGGCACCGGCGAGCGGGCGTTCTGCACCGGCGCCGACCTGGACGAGCAGGAGGCGTTTCTCGATCGGCCCAATGACTACTGGGACTGGATGGGCCGGTTCATCGAGGCGATCGAGTCGATCAAGGACTGCGCCAAGCCGGTCGTGGCCCGGCTCAATGGGATGACCGTCGGTGGCGGCAACGAGCTGAACCTGGCCTGCGACCTGGCCGTCGCCGCCGACGACATCGTCTTCCGGCACGTCGGCCCGTCGCGTGGATCGCTGCCCGCGGGTGGCGCGACCCAATGGATGCCACTGCTCGTCGGCGACCGTCGGGCCCGCGAGGTGATGCTGCTCAACCGGCCTTTCAGCGCCAGGCAGGCGCTCGAGTGGGGCTGGGTCAATCGGGTTGTGCCGCGCGCCAAGCTCGATGAGGCGGTGGCTGACTACTGCGCGGAGCTGCTCAACAAGATGCCGGAGATCGTCCGTGCAACTCGAGTCCAGCTGAACTTCTGGAAGGACTATTCATGGGCGATGACCGTCAAGATGGCGCGCGAGTGGCTCACTGTCCATGCCGCCTCGGATGAAGTCGAGGAAGGGTTGATGGCTTTTCACCAGAAGCGCCCGGTGGACTACCAGCGACTGCGCAGGGACATGGTCGAGGCCGGCCAAGGTGGACCGAAGGTGGCTCCGCTCGAGGGTTCGCCGACAGAGGAGGCGCGCGAGGCGCTGCAGGGCTCACCGCCGGCCGAGGGCTCCGTGCCCCAGGACCAGGAGATCCACGATGTCTGAGGGCGCCGGCTCGTCGAAGCCGCGCGTCCGCGTCGAGCGCCAGGCCGCACCCGGCGTCGCGCTCCTCACGCTCGACCGACCGGAGGTGCTCAACGCCCTCGACTATGCGACGCTCGGCGAGCTGGTCGAGGCGCTGGAGGCGCTCGATGGGGACGAGGGGGTCAGGTGCATCGTCATCACCGGTGCCGGCGACCGCGCCTTCGCCGCCGGTGCTGACATCAAGGAGATGGCCGACGCCACGCCGGTGACCCTCTCCGTGGCGAACAACTTTGCCCGCTGGGAACGCCTGCGCCGGGTCCGGGCGCCGGTCATCGCCGCCGTACGCGGTTTCGCCCTCGGCGGTGGCTGCGAGCTGGCGATGGCCTGCGACATCGTCGTCGCTGCCGACGATGCCACCTTTGGCCAACCCGAGATCAAGATCGGCATCATTCCCGGCGCCGGCGGCACGCAGCGCCTGACTCGCGCGCTGGGCAAGGCCAGGGCGATGGAGCTGATCCTGACCGGGCGTAACCTGCCTGCTCGCGAGGCGCACCAGCGCGGCCTGGTGTCGCAGCTGGTGGCAAATGAGGAGGTGCTGCCGGCCGCCCTGGCGCTCGCCGCGGAGATAGCCTCCATGCCGCCGCTTGCCGTGCGCGCCGCCAAGGAAGCGGTCAACCGAGCCCACGAGCTCTCGCTGGAAGCGGGCCTCGAGTTCGAGCGGCGCAACTTCTTCATGCTCTTCGCCAGCGAGGACCAGAAGGAGGGCATGCGTGCATTCATCGAGAAGCGCAAGCCCGAGTGGCAGGGCCGATGAGCGGGACGGTCCTGCGCGAGAGTCGCGAAGGCGTGCTCACGCTGACCCTCAACCGGCCTGACGCGCTGAACTCTTTCACGATCGAGATGAAGGAAGCGCTCGTCGCGGCACTCAAGGACGCTGCCCGCGCCCGCGACGTCAGGGCGATCGTGCTGACCGGTGCCGGCCGGGCCTTCTCGGCCGGCCAGGACCTGAAGGAACGGCAGGGGGACGGGGTGCCGGACCTGGGCACTGAGCTGCGCGCTCGCTACAACCCGATCGTGCTGGCCATGCGCCGGATGGAAAAACCGGTCATCGGCGCCATCAACGGCGTCGCCGCCGGAGCCGGCTGCTCCATTGCGCTGGCCTGCGACATCAGGCTCGCCTCGGAGAAGGCCACCTTCATCGAGGTGTTTGGCAAGGTGGGGCTGGTGCCAGACAGCGGCTCGAGCTGGCTGCTGCCCAGGCTGGTCGGCTATGCCCGGGCCGCCGAGATGGTCTTCACGGCCGACCCCGTTGACGCGCAGACGGCCGAGCGCATCGGCCTGGTCAACCGGGTCGTTCCGGCCGACCGGCTGATGGAAGAGGCGACACAGCTCGCCGGCCGGCTGGCCGGCTCTGCGCCGCTTGCGCTCGCCCTGGCAAAGCGCGGGCTCAACCGCGCGCTCGATACCAGCCTGGAGGAAGCGCTCGAGTACGAGGCCCAGCTGCAGTCGATCGCGGGCCGATCGGCGGATCACGCCGAGGGCGTCGCCGCCTTCGTCGAGAAGCGCCGGCCGGAGTGGAGAGGTGAGTGATGGCTGAGTCCGAGATTGGGCGCCGCCTTGACGATCTCTTCGACCGGATGGCTCGCATGACCGACACCGAGCTGGTGATGCTGCGGTCGATCTGGGAGGAGCAGGATTCGACTGCACGCGAGGAGGCATGGCGCCAGGTCAAAGCCGTAGTCAAGGCGCGGCGGCGCCAAGCGATGCTGGACGATGCGCGCTCGGAGCTGGCCGTCGTACTCACCGGCGAGGTGCCGCCGATTGGCGTGGTCGGCGTCGCCACGTTCCCCTCGAATCCATCAGGCCTGTCGCGGTCGTCAGTCAGGACTGCGGCCATGCCGCCACTCCTTGACGCCATTGCCGCGACGGTCGCTGCTGATGGCCTCGACGGCGAGCAGGAGACATTGCTGCTCGAGCCGGTCTCACGTCTTGCCCGCCGCGGGCCCATTCGCGGACCCTCAGGCCGGTGATCATCGGCGTCGTCGGAGCGGGCACGATGGGATCGGGCATCGCCCAGGTGTGCCTGCACGCCGGCCACGAGGTCCTGCTGCACGACGTGGACCAGGCGGCAATCGACCGTGGCCGCGGCCGCATCGCCGACGGCTTCCGCCGGCTGGTCGAGCGCGGCCGTCTGCCCGCGGAGGCCCCCGATCGGCTGCTCGCTGGCCTCCGCCGCTCCGAGACGCTGGAAGGGCTGGCTGCCGAGGCTGATCTGGTCATCGAGGCGGCGCTCGAGGACCTCGAGCTCAAGCGGACGATCTTCCGCGCCCTGGGCAGCGCGGCACGGCCGCATACCCTTCTGGCAACGAACACCAGCGCCCTGTCCGTGACGGAGGTCGGCGCGGGCAGCGGCATCGCCGACCGGACGCTGGGACTGCACTTCTTCAATCCCGCGCCGGTGATGCCGCTGGTCGAGGTGGTCGTCGGCGACGCGACCTCTCCCGCTTCGCTGGACGCGGGAGCGCGCTTCGTCCGGGAGCTGGGCAAGACGGCGGTCGTCTGCCGCGACGTGCCCGGCTTCATCGTCAACCGGGTCAATCGACCGTTCACCCTCGAGGCGCTGCGCATGCTCGAGTCGGCCGAGGCTGGCGTCGAGCAGGTCGATCAGGCGATGATTGGCGCCGGCTACCCGATGGGGCCGTTCGCGCTGATGGATCTGGTCGGCATCGACATCAACTACGCCGTCGCACGGGCGCTCTACGAGGCTTTCGACCAGCCGGTCCGCTTCCGGCCGTCACCGATCCAGCACGCGCTGGTTGAGGCCGGCCGACTGGGTCGCAAGGCCGGCGAAGGCTTCTACCTCCACTCGGGCGGCTCAGCTATAACCTCGGAGCGCCTCTCAGAGGTCGGCGTAGGGCCGGCCGTCGAGGGTGGCCTGCCGGCCGACGAGATCGTCGCCCGCATCGAGCTGGCGATCATCAACGAGGCCTACCTCGCAGCCGGTGAGGGGGTGGCTGAGGCGGGCGACATTGACCGCGCGATGAAGCTTGGCGCCAACCACCCGCACGGTCCGTTCGAGCGAGCCGGCAGCCTGGGTCTGGGTGCGGTCATCGACCGCCTGTCGGGCTACGCGGCGATCCACGGCGAGCGATATCGCGTCGCGCCGCTGCTCTGGCAGATCGCCTCGGTCTGAAGCCCGGGCCGGGCAACCGCGCTCACGCGCCCTGAACGACCTCATAGAGGACGTCGGCCTCCAGACCGTGAGCCTCCCGATGTACCCTGGCTGCCGTCTCGCGGTCCGGTGCGTCGACCAGGCAGAAGACCTTGCCCTGCTCCTCGTCGACCCAGTAGTGGCGGTAGTTAACGCCGTACTTGTCCTGCACCTGCATGTCAGCCTCGTGCGCGCCGGCCACGTCGGTTGCCTTCACGCCCGGGAGGTGATGAACGTCCATGTAGGTCGGCATAGCTGGTCTCCTGATTCGTACCCTTTGCTGGAAGGGCAATGTGACCGACCGACCAGCATGTATCAGCCGCGCAGGTGACTGCTCGGCTGTCGCCCATCGGACAGGCCCCCTTGAGGGCAGTGCTACCCTGTGCCCCCGCGCACTCCCGCGCGCAACCCCGGTCCGGCGCTCACGCCGCCGGCTCGATCGGGGCAAAGGGGGCGCCCAGTCCTCGGGAGATTTGGTCACCGGGACATGCCGGCGATCGCGGAGCGGCGTGAGTGCGAGGCGGGCGCCAGCGTGGAGAGCCGAGACGTGACCGAGAAGAAGTCCCTGAAGCGCCGCGTGCGCGAGCGCATGTCGAGGACCGGCGAGCGCTACACCGCCGCCCGCCGCCAGGTGCTGGCGAAGACGCAGGAACCGGCGCAGGCGGCCGCGCCGGGCGAGCCGGCAGCAACCCCAGGCGCACCGCCACCAGCGCTTGCGAGCCTCGAGCGGGGCCCCTCGGATCAGACCCTCGCGGACCGCACAGGCCGCCCGTGGGAAGCGTGGCTCTCGGAACTTGAGTCCTGGGGCGCCGCCGATAAGGCGCACGCGCTCATTGCCCGCTGGTTGGTCGAGGAGCACGGCGTCGATGGCTGGTGGGCCCAGACCTTGACGGTGCGCTACGAGAAGCACATCGGCCGGCGAGTGCTCGGCCAGCGGGGCAACGTGTTCACGGCCGGCACCAGCAGGACCATCGCGGCTCCGGCCGGGCAGGTATTTGACGCCTTCGTTGACCCGGACCAGCGCCGCCGCTGGCTGCCCGACCTCGAGCTGAGCGTCCGGACGGCCACCGCCCCCCGAAACGCGCGTTTCAACGTCGGCGATGGCAGAGAGCGATTGATCGTCGGGATCGAGGCGAAGGGCGACGATCGCGCGACGATTCACGTCGAGCACGAACGCCTGGTTGACGCGGAGGCGACCGCGCAGATGCGCGATTTCTGGCGCCTGCGCCTGGCCGAGCTCAAGCACATGCTCGAAGGCTGAGCGTCGGCTGTTCGGGTGGCCCGGGTGCCCGGGCCACCCGGCGCTGGCCCGCGCTGCCCGGCCGGGACCATCGGGTCATGACGGTACTTCGGAAGACGCGGCCTACAATCGGGCAATGACCCGAGCTTTCAACCGCCCGCTTCGCGAAGCGTGGATTGTCAGCGCCCTCCGTACGCCCGTCGGACGCTACGGTGGTGCGCTCGCCCGCGTGCGGCCGGACGACCTCGCCGCTGCGGTGATCAAGGCGGCCGTGGCTCGATCGGAGGTACCGCCGAGCGAGCTCGAGGACGTGGTCTTTGGGGCAGCCAATCAGGCTGGTGAGGACAACCGCAACGTGGCCCGCATGGCCGCGCTCCTGGCGGGCCTGCCGCTGGAGGTCGGCGGTCAGACCGTCAACCGGCTGTGTGGCTCCGGTCTCCAGGCGATCAACACCGCCGCCCACGCGATCATGACCGGCGACGGCGACGCATTCGTGGCAGGTGGAGTCGAGAGCATGACCCGGGCGCCCTACGTGATGGCCAAGCCGGAAGGCCCCTTTGACCGGGGCAATCGCGAGATGTACGACACCACCCTTGGCTGGCGATTCACCAATCCGCGGCTGGCCGAGATGTACCAGCCGTTCACCATGGGTGAGACCGGCGAGAATGTCGCCCAGCAGTGCGGGGTGAGCCGTGAGGAGCAGGACGAGTTCGCGCTGCGCAGCCACCGGCGCGCCGTGGCGGCCATCGAAGAGGGTCGCTTCCGCGACCAGATCGTGCCTGTCACGGTGCCCCAGCCGAAGGGGGAGGCGCTGACAATCGATCGTGACGAGCACCCTCGTCCGGACACCAGCCTGGAGGCCCTCGGCCGGCTCAAGCCGGCCTTCCGCGACGAAGGCTCGGTCACTGCGGGAAACAGCTCGGGCATCAACGATGGCGCGAGCGCGACGGTGCTGGTCGATGCCGACCTGGGGCGGCGTCTGGGCACCCGGCCGATGGCGCGCGTGGTCGCCACCGCCGTCGCCGGCGTTGATCCATCGGTGATGGGCCTCGGCCCGATCCCTGCCACGCGCAAGGCCCTGGCACGGGCCGGCCTGACCGTGGACGACCTGGACCTGGTCGAGCTCAATGAGGCCTTCGCCAGCCAGTCGGTTGCCTGCATCCGCGAGCTTGGTCTGGATCCCGAGAAGGTCAACGTCAACGGCGGCGCAATCGCGATCGGACACCCGCTCGGCATGAGCGGCGCGCGCCTGATCACCATGCTCGCGCACGAGCTCGAGCGGCGCCAGGCGCGCTACGGGCTGGCCACCATGTGCATCGGAGTTGGCCAGGGCATCGCCACGGTCATCGAGCGGCTCGACGGTTGAGGGACCTTCGATGAGCAGCAGCGACAACCCCTTGTTCCGTCAGCAGGCGCCAGAAGGAGCACCGACGATGGATCCGCGCGACCCGGAAGGCGAGGACGAGGCGGGGCCAGCCCGGTCCGCCTCGCTGTCGCCCGATCGATCGTGGTCTCAAACGTCTGAGCAGCCGCCGGCTCCGTGGGAGATCCGCCAGAGCGACAGGCCGCCGGCGATGCCCGAGCCGCAGGCCGCCCCATGGGCCATGACCGAGCAGAAGCGTGCACCGTGGGATAACGCCCCGGCACCGTGGGAGCAGCTGCCGGCACTGCCCCCTGCGCCGCCTTCATCACGAGTCCAGCCGGCGGCGTCATCGGATCAGCCGGCGGCCGCATGGAACCCGGCGCCGGTTGGCCCGCCCCCGACTGCTGCCGCGGCCGAGGAACCAGAACGCTTCGAACAGACCCTCGCGCCGTGGGAGCTCCCACCTCCTCCGCCGGGTGCTGGGACTGCCTCGGCAACCCACGGCCTGAGCGAAGGCGTGGGCGACGCCGGGGGGCGCGAGATCGCTCCGTGGAGAGCTGGACCCCTGGCAGCAGTCGGCGACCTGCTCGATGAGGACCCCTACGACGCGATGGCGCCGGTCGTCGCGGACCTTGCGCAGGGTCGTCCGCCGCAGGTCGTGACGCCCAACCGCCAGCTGCCTTTCGAGCTTGGCGGCCCGCAGCGCGACTCGCGACCGTCGGTTTTCGGCGAGGCGCTCAAGCCTGCGCCTGACTCCGAGCCGCCGACCGAGGGCTCGCTATGGGCCCGGCCGACCGCCAGCGGCGGCCCGGACCCGATCTCGCTGCCCAGCGCGTCGGTGGAGCCAGATCCGCTGGAGTGGCCGCCGATCCCGACGGACTTTACGGGGACGGGCGGCGCCGCCGGCGCCGAGGGATCGGCCCTTGAGCTGAGGTCAGTCGTCCAGGCCCGTGGACCGGAGGACGGCTGGGAACGGCTCGTGCCGGAGCCAGAGGCCTCCTGGCTGTCGCGCGAACAGGAGCCGGCGGGCCAGCGCTACGAGGATCGGATCGAAGAGCGGTTGGCGCAGCTCTCCCGGCCGCCGTCGGATCGGCCCACGGTCGGCCGTGTCTCGGCGATCGCACGTCCGGAGCATGGGGAAATCGGCGGTGATGAGGGCGGGGATGACGAGGCCGATGACAGCCCATGGTTCCTGCATGGGCGCCGGGCGCGCGTCGGCGCCGGAGGTCATGCGGGGGAGGCAGGACCGGCCCCCTGGCAGTCGGCGAGCCTCACCGTGGTGGTCGCCTTCGCGGTCATCGGTCTCGTGCTGGTCCTGCTGGCCATGTTCACGTCGGTCTTCGCCTGAGCGGCGTCGAGCGTCACAGCGCCGATGCAAGGCGGGTTGCGGAGCCACGCTTGCCGAAGATGAGCCGGGCACGTACCATCGTGTGCAGGAGGAACCGCTCTACTGATGCTTAACACTGATCCGCAGGGCCACGAGGCGACCACCACGCCGGAGCAGGAGCTGGTCGTGCTCAGCGACGCCGCCGCGACGAAGTTGCGCGAGCTCGTTGAGGCCGAGCAGAATCCCGCCATCGGCCTGCGTGTCTACGTCTACAGCGGCGGGTGCTCGGGCTTCCGTTACGGGATGATGCTCGAGGACCAGCCCAGCGCCGAGGACATGACCCTTGAGAGCAAGGGCATCAAGGTCTATGTCGATCGCCAGAGCACCCAGTACCTCGAGGGCTCGGAGATCGACTACCTCGACACGCTGATGGGCGCAGGCTTCACGGTGAACAACCCAAATGCAGTCTCAGCCTGTGGCTGCGGCAGCAGCTTCCGCACGGCCGAGTCGGCCGGGCAGCCGGGGGCCTGTCACCACTAGGCCAAGTTCTCTCTCGCCCACCCGAAGGCCGAGCCGTCAGGCTCGGCCTTTCTGATTCAGATCTCGAGTCGGACCAGAAGCCGCGGTAGGTGGTCGCTGTGGGCGTCTGTCTCGGCCACGCGCCGGAAGCCGGCCCGGTCGAACATCGATGCCAGGCCGACGAAGGCGAAGTTGTTGTTGGCTCGTCGGCCAACCGGATCTATCGGATAGGCCTCGATCCCCGGCGCGCCCGCCTGCCGCGCAGCCTTGAGTACGCCGTCGAGCAGGGCCGTTGCCACTCCCTTGCGCCGGTGACCCGTCCGCACCAGGAAGCAGCCGATGACCCAGACCCGCCGGTCATCCAGCCTGGGGATGGTGCGCGAGCTGTCCAGCCGAGGCAGCCGACCGCGCACTCCGACTCCACACCAGCCGACGACCTCGTCGGCGTCGTAGGCCAGGTAGCCGGGCGGCGGAAAGTCGTGCTCGATCTGCCGTCGGGCTGTTTCGGGCCGGCTCTCATTGGTATCCCGCGCGAGCTGATCGCGACCACGCCAGGCCTGGCACCAGCAGCCTCTGTCCAGGTCGCCGCCGAGCATCGCGACCACGTCATCCCAGCGGTCGGGGCTTGCCGGCAGGACCTGCAGCTCAGTCGTCGCTGAAGCGCTCCTCGCGCCAGGGCTCGGCTTCGTTGTGGTAGCCGTTGCGCTCCCAGAAGCCGCGCTTGTCGGCGGCGCGCAGCTCGAGGCCGCGCAGCCACTTGGCGCTCTTCCAGAAGTAGCGCTTGGGCACGACGAGGCGGAGCGGATATCCGTGCTCCGGCGTCAGCGGCTGGCCTTCTGCGCTGTCGGCCAACAGCACATCGTCATCGAGCAGCACGGCGAGGGGCAGGTTGGTCGTGTAGCCCTGCTCCGCATGAGCCAGGACGTACCGCGCCTCCGGCTTGGGCCGGGCCCGCTCGAGCACGTCGCGGACGGCCACCCCCTCGAAATCGATGTCGAGCCGCGACCAGCGCGTTACGCAGTGGATGTCCGTGTGGACTCGCCTGCGGGGCAGCGCCATGAACTCCTCCCACGACAGCGCGAAGGGGTCCTCGACCGCGCCCAGATGCGCAGGCTCCAGCTGGCCAGGTCAGTCGAGGGAACGCTGCCGTAGTGGAGCACCGGCCACTTCTCGGTCAGGTACTGGCCCGGCGGGAGGCGCCGCCGCTGGTCGTCAGTCAACTGTGGGCGGTTTAGCAGGCTCACGAGCCGATCTTACGCTGGTCGCCCGGCAACGACGACGGTGGACCCAGCTCGGCTATGCGTGGTCCAGGAGCCTCTCCAGTCGGCGCCCGATCAGCCGGGCAGCCTCGGCGCTCTTGCCGCCCAGCTTCTGGCCTTCCGCCTGGCGCAGGGCAATCGCGATGTCGCCGATGGCTTCATCCACCTTCTCCGTCCTGACCAGCGCGCCCTCGTCGAAGGCCTGTTCGAGCCGGTCCAGTGCGCGGCGCGCGTTCTCCACCGCATGGCCCCTGGCATTGAGCAGCGCGATCACGTCGGCGCGGGCTGCGTCAGCCGCGGCACCGTGGCTGGCCACGCTTGCTTCGGTCAGCCGGCCGGCTCTGCCGCCAGATAGGGCGAGGGCTCGGCGCTGCGCCGGGCGGCCAGCCATTCGCCGCGCAGCACACCCATCTGCACCTCATCCCAGTAGCGACCGTCGCGTTGAACTGCCTCGCGCAGCCGACCCTCCACGCGAAAACCGGCCTTTTCATAGGCACGGATGGCCCGTTCGTTGAAGGCGAACACGGTCAGCCCGACGCGGTGCAGCCCGAGCCGTTCAAAGGCATGGGCGAGCATCAGGCTGGTCGTCTCCGTGCCAAGGCCGCGGTTCCAGGCGTCGCGCTCGCCGATGGTGATGTGGAACAGCACGGACCCATTGTCAGCGTCAAGCGCCGAGAAGGTGACAAAGCCGACCAGGCGCTCGCTCGGCAGTTCGAGGATGGCGTAGGCGAGAGCATCGGCCGACAGCAGCCGGCTGCGGAAGAAGAGATCGATCTCGGGCTCTGCCATGGGCCGCGTCTGGTAGCGCGTGAGGCGGGCAAGCTCCGGGTCCGCGTACCAGCGCCGAACCGCCGGCAGGTCGTCCTGTCGAGGACGGCGGAGCAGCACCCGCTCTCCGCGCAGGTAGGGCGGATGCCAGTGATCTCGGTTGACTTCGCTGCGCATCGGCTCGCTCGCCCCAATTCACTCGTCGTGCAGGGATGGCCGATGCTACACCCGGGCTACCATCGGGTCGATGCGTCGCTGGGCCGATGTCGCGCAACAGATTGCTGCCACCACGCGGACATCGCAGAAGACCGCCGTGCTGGCCGACTACCTGCGCTCGCTCGACGGCCGTGATCTGGCGCTGGCCGTCACCTTCCTGACGGGTCGGCCCTTCCCCGAGCGTGACCAGCGCACCCTTGGCATCGGCTGGGCCGCGCTGGCGGGTCTGGTCGAGGAGCTGGCCGGCGCGCCGGCCGGCTCGTTGGGGACGGAATACAACCTCTCATCCGACCTGGCCACTGCAGTCGGCGACCTGCTCGCTCGACACGACCACGGGGGGCTCGGCACGCCACCGACGCTGGTCGATGTCGCCGAGGCCTTCGCTCAGACGGCCGCTGCGCGGGGCGCCGCCGCCAAGCGCGACGCCATGCGTCGACTGCTCGAACGCTGCGATCCTCCGACGGCGCGCGCGGTGGCCCGGGTGCTCAGCGGTGACATGCGCATCGGCCTGCGCTCCGGGCACCTGGAGGCAGCTATCGCAGCGGCCTTCGACGTGCCGCTGGCCGACGTCCAGTGGGCCGGCATGCTGAGCGGAGACCTTGGCCAGACCGCCTTGCTCGCGCGACGCGGAGCTCTGGCCGAGGCCGAGCTGGCCATGTTCCGGCCGCTGAAGACCATGCTTGCCTCACCGGTTGCCGACGAAGCCGAGGTCCTGCGCCGGCTCGGCGCACCGGTGTGGGTAGAGGACAAGTACGACGGCATTCGGGCCCAGCTGCACCGGCAGGCAGACCAGGTCCGACTTTTCTCGCGCGACCTGAAAGACGTGACGGGCAGCTTTCCCGAAGTTGCCACGGCCGTCGCCGACGAGCCGTGGGACGGCATCCTCGATGGCGAGCTGCTGGGCTGGCGAGATGGCGAGGCGCTGCCCTTCCTGCAGCTCCAGACACGGCTCGGGCGCAAGAAGCCATCGGCGCGGCTGCTCGAGCAGGTGCCGGTCATCTTCGTTGCCTTCGACGTCCTCGCCCTGGCTCGGCGCGGGCAGCCGGTCGAGCCCCTGCTTCGACAACCGCTGGCCCAACGACGGCGACGGCTCGAGGCGCTCGAGCTGGGACGGCGGTCCGGCATGGGCATCGCTCAGCTGGTCACCGTCGAGGACGAGGACGGCCTGCGGCTCGCCTTCGACGAGGCGAGGGTGCGCGGCAACGAGGGGCTGATGGTCAAGGACCCGGACAGCATCTACACGCCTGGTCGGCGCGGCCATGGCTGGTTGAAGCTCAAGAAGGCGCTGACCACGCTTGATTGCGTCGTGGTTGGCGTGGAGGTCGGTCATGGCAAGCGCCATGGCGTCCTGTCCGACTACACCTTCGCCGTACGCGACGACGGCGCCGACGGGGGACGGCTGGTGACGATCGGCAAGGCCTACAGCGGCCTGACCGACGCCGAGATCGCCGAGATGACCGAGTGGTTTCGAGAGCACACCATGCGCCAGGTCGGTCGCTTCCACGTGGTCGAGCCGAGCGTCGTTGTCGAGGTCGCCTTCGACGTGATCCATCGCTCGAACCGCCACGACTCCGGATTCGCACTGCGCTTCCCGCGCATCCACCGGCTGCGACCCGACAAGCGACCGAACGAGGCCGACACGCTGTCAACGGTCGAACGGCTGCACGCCGCCTACGAGCAGGGTGGAAGGTTTCGCGTGATCACCCGAGGCGAGACGTCCGCGGGCGACTGAACGGTCTTCTGTGCTGGTGTCATCCTTCGCGCATGGTCACCGGCCCTCCCAGCGACGCGGAGCGAGTTGCCGCGCTGCGCGAGCTGCTGCCGGCAACCGGCGCCGGTATCTACCTCGACACGGCAACCCGCGGGCCGCTGCCAGCCGAAGCGGCCGAGGCCATGCGCGAAGCCTTCGAGTGGGATATCCGCGTGGGGCGGGTCGCGCCGGGTCGGGAGGAGGACCTGGCCCAGCGCGGGGCCGAGACGCGTGCCGTGGTCGCTGCCGTGCTGGGCGCGACCGACCCGGACGCCATCGTGCTCACTCATGGGCTCGGCGACGCGCTGGAGCTCGCCCGCCGCGCCGTCGGCGAGGAGGCTGCGGTGCATCACGTGGACCCGGTCAGCGGGGCCCTGGTCGGCACGGGTGGCGTCCGCGTGCTCGATGCGTCGCTGTCCATCGGCGCACTGCCGCTCAATGTCGAGCAGCTGGATGCCGATGCGGCGGTCGTTGCCGGGGACCGCTGGCTGCTCGGGCCGGAAGGCATCGGCGCCCTCTGGCTGCGTGATGGCGGCCGGGCACGCGCGCTGCCCGAGCGCGAGCTCTCGCGCCAGCTGCTGCTCGGCCTGGCCCGCAGCGTGGGCTGGCTGGCGATGTTCGTCGGGCTGGAGTGGGCCCACAGCCGAACCGCTGCCCTGGCCGCCCGGTTGGCCGCCGGACTGGAAAACGCGGAGGGAGTGGAGATGGTCACGCCATCGCCACCGCCAGCGGCGATTGTTAGCTTCAGGCTGAGCAACTGGCCTGCGGAGGACGCTGCCGATGAGCTGAACCACCGCACGCAGGCGCTGACGCGTCCGCTTGCCGGGCCCGACATCGTTCGCGCGTCCGTGGCCTGGTTCAACACGGAGGCCGAGATCGACCGGTTCGCCGAGGCCGTCGCCGAGCTGGGGCGGCACACTGCGGAAACGCTGCCGCGACGGCCGCGGCTGGTGGTGCTGCAGGGCGGGTGATGCGCCCGGAGCCTGCCCGGCGCTCGTGGTTGGAGGTACGCTGGCGGCAGCTTCGTAACCCGCCTCCACCCGTCCTGCGGGCCGTACTCTCCAACCTGTTGCTGGCCTCTGTTGGCGGCCTGCTGCTTCTCGGCTACAGCCTCTTGGAGCCGGCGGCCGACCTGGTCGCGCCGGTGGCGCTTTATCTGCTCGTGGTTGTGCTTGCCGGCAGCGCGCTCACGTACCTGTGGGTCGAGCTGCCGACCGGCGCATCGGGCGTTCGGCGCCGCTCGTGGTGGGCCGCCCTGCTCGGATTCTTCGCCTCGGCGCCCATCTGCTACCTCGTTCTTGTGGTGGTCTTCGAGGTCCTTCGACCGCTGCTGGCCTAGGGCGCCCGCCGGCGGCTGCCCGGGCAAGGTGTACGATCGTGGCGAGGGGGAGTAGCTCAGCGGTTAGAGCAGGCGGCTTATATCCGCCCGGTCCCTGGTTCGAATCCAGGCTCCCCTACCACTCAGCCTGCAGTACGCCTTCCTCCGGCGGGCGGTGGCGGCTCGCGCGCCGGGCTGGGCGGCCTCGCCGGCCCGTGCTCGTCCATCGCCTGCCGATGTGCGGGGACGACGACCCCCTGGATGATCATCGCTATGACCGCCACGACGGGCACACCGATGATCGCCCCGAGCACGCCGAACAGGGCAAAGCCTGCCAGGACCGACAGCAGGACCACGCTCGGTGGAAGGTGCTGGAAGCGACCCATGATCGCCGGCGTCAGCACGTAGCTTTCGATCTGTTGGATGACGAACCAGATCACCATCAGCGCGATCGCCTGCTCGGGTGACTCGGTGAACGCGACTGCGACCGCTGGGATCAACGCCAGCCACGGTCCGATCATCGGGATCAGCTCAACGACAAAGGCGAACAGGCCCAGGGGCAGGGCGAACGGGATACCCAGCACCATCAGCGTCGCGGTCATCGCCAGTCCGATGAAGACCATCACCACGAAGCGCCCGTGGACGTAGGCCGCCAGCCGCCGCAGGATCGAACGCGCAAGGTCGTGGGCCGACTCGCGCCGGTCGGGCGGAAGCAGCGGTAGGAAGAACCCGCGGGCGGTGTCGCGCTCGTAGACGAAGAACGCGCTCAGGATCAGCACGATGAAGACGTTGATCGCTGCTCCGGCGAGGGTCATCGGCACGCCCAGGATCGGCTGCATGTCGATACCGGTGGCGGCTCCCTCAGCCCACGCGACGAGCTCCTGACCCTGGCCTTCCCCGGCCAATCCGTCGACAAACTCGACGGCCTGTGTGCGCAGGTCGGTCGCAATCTGGGGGAGGTCGTCGAACAGCTGCTGCAACTGGGTCACGAGCGGACCTCCGACCACCACCAGGGCGACCACGAAAACGCCCAGCAGCACCGTGTAGGCGAGCAGGATGGCCAGCGGGCGGGGCATGCCGCGCCGCTCCATGGCGGCGACCGGCGCATGCATGGCGGCGGCGATGATCAGCGCGACGATCGTCAGCAGCACAAGCTGCTGCAGCTGCCACAGCACGCCCAGGGCCAGGATGACCCCGACCACCACGACCATCACGCGGAATGTCACGGCGGTGACGCTGACTCCCCGCACCCTCAGCTCGGCCGGCACCAGCTCCGGCGCGCGAAGCTCGTCCTGCTCGCCATCTTTCTCCCCGTCGGTGTCATCACCGGGTGACATACCCAGCAGACGACGCAGCGCGTCCATCAGTCGTGTCGCGCCCGGGCCGGCAGATCCATCAGCCAACCCTAGCGCCTGATGGACCCCGAGCGCCTGTGCAGCATCGCCCCGCCCATATCAGCCGACTCGGAAACAGCGGCTCCCGGCCCGACAATGAGGCCTGCTGTCGTACCCTTCGACAAGTACCCAACGAGTGGAGATGCGCATGCCCCTGGTTCGTGCGGCCTGCTGCGGCCGCAAGCCGGGTCATCGCCAGCCCATGGCGCTGCCCCGCCCCGCGTGACAGGACTCCTCGCGGCCGTTCTCGCCGGCTTCGCGGTCGCCGCCGTGGCGCCTTTCGTGGCGCGATTCCGCTGGTCCGGGTGGCTGCTGGCGCTGTTGCCGGCTGCGCTGACGGCCTACTTCGTCTCGCTCATCCCGCGGGTGACTGCGGGCGAGCTGGTGACCGAGAGCATTGCCTGGGTGCCCAGCCTGGGCCTCGAGGCGTCCTTCGCAGTCGACGGGCTCGGCCTGCTCTTTGCGCTGCTCATCTGTGGGATCGGCACCCTGATCCTGATCTACGGCGGGGGTTACCTGAAGGACGATCGGCAGCTCGGCCGTTTCTACGCCGTGATGCTGCTGTTCATGGCGTCGATGCTGGGCATCGTCGTTGCCGACAACCTCCTGCTGGTCTACGTGTTCTGGGCCGGGACTAGCTTCACCTCGTACATCCTGATCGGCTACTACCACGAGAACAGGGTTGCCCGGGGCTCAGCCCAGCAGGCGCTGATGGTCACGGTCGGGGGCGAGCTGGCCATGCTCGGCGGCTTCGTCCTGCTCGGCCTGGTGGCAGAGACGTTTCGGATCTCGGAGCTGCTCGGTCAGGGCGCGGCGGTGCGCGCCGACCCGCTCTACCTGCCCATCCTGCTGCTCATTCTCGCCGGCGCGCTGACCAAGTCGGCTCAGTTCCCGTTCCACTTCTGGCTGCCCAACGCCATGACCGCGCCGGCGCCCGTCAGCGCGTACCTGCACTCGGCGACCATGGTCAAGGCAGGCGTCTTCCTGCTGGCCCGCCTCTTGCCCGTGCTTGGTGGCACCGACGCCTGGCTGCTGATCCTGGTCGGCACAGGCTCCCTGACCCTGCTGCTCGGCGCGACGCTGGCCCTGCGCGCGCTGGAGGTCAAACGGGTGCTGGCCTTCTCGACCGTCGCCGCGCTGGGCATGATCACGCTCCTGCTCGGCATTGGCGACAGGGAGGCCGTGACGGCGGCAATGGTCTTCCTGGTCGGCCACGCGATGTACAAGGGAGCGCTTTTCCTCTTCGCCGGCATCGCCGACCACGAGGCGGGCATCACCCAGACCAGGCTGCTCGGTGGACTGCGTCGCAGCATGCCCCTGGCGGCGACCGCGGCGCTGTTGGCGGCACTCTCCATGGCCGGCCTGTTGCCCTTCTTCGGCTTTATCGGCAAGGAGCTGGTATTCGAGTCGATCCTTCACCTTGGCGGTCCGATGGCGGTGCTGCTGCTGGCCGTGGCCGTGCTGGCCAATGCGCTGCTGGTGGTGGTGGCGATCCGTATTGGTATACGGCCGTTCATCGTCCGGCGTGACTCGCCGGCGGCGGCAGGACACGAGGCCCCACCGAGCCTGCTCGCCGGTCCGTTGCTGCTGGCCGCCCTGGGGGTCACCACCGGCCTCCTGCCAGGGCTGCTGGCCACGCCGGTGGTCTCATCGGCCGTTGCCGCGGTGACGCAGGTGCCGACGGCGATCGAGCTCTACCTGTGGCACGGCATCAACGTAGTGCTGGCCTTCAGCCTGCTGACGCTGGTTGTCGGGGTGGCCATCTACCTGTGGCGGGGGACTGCACGACGCTGGACGGCATGGCTGGAGGCCGGCCGGCGGTATGGTCCGGAGGCTGGCTACGGCAGCGCGATGGACCTTATGCAGCGCGGCGCCCTTGGCCTGACTCGCCGGCTGCAGAACGGCTATCTCCGTCACTACGTGCTGGTCACCGTCATCACCCCGATCGTGCTCGTCGCCGCGGTGGTGCTCGCCGCGCTGTCCCGCGGCAGCGGCATCGCGCTGGGCCTGGGCCAGCCGGAGATCCGACCGACCGAGGTTGCCCTGGGCGTGCTGATCCTCGTCGCCGCGCTCGTCGCGGTGCGCTCGCGCTCGCGGCTGGGCGCGGTCGCGGCGCTTGGCGTCGCCGGCTATGGCGTGGCGATCGTCTTCCTGACCTTCGGCGCCCCGGACCTGGCCATGACCCAGGTGCTGATCGAGACCCTGACGGTGATCGTCTTCGTCCTCGTGCTCTACCACCTGCCCGGGATCAGCGATCTGGGCACGAGCGGCCGCCTGCGCGACGCCGCCGTCTCGCTCAGCTTCGGTGGCCTGATGACGTTGCTCGTCCTGGCGACGCTGATGCCCGAGGGACGGGAGACGATCTCGGCCTACTTCCTCGAGCAGTCGCTGCCTGCCGCCCACGGCCGGAACGTGGTCAACGTCATCCTCGTCGACTTCCGCGCGCTGGACACGCTTGCCGAGATCGCCGTGCTCGCGCTGGCCGGACTGGGCGTGCTGGTCCTGCTGCGCATTCACGCCGAGCACCGGGCGGCCCGCCGATGAGGTCGCTGATCCTCATCACCACCGCCCGACTGCTGATGCCGCTGCTGCTGCTCTTCTCCGTGTTCCTGCTGCTGCGCGGTCATAACGAGCCCGGCGGCGGCTTTGCCGGCGGCCTCGTTGCTGCCGCTGCGTTCATCCTGCTCGCGGTCAGCCGTGACCCGGGCACGGCGCGCGCTGCGCTGCGTGTGCAGCCGCAGGCGCTGATAGGCGCGGGGCTGCTGTTCGGCGTCGGCTCGGGCCTGATAGCGCTGTTGATGGGCGAGCCGCTGCTGACCGGTCAGTGGTGGACCATCGACCTGCCCGGCATGAGCCTCTACCTCGGCACGCCACTGATCTTCGACATCGGCGTATACCTGGTCGTGCTGGGCGCCACGCTGACGATGGTGCTCACGTTGGCCGAGGAGGGTGAGTTCCTGGCGGAGCGCAACCGACCGGGCGACCATCAGCCGGGCGCCGGCTGATGGAGCTGACCCTGGCCCTGGTGGTCGGCGGACTGTTCGCCGCCGGGCTGTACAGCATCCTGCGCCGAAGCATCGTCCGCATCGCCATCGGGTTGGTGCTCATCGGGCATGCGGCCAACCTGCTGATCTTCACCGCCTCGCGACTCACGCGGTACCAGCCGCCGATCATCCCGGCTGACGCCGACGCCATCGCCCAGCCGGCCGCCGACCCCTTGCCCCAGGCGATGATCCTGACCGCCATCGTGATCGCATTCGGCGTGCTGGTGTTCGCGCTCGTGCTCATCCATCGCGTCTACCAGGTGGTGGGCAGTGACGACCTCGACGAGCTGACCACGACGGACCGGCCCGATGAGTGACCCGCAGCCGATGAACGTGCTGGTCGTCCTGCCGCTCGTGATCCCGCTGGTGGCCGCCGCTGCCTCGCTGCTGGCCTGGGGCAACAACACCGTCCAGCGCTGGTTCGGCGTGGTCGGCACCGGCGCGCTGCTCGCGAGCGGCATCGCACTCCTCCTGGTTGTCCGCGAGCAGGGCATCCTGGTCGTCGAGGTGGGCGACTGGCCGGCACCATTCGGCATCGTCCTGGTCGCTGACCTGCTCAGCGCGATCATGGTCCTGATCACCGGCGTGATCGGCTTCGCCGTCGCGCTCTACTCGCTCGCCGCGGTCGAGGCGCGGCACGAGGCTTTCGGCTATTTCCCGTTGCTGCAGATCCTGCTGCTCGGCGTCTGCGGTGCGTTCCTCACCGGCGACATCTTCAACCTGTACGTGTGGTTCGAGGTGATGCTGATCGCCTCGTTTGTGCTGTTGGCACTCGGCGGACGGCGCAGCCAGATCGAGGGAGCGCTCAAGTACGTCACGCTCAACCTGATCGCCTCGGTCTTCTTCCTGTCGGGAGTGGGCATCCTCTACGGCATCGCCGGGACGCTCAACATGGCCGACCTGTCCGTCCGGCTGGCGGCGGTGGGCCGGCCCGAGCTGGTGACCGTGCTGGCGATGATCTTCCTGGCTGCCTTCGGCATCAAGGCGGCAATCTTTCCGCTCTTCTTCTGGCTGCCCGCCTCCTACCACACGCCGCCGTCAGCGGTCTCGGCCCTCTTTGCCGGGCTGCTGACCAAGGTGGGCGTCTACGCCATCTTCCGGACGTTCACGCTGATCTTCACGCAGGACGTCGCCTTTACCCACACCCTGCTCTTGATCATCGCCGGCCTGACGATGATCGTCGGCGTGCTGGGGGCAGTTGCCCAGCGTGAGTTCCGCCGGGTGCTTTCGTTCCACATCGTCAGCCAGATCGGCTACATGATCATGGGCTTGGCGCTGTTCACGCCGCTTGGCCTGGCGGCGGGCATCTTCTACGTGATCCACCACATCATCGTCAAGACCAACCTCTTCCTGGTCAGCGGCGTGGCTCGCCGGCTGAGCGGCAGCTACGACCTGGCCCTGAGCGGCGGGCTCTACCGCACGTTTCCACTTACTGCAGTCCTGTTCCTGATCCCGGCCCTCTCGCTCGCCGGCCTGCCGCCGTTTTCGGGCTTCCTGGCCAAGCTCGGCCTGGTCCTTGCCGGCCTGGAGGTCGGCAGCTACGCCATCGTTGCCGTGGCCCTGGCGGTCAGCCTGCTGACCCTCTTCTCGATGGCCAAGATCTGGCAGGAGGCGTTCTGGAAGGCGCCGCCGGAGGGCAGCGCCACCGAGGTCGTCCGACCACGCCGCCTGGCCCTGACGACGTTGCACCTGCCGATCGCCATGCTCGCCATGATCACCGTCTCGATCGGCCTGCTCGGTGAGCCGATCTTCGAGCTGGCCGAGGAGGCAGCCGCCCAGCTGCTGGACCCGACGGGCTACATCGAGGCGGTCCTCGGGCCCAATGCCGTGACCGGGGATCAGCGATGACCAGCTTCCTGGCGAACCTGCTGATGGCGATCGTGTGGGCGGCGATGACGGGCAACTTCGCCCTCTCCAACCTGGCCCTCGGCTTCGTCCTCGGCTACATCGCCCTCTACCTGGCCCAGCGCGTCTTCGGCCACTCGTCGTACTTCGGGCGAATGGGCAGGGTGGCCAAGTTCGCCGCCTTTTACGTGGTCGAGCTGTTCAAGGCCAACTGGAAGGTCGCCGTCGACGTGGTCACGCCCCGACATCGCTCCCGCCCGGGCATCGTCGCGGTGCCGCTCGACGCGCGCACCGACGCCGAGATCACGGTTTTGGCAAACCTTCTCACGATGACGCCGGGCACCCTGTCGATCGACGTCTCGGACGACCGCCGGGTGCTCTACGTGCACGCGATGTTCGTGGGCGATGTCGCCGAGTTCCGCCGTGAGGTGAAGGACAAGTTCGAGCGACGCGTGCTGGAGATGCTCAGATGAACATCCTGGGTGCCGACATCGACATCCTGGCAACGGCCACCCTTGGCGCGCTGGTGCTGGTCAGCGTGTCGCTGTTCCTCGCCGCCGTCCGGCTCTTCCGGGGCCCGAGTCTTGCCGATCGGGTGGTGGCGCTCGAGCTGATCGCCGGGCTGATGGTCGGCGTCATCGCGTTGATCGCCCTGCTCGCCGGCCAGGGTGTGCTGATCGATGTGGCGATTGCCGTCACGCTGGTGGGCTTCCTGGGCGCGGTCGGCTTCGCACGCTACATGGAGAAGGGAACCGGCGGCCGAGGTCGGGCGGCATGAGCTGGCTCAACGATGTCGTCACCGCAGGCCTCGCCCTGGCCGGCGCGACGCTGATGCTGCTCGCAGCCGTCGGCATCCTGCGCATGCCCGACCTGTTCACGCGGATGCAGGCGTCGGCCAAGGCAGCCTCGCTTGGCTCGGGCATGATCCTGCTCGCCGCGGCGGTCCACTTCGCCGAGCTGGCCGTTGTCGTGCGGGCCCTGCTGGCCATCGCATTCATCTTCCTGACCGCGCCGATCTCGGCGCACATGATCTCGCGCGCTGCGTACTTCATGGGCGTCGGACTATGGGAGCGCAATGTCGTCGACGACCTCGAGGGGCGATACGACCGGGCCGAGCACAGGCTCGAGAGCCCGCCGGGCGTTGGCGGCTCGTGACCTGATCGCGCGCCATACTAGGCCGTCGCCGCGAGGCGGCGGGCCCACATGAGTCGGGGAGAGTCATAGCGATGCCGGAGCTGGACCCACGGGAGATCGCCCGGGAGCGGGCCGAGCGGGCGCACGCGGCGCTGGTCGGGCTGAGCCACTGGATCCATGCCAATCCGGAGCTCAGCTTTAACGAGACCCTGGCCGCCGGCTGGCTGACCGAATGGCTCGACAAGGCCGGTTTCGAAGTCCAGCGTGGGGTGGCCGGGCTGGACACCGCGGTCGTAGGCAGCTTCGGCCCGGGCCCTCTCCACGTCGGGCTGATCGCCGAGTACGACGCGCTGCCGGGCATCGGCCACGCCTGCGGCCACAACGTCATTGCCGCCTCGGCGGTGGGTGCCGGGGTCGCCCTGGCCGGCGTCGCGCATCAGCTCGGTCTGCGCGTGAGCGTCATCGGCACGCCGGCGGAAGAGGGAGGCGGTGGCAAGATCACGATGCTCGAACAGGGCGCCTTCGAGGGCGTCCACATGGCGTTGATGATCCATCCCGGCCCCGCCGACATGCTCGAGCCCAACGTCCTGGCCGCCGAGACGCTGGCCATCACGTATCGGGGACAGGCAGCTCACGCAGCTGCGTTCCCGGAGCGCGGCGTCAATGCTGCTGATGCTCTGGTCGTGGCTGAGGTGGCGGTTGCCCTGCTGCGCCAGCGCCTGCGCGCGACGGACCGCGTCCACGGCATCGTCACCCGCGGCGGCGAGGCCTCTAACGTGATCCCCGACCACACGACGGCGGAGTTGATGATCCGAGCCGCCAGCGGTGACCGTCTGGACCAGCTGCGCGAGATGGTGATGGCCTGCCTGAAGGCGGGAGCTGTAGCCTCGGGTGCCGAGCTGAGCGTCGAGACGAAGCCGGCCTACCGTGAGATGGTGCATGACCGGCAGCTGGTGGCCGCCTATCGGCGTAACGCGGAGGCCCTCGGTCGCCGCTTCGAGGGCGAGGACCGGATCGAGTTCAACAACTTCTCGAGCGACATCGGCAACATCAGCCTGGCGATGCCGGCGATTCATCCGGTGCTCGGGATCGGTGGCGAGGCAATCAACCACACGGCCGAGTTCACTGCCCAGGCTGGCTCGGCGGAGGCGGATCAGGCGATCCTCGACGGCGCCGTAGCGCTCGCCTGGACCGCGGTCGACGCCGCCACCGACCCGTCCCTGCGGGAGCGCCTGCTCGCCCGCTGACCTGGCCGCTGGACAGCGGTCGCGGCGCTATTCGGCGCGCAGCACCAGGATGTGCTGGTGGGCGATATTCGGCACGAACCCGCGCGGGTAGCCGTAGGGCCGAAGGCGGGTGCCGGCCTGGTACCAGACCAGCGAGCCCTTGGCGACCAGCCCGGCTGAGTCGGCGTGGGCGGCGAGGTCGGCCGCGGTGAAGCGGTAGCGTCCTCCCTGGTACGCGTCGCGAACGATCAGCACGGCATATCGGCCCTGTCGCAGCACCCGTCGCAACTGGCCGAAGACGCTGCCCATGCGCTCCAGGAACTCCTCGTAGCTCGCGCTGTTGGCCAGATCGGCCGGGTCGGTGGTCACCATCGCGTAGTCGGTGCGCCGGTTGGGGAAGCGCTCGGCCAACCGCCCGCCGGCCATCGTCTGGCGCAGCTGGGGGTTGTACGGCGGGTCGGTGGCGACGAAGTCGACGCTGGCGTCCGGCAGCTCGGCAAGGAGCCGTGCCATGTCGCCCAGGCGCATGGTCACGCCGGAGGGGTCGAAGCTGCGCTCGCCACCGGGATCGGCACTGCCCAGGTCGCGCAACAGCGGCCCCGCTCCGTTTCGCTCGGTCGAAGCCTCGAGCAGCACCTCCTCGAAGACTGCCAGCCAGCGTGGCTCCAGCTCGAAGCCGAGCGCCCGTCGCGGCTGCCGGCAGATGGCGGCGCCGAGGAGCGTCCCACCTACCCCCGCGAAAGGGTCGAGCACCAGCTCGCCGGGCTTGGTGAAGAACTCGATCAGGCGGGCCATCAACCGCGGCGGCTTGTTGGCGCCGTGCCGCCGGCGGAGTGCGTGCCCGAGCTCCGAGGGATAAGCAGTCGTCCAGAGCGACTTGGTGAAGTAGAGCCATTCCTCGCCGGACAATGCGTTCAAGGTGTTGCCCGGGTGCACCGATGGCTCTGAACCGTCGCCCACGGCCCAAGTATCCACCTAACCGACCGCTATCCTTGGCCGATGGCGCTCATCGGAAGGGACGCCGAGCTGAACGCGTTGGCGGGGGTGCTTCAACGCGCGGCTCAGACCGAGCCCAGCCGCGTCGTCATCCGCGGCCCGCTCGGCGTCGGCATCTCGGCGCTGATCGACGAGCTGGTCGGTCGGCTTGCCGACGTCGAGGGAATCGTCGTCTGCCGCGGGCGGGCCGAGGCGCCCCGCAGCGGCGTGCCATACGCAGCCCTCGGCGGCGCGCTGCGCGAGCGGCTGGCGGAAATCTCCGACGAGGACCTGCCGGCGGTCATCGGAGGTGCCGGTCATGACCTTGCGCCGATCCTGCCCGGCCTCGGCGATCGCCTGAGCGCCGCGGGCGATCCGCCCCGCGCGCCTGCCCTCGACGCGCCGGAGCAGCGCGGCGCGCGCCTGCAGGAAGGCGTGCTGGCACTGCTCGAGCGGCTGTCCGCCGAAGGCGTCATCTGCCTCGTGCTGGAGGACCTGCACCATGCCGACCCTGGCACTCGCGACTTCGTTGCCGCGCTGTTGCGTGTCAGCCGCCGGCTTCCGCTGGCGCTGATCCTGAGCTATCACACGGATGAGGTCCACCGCGGCCATCCAGCCTGGGACTTCATCGGCGAACTCGGCGCTCACCGCAGCGTTCAGATGATTGAGCTCGCGCACATGTCCCGGGCGGACGTGGCCCAGCTCGTCGAGGAGCTGCGCGGCGAGAAGCCGCCGGTTGGCCTGCTGGCCGCCATCAGTGAGGGCTCCAAAGGCAACCCGCTGCTCGCCAGCCAGCTCGTGGCTGCTCACGCGGAGGTCGACGGCCTGCGCCTTTCGGATCCCTTCGTCGAGATAGTCCATGCCCGGCTGGCCAGGCTTTCGCCCAAGGTCCGCAGCGTGCTGCGCCTGCTTGCCGCAGCGCGCCGGCCACTGGCGCGCAGACGCCTGCTCGATGTTGCCCTGCCCGGTGGCCACATTGCGCGGGCAGACCTGGCGGCGGCGATCGAGACGGGCCTCGCCGTCCAGCGTTCCGGCCTCGTCGGGATTGTCCACCAGCTGGTGGCCGAGGCGATCGAAAACCTGGCTCTGCCTGCCGAGCGCCATGAGATGCACGCTGCCGTCGCCTCGCTGCTGGTCACGGAGCCGGCCGAGCAGGCATGGCACTGGGCGCGTGCCCAGCGACCGGACGCGGCGCGGGCGGCGCACCTGGAGGCGGCTCGCCTGGCACGCCGAACGGAGCCCGGTCAGACCGCGCTGCTCCACTACCTGCGCGCCCTGGAGCTGGGCGAGGGCACCGATGAGGCCGATCGGCTGGACAGTGTCTCCCTGCTTGCCGCCGCTGCCGACGCCGCCGAGGCGGCCGGCCTGTTTCGCCGCGCGGCGACGCTGGTCGAGCAGGCCATCGAGCGTCGCACCGGCGGCCGTATCGAACGGCTGATCTCGGCGCCGGTGGACCAGCGCACCGAGGATCGGCTCGAGGTAAGCCAGCTGTGCGAAAGGCTGGGTCGCTATCGCCGCGCCGGTGGCAACCCGCAGGGCGCCCAGCGCGCGCTCGAGCAGTCGCTCGAGCTGCTGCCGAGCGGGCAGGGCGGCGCGGTGCGCGCCCGCGCGCTGGCTTCGCTGGCGCAACACCTGATGCTTGGTGGCCAGTTCGGCGAAAGTGCGCGCCTGGCCGAGGAGGCGAGGCAGCTGTCGGCAACACTGGACCCGCCCGACCGCGCCGTCCAGGGCCACGCCACGTGCACCCTCGGCGTGGACGTGGCCTACCTGGGCGAAGTCGACCGCGGCCTTCGGTTGCTCGAGGAGGCGACCGAGCTGTCGCGCAGCTGCGGACAGCTGGATGACGTGATGCGCGGCTACGCGAACCGGACCACCCTGCTCGACCTCGACTCGCGCCGGGAGGAGGCGCTGGCGGTCGTAACGGAGGGCATCGCCGAGGCGCGCACCAACGGGCTGGGACTGGCCTACGGGGCATTCCTGCGTGGCAATGCCGCGGACATCCTGTTCCAGCTCGGCCGCTGGCGAGAAGCTGAGGACGAATGCAGGGCGGCGATGGAGCTGCCACCGGCAGGCATGGCCTGGATCAATCCTGTGCTCTATCTCGGGCTGCTGCTCACGGAGTCGCGCGCCGACGAGGAGGCCGCCCGGCTGGTGGGCCAGACGCTGCTTCAGCTGGAGGCGGTTCCCGCCGGTCAGTGGAGCGCGCTGATGCTGCGCGCGGCGGTCAGCCTGGCGCTTTGGCGAGGTGATGTGGATGACGCTCGGCGGGTGGCCGCGGCGGAGTGGGAGCGCGTGCTCGACACGTCCGAGGAGCTGCAGATCGCCGCCGCTGCGTCGACGGTGCTCGAGGCGTGCGCCGCATCGGCAGAGGCTGGACGGGACCGGCGCGAGTGGGAGGCGGTGGCGGAGGCGGGCGAGCTTGCCGGGCGGGTTCTGCCGGAGGCCGAGCGACAGGTGGCCGAGGGCTCGCTGCCGGCGTCCATCGGTGCGCGCCGAGAAGCCGACCTGCACCTTGCCACCGCCCGCGCCCACGCAGCGCGCGTGCGTGGTCGAGCGGATCCGGCGGAGTGGGCTCGCCTGGCGGGTGCGTGGGCGACCGTACCGGTGCCATATCAGGCGGCCAAGGCACACTGGTGGCACGCGGCCACGGCGCTCGAGGCACGCGACCGCCGAAGCGAGGCCCGCGATGCGCTGCATGCCGCCTGGCGGATCGCCGGCGAGCTGCCGGCACGTCCGCTGCGGCGCGCGCTCGCCCAGCTGGCCGAGCGGGGCCGCATCCCGCTGCCCGACGATGGGCCCGTTGCGATACCGGTGCGTCCCGTCGGCCGGCAACCCGTCGCCGTGGGTCCGGGCACCGCCATCGCCGAGCGGCTGAGCGTCAAGCCGACGGCTGTGACGACACAGAGCTTCGGCCTCAGCCAGCGCGAGAGCTCGGTCCTCCTGCTGCTGGCCCAGGGGCTGACCAACCGTGAGATCGGCGAGCGGCTGTACATCCGCCAGGCAACGGTCGCTGTCCACGTACGGCGGGTGCTGGCCAAGCTCGGGGTGTCGAACCGCATCGAAGCCACCGGCATGGCCATCCGCCTCGGTCTCGTGCCGGACGAGAAGGACGCCGACCGCTACACGCCTGCTGCCCGCCATTAGGGGATCCGGACACCTCGGGCCGGGTTGGCCCAGAATGCACTCATGACCACCGATCAGCGGCCGGTCGGCCGCGCCAACAAATTTCGACTGTCGGCTACGTTTGGGCTGCTGCTTGCCGTTGCGCTGCTGACACTGGCCGCCTGTTCGCCGGCTGGCGGCACCGGTTCGGGCTGGACGTTCGCTCCAGTGGGCCCCACGCCGCATGCCACGCCGGGCGAGAGCCCCGCCGGGACGCCCGCGGAATCGCCGGCCGGCTCACCAGCGACCGGCAACGTCATCGAGCTGGACATGACCGCCAACCTGCGCTATGCCCGGGACGGCCAGGAGGTCAACGAGCTGGCCTTCGTCGTAGGCGAGGAGTACACCTTCGTCGTCGACAACGTTGCGGGCTTCAGCCATGACATTTTCCTCGGCCCACCCGACCAGCTGGCAGCCAGTGACAACGAGGGGCTGCCCGGCATCCCGGAGTGGGAGACCGGCGTGCGCGAGTTCACCTGGACGGCGACCGAAGAGGCGGAGGGCTGGGAGTTCGGCTGCACGGTGCCGGGCCATTACCAGGGCGGCATGCGCGGCCAGATCGTCCTCGAGCAGCCCTAGCTCCAGAGTCGGCGGAGCCGGCCACGACGGCGTCGGACGGAACAGGCGGTCGGTCTCGATCGTCTGCTTGGCGTAAACTCGTCCATCCCGCCAGCGCACCCGGGCGGCGGGCAGTCACCGCCGGCCCGTGAGCCTGAGGGTCGGTTTCCACGCCTGAAGGACCTGCCAGCAACCATGTCTGCCCCGTCACCGGCCCTCGCCGCTGTGCTCTCGTTCCTGTTCCCGGGCCTGGGCCAGGTCTACGCCGGCGCCCCTCGCCGAGGACTTCTCTGGGCCATCCCCATGGCCTTGTTCGTGCTGGCGGTGATCTGGCTGCTGCTGGGCGGCATGAATGCGGTCATCGGGCTGGTCCTCAACCCCCAGACGCGCAACGCGCTGCTGGTGCTGAACATCGCCTTCTTCTTCTACCACCTGGCGGCGATGTTCGATGCCTACGCCGTGGCCCGCCAGGAGCGGTTGGTGGTAGGTGGCGGGCATGCTCGCGCTGCGCCGGCGGTGCTGGCCGGGCTGGTCGTGCTGACACTGCTGTTCCATGGCGTTCCCCAGGCCGTCGGAATGTGGGGAAGCGCCGCCATCGAGGACCTGTTCAAGGGCAATCCCGGCGCCCTTCCCGGCTCCACGCCGCGGCCGATCGATCCGGAGCCGAGCCCCGGCGGCAGCCCGTCGCCTGGTATGACGCCCGGGCAGACCCCTGCCGGCTCGCCGAGCCCTGGTCAGTCGCCCAGCCCGCGCCCCTCACCAACCCCCGCTGGCTCCCCGGCCGCCGGCGTCAGGCCGTGTCCGCAGATCGACCCGAACTGGGCGATGGGGGCGGATGGGCGGGTCAATCTGCTGCTCATCGGCTCGGATTCACGCTCCGACGAGGGCGATCTGGGCGGCGCCAGCCTGCGCACGGACACGATGATCCTGCTCACCGTGGACGTGGCGACGTGCAAGGCGGCGATGTTCGGCTTCCCGCGAAACATGGTCAACGCGCCTCTTGAGGCGGAGGCGGCGGGCGCCTATCCGGGCGGCCGCTTCGACGATCTGCTGAACGCCCTCTGGCGTCGCGCAGCCGAGCAGCCGGGCACGTTCCCGGGCTCCGAGGGCATCGGCCCTGAGTGCGCCAGGCAGTACGACTGCCAGCGCGGCTGGCGCGCGATCGCAGGCGCGATCCAGGAGATGACGGGTGCCCATATCGACGGCATCATCGCAGTCAACCTGCGCGGCTTCATCGCGCTCGTTGACACCGTCGGCGGCGTCTGGCTCGACATCCCCCAACGCGTCCAGGACCCGCGCTACCGCAAGTCCGACGGGACCGTGATCGAGCTCGACATCCCGCGCGGCTGCAATTTCTTCGACGGCGAGATGGCGCTTGCCTACGCCCGCTCACGGCGCCAGGACTCGGATTACCAGCGCATGCGCCGTCAGCAGTACGTGATCGCCCAGGTGCGCCGCCAGCTCGATCCCCTGGCAATGCTGCCGCGCGCCCCGGAGCTTCTCGCGGCTGCTCGCGAGAACCTGTTCACCACGCTCGACGACAGCGATCTCGGGCCACTGGCCCAGCTCGCCTCCGGCGTCGACTCGGAGCGCATGCACCAGGTCCGCTTCGTGCGTCAGCGCTTCAACACGGACGCCGACATCCGCCAGATGCGCAATCGCGTGCGCGACATCTTCCAGGAGGCGCAACCGACGCCGACCCCCACGCCACGTAACCGCCCGGCACAGTGCCCCGCTCCGGGCCAGACGCCCCGGCCGTAGCCATGGACGGCGGCAGGTCGCCGGGGCTGGCCGCGCTGCTCTCGTTCCTGCTGCCTGGCCTGGGCCAGCTCTACGCCGGTCGACCTCGGCGAGCGCTTCTCTTCCTGGTGCCCGCCTTGCTGACCTGGGGAGTGATCCTCGCGGCGCTTGCAGGCGGCTGGTGGGCACTGTTCGGGCTGCTGGTCCGCCCGGCCGTGCTGAACGTGCTGCTCCTTGTCAACGTCGTGCTGCTGCTGTTGCACGGCCTGGCCGTCGTCGACGCGTACGCGCTGACCCGCCGCCGAGCCGGGCACGGTGGTCGTCGCGGCGGGGCCGGCTTCGCAGCTCTGCTGCTCGCCCTCGCCGGAACGCTTCTCGTTCATGGGCTGCCCGGAATGTACGGCTACAGCCTTGCCGTCAACCTGCCGCGCTTCGTGAATGACGGGCCCTCGAGCGGGATGCCCACACCCAGCTGGGCGGTCAGCCCCAGTGCCGAGCCCACCCACGCGCCGACCGATCAGCCGTCCATCCCGGCCAGCCCAAGCCCCACCCTTCCTCCGACCCCTGATCCGTCTCCGTCCGGGACGCCCTTCAGCGGGCCGCCATGGGCCGACGACGGTCGGCTGAACGTGCTGTTGCTCGGCTCGGATGCAGGCCCCGGCCGCTGGAGCGCGCGACCCGATGCGGTCCATCTGGTCAGCATCGAGATCGAGACAGGGCGCGCGGCGCTCTTCGCCTTCCCGCGCTATATGAACAACCTGCCCATGCCGCCCGAGACGGCGCATATGTTCAAGGACGGTCGCTACCCGGGCTACCTCAACTCGCTCTACGTCGCCGCGCTCAACAACCCGCGCCGCTACCCGTACAACGACGACGCGGGCTGGGGCGTGATGGCCGGCGTCGTGCAGGAGCTATCGGGCGTCGAGCTGGACGGTTACATGGTCGTCGATCTCCACGGGTTCGAACGGATGGTCGATGCGCTGGGCGGGCTCCATGTGCAGGTCCCGCCACCCGGCGTGGTCGATCCGCGCTACGGGCTCGGCACAGGCCGGACGGTGAGGCTCCGCCTTGACCCGGGCTGCCACCAGCTCGACGGCCGGATGACCCTGTTCTTCTCGCGGTCGCGCCGCCAGGACGGCGACATCCAGCGGCTCGGCAGGCAGCTCGTCACCCTGCGCTCGGTGCTCCGCCAGCACGACCCGCTCGAAGTGCTTCCGCGCCTGCCGGCCATCTTCGATGCGGCTGGCGATGGCTTTCACACCAGCTTCGGCTCGGACGATCTCGCGCCGCTCGCCGAGGTGCTGGGCAGGGTCGACCCGGACCGCGTGCATACGACGATCTTCGCGGCGCCGGAGTACCCGCGCGACCTGCGTGATGACACCGTCGAGCGGATCCATGAAGTGGTCCGCGGGGTCTTCGATCGGCCTCGAGCGCCGGCGCAGCGGGTTGATTGCCCGCCCGACTGAGCCCCTCTTTGGTCAGGCCTCGAGCAGCCCGCGCCGGCGCAGCTCGGCAGCCAGCTCGTGCATGCCGGTAACGCCGGCGGCGCCCGCCTGGCCGAGTGCTTCGGCTGTCGCGCTGCCGCTCGCCACGCCGATGGCGACCATGCCTGCCGAGCGCGCGGCCAGCATGTCCCAGGTAGCGTCGCCGATGTACCAGCAGCCCCGCGGGGAGGAGCTCAACCGGTCAGCCGCGAGCAGCAGCAGGTCGGGCGCGGGCTTGGCGTGCTCGACGTGGCTGCCGTCGATGATCATCGGCAGCTCGGCCAGGCCGAGCGCCTCGACCGATGTCATCACCTGCTCGGCACGCGACGAGGTGGCGATCGCCCAGCGCAGGTCCGAACCGGCCAGCTGCTCAAGCAGATCGGTGACGCCGGGCAGCGGCCGCGGAGCCGTGTTCAGCGCGCCGTACAGCTCGCCGGCGCGACGATCGATGGCCTCGGCGCGAGCCAGGTCGATCGGACGGCCTGCCACGGCCGCCACCTCCTGGGCCAGCCGCCGGCCGTCGGCGCCGATCAGCGTGGCCACGTGCTCCCGGTCTGCCGGGATGCCAACCTCGGCGAAGGTCTGCAGCCAGGCATCGATGCGCAGGCCGACCGTGTCGACGAGCGTGCCATCGAGGTCGAAGATGAGCGCGACCGGGTCAGGCAGCTCGGCGACCGGAAGCGGCGAAGCGCCGCCTTGCGCCTCCGTTGAGGGCTCCTGACTCACGAGCCGATGCGCGTTCACGGCGCGGAGGATAGCTGGGCGGCCAAACCCTCGCTGTCTGTCACCGGCTGACGGCAGCTGAAGCCGTGGCACACGTAGGCCGTGGCTGCCCCGTCCTTAAGTGGGCGATCGCGCAGCAACGGCACGGCGGTGGACTCCGGCATACCTGCCGCGATCACGGTCAGTGGGCGGTACTGGCGACGCACCTCGCTCAGCAGGGCCAACGTGTCTGCTCGGTCGGGAGGACCGACGATGGCCACCTCATCGATCCGCCCCAGCGCAAGCTGCATGGCGGAGAGCCAGTGGGCAAAGGCGGTGGGGTAGCGGGCGGCCAGCGGAGCGACCTGGGCGATGGCGCCCTCGGCGGCGTCGCGGTAACGCCCTTCGCCGGTCAGCGCGGCCAGCCGCAGCAGGACGTGGCTGGCCATGGAGCCACCCGCCGGGACGGCATTGTCCTGCACGCCCTTGGGCCGGCTGACCAGCTGCTCATGGTCGTCGGCAGTGTCGAAGAATCCGCCGGCCGGGTCCGCGAAGCGTGCCAGGATGTGGCCGGCCAACTGCCGGGCTGCCTGGAACCAGCGCTCGTCGAAGGTCGCCTGGTACAGCGCCAGCAGTCCGTCGGCGAGGTTGGCATAGTCCTCGAGCACTCCGCCGCCGCGTGCCCGGCCATCCTTCCATGACCTGCTCAGTCGCCCGTCCGGGTCGGCCAATCGATCGAGCAGCAGGCTGGCTGCGCGCTCACCGAGCTGCGCATGGCGCGGGTCACCGAAGGCCACCGACGCATCCGCGCAGGCGGCGATCATCAACCCGTTCCAGGCGGCCAGCACCTTCTCATCGCGGCCGGGTTGAGGTCGTCGATCGCGCGCCGCGAGAAGCCGTTGGCGGAGGTCCGCAAGCCTGATCTCCACCTCCTCCGCGGCCAGGCCGTGTTCGCTTGCCAGCTGCTCGCCGCTTCGTACTCGCGACAGGATCGTGCGGCCTTCCCAGTTGCCCTCCTCGGTGACGCCGTAGGCCGCATGCAACAGTGGCGCGTCGGCGCCGAGCAGCTGATCGATTTCAGCCTTCGCCCAGACGTAGGTGGCGCCCTCTTCACCCTGCGTGTCGGCGTCGAGGCTGGCGATGAAGCCGCCTTCGACCGTGGTCATCTCGCGCTCGACGAAGGCGAGTGTGTCTTCGGCAACCTCACGGTAGCGCTCCGTGCGGGTCAGCTGCCAAGCATGGACATAGGCCCGCGTGAGCAGCGCGTTGTCGTACAGCATCTTCTCGAAGTGAGGCACCAGCCAGCCGGCATCGGTGGCGTACCGCGCGAAGCCGCCGGCAAGGTGGTCGTAGATGCCCCCTGCGGCCATCGCGTCGAGGCTTCGTAGGGCCATCGCCAGCGGCCGCCGGTCACCCGTGCGCAGGTGCTCGCCAAGCAACATCTCGATGGTCATCGGCTGGGGGAACTTGGGTGCCGCGCCCCAGCCGCCGTTGCGGGCATCGAACGAGCGCTCGAGGGCCAGCAGCGAGCTGTCGAGCATCCATGTCGACGGCCGCTCGCCGGCGCCCAGCTGGGCCTGCCGACTGAGTGCTTCGGCCAGCGACGCGCCGGCCTGCTCGATCTCGGCGCGCCGATCTTGCCAGGCCGACAGGACGCCCTCCAGCACCTGGCGGAACGACGGCATGCCGTGCCGCGGCTGGTCGGGGAAGTAGGTCCCGCCATAGAAGGGACGTCCCTCGGGCGTCAGAAAGACGCTCATCGGCCAGCCGCCATGGCCGGTCATCTGCTGAACCGCGTCCATGTAGATCGAGTCGAGGTCAGGCCTCTCCTCGCGGTCGACCTTGATCGAGACGAAGCCTTCGTTGAGCACCTGCGCCGTCGCCTCGTCCTCGAATGACTCGCGCTCCATGACATGGCACCAATGGCAGGCTGCGTAGCCGATCGAAAGGAAGATCGGCCGGTCCTCCGACCGCGCTCGAGCGAGCGCCTCGTCGCCCCACGGGTACCAGTCGACCGGGTTGTGGGCATGCTGCAGCAGATACGGGCTCGTCTCGCCGGCGAGGCGGTTGGCTCGGGGGCTGGTGCTCGGAGTGGCTTGCCGGTCGCCCATCGCTCGATGCTAGAGCCGGTGGACCATTTGACACCGCCAAGCGGGCTGCCGATAGTGCTTCAAATGGATGCCGCCGAGGGGAGCTTTGTCAGCCAGCTGAGTCGGCTGGGCCTTACCAGCTACGAGGCCAGGGCATATCTCGCGCTGATCAGGCGCGACTCGTTCACCGCCGCCCAGGTGGCGCGACAGTCGGGCCTGCCTCGCCAGCGGATCTATGACGTCCTTGGCAGCCTGGTCGAGAAGGGCCTGGCGGTGAGCCGGCCGGGGGCGGTGGTGAAGTATTCGGCCACCGCGCCGGAGCTCGCCGTCGATCTGTTGCTGGAGGCCCATCGCCGGCAGCTGAGCGAGATGGAGTCGGACGCGCGAGCGATGGCCGGCGAGCTCAAGCCCGCCTACGAGGCCGGCAAGGAGCACACCGACCCCCTCGAGTACATCGAGGTGCTGCGTGACCGGCGCGCCATCAACGAGCGCTTCGCCGAGCTCCAGTCGTCGGTCAAGCGAGAGATCCTTGTCTTCACCAAGCCGCCTTACGCCACTCCGCCGCAGGAGAACGTCGAAGGTCTGCAGGTCATCAAGACGCATGACGCGAGGTCTATCTACGAGTTCGGCGTGTTCGACGACCCCGCCGTGAGCGAGGGCGTGCGGCAGTTCGTGGAGGCGGGCGAGGAGGCACGCTTCGTGCCTGAGCTGCCGCTAAAGCTGGTCATCATCGACGAGACGATCGTGATGTTCGGGATGGAGGATCCCGTGGCGCACAGCTCGGACCTGACCATCGTCGTCGTCGAGCACAGCTCCCTGGCCCGGGTCCTGAAGACGGCATTCGATGCCATCTGGGCGACCGGGCTGACCTTCGAGCAGGCCTACGACAGGCTCGTCACCCGGCGTACCCAGACCGCCTGATCGGCGGCCCGCGGGCGGGGGGACAGGTGTGCCCCTACGGGCCCTGCAATGTTTCTGCAACGCTTTTTGGTGCATTTGACACTGGTCAGCGGGCGTGCGTCGGGCCCACCATGCAGTTGTCACCGCTCCCAGTGGTGTCACCGGCTGAGAACCGTGTGGAGGAGCCCGTCCGATGACCCGTCCGTTACCGTCGGCATTCCGTCGTGCGCTGGCGCACGCCGTCGTGCTGATGCTCGTCGCCGCGCTCATGCCGGCTGCGATGCTGGCCGGCAGCCAGCAGTCGTCACGTTATCTGGTCGTCTTCCAGGGCGAGTACGCGCTCGGCGGAACCTACGCGCTGGGGGCGGGCTACGCGCTGGCCGAGCAGTACGCACTTGACGGCGCCTATGCGCTGGACGGCGGCTATGCCCTCGGTGGGGCGTATGCGCTGCGTGACGGCTATGCCCTCGCCGAGCAGTACGCGCTCAAGGGCCACTACGCGTTGCGTGACAGCTACGCGCTGACCTCCGACTACGCGCTGTACGCGCTCGATGGCTCCTACGCGTTGGCGAGCGGTTACGCCCTCTACGCGCTGTACGCCCTCGATGACGTTTACGCGCTCACCGGCAGCGATGCTGATTACGCGCTGACCCAGGGCTACGCGTTGGGCGGCGTCTACGCGCTGGGCGACAATTACGCGCTGGCTCGCGACTACGCGCTGTCACTCGTCGCAAAAGCGGGCGGCACCGTGACCGCCGACCTGACTCGCCAGCTCGGCGTGATGGTCGTCGACAGCAAGAACTCGGCCTTCGCCGAGACGATGAGCAGCTACGCGCTCGTGGCCTCTGTCGGCCGCGACTTTGGTTGGAAGCAGTTCCCCACACTCAATGAGGCCCTGGCCAGCGGCCAGCTGCAGGTGGTCAGCCCGTCGTCGAGCCTGCCACTTCTGGGCAGTGGCGCGGCTGAGCCCCTCAGCGGGCTGCAGTGGGACATGGCCCAGATCCGTGTGGCCGAGGCCCATGCCCATCACACCGGCTCACCGAACGTGCGCGTCGGCGTGGTCGATACCGGCATCGACGGCAACCACCTTGACTTCGTCAGCAACGGCCGGTCGAACGTGGACTGCGCCAGCGGCGCAGACTTCACCGCCGAGGGCCCGGGCATTGGCATCCCTGCGGCCTGCGTGGACAACAACTTCCACGGGACCCACGTCGCCGGCACCATCGCCGCGCGCGTCAACGGGCACGGCATCGTCGGCGTGGCGCCGAACGTGACGCTGGTGCCGATCAAGGTGTGCGACGCCGACGGGCATTGCTACGCCAGCGACGTGGTTCAGGGCATCACCCATGCCGGCGACCTGGCGCTGGACATCATCAACATGAGCTTCTACGTCGACGACGACGCGTTCCAGCAGTCGACCGAGTTCAAGTGCGGAAGCGACCCGCAGCAGAACGCCTTCCGGGTGGCCGTCCAGCGGGCGCTGGACTACGCGCGCGGACAGGGCACCACGCCGATCGCGGCACTGGGCAACTCGAACACCGATCTGGCCAACCCGCCGGGTGGCAGGGACTGCAAGGTCATCCCCGCCATGAGCGATGGCGTGGTCGGCGTCATGTCACTTGGTCCCGACAGCGGCAAGGCTCGCTACTCGAGCTACGGACAGGGTTGGGTGGACGTCGCTGCGCCCGGCGGGGACGGCGCGGTCGTGCGCGACACGGCGGCCTACTGCACGCGGCAGATCGTATCGACGATCCCGGGCAACCTGTGGGCCTGCTTCCAGGGCACGTCGATGGCGGCGCCCCACGCGGCCGGCGTTGCGGCCCTGATCTCGAGCCGCTACGGCGCTCCGTCCAGGTCCGGCGTCTGGTACATGGATCCGAAGAAGGTTGCTTCCCGGCTGGAGGCCACGGCCATCGACATCGGCCTGAAGGGCTACGACATGTGCTTCGGCAATGGCCGAGTCGACGCCCTGCGGGCGGTGACCAACGACAGCAAGAAGTCATACGACTCCTCTGCGCCGCTGTGCGCCGAGTACCGATGAGCTGAGCCGTTCTCGGGGGGCGGGCGCTCCCCGAGACTGCAGCGACGTCCGTGGGCGAGCTGCCGGCACCGTCGGCCGGGACGTCGCACCAGATGCGTTGTCGGGAAGGACGGGTCTCGACGACGTGGCGAGGCCTCCGCACCATCACGGGTGGAGGCCTCGCCTTTGCCCCATTAGCATCACTCCATGCGCGAGCTGCTGCCGGTCATCGAGGCATGGCGCGCCGAAGGCGTCGGCTTCGGTCGTGCCGTGCTCGTCCGCGCGCTGGGCTCTGCGCCCCGGCCTCCTGGCGCCACGCTGCTGGTTGCCGACGACGGTCGGCTGGCCGGCTCGGTCAGCGGTGGCTGCGTGGAGGGGGCGTGCATCGAGGAGGTCGTGCGCGCCCGACGCGAACGGCGTGCCCGGGTCCACCGCTACGGCATCAGCGATGAGACGGCGTGGTCCGTCGGTTTGGCCTGCGGCAGCACGGTGGACGTGCTTGTCGAGCCCGAGCTGCGCGAGGAGCTGATCGAGGCGCTTCGCTCGCCGGACGACGAGGTCGTTGTGACGCAGCTCCCAGCCGACGCACCCACTCACGCATCCGTACCCTCCCTGGAGCTTGGCCAGGCGCGGCAGCGCGGGCTGGCCGAAGGACGCTCCCAGGTCGTGCTGGCCGGCGGTGAACAGCACTTCGTCGAGGCCTTCCCGACCGTCCCTCGCCTGGTCATCTTCGGTGCGACCGATGTCGCCCAACCCTTGGCCCGACTGGCCCATGTCCTGGGCTGGGAAGTCGTCGTCGCTGATGCCCGAGCCGCGTTCGCCACCGCCGAGCGGTTCCCCGAGGCCGATCAGCTGATGGTTGGCTGGCCCGATGAGCTGGCCCAACGACTGGCGCTCGGCCAGCGCGACTCGGTGGTGGTGCTGACGCACGATCCGAAGCTGGATGACCCGGCGATCACGGTTGCATTGCAGGCCGACTGCCGATACGTCGGCGCGATCGGCTCACGCCGCACCCAGCGCGCCAGGCGCCAGCGGCTGAGCGAGTCGGGCTTGCATCCCCAGCAGGTCGAGCGCCTGCATGGCCCTGTCGGGCTGGACCTGGGCGGCCGAGAGCCGGCCGAGGTGGCGCTGGCGATCATCGCCCAGGTGGTGGCCACCCGATATGGCGCGGGCGGCGGCGCCATGCCGCGCGAGTGACCGCTCCCGCCGCCGCCGGGCTGATCCTGGCCGCCGGTGCCTCGACGCGATTCGGCACGGACAAGCTGGCGGCAGTCGTCCGCGGTCGGACCATGCTCCAGCACGTTGTCGATGCCGCCGCCGACGCCGGCCTGCGGCCGGTGGTCGTGGTGATCGCTCGCCAGCGAACGGAGCTGGACCTGCGCGGTGCGCGGCCGGTGCTCAACCCCGAGCCAGCGCGTGGCTTGAGCAGCTCGCTCGCCGTGGGCCTGGCCGCGCTCGAACAGGAGCACGGCGTCGAGCGCGTCCTCGTGCTGCTCGGCGACCAGCCGCTGGTCGCCCAGACAGCCATCGGCCGGCTGCTGGCTGCCGCGCGCGATCCATCGCGGCCGATCACGGTTCCCCGTTATCAGGACGGGCTGGCCGGCAACCCGGTGCTCATCGATCGGGCGGCCTGGCCGCTCGCCACCGCGCTCGGCGGCGACCGCGGCATGAGCCAGCTGTTCGAGACGCGCGACGACCTGGTTCGATACGTTGAAGTGGCCGGCGTCAATCCCGACGTCGATACCCCTGCCGACCTGGCGCGACTGCGCTGATCAGTCGCGCCGCAGCACGAGCCCGATTCGACCGTAGGGTGGTCGCGGATCGCAGTACACGCGCAGCCGATCATCATCGTTCGACACCACGGCCGTATCCCACAGCCGGTTCTGGGCCTCGAAGGAGACCTCGCTCAGCTGCGGCCATCGGTCGAGCATGGTCGTTCCGATCTCGTGCACGAGATGCTGGATCGACAGGCTGACGAAACGGTGGAAGACCGCCCCCGCCAGGTCGGCAACCTGCTCCCCGGCCACGTAGCGGACGTGATCGCGGGCGACCGCCTCCGCCGGATCGGCATAGCGCCAGCCCACATCGACGTGGACATACAGCGGCCGGTCCGGGCGCTCGGGCAGCGTCGTATAGGCGTCACGGGCAAAGTCAGCGAACGACGACCCGGTGACCTTCATCAGCTGCAGCCCCGTACGGCCGCCGCGGACGGAGGACACCCGCACGCCACTGTCAGCGGCCCGACCGAGCTCCACCACGGCGGTCGACCGATCAGCGTGCTGACGCTGGAAGAGGACCTCGCTCGCCACGAACCCGTCTCCCTCGGCTGAGGGCACGACCGCCGGCTCGAACGGAACGTCCGTGCCGATCATCCGCAGGCGCTCCATGTGCGGGTAGTGCTCGAGGAACCGCCGGCCGATGAAGTACAGCCACTCCTCGAGGGTCGCGCCATCGAAGTCGAGCGACTCCCGATGGATGAAGTTCTTCATCGTGTCAGTTGCGACGACCAGCCGGTTATCGCCGTCGGTGTAGGAAGCGAGGAAGGCTTCACCCAGGACCTGAACCTCGATGTCGGCCGCCAGCAGGGTGTTGCGGCGTCCGCTGAACGAAGATTCCGGAATTGAGGTGATCCCATCGAGCGGCGTGGCATACGTGCGATACGTCGCGACGCCGGCCTTGCCGTAGTAGATCTCCGCCTTCACGCGTCGGCATCCTCCAGCTTGCGCGCCCTGTCCCGGGCGATGGCGATGACGTCCGACAGCCCCCGCCGCAGCTCGGCCGCGCGGTCTGCGCGCAGGTGCCGCTGCATCAGCCGAGCGATCTCCGACCGCGACCGGCCGTCGACGAATATGACGAACCGGAAGCCAAATCGCTGCTCGTAGTCGTCATTCAGCCGCTCGAGCCTGGCCTGGAGCTCGGGCGCGCCCTCGTCGCGGTCGTAGCCCTGCTCGCGGTAGGACAGCTTCGACACGCTGGCCGGCGCGGCGCCGATCCGCGGGTGGGCATTCAGCAGCTCGATCTGTTCCGGCTCGGGCAGCCGTAGCGCGACGTGCTCGGCCCGATCGAGCAGCTCGCCGAGCGAGGAAGCCGGCTCGGCGGCCAGGCGATCGACGAAATGCGGCGCGCCCTCGAAGAGCACATCCAGCTGGTGATGCAGCTCAGCCGTCGGCTCAGCTGCCACGGTAGGTGGCGAGCGAGAAGGGGGCCATGATCAGCGGCACGTGGTAGCTGCGGCCGGTGTCGTCGACCTGGAAGCCGACTGCCAGGTGCCGGAAGAACGGTCCGTCGACGGCAAACTCCAGGCGGTAGCTGCCCGGCTGCAGCGGGCCCTCGAGCAGGCGGCGAATCCGGCCGTCCTCGTCGGTGGTGCCGCCGCCGACGAGGGTCTCGCCGGCGCCATTCACCACGTACAGGGCGACCGCGACGCCGGCCGCCGGCAGCCCTCGTTCCACGTCGAGCACATGGGTCGAGATGGTCGTCTGCTGGTCGGACAATTCGCTCTCCCGCCTGACCTAACCGGCGTTAACCTTGCACCCATGGCCGAGCTGTCGATCCGCGTGGGTGACCTGAACTTTAGCGCCCGCTGGGAGCCGGATGCGCCGCAGACGATCGAGGCGATCAGGCGGCTGCTCCCGCTGCGCAGCCAGCTCATCCACTGCCGCTGGAGCGGCGAAGGGTGCTGGATCCCCTTTGGCGACGCGAAGCTGCCGGTCGGCTACGAGAACCACACCTCGCATCCCGCTCCGGGCGACATCATTGTCTACACGGGCGACATCTCCGAAGGGGAGATCCTGATCGCCTACGGCGGAGTGACGTTCTCATCCAAGCTCGGCCAGCTCGCCGGCAACCACTTCGCGACCATCACCGGTGGCCGCGAGCAGCTCAAGGAGATGGGTCGGCGCGTCCTTTGGGAGGGCGCTCAGGACGTCACCATCGAGGAGGTCGAATAGCAAGGTTCCTACCGAGAAGCCGCGCGTGGCCGAGCGGCTGATCGTCCGTGGCGGAACGGTCGTTCGTGCCGCCGGTCGTCTGACCGCGGACGTGCTGGTGGAGGCTGGCCGCATAGCAGCCGTCGAGCCACGCCTGCCCGACTCCATCGACGCTCGGGAGGTCGACGCCCTCGGATTGCTGGTGCTGCCGGGCGTGGTGGATGTCCATACCCACACTCGCTTGGCCAGCGACGAGCAGCCGGATCGCTTCTACGAGGACTCCGTGGCCGCGGCGTACGGCGGCACGACCACGTTCCTCGCCTTCAACAACCCCGGCACCGGCTCACCGCGAACCGGGTCGTTGGTCGAGGACGTCGTGGCCTGGCGGGCGCTGACGAAGGGCGACTCGGCCATTGACTACGGGCTCAGCCTGGTCATCACTCCGGACGAGCGCGACGCGGTGGCAGAGCTGCCGGCCGTCATCGAGGCCGGCGTGCCGACCTTCAAGGCGTTCATGGTCTATGACTTCGGCGTCTCCGACGCGACGCTTGCCGAGGCGATGCGCGTCGCCGGCCGGGCCGGTGGCATGCTTCAGGTCCACTGCGAGGATCGCGCGGCGCTGAGGGCCAACACGGAACGGCTGCTGGCCGCCGGCCAGACGGCTCCGCGCTTCCACGCCGACTCTCGCCCCCCGCCGGTCGAAGCCGCCGGCACTCGGCGAGCCATCGCGCTGGCCGAGCAGTCCGGCGCGCCGCTGTACGTCGTCCACCTGTCCTGCGCCGAAGCACTGGAGGAGGTCCGCGCAGGCCTCGCGCGGGACGTCCCGGTTTTCGCCGAGACCTGTCCGCATTACCTGGCCCTCGACGAATCCTGCTACGAGCTGCCCGACGAGGAATGTGCCTGCTACGTCATCTCACCGCCGTTGCGCTCGCCAACCGATCGTGACGCGCTGTGGTCGGGCCTGGCCGACGGGACCCTGGCGCTGGTCGCGACCGATCACGTGCCGGATCGTCGGTCGGTCGAGAAGCAGGACTGGCGACAATCGTTCGACCGGATCAGCAACGGCGGCCCCGGCATCGAGACCCTGCTGTCGGTCGTCTACAGCGAGGGCGTTGCCAGGGGCCGAATAACCATCGAACGGATGGTCGACCTGCTGTCGACGACGCCGGCGCAACTGTTCGGGCTGGCCAACAAGGGGGCGATCGAGGTCGGCCGCGACGCCGATCTGGTCATCTTCGACCCGGCCGAACGCCGCACGCTGACTGCCCGCGAGCTCCACCACACCAGCGACTACACGCCCTACGAGGGCATGGCCGTGACCGGCGGGGTGCTGAGCGTGATCGTCCGCGGCGAGCTCGTGATCCGCGACGGACATTTCGTCGGGCAGCGCGGGTACGGCAGCTTTCAGCCGCGCCGGCTGGCTCCGGGGAGCTACTCCAGCCGATCGTAGGCGGCGACGGTCAGGAATTCGACCAGCTCATCGGAGAGCGCGACCTGCTCGAAGCGGTCCGCCGCCTGAGGGTGCTCGCCGCGCCACCTGTCTATCTCGGCAAGGACGCGTTCGCGCGGCACACGCCGATGGCGGACCCACTGCCAGACCTGTGAGCGGCTGATCTCGGCCGTAGCGGCGTCCTCCATCAGGTTGTCGAGCGCCACCGCACCCGTGCCGTTGAGCCACGCGGCGATGTAGCGGATCCCAACCGACACGTTGGTCGCGAGGCCGGGCTCGGTGATCTCTCCGCCGGGGATGCCCACGTCGACCAGCTGCGCAGGCGAGACCGAGAGATCCTCGCGCAGCCGATCCTTCTGGTTGGGGCCATCGCCCAGAGCGCGGTCGAAGATCTCCTTCGCCACCGGCACCAGATCGGGGTGGGCGACCCAGGTGCCGTCGAACCCCTGATCGGCCTCGCGCTGCTTGTCCTCACGAACCTTCGCCAGCGCTCGCTCGGTCACCTCCGGCTCGCGCCGGTTCGGAATGAACGCACTCATGCCACCGATGGCATGTGCACCACGGCGATGGCACGTCCTCACGAGGAGCTCGGCATAGGCACGCATGAACGGCACGCCCATCGTCACCTGGGCCCGATCGGGGAGGACCATCTCGGGGCGGTCGGGGAACGTCTTGATCAGCGAGAAGATGTAGTCCCAGCGACCGGCATTCAGCCCGGCGGCGTGCTCGCGGAGCTCATAGAGGATCTCGTCCATCTCGAACGCTGCCCATATGGTTTCGATCAGGACGGTCGCCCGGATCGATCCGCGCGGCACGCCGACGACGTCCTGCGCCCACAGGAAGACATCGTTCCAGAGGCGCGCCTCTTCGTGCGCCTGGAGCTTGGCCAGGTAGTAATAGGGCCCACTGCCACGTTCGAGCAGTTCGAGCCCGTTGTGCTGCAGGTACAGGCCGAAGTCAAAAAGCGACGCCGACATCGGCTCGCCATCGACCTCGAAATGGCGTTCCACGAGGTGCCAGCCGCGCGGACGGACGATCAGGGCGGCGAGCTCCTCGCCCAGCTCGTAGCGCTTCCCGTCGGGACTGTTGAAGGCAAGCTGCCGGCGGACCGCCTGCCGCAGCGCCGCCTGTCCGCCGACCACGTTGTCCCAGGTCGGCGAAAGGGCGTCTTCCAGGTCAGCCATGAAGACCTTCGCGCCCGAGTTGAGGCCGTTGATGATCATCTTGGCCTCGGCGGGGCCGGTGATCTCGACGCGGCGGTCGTCGAGGTCGGCGGGCGCCGGTGCGACCGACCAGTCCGACTCGCGCACGTCCGCGGTCTCCGGCCTGAAGTCCAGCCGCTCGCCGGCAGCTACACGGGCGCGCGCTCGCGGCGTTGGGCCAGCAGCTCTTGCCGCCGGGGCTCGAACTCGCGGTGCAGGCGCTGCAGGAAGTCGACTGCCTCATCGGTCAAGACTTCGCTCATCGGCTCAGTTTCCCACTCAGGTCACGCTGCTCGTACGCACGCATTCCGGCAAGGCCCCATCCGCCCTTGATCGGTCAGCTGCCCGACACGCTGCTTCGCCGCGAGACAGCCTCGGAAGTCGGCCGCGGTCGCGAGCATCGTCACGCTCGGATGCCGGCTGACAGTCAATCGACCGCCTCGAAGTCGCCCGTGCGCAGGTCGTAACGCAGCCGACGTGGCTGCTCGGCCTCTGTCCCGGGAGCGGGATTGCGCTCACGCATGTCGATCACTATCCGGGTCGCCGGAAACACCGCCTGGATGATCATCGAGGTGTCACCGCTGTTTGCCGTGCCGTGCTCCACGCCGGCCGGGATGAAGATCACCGCTCCGGGCCCAACCTGCTCCCGCCGCTGGCCCAGCCGGGCCTCACCCATGCCCTGCTGCACGGCGATCACCTCGTCGACGTCGTGAACGTGCAGCGGTATCCGATCGCCGACTGCGATCTCCTCCTCGACCAGCGCCAGGCCGTCCACGCGGCCTGAATCGTCCCCGGGGTCGACCACCAGGCGCCATGTCGACCGCGGCCGGTGGTCATCCGGGTCACCGACGATGGGCTCGCGCGGGCTCCTCTGGACGATGCTCACCAGCCCCCCTCCTCGCGCAGCAGCCGATGCAGGACGCGGGCTGCCACGGCGCGGCGGTACTCGGCCGTGGAGCGCACGTCGTCGATCGGCATGAGCTCTGAAGCCAGCACGGACGCCGCATGGTCTGCCGTCTCGCGACGGGCGGCGGCCCCCTCCAGGACGCTCTCGGTTTGGCTGGACCGGATCGGCGTGGCAGCCACCGAGCCCAGCGCAAGCCGGACGTCGCGCCACACGCCCCCGTCCGCACGCCAGGCGAGCGCCACGACCACTTTGCTGATTGCCTGGGCACGTCGGGTGCCGACCTTCCTGAAGCGCACCTGCCGTCCGGCAGGCAACGGGATGAGCACTCGCAGCAGGAGCTCGTCCGGCCGACGGGCGGTCTGGCGGTACGTCGGCCAGAAGTCGCTCGCCGGCACCTCGCGCTCGCCCAGGGCACTGCCAAGCACCATCACTGCGTCGGTGGCCAGCAGCACCGGCAGCGTGTCCCCGGCGGGCGAGGCGTTGATGACGTTTCCCCCTATCGTGCCCCGGTTCTGGATCTGCGCCGCGCCGATGGTGGCGGCGGCCTCTACCAGCGCGGGCAGGTGCTCCTGACACAGCATCGATCTGCGCATCTCGCTGTAGGTCGTCAAGGCGCCCAGGCTCAGGCGGTCGCCCTCGATGCGAACGCCGCGCAGCTCATCGAGCCGCCAGAGGTCGAGCACACGCTCCGGCGGGGGTCCGAGCTCGCCGGCGATCTGCACGATCAGGTCGGTGCCGCCGGCGATCGGCCGCCAGCCCTCATGGGTCGCCATCATCGAATAGGCCTCGGCCAGGTCCGTCGGCGAGTGCACGGGCGGCTCAGCAGGCATCAGCTCGGCTGCTCAGCGACGAGCGCGATCGCGTCGATGATCTTGGTGTAGCCGGTGCAGCGGCAGAGGTTACCCGCGATCGCCTCTCGGATGTCCTCTTCCGTCAGCCCACCGCCCGCCTCGATGTAGGCCTGGGCGGCCATGAGCATGCCCGGCGTGCAGATGCCGCACTGGGCACCGCCCGCCTCGAGGAACGCCTGTTGCAGCGCCGACAGCTGGCCGGTGACACCGTCGCCCAGCCCCTCGACGGTTCGCACGTCCGCTCCCTCGAGCTGGCACACCGGGACCAGGCAGGCGTCCACGACCTGGCCATCGATGATGACCGAGCAGGCCCCGCACTCGCCCTCCCCGCACCCCTCTTTGGTTCCGGTCAGGCCAAGATCCTCACGCAGCGCGTCGAGCAGCCGGCGCATGCCCGGCACCTCGAGCGTTACCGGCTCTCCGTTGACGCGCAGCGAGTAGCTCATTCGGCCGGCGCCGTGGCGGCCATCTCTTCGGCGTAGAAGATCAGGTCAAGCTCGCCGGGCGAGCGGCCATCGGCGGTGAGCAGCGCGGCGGCTTCCGCCCGATGCTGCGTTCCGTGATTGACCACGTGCACCAGCATCTGCCACACGGGAACGCCTTCGTACTTCTGGCCCACGAAGGCATCCGTCAGGCCCTCCAGCCAGGCGTCGGTCGCCTCCCACTCCGCCTGCCAGCGCTGCCGTAGCTCCTCGACGCTGGGGAGCGGGTCTCGCTCCGGGGCGGGGGATTGGCCGGTGTCCTGGAAGCCGTTGCGCCAGCGCTGTGCAGCGCCCAGCTGGTGCACCAGGATGTCGCCCAGGCCGCGGTCACCGACGATGCCCCCGTTCGTCCAGACCTCGCCGGCGATCCCATCCAGGACGTCGAGGATCCGGCGCGTGGCCCAGCGGTCATAGGCATACAGAAAGCGAATCTCAGCGGTCTGCATACCGATCCTTTCCGGCAGGGTGCTCAATCATCGGGGCGCGCCTGCTCCTCTCCATAGGGGCCGCGCATCGGCTGCGGGTCCGTTGGTCGATGGGGCGCCGGATCGGTGCCCTCCGCCGGCAGCTCGCGGTTAGCGTCACCGCCAACATTGCTCGCCACCGCCCGTCGCACCTGGCTGATGCCCGGCGGCGGTGGGGCCGGGATGCCGGCCAACGCCGCGAGGATGCGCTCCGGCGTGGCCGGCAGGTCGTGGACCCAGGCGCCCGTCGCATCGTGGATCGCCGCCACGACCGCCGGGGCGGCGACGTCCATCGGCAGCTCGCCCACGCCCTTGGCACCATGCGGGGCGCCGCTGAAGGGGTTCTCGACCAGGATTGCCTGGATGCGCGGCGCGTCGAGCGAGGTAGGGATCAGGTACGTCGCGAGTCGGTCGTTGAGGTAGCGGCCGTCCTCGAGCTTGATCTCCTCGATCGTGGCGTAACCGACGGCCTGCAGGGTGCCGCCCTCGACCTGGCCCTCGGCCAGCACCGGATGGATGGCCCTGCCGATGTCGTCGGCGGAGACGACCGACCGCACCGCCACCTCGCCGGTGTCCAGGTCGACCTCCACCTCCGCCACCGCCGCGGCCCAGCCGTAACAGGGGTAGGCGTCGCCGCGGTACGTCTCGTCGTCGAAGACGACCCCGGGGTACGGCTCGAAGCGCTGGTCGACGCGCAGCCTGCCGTGCTCGCGCGCATAGTCGGCGTAGGACTCGCCGAACGCGCGACCGGTGACCTGCTCGACCTGCTCGCGCAGCCGCTCCGCGGCACGGATGACCAGGCCGCCGACGACCATCGCGGTGCGCGAGGCGACGGTAGGGCCGCTGTCAGGCACGATCGACGTGTCCTGGGGAGCCATCTCGACCGCCTCGACCGGCACTCCTAGCTGCTCGGCGGCGAGCTGGGGGAAGATCGTCTTGGTGCCCTGGCCCATCTCCGTCGACGCGGTCAGCACGCGGATGACGCCGTCCTCGGCCAGCTCCAGGCTGGCGACCGAAGCGAGCTTGACCTCGCCCGAGCCGGTGAACCCGGCGCCATGCCATGCGAGCGCCAATCCGATGCCGCGGGCCGTTCGTGCGCCAGCGGTGCGCCTCTCACGCGCATCTGCCGTCTGCGCCCGGACGCGCTCGAAGTCGGCGGCGTCGGCGGCGCGCTCCAGCACCTCCTCACCGGCGACGCTCTCCCGCAGCACCTGTCCGCTCGGCGTCTCATCGCCCAGTCGGTAGACCCAGCGCCGGCGCAGCTCGAGCGGCGACACCGCCAGCGCCTCGGCGATGCGATTGACCTGCATCTCCGCCGCAAACTCGGTCTGCGGGGCGCCAAAGCCGCGGAAGGCGCCGTTGGGCGGGGTGTTCGTTGCCACCGCGCGACCCCTGATGCGAACGTTCGGGCAGAGATACGGCCCGCCGGCGTGCAGCGTTCCGCGCGAGAGCACGACCGGCGTCAGAGTCGAGTACGCCCCGCCGTCCATCACCACCTCGATGTCCTGAGCCACCAGCCGGCCGTCGCGGGTGATTCCCCAGCGATTGCGGATGATGGCCGGGTGGCGCTTGGTGGTCGCGGCGAGGTCCTCGTGGCGGTCGTAGATCATCCGCACCGGCCGTCCCAGCCGCTGGGCCAGCAGGGCGGCGTGGATGGCGATGATGGACGGATACTCCTCCTTGCCGCCGAAGCCCCCGCCCGTCTCGGCCTGGACGATCACCGCCTGCTCGTCGCTCAGCCGCAGCGCGCGCTTGAGCGCCTTGTGCACGTAGTAGGGGCACTGCATCGAGCCGTGGATGGTGATCCCGCCGTCGGGCCGAGGCACGGCGATCATCGCGTTGTTCTCGATGTACAGCTGCTCCTGGTGGCCGACGCGGTATTCACCCTCGATGACCAGCGCGGCTTCGGCAAAGCCGGCGTCGATGTCGCCTTTGGCCAGGTTGAAATGGGCAAACTCCTGCGTCGCCAGCAGCGGGTCGAACACGGCGGGCAGGGGCTCCGTGCGCAGCCTGATACGGGACTTCGCCTCGCGCAGGGTCTCGCGATCCGGCGCTGCCAGCAGCGCCACCGGCTCGGCCTGATGACGGATCTCTTCTGCAGCGAGGATCGGCTGGTCGTCGCTGATCAGGCTGACGACGTTCTCGCCGGGGATGTCGGCGGCGGTCAGGACGATGACGCGCGACCAGTCGAAGCCAGGGTCTCGCTCGATACCGAACAGGCGCGCGTGCGGCTCGGTCGAGCGGACGGTGTGGCCGTACCAAGCGCCGGGGAAGACCAGGTCGTCGGTGTAAAGCGCTTCGCCGGTGAGCTTGGCCGGACCCTCGCGGCGGAGCGGATAGGCCCGCGCTGCGCCGACCTCGATGTCGCCCGGCGACGGAGCAGCCAACGGCTCGAGCGGCGCTTCCGGTCGGGGAGCGGTTCGCGGTGGTCGGGTGGTGATCGTCATCGGGTCAGCGGAAGATGCGGCGCGTCGGAGCCAGGTGTCAAGCCGCGTGCACCGGCGGCTCGTAACCGAGCGCTCGCACCGCCTGGTCCCCAGCGTCGATGAACGGCCGCAGAAGCAGGTCGGCACCGACACTTGCCAGCGCCTCGGCGGCCGCGTGGGTATGGGCGGTCACCGCCACGCGCGCCTCCACATCGTGCGCTCGCAGGGCATCGACCAGCGCCAGATGCGTATCGACCGCCGGGCTGGTGCTGACTATCCATTCCGCGCAGCCGAGCGGAAGGGTGGCCGGCAGGTCGGGATCTTCGGCATCCCCGTACAGCGTGGGGACGCCCAGCCGCTCAGCCTGGGCCAGGGCTACCGGATCGAAGTCCACGCCCATCACCGCGACGCCGGCCGAGTGCAGCTCCTCGACGATGTGGCCACCGTAGCGGCCGAGGCCGAAGACGATCACCTTCGGGCAGGGCCGGTCGTCGGGGACCTCCATGTCGCGCGCCGAGGCCCGCTCGAACACGCCAAGGTAGGGACCGAGCCAGCCGAGCAGCCGCTGCGAGCCGAGGATCATGTAGGTCGAAAGACCGATCGTGATCACGCCGACCGTGGTTATCAGTCCCAGGGTCTGGTTGGTGATGTGGCCGACCGCCACGCCGAGGGCGGCGAAGATGAGCGAGAACTCACTGATCTGGGCGACGGTCAGGCCGGCCAGGAACGAGACGCGCCGCCGGTAGCGCATGGCGCCCATGATCACCATGACGATGATCGGGTTGCCGATCAGCACGAAGGCCGACAGGACGATCGCCGCCGGCAGCTGCGCGCCGGCGTCGCCGAAGTCCATCAGCGCGCCGAGCTCGACGAAGAAGAACAGCAGCAGGAAGTCGCGCAGCGTGGACAGCCTGGTGGCCAGCGCCTCCCGGAACGGCGTCGAGGCGAGCGCAACCCCGGCCAGGAAGGCGCCGACCTCCTCGCTGAAGCCGAGCAGGTCCCCGCCCGCAGCCAGCGCCGCCGCCCACGCGATGCCGAACATGACCAGAAGCTCGGGCGTCCTGGCCAGCCGATCGAGCAGGCCGGGCAGCACGAAGCGCACGAGCAGCGCAATGAATGCGATGAACACCGCGCCGCGGATGGCCACTGCCACCAGCTCAGCGCCGACATTCTGGCCGGCATCGGTCGCGCCGAATGCGCTGAGCAGGATCATCACGATGACCACGACGATGTCCTGCACGATCAGGAAGCCGATGGCTATGCGGCCATGCAGCTGCTCGATCTCGCCCTTGTCGGTCAGCAGCTTGACGATGATGATCGTGCTGGAGAACGTCAGCGCAATGCCGATGTACAGCGCCTCGATCGACTCAAAGCCAAGCGCCAGGGCGATGAAGTAGCCGACAACCGAGGTGAAGAAGACCTGGCCCAGGCCGGTGGCGGTAGCGACCACGCCGAGCGTGCGAATGACGCGCAGGTCGAGCTTCAAGCCGACGATGAAGAGCAGCAGCGCGATACCCAGCTGGGACAGCACCTCGACGGTGCCCTCGACCTCGACGATGCCGAGCAGTGCCGGGCCGGTCACGATGCCGACCGCGATGAACGAGATGATCAGGGGCTGGTGCAGCAGCCGACCGATCGCACCGGCCACGGCGGCGATGATCAGCAGGGCCGCGATCTGCTGGAACAGGGTCTCGAAGTGCAGCTCGACCATCCGTCAGGCGCGCCTGAGTACCCGACCCGGCAGCGCGCCGGTGTGCCGCTCGGTGTCCACGACCTGCACGCCGTTGACGATTACGTGCTCGATCCCGGTCGGGAACCGGCACGGCTCGTCGTAGGTTGCGTTGGAGCGGACGGTCGCCGGGTCGAAGATCACGACGTCCGCCTTGAATCCGTCGAGCAGGCGGCCCCTGTCACGCAGCCCCAGCCGCTCTGCCGGCGCGGAGGTGATCTTGCGCACCGCCTCCTCCAGGCCGAGCACGTGTTCGTCGCGCACGAACTCGCCGAGCACGCGCGGGAAGGAGCCGTACGTACGCGGCGCCGGCTTCGCGCCGATGAACGTTGAATCGGTGCCGATCATGCCCGCCGGGTGGGCGATGAACGGTGCCATCGTCGCTCGCCATGGGCCGCTGGTCACCTGATTGATGCCCAGGCTTTCCTCGAGCAGCAGGTCGCACAGCGCATCCACGGCATCGACGCCCCGCTCGGACATGACGTCAGCCAGAGAACGGCCCTCCCAACGCATGTTGGACGGCGTGCGGAAGTGGCCCAGCCGCACGTCGGCCCAGCCGACCGCAGAGGCGTAGGCTGCGCCGCGCGCGCCGAGCTCGGCGCGCAGTCGCTCGCGGACGCCCCGATCCGCGAGGCGTTCCTTCAGCGGGGTCGGCCCGCCGGCCTGGATCCACGCTGGCAGCTGGATCAGCAGCCGCGTCGAGGCCCACTCGTAGGGGTACGAATCGAACGTCACGTCCAGCCCCTCGGCGCGCGCGTCGTCAACCAGCGCGAGGAGCGGCTCGGGTCCGCCCGGATACGTCTGGCGATGGTAGAAGTGAGTGATGTGGGCGGGCCCGTTGCCGCGCCGCCCGATGTCGATCGCCTCCCGAAACGGATCGAGGTATCGATCGCCCAATGGATAGCGGACATGGGTGTGATAGAAGCCCCCGTGACGGGCCGCCTCGTCCGTCAGCTCGGCCAGCTCGGCGGTGCTGGCGTATGAGCCCGGCGGGTAGTCCAGCCCGGACGAGAGTCCCAGCGCGCCGGCGGTCATGGCGTCGGCGAGCATCGCCCGCATGTCGGACAGCGCCGCCCCGTCGGCCGGCACGTCGTCCCAGCCCAGCCGGCCGATGCGCAGGGCGGAGTTGCCGACGAGCAGCCCGACATTGACCGCCGCCCGGCCCTCGAAACGCTGCAGGTACTCGGATACCGAATCCCAGTCGGCGGCAATGTCCGGCGCGCCTTCGAGGCCGGCGTTCATCTCGATCAGCGCGTCAAGGTCCCTGCGCGATGGCAACGGGGCGTAGGAGAGCCCGTCTACCCCGATCACCTCGCTGGTGACCCCTTGGCGAACCTTGGCCTCGTGCAGCGGATCGGCCAGCAGGACGAGCCCGGCATGCGAGTGCAGGTCGATGAAGCCGGGAGTGACGACCTTCCCTCTGGCATCAATCTCCTTGCGGGCGGTCGGACGCTGCCCGGCGGGCAGCAGGCGCAGCCGGTCACCGATCACGGCCAGGTTGCCGGGCTCGCCCGGGCGCCCGCTGCCATCGACCAGCACGCCGCCCTCGATCAGCAGGTCACAGGCGTCCATCCCCGACCTCAAACCTAGCCGGCCGGCAGCAGCCGGCCGCGAACCCACGCTCCGCGGACCATCTCCGGTCGGGTCCGGAACACGAGCCGGCTCATGATCTCGGCCGGTTCGTCGCTGTCCTGGCCCCGGAGCGGAGCAGTCGCCCGCGGATCCACGCAGATCATGTCCGCTTGCCGGCCTTCCTCGAGCGAGCCGATCTGGCCCTCCAGACCGAGCGCACGAGCGCCTTCGAACGTCGCCAGCCTCAGCCAGTCGAGCGGCGCTAGCAGGCCCCCCCCTTCGCCAAGCATCGTGCGCAGGCCGCTCTGCGTGTAGGCCCCGGCGCGCATGACGCCAAATAGGCTCAGGTCCGGGCCGGCAGCCACGTCCGTGCCGAGACCGACGACGAGCCCGGCCTCGAGCAGGCGCGCGAGCCGCATTGCGCCACTGGCCAGGAACAGGTTGGATGAGGGGCAGTGGGCGATCCGCGTCTGGCTGGCGGCCAGCGCCCGGACCTCCCGTTCGGAGAGGTGGACGGCGTGAGCCATGACTGCATGCGGACCCAGCCCGCCGGCGCGCTCATAGACATCGACGTAGTCGCGCGCATCCGGAAAGAGGCGATGGACCTCGTCCATCTCGGCGCGGTCCTCGGACAGGTGCGTCTGCCAATAGGTGCCGGTCGAGCGGGCAAGCGCGGCCGACTGGCGCAGCATCTCGGCCGAGCAGCTGACCGCGAAGCGTGGCGTCACCGCGTACAGCAGCCGGCCGTCGTCGCGCCCATGCCACCGCCCGATCAGGTCGGCCGTCTGGCGAAGGGATACGTCCAGCACCCGGTGATCGGGCAGCAGCTCGTCATAGCGCAGCCGGTCCATCATCACCTTGCCTATCACTGCCCGGATGCCGTGCTCCTGGGCTGCCTGGAACGCTGCGTCGAGGCTGTCCTCGTAGACCGCCCCGTACAGCACCACGGTCGTCGTGCCAGCGGCGGCGAAGGCCCGAAACGCGGCCGGGGCGATGCGCGTCGCGGTGGGTGCGTCAAAGTCGCGTTCCAGCGGGAAGATGTAGTGGTCGAGCCAGGTCAGCAGGTCGAGGCCCGCGCCGAGCCCAGCGTTGGGCAGCTGCGGCAGGTGGGCATGCAGGTCGATCATGCCCGGCATCATCAGCAGCGGTCGGAGGTCAATCGTCGGCTCGGATTTGGAGGTCCAGGGCTCGACCTGGCGGAGCCGACCGCCTGCGTCCACGCTGATCCGCGCGTCGGCGAGGTAGCGCACGCCGCCGTCGGCAAGAGGGGTCAGGAGGCGCGCACGCAGGGTAAAGGGCGGAGTGACGGGAAGGCCTGCGGAGCGGCCCTGCCGCTCAGGCTCGCGCATCAGCCGGTGACCTGGTTCACCAGCGCATTGTTGCGCACGCTGACCGGCGATAAGAGCCCCGCCCGGGCCGTGGCATGGCCCGGCCCGGCCCGGTTGGCCGGAGTGACATGGTGGCGGCCATCGGCGACACTGGCTCCATGGGCACCGATTCGGGCGGTCGTTCGCTGCTCCTACTGGCGGTCCTGCTGGCTGTGGGGTTTTTCTTCGCCGGCCCTCTCCGACGTTGGTTCACGCACGGCCAGGCGCCGGCCGGGCAGGCAGGGCCGCGGCCTTCCGCTCCGCGCTTGCAGAGCCCCGCGCGCGGTCCGCTGGCAATCCCCATCGAGCCGCGGCGTGGCCAGACAGCGGGCTGGCTGTCGCCACCGTGGTCCACGGCTGCTCCCTCGGACGATCCCTACGAGCGGGTTCGGTGATGCCGTGCCCACGCTTTGAAACCCGTCCGCATCATTCCGCGGGGTGACGGCGTCCTGCATGCGAGCGCCGGCGGTTGACCATACGCTCATGAGCGAAGCACCACGCCCCGACGACCTCGGAGAGCAGCGCACGCCGGTTGCCCCGGAGCCGGAGGAGCACCGGGAGGCGGCGGCCGACCCTCGCAGCGACTCAGGCGTACAGGGCGCCGCGGCCAGCTTCCCCTACTGGTTCGTGGTGGTCGGTGTCGTCTTCGCCGCCGTCATCGCGCTGACTCTGGTCTGGGTCGTCTTCCCGCCGCGCTAGCCCGCGTAGCGCTCAGCGCCCAGCTCGGCGGGCACCTGGGTTGCTGCGTCCCCGGTCATGACGGCCGTTACGAGCTCGGCTGACGCGGGTCCGATCGACATGCCCCACGGGCCGTGGCCCGCGCAGATGAACAATCCTTCCAGCCCGCGGACCGCCCCGATCAGAGGTCGTCCGTCATAGCTGACTGGTCGCGCGCACGAGCGAACGCCCACTACCGGCGCCCCGCGGAGGGCGGGCACGAAGCGCCTGCCGGCCTCGAGCAGCACCTGCTGCATCTCCGCGGCATCGGGCCTTTCCTGCATGAAGGTGGAGCCGACGCTGCTGACGCCGTCCGCCGTCACCAGGCTGAAAGAGGTCGGTACCTCCGCCGACGCCGGGTCGATGCCGATTTCCTCAAGGACCTGGCGCGGTGGATCTTCCAGCCGTACGGCGACGACAACGCCGTAGGTCGGCCGGATGGGCGGCCGGTCCGCCCAGGCCGGCACGAGGGTCGGCGACCAGGGGCCGGCGGCGACCAGGACCTGCGCGGCATCAATGTGCTCACCGCCGTCGATCACGATCCCGCTGATCCGGCTGCCCGTCAGGCGCGGACGTGCAGCCCGGCCGATGCGCAGGTCGACTCCGGCTCGCCGGGCGGCTCTGGCGTAGGCCCGGGTCGCCGCAGCCGGCACCACCGGGTGGCCTGTCGCCAGGCGGCACGCGCCGATGCCCACGGCCAGGGCCGGCTCGTTGCGCCGCAGCTCGTCCGCCGGGACGTACTCGGGGCGGAGGTCGGGATGATCCGCGGCGAGCAGCCGCGCTGCCTCGCGCAGGTCAGGCCCATCCGGGCCGACCATCAGCAGGCCGGCCGGCTGCGCCTCCACGGAAAACTCGGGCTCGTCCCCGGCCAGCTCCCGGTACAGCGCCAGGCTCCTTCGATGCAGCGTGGCCATCGGGCCGTCGAAGGGGTGCTGCAGCACGCCCGAGTTTCGGCCCGATGCTCCGGCCGCCACCTCCTCGCGCTCGAAGAGAACGACTGATCGACCGGACCGAGCGAGGAAGGTGGCCGCGGCCGTGCCGATGATGCCGCCACCGATGACTGCGGCGTCGAAGCTTGCCCGGCCCTGCCTGGAGCCCATCACCTGAGCGGCGGCGGGACCGCAAAAGCCCGCGGCGATATCGCTCCGAATGCCAGCAGCTGGCGCCGAGTCGTAAGCATCACAGGCGGGTGAGTCTAGCGATGGGGGATCTCGCGCTACACTCGGCCCAACCTGAGGCTGCGAAAGGGAGACGAATGGACCTGATCGAGCGGATCGACAAGAAGATCGACGAGCGCCACCTGCTGACCCATCCCTTCTACACGAAGTGGACCGAGGGCACCCTGCCCCGGGAGGCGCTGCAGGAATATGCGCGCCAGTACTTTGCCTTCGAGTCGGCGTTCCCGCGGCTGCTGTCCGCGATGCACGCGCGGACCGAGTCCGCCGAGGTCCGCCAGCAGTTGCTCGACAACCTCTGGGACGAGGAGCACGGCCCCGACAACCACGCCGAGCTATGGCTGCGCTTCGCCGAGGGCATCGGCGTCGATCGGGATGACGTTCGCAGCGCCCCGCGCAATGATGCGACCCAGGCGCTCGTCGACATGTACGAGAAGGTTTGCCGCGAGGCGCCGGTCGAGGAGGGCGTGGCCGCCCTTTACGCCTACGAGCGCCAGGTGCCAGAGGTCGCCGGCTCCAAGATCGACGGCTTGAAGAAGCACTTCAGCGTCGACGATCCGCGCGCGCTCGAGTTCTTCGTCGTTCATGGCGAGCTCGACGTCGAGCACTCCGCGGCTGAGCGGGAGATGCTGCGCACGCTCATCACCGACGCTCAGCCCGAGCCGATCGAGCAGGCCACCAGCCGCGCGCTCGATGCATGGTGGAACTTCCTGACCGCAGTCGACCAGCCCGCAGCCGAGCCGGTCACGGCCTGACCCAGGCACTCCGGAGTGCGCCGCACGTAGCGAGAGCCAGCGCCCTGGGCCTGTGCGCCCTGACCGCGCTGACCCTGGCCGGATGCGGCGCACCGACCGAGGATCCGCCCCCGCCAACGCCCGTGCTGCCGGCACCGGCAACGCTGCCCGCGGGTGAGACGCCGCCGTCGGCCAGCCTGCCGCCGGAAGCCGACCCACCGCCACCTGCCCCGGCCGACTCCGGTCTGGCTGTCGCGCTGCAGCCCCTGCTCGACGACTGGCTCCAGCAGCAGGGCGTGCCAGGCGCCGTTCTCGGCCTGCGCCTCGCGGACGGGCGGACAGCGGTGCTCGCTGCCGGCTCGACTGACGACGTCGATGGCGAGCCGATCCAGCCGGGGCATCGCTTTCGCATCGGCAGCATCACCAAGACCTTCGTCGCCACGCTCGTCCTCCAGCTCGTCGACGAGGGCCTGGTGGATCTCGACGAGCCGGCTGGCGCCTACCTGCCGGAAGCGCCTTTCGCGGGACAGGTCACCGTCCGTCAACTGCTCTCACACACCAGCGGTGTGCCCGACTTCGGCAGGCATGAAGACTACGCGCGGTTGATCCTGCTCCAGCCCGCTCGCGAATGGACGCCGACTGAGGTGCTCGCCCTGGTCGAGGATCAGCCGCTCGACTTCGAGCCGGGCAGCCGCACGGCCTATTCGAACACCAACTACACGCTCGCCGGAATGATTGTCGAGACCACCACCGGACAGCCGCTGGCCGATGCCCTGCGGCAGCGCATCCTGGAGCCGGCCGGCATGGAGACCACCTTCCTGGAGGGCATGGAGCCGGCACCGGAGATGGATGTGGCCGGCCACTTCGACATCAACATGGATGGCCAGCCCGACAACGTGCGCGCCATCTCGTACACGGGCCTCGTCACCTCGGGCTCCGCGGCCGGCGGCCTGTCATCCAACGCGCTCGACATGCTCCAGTTTTCGGAGGCGTTGTTCCGCGGACAGCTGGTCAGCCACGCAGCTCTCGATGAGGCGGTCCCGGCGCAGCCGGGCGAGCACGGGCTGGGCATCATCTCGGCCAGCCGCGACGGCATGGTCGCCTACGGCCACGACGGCGCGCTGCCCGGCTTCGCCGCTGCCTTCGCCTACCTGCCCGAGGTGGAGGTCTCAATAGTGGCGCTATCCAACCAGACCGGCGCCGACGTGCACGGCTTGATCAGCGCAGCCCTGGCCGAGGTCATGGAACTGCGTTAATCGCCGCACGGAGCTACGTTGCGCCAGCTGGGCACGCTGTCACTCACCTGCTGTCCCTCATCTGACTCAAACGACACGACCAGCCGGCGGTTGTCGATCTCGCCGCACGCGCTGTCCTTCTCGACGTGCTCCCAGTCGCCGAGTGTGTACTTGTACTCGAGTTGAGTGCCTTCGCTGCCGCGCAACGTGATCGACCAGGTGGTGTCGCTCACCTGCTCGAGCGCGACCCCGCCAGGATTCCAGTCGGGCAGATCGCCATCGAGGCGGCTGAGCGTTCCGGCGATGTGAACGTCGCGTCCGACGGCCGCTCCGCTCGCGATCGGCACGCTGACCGTAAAGGTGACTTCCACCACCCGCGCGGCGGCGGTGGCCGACGCCTCCGCTGCCGGGGAGCGGTTCCAGGAGGTGTCGACCGCGACGACCCGGTAGGTATAGGTCTCGCCCTCCACCACGTCCGTGTCGAGATAGACCGGCTCCGCGGTGCGGGCCAGCGCCGTGGACTTCGGATCGCGGCTGTCTGACCGGGACACCTCGTAGAGACCGATAGCCTCACCCGCCGGCGCCCGCCAGGCCAACTGGATCGTAGTCGGCGTAGCAGACACGATGTGCAGCTCGACCGGTGCGCCCGGCGGCTGGTCGTCGGGGCTGGGTGTGACCGTCAGCCGGCCTGGGCTGCGGGGTGCGAGCCCTGCCTCGAAGAGGCCGTCGGCATCGGCGTAGAGCGGCTCGCGCCCGTGCATCGGCGGCAGCCGAAAGAGGTAGTCGTAGTCGCCGGTCACCTCGGGCAGGAGCCCGGCGCAGGCCCGCACGGTCTGCCCCTCGACAGAAGTCGGCGACGCGCCCGTCCAGCTCCACTCATCGTCGGGTGGACTCCCACCCCGGCCGAAGCCCAGCTCGAGCGAGAGGCCGGGCGGGGGCGCGCCCTCCACCGGGTCGGCGAGCACCACCTCGGCGCAGATCGGCTCGGTCGGCTCGACCGCGCTGACCACATGGCTGACCTGCACCGGGCCTGCCAGTCGGACGGAATGGATCGACAGCCGCGGCGCCTCTGACGCCTCGTTGGAAAAGTCGCTCTCGTTGCCGGCATCGTCGAGGGCGGTGGCGACGTAGTGGTACAGGCGTCCGTTTTCGAGTCCCTCGTCGCGGAATGATCCTTCGGTCAGTGGCTGCTCGGTGATGCGCACCCATCCGCCGCCTGACAGCGGGCTGCGGTAGAGGTTGTAGCGCGCGGCCGAGGTGGCCGGCCAGCTCAGCTCGATATAGCCATCACCCACGTCGCTGGCGCGCAGTCCCGCCGGGGCGGCCGGGCGGTCGAGTCGGTCGGCCGCCAGCACGAGGGCGCCGAGCGCCGGCAGGCGCACCGACAGCCCTCCCTCGACGGCGGTGGCGCCGACAAGCTCGGTGCCGTTGACCGCCAACACGGCGCGGAAGGCGCTGCCATCCGGTGCCAGGCCGTCGAGCGGAACGGTGATCGCCTGCTCGGTGTTCCCGGCGTTGATCACCACCAGCACCGCCTGTTGCTCGTTGCGACGGGCAAGCGCGACCGATCCGCTGGCGTCGTCTGCGTACGGCACGCTCAGATCCCCATCGACCATCGCCGACAGCTCCCGACGCAGCTCCGCCAGGGAGCGGTAGTGGTCGAAAAGCGCCATGTCCGGCTCACCCCCGAGATCCGGCCACGGGTAGGTTCGCCGGTCGTCGGGATCGTCGTCACCGGTCAGGCCGACCTCACCGCCGTAGTAGATCTGGGGCATGCCGGGCACGCTGAACTGGATCAGCGAGGCCAGCCGGACGCGTTGCTTGCCCTCGGCCAGGTTGTCCTGGTCGAATTCGCGGCCCTCGCGCGTGGCAGGTCCGGGCGTGAGCGCCCAGAGGACCCGCTGCGTGTCGTGCGAGTCGAGCAGGTTCATCAGGGTGAAGAAGGCCGCGGCCGGGTAGTCCTCCTGGATCGACAGCAGGCGGTCCGCAAAGCGCGACGGCGCCAGCGGCTGGCCGCTGTCGGGAAACCCCTTTGCGTCGAACGGCTGCGGCGCCAGCAGGCCAAGGACTGCATCGCGCAGCCGGTAGTTCATCGTCGTATCGAAGCGGTCGCCGCGGATGTTGCGCAGCAGGGCGACGTCCTTCTGCCAGGTCTCGCTGATCGTCAGCGCTTCCGGATCCGTCTCGCGCACGACTTCGCGGAAAATGCGCCAATAGTCGCGCGGGAACGACACGTCGCCCGAAACGTCCATTCGCCAGCCGGCAGCGCCTGCCTCGAGCCAGCGGCGGGTGATGCTGTCCGGCGCCGTCAGGAAATAATCCTGCACCGGCGGCCTGATCTTGAGCAGGATGGGCAGGGTGTCGAAGCCAAACCAGCTCTGGTAATTCGAGGTGCCGGGGCCGTTCGGTCCGACGCAGGGGCCGCGGCTGGTCGTCATGTAGTACCACTCGCGCCACGGTGACTCCGCGCTCTCACAGGCGCCCACCTCGTCGTAGTGCCCATAACGATCGAACCACGGGCTGTCCGAGGAGGTGTGATTGAAGACGCCGTCCAGGATCACGCGCATGCCGCGGGCGTCGGTTTCGCGGATCAGCTCCTCGAAGTCGGCCTCGGTGCCCAGGTACGGGTCGATGACCGTGTAGTCGCGGGTGTCGTAACGGTGGTTCGAGCCGGCGGCGAAGAGCGGGTTGAAATAGAGCGTGTCGACGCCCAGCTCGGCCAGGTAGTCCAGCCGCTCGATCACCCCGCGCAGGTCGCCCCCCATGTAGTCGCGACCGCGTGGGCCCTCGATCCTCGGGCTCCACGCAGGTGGATCATCGTCGAAGCGCCAGGGACACGCCTCCGCCGCGTCGGCGTAACGCCGGCAGTAGCCCTCGGGCAGGGTGTCCCATGGCAGCAACAGCACGGGGTCGTCATAGCGCACGTCACCGGTCTGCGGGTCGTTGGTCGGGTCGCCGTTGCGGAAGCGGTCGGGGAAGATCTGATAGGCGACGGCGCTGCCTGGCCAGGCGGGCGCTTCGAAGCCCGGCTCGTGGACCATCAGCGCGTAGCTGTTGTCGACGCCCGCCGACGTGCCCCGCCCCAGCCCGCCGTCCAGGGCCGAGGTGTCGTCGGCGTAGTAGGCCGTGGCGCCGCCGTCGCTGACGATGAAGCGGTACCAGATGTTGTCGGCGTCGCCGTTGTCCAGCCGCGCCTCCCAGAAGTCGCAGGTGTTGTCCCCGACGGCCGGAGAATCCTCGTAGCAGTCCACGTTCTCGGCGGCGAGCTGCATCTCGAGCATCTGCTCGGCGCCGCTATTGACGCTGAACAGGCGCAGCCTGACGCCCGTCACGTCGTTCCAGAAGGTGCGCAGGCGGATCCGGACGGGCGTTCCGGCAGCTACCGCCCCGCCGGGCGTGCGATAGAGCAGGTCGCGCGAGTCGTGGGCCAGCCCGGCGAGGTCGATGACGCCGTCATGACCATGCCGCGGTGGCGGCGTGGGGGAGGGCGTCGGGGGTGCGGTCGGTGCCGGCGGCGGCGTCAGTGTCGGCGGCACGCTGGGCGTCGGTGGCGGCGCCGGGTCGGTGGTGGGCACTGGCTGCGGAGCGCCGCAGGCCTGGAACGTCAACCCCACGATGAGGGCAAGTCGCACGAAGAGTCGCCAGCTGGCGCCCTGGCTCACCGCGGTCTCCCGTCGTGGCAGGCGCCCGGCAATCGTGGCGGGCATTCCCGCGGGGGACGGACGCACGGGCAGAACCTGCTGGTGGGACGGCGGGCCCGGCCGGTCATCGGGAGCCCTATGGCTCTGGCTGGGGCGCTACCGCGCCCTGCCGTCCACATCTCGAATTGTCTCGGCCTCGTCAAGCCCGGCCGGCCGTGCTCAGCAGCCGAAAGCCGACTGCAACGAGCACCGCCGACCCGCGGGTGCTCCGCGGCTGTCCAGCCCAGCATGCTCTGCCCATGACGGCCACGCCCCACAACGACGACGAAGACAACGCGCCACGGCGCCCCCGCACGAGCGGCGAAAGCGGTCGCCTGCCGGTGCAGATCGCGCTGGGACTGCTCGGACTTTTCCTCGCGCTGCTCGTCATGTGGTGGGTCTGGCCGATGATCACCGGCGCCTGATCGTCCCGGCGAAGTCTCCCGGCCGCGGGCCCTGTCAGCCTGTCGCCCAGGCGCACTACTGGCCTTCGCGATAGCGTTGCGCGGCCTCTGCCCGGTTGCGCACCCCCAGCTTGTGCAGGATGTTGCTGACGTGGGTTTCAACGGTCCTGGGTGAGATCGTCAGTGCTCCGGCGATCTCACGATCGGTCAGGCCGTCGGCAAGCATCGCCAGCACATCGTTCTCGCGCGGGCTGAGGCCCATCAGGTCGTCCTCGACACCGGCCGTGACTCGTCCTCGGCGAGCGGCTTCGGCGAAGTGACGCAAGGCGCGCGCTGCGAAGCGCCGTGACATGGCCAGCTCTCCACGCTGGGTCCCGCGCAGCGTCCGAAGCAGCGCCTCCGGGCTCAGGTCCTTGGTCAGATAGCCGCTCGCACCGCGGGCTACGGCATCGAGCAGGTCTCGCTCGGATGACGAGACCGTCAGCATGACGATCCTGGTCTGCGGAAGCCGCGGAGCAAGCTCCTGCAGCAGCTGCAGGCCACCCATGCCGGGCAGGTCGATGTCGAGCAGGATGATGTCGGGCCGCAGCACCGGCGCGAGAGCGAGAGCCTCCTCCGCGCTGGCCGCCTCGCCGACCAGCTCGACATCGGGCGCGCTGATGGCCTGCCGCACAGCCGAGCGGACCAGGGCGTGGTCGTCAACCAGCATGACGCGCAATGTCTGACCCGGCTGACTCATCGAACTCTCCCTCGCTGTCCGGTCACTGGCTCGCGCCGTTGCCCGCAAGTGGCACGGTGAGCTGGACGTGGGTGCCACCCGCCGGCTGGGAAATCACGCGCAGCTCGCCACCCATCAAGCGCGCCCGCTCCTTCATGCCCTGCAGCCCAACGCCGTCGCCACTCGTGTCCTCCGGCCGAAAGCCGCGGCCATTGTCGACGACGTGGAGCTGCAGGCGCCCGCTGGCCACCTCTGCGTTGACCCTGACGACGGTCGCATCGGCGTGCTTGCGCACATTGGTCAACGCCTCCTGCAGCACGCGCAGTACCTCTGCCTGGGTTCGCGGCGGCAGTGCGGCCGGCAGGTCCTCGGCCTGAAAGTCGGTGCGCAGTCCCGAGCGACTGCCGAAGTCCTCGACCACCTGCCCGAGCAGCTCCGGCAGCGGCTCGGCGCGATCGTCGGTGCGCATCGTGACGACGGCCTGCTTGGCTTCGGCGATGGCAGAGTCGAGTGCCTGGGTCACCTCGGCGGCCAGCGGCCGGGCTTCCTCGGGAACCATCGATACCAGCCGCTCGTGCTTCAGCTTGGCGAACCAGAGGTCCTGCGCCAGCCCATCATGGAGCTCACGCGCCAGCCGAGTGCGCTCTTCGAGGGTGGCGCGTTCGGCCTCCGACTGGCGCAGCCGATCCATCGCCGCATAGGCCGAACGCAGGGCGCGCAGGTCGGATCGGGACTCGGCATTGATGCCCAGCAGCAGGACCAGGAAGAAGGCGACCCGCAGGCCGTCCTGGGTTGTCACCAGGGGCAGGAACGTGGACGGGTAGAACATGAAATGAAGTTCGGCGAAGGCGCCGATCAGCAGCGCAACGGCCAGGTAGCCATCAGCGACCGGCCCATCACGCATGTACGAGCGGCGGTAGGCCAGCGCCCCGACCAGGAACACGACGGCGGTCATGCCGGGCAGCAGAAGGCCCAGGGCCGTGACGCCGGGCAGCGGCGCGGATGCCTGGCGGTCGGCGATCAGCGCCTGCATGCCCGTCTCGTCGATGAACGGCGGTAGCAGCTCGCGGAGGGGGTAAAGGATGGCAGTCGCGGCGGACATTGCCAGGACCGGGAGGAGGAGCGTTCGCCGTACGCTCGGTGGCCGCTGCCGTGTCAGCCCCATCGCTGCCAATCCACCCACCGCAAAGAGCGCGGCGGCCACGATGGTGACCATCGTTCGCACGTATAGGGGCAGCTGCTCGGGCTGGCCGAGGGTGAGTCCCAGGCGCCCTTCGAGGCGCAGGACGATCAGGCTGAGGTTGACGACACCGAGCCACGCCAGTGCGAGAAAGGCGCTGCTCTGGAAGAGACCGGCCAGGCGACCCGATTCGCGGTACCGGGCCAGCGCCAGGCCAGCCAGGCTGATCGCGCCGAGCGCGGTCAGCGAGATGATCACCACATAGAGCGATCGATCCGTGATGGCAAAGCCAAATTGCGGATCGGAGACGATCACAAAGAGCGACAGCGCGAGGACCAGCGCCGTGGCCAGCAGGATCATGTCAAGGCGTCGCGGGCCCAGCTGATCGAAGTTCCATGAGAGGCGCTGCATGGCGCGTCGATGATAGGTCGCCGCCGCTCGGCCGGGCTGCTCTCCCACGCTCCCCCACGCTTCGCGTCGACCCACCTGATCGGAGCGATCTGCCGGAAATGCCGGAGCCGGACCGCGCCCCAGCGCCGATCCGGCTCCTAATGCTCGTCCTCGGGCCCCGCCGTGTAAGGGCCGGGACTGAGCGGGTTGTTCTGATTGGGGTCGATCCAGCGGATTGCTTTCTCGACGAGCACCAGCATGCCCATCCGCACTACCCCCGCCTATCCGAGAACCTACGGAATTGACTACGTAGTTACGCCTCCGTACTCGGATATGAGAACAGGGTTACCGTGGGCTCCGTGAACCCTTCCGGCGGTGATCGGGCGGTCTCGCCGTGGTCGATCTGGACCGCCCTCGTGACCGTCTATCTGGTGTGGGGCTCGACCTACCTGGCGATCGCGGTGGTCGTCCAGACGATGCCGCCGCTGCTCTCGGCGGGTGGCCGCTTCCTTCTCGCCGGTGCCCTGATGGCCGGCTTCGTCGCGCTTCGCCGAGGACCGGCCGTCATGCGTCTCAGCCGGCCGCAGCTGGCCGGTTCGGCCTTCGTCGGGCTCACCCTGCTGCTGGGCGGCAACGGCCTGGTGATGATCGGCGAGCAGAGCGTCCCCAGCGGGCTGGCAGCATTGATCATCGCGGTCGTTCCTCTCTGGGTGGTGGGTCTCCGCTTGCTGGGCGGCGACAGCATCGCTCGCGGGACGACGGTTGGCGTGCTGGTCGGCTTCGCCGGGGTGGCCGTGCTGGTCATCCCCCGCGGGATCGACGGCACCGTCGAACTGGCCGGGATGCTGATGCTGATCGCGGCCGCGGGGAGCTGGGCCGTCGGCTCCTTCTACTCCAAGCGATTGAGTCTGCCGGCCGATCCGCTGGCCTCCACGGCGGCGCAGATGCTGCTCGGCGGTGCGGGGCTCGTCGCCGCCGGGCTGCTCGCCGGCGAGGTGGGCCTGCTCCAAGCTGGGCGCGAATTCTCGACTGAATCGATGCTGGCGTTGGCCTATCTGGTGGTCTTCGGCTCGATAGTCGGCTTTACCGCCTACACCTGGCTGCTACAGCACGCGCCTGTGTCAAAGGTTGCCACCTATGCCTACGTCAATCCGGTCGTGGCCATCCTCCTGGGCTGGCTGATCCTCAGCGAGGAGATCGGGCTGACCATCGTCGTCGGCGGGGCGATGATCGTGCTCGCCGTGGGCCTCGTTCTGCGGACGGAGTCACGCCCGCGGACCACCCTCGCAGCGCTCGACGCGCCACCGACGCCGGCTGCCCTGCCGGCAACCGTCGAGGTGGTCGACGACCAGCCGGCTCAACCGACCTTAAGCCGCGGCTGAGGCTGGATCTGCCAGGGCGGCTGCATCCAGTGGGCGTGGACGAGGCTAGATGTCCGCTGCCGGCTCTCCCTCGCCGGTCAGCTCATCGCCGGGTTGGCGGCCGCCTTCCTGCTCGTCGCCCATGTCGCCCTGCTCGGATGTGCCGGCACCGCTGACGCCGGCGCCGACCCCGCGCTGGGGTCGATACTCGTGCTCGGGCAGCGCCTCTCGGCGCTCCTCGTCTCGGTTCGGATCGCTCATATGCCACCTCCTTGTCGCGGTCTCAATGGTCGCCGCAGCTGAGCGAAAGTCGACATCGACAAGGCGTCGATCGGCTTTCAGGCGGGCTTCAGATCGGCAAGCAGGCCGGCCAGCTCCCGAGCGTTGGTGGCCCCGTAGTTGGCGTAGCAGTTGTTCATGAGCACGTGCATGTCGCGCGTGTCACGACCCGCATCCAGCAGCCGCGGCACCCATTCAGCCAGCTCGTCACGCTCGTACAGGTAGCGGAAGCGCTCGACGACGGGGATGTTGGGCTGCTCCCAGGTTTCGGCGCGGCGGCCATGGAAACGCACCACAGCCAACTCCGGTGAGGTCACCGCCGCGATCGGCGGGACGCTGCTCTTCATGCCCTGCGGCTCGTCGACTATCACGAACGGGATCGCGTTGTCCGAGAGGAAGCGCAGCGTGCGCTCCCGGTTCTTGTCGTTGAACCATGAGCCGTTGCGCAACTCGACCGCGCAGGCCAAGCCGGCGAGCCTCTCGCGCGCCTCGAGGATCGCGTCCCGGCTCTCTGAGATGGGAAAGAACCAGCGTGGGTATTGCAGGATGACCGCCCCGAGCTGGCCGGCTTCGCGCAGCGGCTCGAGACCATCGCGGAACGCGCGCCAGACCTCGTCGCGAGCGTCTTCGGGCAGGTCGCGCGCATAGATCCGACGCTTGTCATGAAGCTCGGCGGGCAGCTCGTCGCGAAGGTATCTCGGCAGCCGCTTGATCTCAGTCGGCTGACCGGTCAGCAGCGCATGCGCCTTGACGTCGAAGACGAAGTCCGGCGGCGTTCGCTGTACCCACAGCTCGGAGGTGCGGCGAACGGGCAGCGCGTAATAGGTCGCGTCGACCTCGACCAGTGGAAACTGGCTGGCGTAATAGTTCAGCCTCTCCTCGGCGGTGTCGGCCCCCGCCGGATAGAACACGGTGCCGGCGGTCATCGTCGGGTCCGTCCATGACGACGTCCCCAGCCGGATGGTGGCCTGCACGTCCGCCAGCTGCAGTGGGTGAACGGCGGCGTCCAGGACGTCGGCCGCTCGAGCGGCGGCGACCTCCGGCCCGGGGTCATTGCGTGACTCGGTCACGGGCGGATTGTCTCCGACTCCACCATGGCCGCCGGCTCACTCCGGCCCGCCAGCAGGGCGGTCAGCGCTGGGGCCGTTGCAAGCAGCACCAGGGCGCTCGGGTAGCCAGTCCCCACGGCGTCGGACAATAGCGGCAGATACACCTGTTGCTGGACGAGGGCGGTGGCGAGAGCTGCACCGAGGGACCCGCCCAGGAAGTACACCAGGTTGTAGCTGCCGACCGCGATCGGTGCAAGCGAGCCCTGGAAGCGCTGCATGAGCTGGTCGAGCAGCGGCGCATTGAGCAGGCTGAAGCCGATACCTAGCGGCACCATCGCTGCCGCGATCAGCTCGCCGGGTGCGGACGCTCCCAGGACAGCCAACAGCAGCGCACCGGCGACCAGTGCGGCCAACGAGAAGCGAACGACCGACGAGCGGCCGAAGCGACGCGTGATGCGCCCATTGTTCGGCGAGAGAACAGCGGTCGTCACCGCCATCGGAACGAGCAGCAGCCCCAGCTCCAGGCCCGATCGACCCTGGGCCTCGGCAACGGCGATGGGCATGATCACGAGGGCGCCGAGGAAGACGCTCATGCCAATCGCGCCCAGCGCGACCAGTCGCCGGTAGACGGGGTCGAGCACTATCTCGCGTGGCAGAAACCTCCCGGCGCGCATAACGACATGCCAGCTAAGGCCGACGAGCGCCAGGACGAGGACCAACAGGCCCGCGAGCGTCAGGGGCACCGCGCCCACAACGGGCAGGCGATTGAGCAGCAGTACCGCGCTGAGCGCCGCCGCCGCGACGAGCACCGCCCCGACGAGGTCCAGTCGCGCCTCGGGTTCGCCGGCAGCGGGCTGGGCGCGCAGGACCAACAGCAGCGACGGGGCCCCGATGGCGGAGAAACCGACGACCGCGTGCCAGCCGAGCGCGTCGATGAGGGCTCCGCCGAGCACCGGCCCGACCGCCTGCCCGACGCCGACCGAGCCAACGATGATCCCCAGCGCGCCAGCGCGCCGAGGTCCCTCGAAGCGGGCGCCGACGAGAGCGGTACCGAGCGTCGGTATGGCGCCGGCACCTGCTCCCTGTAGCACGCGGGCACCGATCAGGGTGGGCAGGTCCGGCGCCAGCGCCGCCGCCACGCTGGCCACACTGAGCAGGCCGATGGCCGTGGCCAGTGAACGGCCGACACCGAAGCGCCGGCCAAGGGCACCCCAGACCGCCGTCGCGACCGCGAACGACCCGGCGAAGCCGAAGACCACCCAGCCCACATCGGCCGGTCCCACGCCGAAGTCGCGCTGGATCTCGGGCTGGGCCAGCGCGCCCATGCTGTTGTTGGCGACCACCACCACGACCAGCGCGGCGAGGGTGCCGAGCAGCACCCCGGGCGGAACATGGCCATCGGCAGACAGCCCGCGGCGCGTGGGGCGCCGAAGCGGGATGACGGGTGGCTGGACGGGCGAAGGCGGGCGCATCGGCGCCGATCGTACGCGCCTCCCTGCCGCACCGGCTGCGCCGCCGAGAGGCACCGGGACCAAGGTCAGGGCGGTCTGGGACCGCCGGGTCGTTCATCCGGAGCGGAGCTCGACGGAGTATCGGGCAGACACGTCACGTCACGTTGCGGCGCCCCCAGTGCGCCGCCACACGCGGAGGGGATCAGGTGGGATACCTGCACGCCAAGCCGGCCCGCGCGCTTGGCATATTCGTATTGGCAATCGCTGTCTGCCTGCCGGCCATCGTGCCGGCGGTGGCCGAGGGTCGCGGTGGATCGCCGCGCCAGCGGGGCAGCGGCGAGGAGAAGGGCGCCCTGATCGTCCGGGTCAAGCCGGGTGCGTCGCTCGACGGCCTGAGGGTGGCCGGCGAGGCGACCGAGATCGGGCGGCTCGACGAGATCGGTGCGGTCGTCGTCAAGGTCACCGGTCCGGACCGTAACAAGGTTCGCCGCGAGCTGGCCCAGAACCCCGCCGTGCTCGGCGTCGAGGACGACGGCGAGGCTCATGCCGTCACCGTACCGACCGATCCGCTGTGGTCCAAGCAGTGGTTCGCCCGGCGCGTCAGCGCACCCAGGGCATGGCAGGTCACGACCGGCGCGAAGGGGCCCATCGTCGCGGTGCTCGACACCGGGGTGCAGGCCAGGCACCCGGACCTGCGCGGCCGCGTGCTGCCGGGCTGGAACTTCGTGGCCAACAGCTCGGTCACCAAGGACGACGGTGACCATGGCACGCCCGCCGCTGGGATCATCGCCGCCGCTGGCAATAACGGCGTGGGTGTGGCCGGGATGTGCTGGAAATGCCGCATCCTGCCGGTCAAGGTGCTCAACGCCTCGGGCGGCGGCACCTGGAGCAACATCTCGGCCGGCATCATCTGGGCGGCCAACAACGGCGCCAACGTCATCAACCTGAGCCTTGGTGGGGCGAGTGGTACGACCGTCCTGCGCGACGCCATCGACTACGCCGTGGCGAAGGGTGTCGTGGTCGTCGCGGCAGCCGGCAATGCAAGCACGACCAAGAAGTTCTATCCGGCTGCCTACCCTGGCGTGATCAGCGTTGCCGGCACCACCAGCGCCGACAAGATCTACAACTTCTCCAACCGCGGCTCGTGGGTCCGGATTGCCGCCCCGGGCTGCACCCACACCACCTCGATCGGCTCCAAGTGGCGCTCGTTCTGCGGTACGTCTGCGGCGGCACCGGTTGTCTCGGGCATCGCCGCGCTGGTCCTCAGCCGGACGCCCAACGCCACCAAGCGGCAGGTCGAGAACGCGCTGCTCTCCACGGCGGTGCCGATCGGCACGGTCATCGGCGGCGGCAGGGTCGATGCGGGCGGGGCAATCCGCAAGCTGAGCCCGCTGACCGACGCGGTTGCGCCGGAGCCGACGCCTTCCACTGCGCCGACGGCCACGCCAAAGCCGAGCGCGACGCCGACCGCCACGCCAAAGCCAACCACAGCGCCGACGGCCACGCCCAAGCCAAGTGCGACGCCGACGGCCAGCCCGACTTCCTCACCCATCCCGACCCGCGGCGCGGAGGCGTGGGTCAACACGCTCGATCCATCCAAGACCATGCGTACACGCAAGGTCGGCATGCGCGGCGACGTGGAGATCCGCGTCCGCTGGTACAGCCACGGACAGGTGAGCGTTCGGTTGCTCAACTCGAAGGGGCACGTGGTCGCGCTCCTGCCCTCGGCGCCGTGGTGTGACCGGAGTGGGTGTGGCGGCATCGCCTGGCTGAACGCCGACCTGGCGCCGGACGTCTATCGCGTCCGAATCCGGCTGGACAGCGGCGACTGGGCAAGCTTCCGCGCTCGAGTCGAGTGGGAAGACGACTGATCAGCCGCACCGCCCGAGCCACGTAACGAAGAAGCCCGGCCTGAGGCCGGGCTTCTTGATGCTCGCCTGCGGGGCTAGCGGCTCATGCGCTCCTTGAGCACCTCGTAGATCCGCTGAGCGTGGCGGCTGTCCTCCTCGATCAGCTCGCGGTAGAGCTCCTGCTCGCGCCCATCGACGTCCTCGGCGTACTGCTCGTACGCCTGCAGCGCCTGGAGCTTTTCGGTCAGGGTGACCATCAGGTTGTAGGTACCGTCGTCGACCGGGTACTCGACCTCGATGCCGGAGTCCGTCGTCTGTGACATCAACTGCCTCCTTGGTGTTGCTTGAGACGGTGCCCAGCGATGGTCCGCCGGTCAGGCTTGCTCGCCCGTGGAAGCCACAACGGGGCGGCGTTGCAGGGCTCTCACAGGCTGATCACCTTGCCCGGGTTGAGCAGCCCGCGGGGGTCGAGAGCGAGCTTGACGGCGCGCATGGCGGCGAGCGCTGCCGGCCCGCGCTGGAGCTCGAGATAGGGGCGCTTGGTCAGTCCGGTGCCGTGCTCGCCGGTGACCGTGCCGCCCAGCGCCAGGGCGGCACGATAGATCTCGCCGCGCGCCTCCTCGATCTGCTGTTCCGCGTCTGGGTCGTTGCGGTCCACCACGTACGTCGGATGGAGGTTGCCGTCGCCGGCATGCCCGAAGACGCCCACCCGCAGGCCCAGTCGCTGCGAGACCTCCTCGATCGCGGCAAGCATCTCTGGGATGCGGCTGCGCGGCACGCCGACGTCATCCATCCGCGCGACGCCCGCCCGCTCCAGCGCGGGGTGGGCGGCGCGGCGGGCCTGGCGCAGCCAGTCGGCTTCCCGCTCGTCGGTGGCACGCATCGTGGCCGAAGCGCCGGCCCGGCGGCAGGCCTCCTCGGCCGCCGTGAGCTCGCGGTCGCCGGCCGCGCCGCCGGCGTCCGATTCGACCATCAGCATCGCGGCCGCGTCGCGATCGAGTCCCAGCCCGTGCATGTCCTCGACGGCGGCGATGGTGAATGCGTCCATCAGCTCGAGCGTTACCGGCACTATGCCCGCTGCCGTGATCAGGCTGACGGCCTCACCGGCAGCTACCACCGTGGGAAAGAAGGCCAGCAGGGTCAGCTTGGCCGGCGGCATGGGCATGAGCCGAAGTGTCGCCCGGGTGATCAGCCCCAGCGTGCCTTCGGAGCCGACGAAGAGCCCCGTCAGGTCATAGCCGGCGACGTCCTTGACGGTCTTGCCGCCGGTCCGAATGAGGGAGCCGTCGGCCAGGACCACCTCTAACCCGAGCACCCAGTCGCGGGTGACGCCGTACTTGACACAGCGCAGGCCACCCGAGTTTTCGGCCAGGTTGCCGCCGATCGTGCAGATCTCGAAGCTGGCCGGGTCGGGTGGATACAGCAGGCCGTGATCGGCCACGGCGCGCCCCAGGTCCGCGTTGATGACGCCCGGCTGGACGGTTGCTGTCAGGTTGGCCGGATCAATCTCGACGATGCGGTCCATCGCCGTGAATGCGACGGTCAGGGCGCCATCGATCGCGACTGCGCCACCGGACAGTCCCGTGCCGGCTCCCCGCGGGACGATGGCAACGCCATGTCGGCCGCACAGCCCGACGATCATCTGGACGTCCTCGGTCGATCGCGGAAAGCAGACCCCCAAGGGCATGCCCGGCCGCATGTATTCGGTCTCGTCGAACCGATAGGCCTCGATATCAGCCGGCTGCTGAAGGAGCCGCATGGCGGGCAGCGCGGCGGCCAGATCTCGGAGCAGGGGATGGCCCGGAGTGCTCACGCGAGGAGCGTACGGCACATTCGGCGACTGGCCGCTATCCTTCTCGGCGCATTCCCAGAAGTGCCCAAGCCCCGTCGCCCTAGGTGTCGTCCATGAAGATCGGTGTCGCGAAAGAGCGCGCGCCCAACGAGAACCGTGTGGCCCTCGTTCCAGAGGCCCTGTCCAAGCTGACCGGCAGCGGCAATCAGGTGCTGGTCGAGCAAGGCGCAGGTGACGGGGCCAGCCTGCCCGACACCGCCTACGCCGATGCCGGCGCACAGATCGTCAGCCGTGAGGAGCTGTACGCGCAGTCCGATGTCGTCCTGGCCGTCCAGCGTCCGGCAGCCGAGGACCTCCAGCGACTGCGTCGCGGCCAGGCCCTGGTCGGCCTGCTTCAGCCGCTGCTCGACCCGCAGGCGATGAAGCTGCTGGCGGACGCTGGGGTCACGGCCATCAGCCTGGATGCGCTGCCGCGAACGCTCAGCCGCGCTCAGTCGATGGACGCGCTTTCGTCGCAGGCGAACGTGGGGGGATATCGCGCGGTGCTGATTGCCGCCGAGGCCTACGGCCGCTACTTTCCGCTGCTGACGACCGCCGCCGGCACGGCCAAGCCCGCCAACGTGCTGGTCCTTGGCGTGGGCGTGGCCGGCCTGCAGGCGATCGCCACCGCCCGACGTCTCGGGGCGGTGGTGAAGGCATACGACGTACGTTCGGAGACCAGGGAGCAGGCGCAGTCACTCGGCGCGCAGTTCATCACCCTGAAATCGGTTGCTGACGCGACCGGCGAGGGCGGCTATGCCCGCGAGCTGACCGCCGAGGAGCGAGCCGCCCAGCAGCAGGAGCTCAACGAGCACATCGGCGGCATGGACGTGGTCATCACCACAGCCCAGGTGCCGGGCCGCCGACCGCCGCTGCTGGTCACCGCCGATGCCGTCGGCCGGATGAAGCCGGGGTCGGTCATCGTCGACATGGCGGCCAGCCCCTTGGGTGGCAATGTGGAGCTGTCGAGGCCTGACGAGCGCATCACGACGCAGAACGGCGTGCTGATCCTGGCGCCGACCAACCTGCCGGCGACGATGCCCGCCGGCGCCAGCCAGTTCTACGCCCGCAACCTCGGCACCTTCCTGGCGCACTTCCTGAAGGACGGTGCGCTGAACCTCGACTTCGAGGACGAGATCACCCGCGCCACGGTCATCACCCACGACGGCGCGGTCGTACAGCAACAGACGCTCGGGCTGCTCAATCCGCAGTCGCCGGCGGCGGAGGGATCGCGATGACGTTCGAGCTCGTTGCCGCGCTGACCATCTTCATCCTGGCCGTGCTGGTCGGGTTCGAGGTGATCAGCAAGGTTCCGGCCACCCTGCACACCCCGTTGATGTCGGGCGCGAACTCCATCCACGGCATCGTGCTGGTGGGCTCGATGCTGATCGCCGCCACGGCCAACGAGCCGCTGAGCCAGATCATCGCCTTCGTGGCGGTCATCTTCGCGGCGATGAACGTGGTCGGCGGCTACGTCGTGACCGACCGGATGCTGCAGATGTTCAAGCGGCGCGAGGTGTCGGCCGTGCCGACGCCCGCGGAAACCGGCCAGGACGCCGGGCGGGAGGCCTGATCCCGATGGAGCTCGGACCTCTCCAGACCCTGATCCATTTCGCCTACGTGCTCGCCGCGTCGCTCTTCGTTGTCGGCCTGCACATGATGAACTCGCCGGTAAGCGCGCGGCGGGGCAACCTCATCTCCGCCGCCGGCATGGTCCTGGCCGTCGTCGTGACGGGGGTCCAGCTGGTCGTGCTCGGCTCGCCGGTGACGGGCCAGACTGAGGGCCTGGCCTGGCCCATCATCATCGTCGGCACCCTCATCGGTGGCGGCCTCGGCTGGTACAGCGCGCGCAAGGTCAAGATGACCGCGATGCCGCAGCTGGTCAGCATCTTCAATGCTGTCGGCGGCGGCGCGGCCGGTCTGATCGCGATCGAGGACTACTGGACCGCGGTTCAGACAGCTCACGCGGACGTTTGGCTGAGCATCTTCGTTGTCGCCGGATCGATCCTTGGCGCAGTGGCGTTCTCGGGCTCCGTCATCGCCACAGGCAAGCTGCAGGGCTTCATCAGCGGTGCGCCGATCATGTTCCCCGGCCATCGCATCCTGACCGGGGCGCTGGCGGTGGTGGCCATCGGCGGCACTGTCGCATTGGTACTCGGCGCGCTCGGCGTGATCGACGTTGCCGGGTTGGAGATGGCAATCCTTGCCGTGATCGTGCTCGCCGCGCTGGCCTTCGGCGTGACCATGGTCATGCCCATCGGCGGCGCAGACATGCCGGTCGTCATATCGCTGCTCAACTCGGGCACCGGCTTGGCCGCCGCCTTTGCCGGCCTGGTCCTGCTCAATCCCGTGCTGATCATCGCCGGCGCGCTGGTCGGCGCCTCTGGCGCGATCCTCACCAAGCTCATGGCCGACGCCATGAACCGCTCGGTGCTCAACGTGATGCTCGGGGGATTTGGCGGCGGGGCAGCGGCCGCAGCGGCCGGTGCCGGGGGCGCCACCGGCACCGTCCGGGAGGTCGCCGTGGACGATGTCGCGATCCAGCTGGCGTACGCCCAGAAGGTGATCATCGTGCCCGGCTACGGCCTGGCCGTGGCCCAGGCCCAACACGCCGTGCGCGAGCTGGCCGAGCTGCTCGAGGGTCGCGGGGTCGAGGTCTCATACGCCATCCACCCGGTGGCGGGCCGCATGCCCGGCCACATGAACGTGCTGCTGGCCGAGGCCAACGTTCCCTACCACCAGCTGCGCGAGATGGAGGAGATCAACCCCGAGTTCGCGCGGACCGATGTGGCTCTGGTCATCGGCGCCAACGACGTGACCAACCCGGCCGCCCGGTCGAACCCGCAGAGCCCGATCTACGGCATGCCCATCCTCGATGTCGACCAGGCCAGGAGCATCGTCGTGATCAAGCGCTCGATGGCAGCCGGCTACGCCGGCATCGACAACGAGCTGTTTGTCGACCCCAAGACGGGCATGTACTTCGCCGACGCTCGCCAGGGCCTGACCGATCTCGTCGCGGCGGTGAAGCTGCTGTAGGCCATACTCGGCCGATGAGCGACCGGGTCGAGATCCAGACGGAGCTGGACGCCCCGCGGACGGCGGTTTTCGAGTTGATGGCGACGGCCGAAGGCCTGCGCCGCTGGCTCGAGGATGTCGACCTGGAGGAGCGCGTGGGTGGCCGCCTGCGCGTCCGGATGAGCGAGGCAATGGCCGAAGGCGAGGTGTTGTCCCTTCAGCCGCTGCAGCACATCAGCTTCAGCTGGGACTGGGTTGACGAGCCTCTCGGACGGGTCAGCGTGGTGGCCTTCGACGCGATCGACCACGGCGCCCGGACGCACGTCACCATCCGCCACGTCGGGTTGCCTGGCCCGCGCCAGGTCGAGCTGCACCAGATCATGTGGGAGCACTGGCTCGAGCGGCTCGTTGCGGCGGCCCGTGAGCTGCCCGAAAAGGTGGAGACAACCCACCCCTGAGCGACCCAGGCGCCAAAGCGGTCAGCCGTAGAGCCTGAGGGCTCGGCCCAGCTCCTCTGCCACGGAGTCGCGCAGGGCGGCAGGCTCGAGCACCTCGGCATCGGCGCCCCAACCGAGGACCCAGATCCTGATCTCGCGCGGGCCGGCCACCCGCCCCCGCCAGATGAGCGTGCCATCGGCCTGCTCGTCCAGCCTCTGGCTCGGATGCCAGCGTGTCTCGGCGGCACGCCGGGCCACGGTAGCCGAGAAGCGGATGGCGACCTCGATCGGCTCCTCGTCGGCGATCACGTCCCATGCCCGCAGCATGTCCCGCGCGACGCTGGCTGCCTCGTCGTCGGCAAACGTTTCCGGTGTCAGCGAGGCGGCCAGGATCCGCTCGACCTTGAACGTCCGTCGACCCGCCCGCGCTTCGTCCCAGCCGATCAGATACAGCGCGTGGGTGAGTGCAGAGGGCTCGATCGCCCATGGCCGGACCCGGGCCCGACGGGGACCTCGCCCGGGCTCGTACACCCCCGCGTCGTACTCCAGCTCGACGACTCGCCTGTTGGCCCAGCCCTCGGCCAGCACGCGGAAGACGCGAGTGAAGCGCTCGTTGCGGGGCGTCTCAGCGAAGGCGTCAACGGTGGCCCGGACGTGCTCGGCCAGCACCGGTGGCAGGATCGAGGCGAGCTTGACGAAGGCGCCGATCAGCTCCGTGTCGTGCTCGTCACTTGTCTTGGCAAGCACTCGCGCGGCGAGGAAGAGAATCGTCGCCTCGTGCAGTGTCAGCGCGAGCGGCTGCAGGAACGCGTCCGGCTCCAGGCCCCACTTGCCGCCGTCCTGCCAGATTGGCAGGCCGGCATTGAAATCCATCGCCTGCAGGTCGCGATAAACCGTGCGCTTGGATACGCCGATCCGGTCGGCGAGCTCCTGGGCCGACAGGCCGACAGGATGCTCGCGCAGGATCAGCGCGATGCGCAGGTAGCGGGCGGCGCGATCCCAGCGCTCGAAAGCGCGATCGCGTGGCTCGCTCACGGCGCTCCCCGGATGAGCCGCATGTCGCCGACGATGGTGCCGCGGAGACCGCGACTGGGCCAGGCATCAGCCGGGTGCCCCCCCACGACCACCCGGGCGGCCACCAGCTGCCCGGCGGCAGATGTCCACCAGTCCAGCTGACCGCGCCAGATCGGCAGTGCCGAGCGCGCCGGATCGGCATCCAGCAGCATGGCCAGCGGCGGCATCGCCCTGAGCGCCATGTCGCCGTCGATCAACACCGAGCAGCGCCTGACCTCGCTGCCGGCCAGGACCTCCAGCCCGTGATCCTCCAGCGGAACGCTGTCCAGCTCGGGCACCAGCGTTCCGAGTGCCGCGGCCTCAGCCGGGTGCGCGTCGATGCGCGCTGTTTCCGCTCCGTCGATCAGCGCTCGACCGTGGACGATGGCCGCGCCGTCGGCCATGAGCGGTGCTGCCGAGCACGGTTCGCTCTGTCCAGCGGCCCCGGCCACGACCCCATAGGCGGCAGTCGCGCCGCCGGCAGCCACGGCCACGGCAAGCGCGAGGAGCGCGCCCCAGCGCAGCCTGCCGGGACCGGATGGGCGGGAAAGGACCAGGGCCAGCCCTCCTGCGGCGCCGGCGAGCATTGCCGCCCAGATGATGCCGTTGGACGCGGCCAGCGGCTGGCGGTCGGGCTCGACGAGCGGCTCAGCAACCATGCCGGCCAGGGCAACGACCAGCGCCAGGGCGGCCAGGGCAAGCCAGCGTCCGGCCGCATGGGAGGTTCCGGCTGGGTCGGGCGTCGAGTCGGCCATCGGCCGCCCGAGGATACCCTTACCATCCGCCCCGTGGCCCGTCGATACACCCGCGTCATAACAACCCCGGCCGCCGCGCGCAGCGCGCGTGCCGGTCGCCCGTTCGTCAGCCTGCTGACCGACTGGGGGTTGCGCGATCCGTCGCCGGCGATCTGCCGCGGCGTGATCCTGAACATCGCTCCCGACGCACTCATCGTCGACATCAGCCACGAGGTAGCCAAGTTCAACATCCGCCACGGCGCGCTGCTGCTGTGGAGCGCCCTGCCGTTCCTGCCGGTGGGAGCGCATGTGGCCGTCGTGGATCCCGGGGTGGGCACGCACCGCCGGGGCATCGCCCTCGAAACCGCCCGCGGCGACTACCTGGTGGGGCCGGACAACGGGCTCCTGCTGCCCGGCGCCCAGCGGCTGGGAGGCGTCACCCGCGTGCACATGATCGAGAACCCGCAGTACCTGCTGCCTGCCATATCGGCAACCTTCCACGGCCGCGATGTCTTCGCGCCGGCCGCGGCGCACCTGGCCCTTGGGGTGCCGCTGGAGCACATCGGGCGCGAGGTCGAGCCAAGCTCGTTGGTGGACCTGGACTGGCCGGAGGCGGTGGCCGCCGAGGGCCAGCTGGAGACGACGGTCGTATACGTGGACACCTTTGGCAACGTCAAGCTGTCTGCCCTCGCGTCTGACCTTCACGCTGCCTTCCCGGACCTGGCGCTTGGGGATCGGCTGCCGCTGCGTGTCGGTGGTGGCGAGAGGAGGCGGCGAACCGCCGCCTGGGTACGGACCTTCGGTGACGCGCCCACCGGCGAATTGCTCGTCTGCGAGGACTCCTATGGACGCCTGTCGCTGGTGTGCAACCAGGCCAGCGCCGCGGAGCTGTTGCGAGTGGGTGACGGTGAGCTCGTGACCTTCGGTGGAGGACGGATGCTGGCTGGCGGTCCGCAGGGGGCTGCTGCGCAGGCCGGTGAGGACGGTGATCAGGCCGCTGAGTAGGCCGCTTCCGGGGCGTCGACGGGTGTCGGCGGCGGAGGAGTGAACTCGCCGGCGAGCGCCTGGCCCTGGGCTGCCGTGGCGATCCGATCCCGTCCCGTCCGCTTGGCCACGAAGCAGGCCCGGTCGGCCGCCAGCAGCACCTGCTCGGCGGTTGTGCCGTCGGTCGGATGGGTCGCGGTGCCGACTGAGGCGGTCATGGCATTGCCCGACCGGCTCGCCCGGCCTACGCGGCTGATTGCCTGGCGAACCTTGTTCGCGACCGCCCGCGCGCCGTTCGCGGACGTGTGCGGCAGGAGCAGGGCGAACTCGTCGCCACCGTAGCGATACACCTCGTCCGAGTCGCGGCAGGCGGCCTTGAGGGCTTCCGCCAGCTGGCGCAGCAGCGCGTCGCCGGCCTGATGGCCGAAGCGGTCGTTGTAGCTCTTGAACTCGTCAAGGTCGATCATGAGCATCCCGAAGGGCAGCCCGGCCGCGGTTGCCTCGTCCAGGCGGCGGATCAGCGCGCCGTGGTTGAGCAGGCCGGTCAGCGCATCCGTCTGGGCCTGGATCTCGACGGCGTGATGGACGTCGGCGTTGTGCAGCGCGATCGAGACGTGGCCGCCGAACAGCTGGGCGAGCTCGTACTCCTCCTGACTGAACGTCGCCTGCTGGCCGAGCCGCTCGATGGTCAGGACGCCGCGGGTCCTGTCGCGGTAGCGCAGCGGCAACGCGATCAGTGAACCGGGCAGCGGGCCTACGCCATCGAAGTGAACAAGCCTCGGATCCTTGAGCTGGTCGGGCACGAACAGCGGCTCGCCGCTGCGCACGACGTGGCCGCTGATGCCCCGGCTGTCGTCCGACTGGCTGGCCAGAAAGTGCCGAGCGTGGGCGCCGCGGGCAAAGATCGGGTCGAGCAGGCCGCTCAGCTCGTCATACAGCTCGACGCAGATGTTGTCGACGGGGATCAGGCCCGTCAGGCGATCAGCGATCTCATCCAGCAGCTGCTGGCGGTCGAGCGTGCCCAGGATCGACTCGGTGACCCTCATCAGCTCGCGCTGGCTGTTGACCTGCCGCGCCAGAGTCTCAGACTGCCGACGCAGCTGATCGGTCGCATCGGCGCTTGCTATCGCCTGTGCGGCGATGGAGGCGAAGATCTCCAGCAGGCGTTGGTCGTCCGGGCTGAACTGATGGAGGCCCAGCTTCGAGAGAACAAGAACGCCGATGACGGCGTCCTCGTGGAGCATGGGTGCCAGCAGCATCGACTCGTCGAGGTCGTCCTCCGTCCCCGGGATGGTCTGGGAGCGCGGGTCCTTGGCGGCGTCGCCAAGGTTGACCACCACGCCGTGCTGTGCCACCCAACCCGTGATGCCTTCGCCCACCCTCAGGCGCAACTGGTCGATGTCCTCGTCGGCGTACTCGCCGATCGTCCCGCGCCACGCCAGTGGGATCACGTCCTCGTCCTCGACCCGGTAGACGCGGACATTGTGGTAGTCGATCACGCCGCCGAGCTCGACGGCGATCGCGCGGCCGATCTTGCGTGCATCGCCGATTCGGTTGAGCTCGACGCCGAGCTGCTGGATCGCCTGCAGCTGGACAGCGAAGGTCTCGGTGCGGGTCAGCTGGCGAGCGTTGCGCAGCGCGGCGGCGCCCTGCGCGGCAAGCTGCTCGAAGAGTCGGCGGTCCCGCGGCCTCCACTCGTACGGCCTGTCGTGGCACAGGGCGATCGTGCCCAGCCACTCACCGTGCAGCATCAGGGGCGCGACGCTGACCGTGTTGATGCCTTCGGCTACGAGTGCGCCACGCACGCGTCGTGAGCGTGGATCGCTGGCGTAGTCGGTGACCGAGACCATCCTGCCCGTGCGACGCGCCCGACTCACCAGCGGCAGCGAGCTGGCCGCCTCGACCGCGCTGCGCAGTCCCGGTCCCCAATTGCGTTCTGCGTCGGTGATGAAGCCCCCGTGAGGACGTCGGCGGAAGATGGCTCCATGATCGGCGCCGAACAGCTCGAATGCTGCGTCGAGCAGACCCGCCAGGACTCCCGGGAGGTCGTGCTGTGCTGCGATCTGTTGGCCGATCTCGAGCAGCAGCTCCGCCCGGCGGGCATCTTCCTCACCGGCGCGTCGCTGCCGGTACACGCTGGCCGCCGTGCGGGCCTGCGCGGTGATCGCCCCCAGCAGGGACGCTTCGGCCTCGCGCGACAGTGATGTCGGCTCCGGCCGGTCGAGCTGGATCAACACCCCGTCGGGCTCCACGGGCAGGGCCACCGAACGCCGTCCACCGGCCGGCCGTCCGAAGACAGGCGCGCCTGCCTCACGAGCGCGTCGAAGGAGCTTCTCATTGAGCCGCGAGTTGCCCGCGATCTGCCGGGCCTCGAACGAAGACCCAACCACGAGCGCTGAGTCAAAGTCGCTCTCGCGACACAGCAGCCGGGCCAGGGCGCTGGCGAGGGTCTCGGGTTCCTGGTCGACCGCGCACAGCTCGCTCACCCGTCCGAGCAGCTCAGTCGTACGCGTCTCGTGACCGGCGGGCGTTGCGGTGCCGTCAAGAAACCGGTCCAGCTCCTGGATCGAGTAGCGACGGTCGCCACGCGCGTTGATCCTCATGCAGGCCAGCCGGCCCTGGCTGGTCCACGCCCGAACCGTGTTGACGTGGACGCCCAGGATCCTGGCTGCACCGGCAACGGTGACCGTGGTGCCGTGGTTGCGTGACGTGGCTCGCTCCTGTGCGGAACTGTCAGGTGGAGGGAGCTGTCGTACCCCTCCCGGGCAGGCTCCCAAACCTCACAGGTCCTGCCAATGGGCGGTTAGTCCCAGCGCGGCCTCGTCAATCGGCTCTTTTGGGGTCCGCCGCCCGGAGCGAGTGATAGGGATTGAACGCATCGATGAGGCGGACCTCGTCGGCCTCCTGCCACTCGATCGCGAAGGGCGCGCGCAGCTCGTAGTGCAGGTGCGCGCGTCCGCCCTCGGCATTGCCCGAGTCACCATTCAGTCCGATCACCTCGCCACGCCTGACGAGCTCACCCGGCTCCACGAAGGCAACGTCCAGGTGGGACAGGATGGCGATGTAGCCCTCGCTCTGCGGCTCGCTGCTGAGGATGGCCACAGCCACGCCGTAGCGCTCGGGATGCCAGGGCTGCCAACGCTCGGCCGGGTCGATCACGGTGCCGGCAAACGACGCCACCACCGGCGTGCCACGCGGCGCATACAGATCGATGCCGTCGTGGGCTCGCACCAGCTCCCCTCGGCGCAGCCTGACGTGGTTGTAGTGCTCCGGCGATCCGGGTCGCTCGTGCAGCCAATTGTCCCTGTAGCGATAGCGCACGCCCGGCTTGAACGGGAAGGCGATGTCGACGACGACGCCGTCTTCCGCGTCAAATTCGTCGGCGCTGGCCGGGGCGGCGTTGGGTGGCCGGCTGGGGGCTGCTGAGACGTCAGGCGTCGGGCTGGCCCGGCCAGTCGGTGAAGGCAGGGGCGAGGAGAGCGTGTCCGGCGTCATCGTCGGCCCAGCAGGCGAGGTCGGCCGAGCGGTAGCGACGCCGGCCGATCCGGTGGCAGCCGGGGTTGGTTGGCTCAGGCCCGCCCCGGTTGGCCCGGGCCTGGCGCTGGGCGACGAGGTGGGCATGGAGCCCGTGTCGGATAGGCCGGAGAGCAGCAACAGGACGGCGGCGCCGGCGATCAGAACCAGCACCAGCGGCCCGACCAACCGCCGCAGCTCGGGGCCCTGGCGAGGCGCCCTCGGGCGTACGTGCGCTACCGGGTAGCGCTCGGGCTCGCCCAGCGGGCGTGCCATCGTCGGCCGGCCAGTCGGCCGCTGTCCGGCGCGGTATGGTGGGCGCCGGCCGAAGGCCTTCACCGGCGCACGAGACGGGCGTAGGCGACCGTCACCAGCGCCGCAGCGGTGCCCAGCACGACCACGATCAGCGCCGCAAACAGCGGTCCACTGCCGAGGCCCGGCGCCGCTCCCTCCGAGCGCGGATCGCCCGGCTCGAGGAGCCCGGGGCTCGCCTCCTGGGCGAGAATCGGCCCGGCAAGCAGGACGCTCAACAGCGCTGCCTGCAACAGCGCGACGGCAGCCACGGCAAACCAGTCGGCGAAGGATGACGGGCGGAGGCCGCCACGCTTCTGCAGCACGTGCAGCACGTTCAGCAGCGTAGCACCCGAGGGCTTCAGCCCACGCCCAGCAGCAGGGTCAGCGCTGCTGCCAGCATCAGCCCGAGGCCGACCGGGATGAGCAGCGTCGCCACGCGCAGCTGGCGCCGATGATCGCGCGCGAGCACGCGCATTGCCGCGGGCAGCTCGAGCGTCGTCAGGATCAGCGGGCGGCCCAGCCCTGGCACCATCCACGTCTCGTCGTCCCGCTTTTCCGGAACGCCGCAGACGAAGGCATGCTCGACCGCCGAGACCTGCTCGATGACGAGGCGGCTGGGCAGTTCGGGGTCGACGTCCTCGCGCAGGTCCGCGGGCAGGTCGGCGGCCCGCCCTTCGGCCTCGCGCGAGATGACCACCAGGCCGACATCCAGCGCCGCTGCATCCACGGCCAGGTACGTGCCCCGCTCCTCCACGCCGAAAGGCACGGCTTCGCGATCGTCGGCCAGGCTGCGCCACTCACCTCGCTGCAGGACCTCGACCCTGCGCCGGCGGTAGACGAGCGGTCGGTCGTGGTCATCGGGAAATTCCTCGTCGCTGCTTATCCGACCGTGGACCCGGATGTAGTGCCGGTCGCCGCCCTGGGCCAGCGCCACAGCCTCGGCGAGGGTGGCCTGTGGCGCGGCGGCGAGCAGCCGACCGACGCGATAGCGCGGACCCAGGCTGCGCAGCAGCAGGGCCGCGATCAGCAGGACGATCACCCCGGCGATGCCGAGGCCCGCGGAAATCATTGGGCAACAAAAGACCCGGAGTGACCTTCACGAGGCGTGGACCTTGATGTGATCGCGGTCGCTAGCTTCGCTGCTGGCCCCTCCGGGCTGGTGCAGACGGTACCGGCCCTCGGGCCGCTGATCAAGAGAACTTGTCCACCAAAGGGGGGCAGCGGCGTGGGAAATGTCCACCATTCATCAACAGGTGTTGTACGCAGGGGATCCACGCTCGCCGGTGGTGAACTCACTCGAGCGCGCGGCCGGTCGCCGGGTCGATGACCAGCCTCTGGCCGCCATAGCTGGTCAGGACGAGTCGCCCACCGACCAGCTCCGCGGCGGTTACAACGTCATTGTGGGCGGCGCGCCAACCGACCTCCCCCGTCGGCCGGAGGCTGATCGTTTCGATCTCGGTCTGCACGATCGCGTGGTCCAGCCGCGGGGAGCAGAGCGCGGCCACCACCGGCGTGCCGCTGGCAAAGCTCCACGCCAGCTCGCCGGTGCGAGCGCCGAGCGCGTAGACCCGGAAGCCGTATTTGACCAGCAGCAGGCCCGTCGTGTCCCACAGCGCACCGCCGGGCTCGTCGTAGACGAGCGAGGCGAAGCGTGCCGTCCAGGCCCCCAGCGGTCCTTCGACGTGGAGCTCCGCGCGACACAGCCGGTCGGGGTCCGGCGCCACCATTGGGCCGTGGTCGGCCAGGCTGCCGACGGCCTCGGAAGTGGCAAATACCTCGGCCGCGGCGCCGGTACCGGCCCAGCGATACCGCGCATGCAGGCCGCCCGGGTACTGGATGGTGGCCCGTTGCGCCTGCGTCGCTGCCATCGAGATGTCCCCGTCGCGAGCGGGCGTCAGGCTTCGAGTGGCCGCGACTCGCCGACGGGCTGCCCGGCCGGGGGCGCAGCCGCTTCCTCCCGGGCGAGCGGGGCGACGGTGGCGTTGGCCAGTGTGCGCAGGGTGGCAGGCTCGACCTCGAAGACCGCGGTCGGGGTGCCAGCCGCAGCCCACACCGTGCCGTAGCGGCCAAGGTCCGGATCCATCACCGTGCGCAGCGGCTTGACATGCCCGAACGGCGGGATGCCGCCGATGGGGAAGCCGGTCAGAGCCCGAGCCTCCTCGGCAGTCGCGCGACGCAGCCGAGCTCCGGTCATCACGGCCCCCAGCCGGCCGATGTCGACCGTGTTCGCGCCGCTGACCAAAGCGATGCAGCCTTCCGGCCCGTCCTCGGCCTCGATCACGAAAACAAGGCTCTTGACGATCTGGCCGAGCTCCGCCTTGACGGCCCGGGCAGCCTCGGCGGCCGTGTGGGTCGACTCGTCAAAGGTGACGATGTTCAGCTCGACGCCCTTGCGCCGTGCGACGTCGATGACACGCTGGACGGAGGTGGGCAGGTTGGGCACGTCGGCGAGTCTAGCCTAGAATGATCTCCAATCGAACACGGGACAGGGGAGCGCCCAAGCGGGCGCTGAGAGTGCGGTTCGGCCGCAGACCCTCGGAACCTGATCTGGCTCATACCAGCGAAGGGAGTCCTCGAGCGCGCCTCGTCCCATTCCCAGAGGTGCGCGTTTGACGACTCCCCAACAGATCCGCGCGATCGTCGTTGCCGACGGCGATGTGCCCGAAGCCGAGCAGCTGCCGGCGGCCATGCTTTCCCCCGACGGCCTGCTGGTGGTCGCGGCAGACGGTGGGCTGCGCAAGGCCGAGCGGCTTGGCCTGCAGCCCACGCTCGTCGTGGGTGATGGCGATTCGCTTTCCCCAGAAGAGCTCGACGGACTGGCTGCGCGCGGCATCGAGCTGCAGCTCCACCCCGCCGACAAGGAGCAGAGTGATACCGAGCTGGCCGTCCACGAAGCGGTGCGGCGCGGTGCCCGCTCCGTCGTGGTGCTAGGCGGGCTGGGTGGCGTGCGCTTCGAGCATGCGCTGGCAAACCTGCTTCTGCTGGCCCATCCCGACCTGGCCGATTGCGACATCCGCGTGGTCGACGACCGAACGACCATCCGCGTGGTGGGTGACGGAGGCACCGTGGAGGTGACCGCCGATGCGGGTCGGCTGATCTCGCTGCTGCCGCTGAGCCAGCGGGTTGCGGGAGTCAGGACGGGCGGCCTGCGCTTTGCGCTTGATAACGAGGCGCTCGACCAGGGCCCCACTCGAGGGCTCTCGAATGAGATCACCGGCCGGGATGCCTGGATCCGCGTCGGGCGTGGACGTCTGGCGGTGGTCCAGACGCGAACGAGCGACGACGGCATGCGGCCCGATGGAAACCGTTCATGAGCCGGGTTGTCGTCGTTCTTCTCCTGCTGCCGATGCTCGCCTGTGCACCGGCTGATCAGCCCACGCCAAGCCCCGGCCCGGTACCTGCGGATCCTCCGCCGACCGGGCAGGCGACGCCCCTGGAGACGCCCACGACGACCGCTGACCGGGTACAGCTGACGCTGATGACGCACGAGTCATTCGCCGTATCCGATGAGGTGCTGGCGACGCTGGAGCGAGAAGAAGGCATAACGTTGCGCATCCTGCGGTCGGGCGACGCGGGCGTGATGGTCAACCAGGCAATCCTGGCCGGCGATGCGCCGCTGGCGGACATCCTTTTCGGCGTGGACAACACCTTTCTGTCCCGGGCGCTGGAGGCCGGCATCTTCGAGGCCTACGGCTCGCCGCGGCTCGAGCACGTTCCAGCCGCGCTCCAACTGGACGAGGACCAGCGCGTCACTCCGATCGACTATGGCGACGTCTGTCTGAACTACGATCGCGCCGCCTTCAATGAGGACTTGCCGCCCCCGGCCGGTTTGGACGACCTGACCGATGAGCGCTACCGCGGGATGCTGGTGGTCCCGAACCCCGCCACGTCCTCGCCCGGGCTGGCCTTTCTGCTGGCGACGGTCATCGAGCACGGCGAGGGGTGGCGCGACTACTGGGCAGCGCTGGTGGCCAACGATGTCCTCGTCACCTCCGGCTGGAGCGAGGCCTACTACAGCCACTTCTCGGCGTCCGGCGAAGGTGACCGGCCGATCGTGCTCTCGTATGCGACCAGCCCGGCGGCAGAGGTCCTGTTCGCCGAGGAGCAGCTTGAAGAGCCGCCGACGGGCGTGGTGACCGCGGGATGCTTCAGGCAGGTCGAGTTCGCGGGGATCCTGCGCGGCACCGAACACCGCGACGCCGCCGAGCGGGCAATCGATTTCATGCTCGGTCGCACCTTCCAGGAGGACGTGCCGCTGAACATGTTCGTCTTTCCGGCCAACGCCGAGGCTGAGCTGCCAGAGGTCTTTGTCGAGCACGCCGCCCGGATCGACGAGCCGCTGAGCATGGACCCTGCCGAGATCGATGCCCGGCGCGAGCAGCTGATCGAGGAGTGGACAGACGTCGTCCTTCGCTAGGCGCGCGCTCTGGCCGCTGCTGGCGGCGCCGCCGGCGCTCTTCCTGGCGCTCTTCTTCATCTACCCCGTCGGCTCCATTCTCGCGCTCGGCCTCGCCCCGGCCGGCAGCTTCGAGCCGGGCGTGCTGGTCGACGTCCTGTCGCGGCCATTCGTGCTCCAGGTCGCCTGGTTCACGCTCTGGCAGGCGGCGGCGTCGACCGTCCTCACCGTGGCCCTCGCGCTGCCTGCCGCCTACGTCTTCGCCCGCTTCCGCTTTCCCGGCCGCAGGCTGCTCGGCGCACTGGCAATCGTTCCGTTCGTGCTGCCGACGGTCGTCGTGGGGGCCGCCTTTCTGGCGCTGCTCGGTCCGCGCAGCCCGTTGAACGAGTGGCTCGAGACGAACTTCGGTTTGACGCGGTCGCCACTGCGGCTCGAGCACACGATCTGGGCGATCCTGCTCGCCCACGTCTTCTACAACTTCGCCGTCGTGCTGCGCATCGTCGGCGGCGTGTGGGCGCGGCTCGATCCACGGATGGGTGATGCCGCGGCGGTGTTGGGCGCCGGTCGCTGGGCGGGCTTCCGACACGTGACCTGGCCGTTGCTGCGACCGGCCGTCGCGTCGGCTGCCTCGATCGTGTTCCTCTTCACGTTCACCTCCTTCGGCGTGATCCTGCTGCTGGGTGGGCCGCGCCACGCGACCCTCGAGGTCGAGATCTACCGCCAGACGGCCCAGCTGCTCAACCTGCCCGTGGCGGCCACTCTGTCGCTGCTGCAGATGACCGCCCTCCTCGCCCTGTTGCTGCTCTACTCGCGCTACCAGGAGCGGCTCGCGGTTGTCCACCGTCCCTCGCCGGCAGATCCCGCTCGACTGCCGCGAGGAGCCGCCGAGTGGGTGCTGGTTGGAACGGTGCTGGCAGGCACGATCTCGCTGTTGGGGCTGCCGCTGGCGGCCATGGTGGAGCGCTCGCTGTCGGTCGCGGGCGGTTATGGCCCGGCCAACTACCTTGCCCTGGCCGGCACGGCGCAGACCGCGCTGTTCGTGCCGCCCGCGCAGGCGGTGGTGAACTCGCTTGTCTTCGCCGCACTCGCATGCCTGCTGTGCGTAGTCATGGGCCTGCTCGCCAGCGTGGTGATCAGCCGCCGTCGTGGGCTCGCGGGACAGGCTTTCGACGCCCTGCTGATGCTGCCGCTCGGAACGTCCGCCGTTGTGGTGGGTTTCGGCTTCATCGTCGGCTTCGGCGGACTGGCCGGGGTGCTGCCACTGGATCTGCGCACATCGCCGGTGCTGGTGCCGATCGCTCACGGCCTGATAGCGCTGCCCTTCATAGTCCGTGCGGTGCTACCGGTGATGCGCTCGATAGACGTTCGCCTGCGTGAGGTGGCCGCCGTGCACGGGGCAGGCCCCGGGCGGGTTTGGCGAGAGGTCGACCTTCCGCTGGTCGGACGCGCGCTGTTGGTCGGCGCAGGATTTGCCTTCGCCGTCTCGCTCGGCGAGTTCGGGGCCACCCTCTTCGTGGCGCGGCCGGACACTCCGACCATGCCGCTGGCCGTCTTTCGGCTGCTGTCCCAGCCGGGCGCGCTGGCCTTCGGTCAGGCAATGGCGATGAGCGTCGTGCTCATGGTCGTCACCGCGGCCTCCGTGCTGGTCATCGACCGCTTCCGAAGCGGCGCCCAGGGCCAGCTCTGATGCTCACCGTCGCCGGTGCCGTCGTGCGCTACGGGCCAGTCGCTGCACTCAACGGCGTCGACCTGACGATCAACGCCGGGGAGCGGCTGGCGGTGCTCGGCCCATCGGGGTCGGGCAAGACGACCCTGTTGCGCGCGGTGGCCGGGCTTGAGCCGCTGGCTGCCGGCTCGATCAGCTGGGGTGGGCGCGAGCTGACCGGCGTCCCGCCGCAGCGGCGCGGCTTCGGGCTCATGTTCCAGGAGTACGTGCTTTTCCCTCATCGCGATGTCGCCGGCAACGTGGGCTTCGGCCTGCGCATGCGCGGCGACGATGGCGACACGATCGCCCGGCGCGTGGAGGAGGTTCTCGAGATGGTCGGCTTGCGCGGCTACGGCAAGCGGCGCATCTCTGAGCTGTCAGGCGGCGAGCAGCAGCGCGTGGCCCTTGCCCGTGCGCTGGCGCCGAGCCCGCGTCTGCTGATGCTCGATGAGCCGCTGGGTGCGCTCGACCGCGGCCTGCGCTTACGGCTGACCGAGGAGCTGGATGAGCTGTTCCGTTCGCTCGAGCTGACGATCCTCTACGTCACTCACGACCAGGAGGAGGCGCTGTCCATCGGCCAGCAGGTGGCGGTGATGCGCGACGGCGTCATCGACACCCTGCAGCCGGCGGAGGAACTGTGGCGCAGGCCGGCGACGGAGTTTGCTGCCCGCTTTCTGGGAATGCCCAACATCGTCGACGCGCAGATCGCCGCCGGAGAGGCGACGACACCCTGGGGCCGGCTCCCCGCGCCCGACGCCACAGAAGGCCGGTGGCGTCTGCTGCTTCGGCCGGAGGGACTGGAGCCAGCGCCCGACGGCCCGATCTGCGGCGTGGTCGAGGCACGCCTGTTTCGCGGCCAGCGGGTTCTGCTTCGGCTGGCCGTTGCCGGCGCCCCGCCGCTGGTCGTTCACGCCGACTGGGTGAGCGTGCCGGCGATCGGCGAGCGGCTCTGCCTGAGGCCGCGTCCCGGGGCGCTCGCCGTGCTGACCTGATCGCAGCGCGCGCATACCGGCCTGATCGCGGCTCGCGCTAGGCTAGGCACATGGCGAGCGACGCAATGCCGCAGGCTGGCGAGCAGGCCCCGGACTTCGAGCTGCCCGACGAGGAGGGGCGACGCCGCCGGCTTTCAGAGCAGCGCGGCCAGTGGCTGGTGCTCTACTTCTACCCCAAGGACGACACGCCCGGCTGCACGGCCGAGGCATGTCGCTTCAGGGACGTGAATGAGGAGATCCTGAAGCGGAACGCGACCGTCTGGGGAGTCAGCATCCTCGGCAGTGAGAGCAAGGCCGCATTCAAGAGCAAGCACGCCCTGCCCTTCGCGCTGCTCGCCGACGAAGATCACGCCGTCGCAGAGCGGTACGGCGTCTGGGTCGAAAAAAGCAACCACGGGCGCACCTACTGGGGCGTCCGGCGAGCTACCTTCCTGATCGATCCGGAGGGCGTGGTTCGCCGAGTCTGGCCATCAGTCAAACCCGACCAGCACGCCGACGAGGTGCTCGCTGCCATTGACGAGGAGGGCGGCAAATGAGGCATCGCCCGTGGGGGGAGACGAGCGATGCCTCGGCGCGAAGCATACACAGTTGCAACGCCCTTGCAACGGTCTATTCGGATAGTGATAGCCCGGCCTCGTTAATAGCGTCCGGCGCCTGCGGGCACCACCAAATTCAAGGTCGTGGGTGAAAACTTGAACCTGGAGAGCCCGTCGGCTGGGTTGTCATACGAAGAGCGGCCGGAGCGGGCACTCGTGATCGTCGCCCACCCGGACGACGCCGACTTCGGCATCGGCGGCACCATCGCCCGCTGGGTCCGGGCCGGCACGGTCGCCCGGCTCGTCTGCTGTACCAGCGGCGACGCCGGGGCTGATGACCCTGCCTCAGATCCACTGGAGCTGGGCCGTCTGCGCGAGGCTGAGCAGCGGGCAGCGGCCGCCGTGATCGGGTACGAGGCGGTCGTGTTCCTCCACCGCCCCGACGGGGCGCTGGACAACGACCTGGCGCTGCGTGAACAGCTCGTGCGCGAGATCCGGCGATTCCGGCCGGACGCCGTGCTTGCGATGGACCCGGAGGTGATCTTCCTGAACAACTCGTTCGTCCAGCACGTTGACCACCGGCAGGCTGCCATGGCGGCCGTCGACGCCGTATATCCGGCAGCCCGCAACGCGATGGCCTTCCCCGGACTCGCACTGAACGAAGGGCTCGGCCCGCACAGCGTCAACACCCTGCTGCTCTTCTTCACCGAGAAACCGACCGCGTGGGTGGACGTGACCGACACCCTGGATGTCAAGATCGCCGCCCTGCGCCAGCATGCCAGCCAGCTGCGCCAGCCGGCCGAGCTGGAGGCCCGCATCAGGGAATGGGCGGCCGAGGATGGGCAGCGCATCGAGCGCTCGGCGGCCGAGGCCTTCCGGCTCGTCTCCCTGGGCTGAGCCAGCGCCGGTCGATTCAGCGGGCCGCCGGGGACCCCCATGCGCTCGGCCTCGGGCCGATGGTAGATTAGGCGCGGTGGCAGCCGCGTAACCCCGGCCTCTGAAAGGACCCCCACGACTTTGGCCATCGACCCCAGCCAAGAGTTCCTCGTTCAACCTGTCGACGCCTCCTGGCTTCAGTGCAACATCGAGTGCCAGGAAGCGTGCCCTGTCGGTACCAACTGCCGGGGCTACCTGAACCTCGCTGCCGAGGGCCGCTTCGAGGAGGGCTACATCCTCTCGCGCGAGCCCAACCCGGTCGCGGCGATGTGCGCCTATGTCTGCTCGGCGCCATGCGAGCGGGCCTGCCGGCGCGGCGACATCGACAGGCCCCTGGCCATCCGCGCCATGAAGCGCTTCCTGGTCGAGTGGCATCAGGCGTCGGGCATTCCGGACGACATGCCCGCGATCACCCCACGCGACACTCGCGTTGCCGTCGTTGGTGCCGGCCCGGCGGGCGTCGCCGTGGCCCGCGAGCTGGCCATCGCCGGCCATCAGGTAACCGTCTTCGATGAGCTTCCCTACGGCGGCGGCACGATGCTCATCGGCGTGCCCGCCTTCCGCCTGCCCCGGGAGGCCATCGAGATGGACCTGCGGCTCGTCGAGCGGCTGGGCGTCACCTTCCGCTACAACACCCGCATTGGCAGCGACATCACCTTCGAGCAGCTGCAGGCCGAGTTCGACGCCGTCGCCATCTGCGCCGGCGCGATGAACGCCGTGGCCCTCGACGTTCCGGGCGGAGACCTTGAAGGCATCCAGTACGGGGTCGACTTCATGAAGCTGGCCAACCTCGGCCAGCCGCTGACCGTCGGCAACGACGTGGTGATCATCGGCGGTGGCTACACCGCCATGGACTGCTCCCGGACAAGCCTGCGCCATGGCGCGAGCAACGTCACCATCGCCTACCGCCGAACTCGGTCGGAGCTGGTCGTCGACGAGGAGGAGCTGGGCGAGACCGAGCGCGAAGGCGTGCGCATGGAGTTCCTCGTCAGCCCAATCGAGGTGCTCGGCGAGGACGGCCGTGTGACGGGCGTCCGCTTCGTGCGCAACCGCCTGGGCGAGCCGGACGCCACCGGCCGGCGTGCGCCGGTGCCTGTACCGGGCAGTGAGTTCGTGGTCAAGGCCGACACGGTCATCCCGGCCGTGAGCCAGGCGGCCGACAACACCTTCCTGCCGGTCGAAGCCAGCTTCGAGATCAACCGCGGGCGGGTCAAGGTCGATCCGGCCACCTACGCCACCAACGTCCGTGGCGTCTTCGCCTGCGGCGACTTCGTGACCGGACCGACGACGCTGATCGAGGCGGCCGGGCACGGCAAGAAGTGTGCCTACGCGATCGACCGCTACCTCTCCGGCCGTCGCGAGGTCGACGTGGCGGCGAACGTGCGCATCATCAGCTCATGGCGCCACGAGATGCCCGAGTTCTACGACGTGTTGCCGCGCGTCCACGTGCCGATGGCCCCGCTCGATGCGCGCATCCCCTCGTCGGACCCGCATGTCAACTTCACCACACCGGTGGAGAAGGGCTACACCACTGCCCAGGCGGTGACGGAATCGACGCGCTGCCTGATGTGCAACTACAACATCTGGTTCGACCCGTTCCGGTGCGTGCTGTGTGGCGCCTGCGCCGACGTCTGCCCGGAAGGCGTCATCCACATGATTGACATCAACCAGATGAAGGCCGAGGCGGCGCAGCCCGAGCTGATCGACGCCTACGGGTGGTCCGATGGCGCGGCGATGGTGCTCGACGAGGAGCGCTGCATCCGCTGCGCGCTGTGTGTCAAGCGATGTCCGTTTGACGCCATTACGATGGAGCGGTTCGAGCTGCAGGAGGTGAGCAGCGACGGTCGGCTCTACAAGGAGAGCTACCGGGATACCCAGCTTGGATTGGTGGGCATCGGCAACCAGGCCGAGGCAGGAGGTCGGTTCTAGGTGAGCTTCCTCGAGCGGGTCGACGACGCGATCCGCCGCAGCTCTTTGTTCCGGTCCGTCTTCCGGCAGACATACCCGGCCGACGAGCGATCCCGCGCCATGGCCGTGATGAACAATGTGTTCCTGCACATCCATCCGGTGCGGGTCCGCCAGCACGCGGTCAAGTTCGCCTACACGTTCTGCCTCGGCGGGCTTTCGTTTTTCCTCTTCCTGGTCCTGACCGTGACCGGCGTGTACCTGATGTTCTTCTACGTGCCGCACGAGCTGTCGGCTTATGACGACATCCTCAACATCCAGGCCTTCGTCCCATTCGGGCAGCTGACGCGGAACATCCACCGCTGGGCCGCGCACCTGATGGTCTTCTTCGTCTTCCTGCACATGATGCGGGTCTTCTACCACGGGGCTTACAAGCCGCCGCGCGAATTCAACTGGGTCGTCGGCGTGCTGCTGCTCTTCCTGACCGTCGCTCTGTCGTTCACCGGCTACCTGCTGCCGTGGGACCAGATCGCCTACTGGGCGGTCACCATCGGCAACGAGCTGGCCTCTTACACGCCGCTCTTCTCGCGTCCCGCCCAGCTGCTCGTCTTCGGTGGCGTGGAGGTCACCCAGAACACGCTGCTGCGGTTCTACGTGCTGCACGTCATCCTGCTGCCGCTGACGGCGGCCGTCTTCCTTGCCGTCCACTTCTGGCGCATCCGCAAGGATGGCGGCATCTCGGGCCCGCTCTAGGGAAGCGGTGGAGACATGAGCGACGACAGAAGCCGCCTGCCGAGCACGCCGGGAACCCAGGCTCCCGAGCGGCGGACCACCCTGCCGGCGGCGCCGCCAGAGCGCCGCACGACCGAGATCGACAAGCAGCGCGTGCCGATGGCCGCGCGGCCATACCGCCTCTTGGCGCTGGTCAAGCAGGATGCCGTGGTGCGGGTCCAGAAGGAGCCTGACGACACGGTGATGACCTGGCCGCACCTGTTGTCGATCGAGTTCTTTGCGGCCGCGATGATGAGCGTATTCCTGTTGCTGATGGGCATCTTCGTCAATGCCCCGCTGGAGGAGCTGGCCAACCCCAACGTCACTCCGCCGGTGGCCAAGGCGCCGTGGTACCTGGTTGGCGTGCAGGAGCTGCTCGCCTACTTCCATCCGGTCGTGGCCGGCATCCTCTCGATCGCCTACATCATCGTCGGTGCGATGGCGATCCCGTACATCGATCGTGGCCCGCGCGGCGATGGCGGCTCGCCGCGTCCGTCCGACCGCAAGCTCGGCATCATGCTCTTCTCGATGTTCGCCGCGGCCGGCCTGGTGATCACGTTCCTGGGCGCGTTCTTCCGCGGCCCCGGGTACGCCTTCACGATGCCCTGGCAGGGCGTTTTCTTCGCTCTGTGATGGGGTCCGCGAAAATGGGTGGCAACCATGGGTAATTGGAGGCTTGCTCGCTGGCAGGAGCCGCAGACGCTGACCCGCGACGTGTTGCGCGAGATGCGCCGCGGCCGGCCGGCCGGCATGTCAAGGCGGACATTGATGAGGCGCTCGCTCGGAGCGGGCGTCGGCCTGTGGCTGCTCGAGGTGCTGGGCGGTACGCTCGGCTTCCTGTGGCCCCAGCTTGGCGTCGGCTTTGGCGCGGCGATCGAGGCGGGTGACCAGGAGACCCTCGGCCAGCTGCTGGCCGTCCCGGGCGTGCCGATGGAGGACGGCGCGCCGGCCTACGTCTCGCTGGCGCGTGCCTACGTCCTGCTGATCGATCCCGGCCAGGGGTTCGTCAACGGTGTCAGCGCGGACGGCTCGGGTGACACGACCAATGTCCGCGCGCTCTATCAGCGCTGCCCTCACCTCGGCTGCAAGCCCAACTTCTGCACCGTCAACTACTACTTCGAGTGTGCCTGTCACGGCTCACGCTACGACCGGCTGGGCATCAAGGTCCTCGAGCTCGGGCCTGCGCCGCGGTCGATGGACTGGTTTGCCCATACCGTCGAGAACGGCATGCTGACCATCGACACCTCGCGCATCACACTCGGCCCGCTGCCGGTGGCCAGCGGTCAGCCGGGGCTGATCCCGCCGCGAGCTCCACGAGGCTGCGCGTTTTGAGCGACGAGAGGGCCGGCCGCGAGCTGACGCCGCGGCCGGAGGAAGAGCCACGCGCCGTCACGCCGCGCGAATCGTCGGTGGCGCCGGCGAGCACCCAGCCGGCCGATCGGTTCTACGCGGGCGACCAGGCGCATACAGTCGGGCTGACCGAGGAGCGCTCGGGCCAGATCGTGCGCCAGAGCGGCAATGCCCGGATGGCGGCTTTCCTCGCGGCACTCTTCCTCGTCCTGTTCATCCCGCTGTACTGGATCTATGACATCGGCCTGCCCTTCCTGGGCATGGGCGGGCGGATGGAAGCCGAGCAGAACACCCAATACGTCACCGACGTCGCCCGCGGCCACGCCCTCTACCTGGCCAACTGCGCGCGCTGTCATGGGGACAACGGCCAGGGTGGCATCGGCCCGCCCCTCAACGACCAGGGCAAGCTCTACAACGCCCTGACCCCCGGCGGCCTGCCCGGGCCCGGACACTTCAACCCGGAATACCTGCACGCCGTCATGCGCGAGGGCGGTCGCTACATCTGTGGTGATCCCGATTCGCTCATGCCCGCCTGGGAGTACCCACGCGGGCCGCTCAACTACCGCGAGGTCGAAGAGATCATCCAGTTCATGCTCGCCAGCACGGACACGACCTGGGTCCTTCACGAGGAGCACCACGGTGAAGGCGAGGAGCCGGGTCACGTGCCTGAGCCAGATGTGGAGCACCGCGGCTGGCGCGACGCGAACTACGAGCCACCGCCGGACGCGACGCCGGTGCCTGCCTGCTGGAGGGCTCCGACCGAGCCCGGTCCGGGCCAGTCACCCGAGCCGATCGCTGAACCCGGCACGCCCGATAACCCTCGCCTGATCGAGCTCGCCGGCACCGAGCAGCTGAGCTGGGTCGATCCCGCCAGCGGCTCCCGCGTGGAGACGATCACCCTCGTCGAGGGCGAGACGGTCGAGTTCCGGATCGTCAACGAGAGCGAGTTCGTACCGCACAACTTCCATATCGGGTCAGCCGAGGAGCTGGCGCAGGCGCCGATGGACACCGACCTGCCCGGCACGCCGGTCTTCACCGCCGAGGAGAGTCCACAGAGCTTCGTGTTCACGGTCGAGAACATGCCCGAGAGCCCGCAGTTCGCGTGCACTGTGCCCGGCCATTACCAGCCGATGCATGGCGACTTCATCATCGGGCCGCCGCCCGGGACCGACCCGGGCGCCGGCGACGGCGAAGGGGAGGGCGAAGGGAACGGCGAAGGCGCCAGCCCGGCACCGGAGGGCACGCCCTAGATGGCCCAGCGCGCCCTGCCCCCGGGAGCGTCCGTGCGCCGCCGGACGGCCTGGGGCCTGTTCGATGCAGACGGCTGGACGTGGGGGACGATCAAGGCCACGTTCTGGTTTTTCACGATCATCTTCCTGCTCGGCTATCTGCCTGACCGCGCGTACTACTTCACCGTCTCGCCGACCATCGACGTCGGCTACAACGTCGTCAGCCCGATCAACCTGTGCGACGCACGCAACCGTGGGCTGCCCTGCCCTGCGCCCCATGGCGCGACGATTCCCTGGCAGGAAGGGGGCGAGGGCATCATCCTGCCCCAGCCACGAACAGCAGCATCGGCCTTCAACGTCTCCGAGAACATCTATATCGCCGGCGGGCAGACTCCTGAGGGAGTCACCGCGAGCGTGCTCGGCACGATCCTCCAGGACGACAACCTGACCGGCTGGTCCGAGGCGGCCCAGCTGCCGGAGCCGCGGGCGGACGCGGTGGCCGTCATCTCAGGGGGCGTGCCCTACGTCATCGGCGGGGTCGACGCCGACGGCAACCCCACGAGCACGGTTTTCCGCGGGATCATCGAAGAGGGAGCGTTGTCAGGCTGGGAGGACCTGGCCGATCTGGCGCTGCCCGTCGCGCTGACAGATGCCAGCGCGGTCGCGACCGGGCGCGGCATCTATGTCTTCGGCGGGCTCGTCGACGGCCAGCCGAGCAGCACCGTTTACGTGTCCGAGCTCGGCGACGGCGAGTCGCCACAGCCGGGCCCATGGACCGAGGTGACCGAGCTGCCGCTGCCTGAGCCACGGGCCGGGGCCACCGCCGTGCTCGAGACGAACGCCATCTATGTCCTCGGCGGGTACGGGCCCGACGGAATGTCGAACCTGGTCTTCTATCTCGGACTGGATGAGGAAGGCGCTCCGCTGGCCGACGAAGGCACCGGCCAGGCTCAGGGCTGGGGCGTCTCGGTCGGTCAGGCCTCGGACTACGCGCTGCCCGAGCCGCGGCAGAACCACGCCTCGTTCGCCAATGGGGGCGCGATCTATGTCATCGGCGGCGAAGGCCCGGGCGAAACGCCAGCCACGACCCACTACTGGGCTGTGGCAGATCCCGAGACTGGCACGTTCGACGGCTGGAACCGGTTGCAGGTCAACGACCTGCCCCGCGGCATCCAGGACGCCCAGGTCATCGCCCTCGGCTCGAATGCCTACCTGTTCGGTGGCGAAACGGCTGAGGGCGTGACGGACGGGGTCATGCGCGCAAACCTCGCGCCGGCCCTGCCCTTCTTCCGGCTGGGACTCTTCGGCGTGACCGTGCCGGGCCTGGGCATCCCTGGCGAGATCGGCCAGGAGCTCGGGCTGATCGTCTCGGCCGGAGCAGGCACCACGTTGTTCATCGTGCTGCTGATCGTCGGCTTCGCGTACTCGCATCCGCGCGGAACGATGCGCGCAATCGAGCGCGTGTCGCGTGGGCGCTTCCGGGCACCGCCGGAGGACGAAGACCGGGCCCGAGCCTAGCTCAGCTCGGCGAGCGGACGGCGGGAGTCGAAGCCGGCGCTCTGCTCGTGCCACCAGCCCACGTCGGCCTCACCGAGCCGCCAGCAGAGCCAGATGGGTCGGCCGTTGGCCAGGGCCGGAAAGTCGATCAGTCCGGTGGCGATGTCACGCAGCGCGATCCCCCAGGCATCCAGTCGCGCGACCGCCTGCTGCATTCGCTGAACGACAGCGCGGACGTCGGCCTCAAGACGAGCCAGCTCCTCGGCGTGCTCGGCGCTGCCGTTGGTTGTGCGTGCCCGCACGAGCTCGCGCTGCGCCTGGGCGACGCTGGCCCGATCTGCGCGCAGCTGCTCGAGCAAGGGCCGGACCGCGTCCAACCGCTGGTTGGCCTCATCGATGCCGTAGAACCGAGCCATGGACCGATTGTCGCACCGGCCACGGCAGAGCCCTCTCCAGCAACCCGCGCCACGCGCCGGCCCTGCTAGCATTCGGGCGATGCGACTAGCCCAGCGCATGCACGGCATCGGCACCGAGACCGCCTTCGAGGCCGCCGCGCGTGCGCGTGCGCTGGAGGCCGAGGGCCGTGACATCATCCACCTCGAGATCGGCGAGCCGGACTTCGACACGCCCGCAAACATCGTCGCGGCCGCCCATCGCGCGCTGGACGAGGGCTGGACGCACTACGGACCCCCGCTCGGCCTGCCGCCGCTGCGGGAGGCGATTGCCGCCGACGCGCGTCTGCGCAAGGGCTTCGACGCTGACCCGGACCACGTGGTCGTGACGCCGGGCGCCAAGCCGATCATGTACTACGCGCTGCTCGCGCTGGTCGAGGAGGGGGACGAGGTCATCTACCCCGACCCGGGGTTCCCGATCTACGAGTCGATGACGCGCTACGCCGGCGGAACGCCCGTGCCCATACCCCTGCGCGAGGAGAACGACTTCAGGCTGGACATCGATGAGCTACGTGGACTGGTCACCCCACGCACAAGGATGATCATCTTCAACTCGCCGCACAACCCGACCGGCTCCGTGCTCACCCGGCGCGACATCGAGGCAATCGCCGACATCGCACGTGAGCACGACACGCTCGTGCTGGCCGACGAGATCTACGGTCGCATCGTGCACGACGGCGAGTTCTTCTCGATTGCCTCCCTGCCCGACATGGCCGAGCGAACGATCGTGCTCGATGGCTTTTCCAAGACCTACGCCATGACCGGCTGGCGACTGGGCTACGCGATCCTCCCGCCCGACCTGGTCACGCCATTCAGCAAGATGATCATCAACAGCGTCTCGTGCACCAGCTCCTTCTCGCAGATGGCTGCAGTCGAGGCGCTGACCGGGCCGCAGGGCGCCGTCGAGGAGATGGTGGCCGAGTTCCGGCAGCGCCGGGACCTGATCGTCGATGGCCTGAACAGGATCGAAGGCATCCGCTGTCGCCTGCCCGCCGGGGCCTTCTACGTCTTCCCCAACGTCGCCGGGACCGGCCTCAGCGGGGCGGAGTTCGCCAATCGGATGCTCAACCAGGCCGGGGTCTGCATGCTCGCGGGCACTGCCTTCGGCCAGCTTGCCACCGATCACGTCCGCATCAGCTACGCCAACTCGCAGGCGAACATCCGCCGGGCGCTGGAGCGAATGGCGGAGCTCGTGGCCACTCTGCCGGCCGGCTCCCGGGCATGAACGCTGAGCAGGGAATACCGACTGATTCGGTGATCGGTTCGCACAAGGTGTTCGTCGCGCGGGCCATTCCGGAGCCAGGCCTGACCCCGGTGCGCGAGGCGACGGATGCGGACGTCTGGACAGACGAGCTGCCGCCGTCGCGGGAGATCCTGCTGCGCCGCGTAAAGGGAATCGACGGACTGCTGTCGCTGCTGACCGACCGCGTCGACGAGGAGCTGCTGGAAGCAGCCGGTCCGCAGCTGAAGGTGGTCAGCAACTTCGCCGTCGGGTTCGACAACATCGACGTGCCCGCCTGCACCAGGCGAGGCATCCCGGTCGGCAACACACCGGGCGTGCTGACCGAGACTACGGCGGACCTTGCCTTCGCCCTCTTGATGGCGGCCGCCCGCCGTCTGCCCGAGGGCTACGACTACGTCCGCGCCGGCCGCTGGCGGACCTGGGGCCCGATGCTGCTGCTCGGCCACGACATCTACGGCGCGACGCTCGGCATCGTCGGCTTCGGGCGTATCGGCCGCGAAATGGCCCGCCGGGCGTCCGGCTTCGGCATGCGCGTGCTGTACTACGACGTCCATCCCGCTTCGGCGGAGGATGAGCAGCGGCTGAACGCGACCGGCGTAGCCATGGATCGGCTGCTCGCCGAAAGCGACTTCATCAGCCTGCACACCAACCTGACAGACGAGACGCGTCATCTGCTCGACGTCGACGCATTTGCCCAGATGAAGCCCAGCGCGATCGTGATCAACACCAGTCGCGGACCCGTCATCGACCACGACGCGCTCTTCGAGGCCCTGCGCGACGGCGTGATCGCGGCAGCTGCGCTCGACGTGACCGACCCCGAGCCGCTGCCCGACGACCATCCGCTGTGGACGCTCGACGACGTCATCATCACCGGCCATACCGCGAACACCTGGCGCATGGCCGTGCCCGAGCTGGCGCGACTGGTCGAGGAGAACGTGCGCCGCTTCGCCGCCGGTGAGTCGCTGCTGGGCGTGGTCGATCCCGACCTGCAGTACTGACCGGCGGGGGAGAATCGGCCCGTGCGCCGCGCCGGTCTCTCCCTAGTGTTGTGCGTGTTCCTCGCCTGCGACGGAGCGCGGGAGCCTCCCGGAGCGGCGGGCGGCTCCACGTCGCCCAGGCCGACGGCGACGCAGGTGCAGCAGCGGTCGGCGGAGCGGCCGCGCCCCAAGCTGCAGAACGAAGCGCTGGGGCCCAGCCGGCGGCGCGTGCGGCGCGCCGTGCGCGATCTGAAGAAGGTGCGGGTCTGGCACCGCCTGACGCGCGGCCTGTACATCGTGCAGCTGCAGACGGACCCGGGCGCCGGGGGTGTTCCCGAGGACGGCCATCTCGCCGATGCCCGCCGGGACGCGGTGATCGACGAGGAGGGGAGCGGCAGCCTCTGCTCGGTCCGGATCTACCCCGGCGCGATAAAGCGGGAGCTGGAGACGCTGCGGCAGGGATACGACCGGGGCGTGTTCGGCCCGCCTCCGTCGCTGCGGGTGCTGTGGGCGACGGTCCTGGCCCACGAGCTCGCGCACTGCCGCCGGTGGAACGCCGGTGAACCGTACGCGGCCAAGTGGGAGGAACGCGTGCGCCGCCGGCTCGAGCGTCTCAGGGTTGAGTGAGATACACGCAGGTTTCCTGTTGACAAAGGCATCCACATGCGCGCATAATCGCAGCCGGAGGAGCCGCCGGAGGGCGGCGCGAGCAGGAAGGCCGAGCAGGCCAGGCAAGAGGAGGTGTAGCGGCATGCGTCTGGGCACGTTCACGAACGGAGCCAGCGAGTTCGACGAGCTCGTGCGGCGGGTGTTCGGTGACGCCCCCAGCCCGATGTGGCGTGGGTCCGGCGCCTACGAGGTCCCGACCGACGTCTTCCACAGCGACAACGAGCTGGTGATCAGGATGGACCTCCCCGACGTCCGCGCCGAGGACGTCGAGGTGACCGTGCAGGAGAACGTCCTTCTGATCAACGGGACCCGCAGCTTCCCGCACGACCTCGAGAAGGTCCGTTGGGTCCGGCGGGGTTGCTTCTACGGCGACTTCACGCAGCGGGTCTCCCTCGGCAAGGGGCTCGACACGGAGAACATCCGGGCTCGCTACGAGAACGGGGTCCTCGAGCTGCGTATCCCCTACGCACCCGAGGTACAGCCGAGGAAGATCGAGATCCAGGTCGGCGACGAGCAGAGGGCGCTCAACTAGGACGCGCCACGACCTATCCGGAGGCCGGCTCGAAAGGGCCGGCCTCATCGCGTCCCAGGTCGGGCGTCCACGCCGCGACGGCCTCGAGCCCGCCCAGGCCCCCGGGGTCGGTGAGCGCGGCGAGGGCGCCGCGGCGCGAGAGCGCCCGAACCGCGGCGCGCCCCTCGCCCGACGCGGACGCGGCGCGCCCGGCCTCGGCGATCGAGGCGCGCAGTCGGTCTATGCCGAATCGCTGCAGGAGGTCGTGCTGCCGGACGCGCGCGCCTACGTACAGGCCGGCGGCGCGCGCCGCCGCGGATACGACCGACCAGTTGGCGTGAGCGGTGATGTCCTTCTCACCCGGCTGCGCGAGGTAGGCGTCGTCGACGCCCGAGGCCGAATAGCAGACGAGCGTGCCGGCCGGTCGTTCCAGGAGCCCGGACCAGTCGTGCCCGTAGTCGACGAACACGGCCGCGCCCGAACGCGGCGCGGTCGCGCAACGTGTGACGAAACCTTCCGCCGCGACCGGGACCTCGACGCGGGTCCCAGTCGGCACCTCCACGCCATGCTTCCGCAGGAGGTCCGCAACCATGGACGAGTAGGGGCCGGTCGTCTCGACCAGCCGGTCGCCCTCGGCCCCGACCAGGAGCTCGCGGCTCCCTTCGACCAGGTGCACGGGGAGGTTGTCGAGCACCTCGTTCACGAAGACGACCCCGGCGTCGAACGGCTCCGGTTCGTCCGCCCATGAGACCTGCGGGTCGCCGGCGAGGCGCTCCTCCTGCCGGCGCCGAAGGGCGGGGATCCGCTCGATCAGGCGGATCTGCAACGCCTCGGCGAAACGGCCGGAGACGTGACCGGCCACCGCGGCGGCGAAGCCCCCTTCGCCGGGGCCGACCTCGGCCACCGTGAACCGCGGCGGCCGCCCCATGCGGGTCCAGAGCCTCTCGAAGGCGTCCGCCCACAGAGCGCCGAAGGCCGGGTCGAGCTCGGGCGACGTGAGGTAGTCGCCGCGCCGGCCCGTCCTCGTCTGCCCGGAGGCGTAGTAACCGTGCTCCGGGTGGTAGAGCGCGAGCTCCATGTAGCGCGCGACGGGCATGGGTCCGCGGCTTTCGATCTCGTCGAGGATGAGGTCGAGGAGCGCGCTCAATCGCGGCGTCTCTTGGGAGCCGCCGGCGGGACGTCGGCGGCGGCCCTCTTCGCCTCGGCGCGCATCGTCTCGTACCAGGCGAGCTTGTCGGCGTAGGTGTGCACGTGCGCGATAGCCGCCTCGGCCACGCGCACGACATCGGCGTGGCGGGCGCGCTCGGCGTAGAGCGCGATCAGACGGTCGTAAGGACCGGTGGAGTCGAAAGCGGCCTCCACCGCCGCCTCGTAGAGAGAGATCGCGCCGTCGACGTCGCCGATCTGCTCGAGGTTCTGCGCCCGCAGGTAGCCGCGCACGATCTCGACGTTGTCCTTCACGCGACAATCGAATCACACATGGGTGCCCCCGCCGCCGGGGACCGGATTGGATACGCTCGGAGCAGACCGCCCGCAGACGCTGCGCACCCACAACGAGGAGGTTGTGTCCATGGCGCTCGGTTTCGAAGGGAACCTCTACATCCTGGCCTTCGACCATCGGGGGTCGTTCCAGAAGAAGATGTTCGGCATCAGTGGTGCGCCGACCGCGGAGCAGACCGAGACGATCTCGGACGCCAAGAGGCTGATCTGGGAGGGGTTCCTGGTCGCCCTCGAGGGCGGCGCGCCCCGCGATGCGGCCGGCATCCTCGTGGATGAGCAGTTCGGCGGCGACATCGCGCGGGAGGCCGCGAAGGAGGGTCTCCTGTTCGCCATGCCGGTCGAGAAGAGCGGCCAGAATGAGTTCGACTTCGAGTACGGCGACGACTTCGGCAAGCACATCGAGGAGTTCGACCCGACGTTCTCGAAAGTCCTCGTTCGCTACAACCCCGAGGACAAGGACGGCGAGATGAACCGCCGGCAGGTAGAGCGCCTGACGCGGCTCGGTCGATGGCTGCACGACAACGACCGGAAGTTCCTCTTCGAGTTGCTCGTCCCCGCCACAGACGCCCAGCTCGAGCGCGTCGGCGGCGACTCGGACCGCTTCGACAAGGAGCTGCGGCCGGACCTGATGATCCGCGCGATCCGCGAGCTGCAGGAGGGTGGGGTCGACCCGGACATCTGGAAGATCGAAGGGATCGACAAGCGCGAGGACTGCGAACGCATCTCGGAGGCCACCCGTGCGGGCGGCCGCGAAGGTGTGGTGTGTGTCGTGCTCGGGCGCGGCGCCAACGATGCCGCGGTGGAGCACTGGCTGAAGCAGGGGAGCGGCGTGCCCGGCTACGTGGGGTTCGCGATCGGCCGCACCATCTGGTGGGACGCGCTCAAGGGGTTCCTGAACGGCGACCTGGAGCGCCGCGCCGCCGCCGAGCAGATCGCGACGAACTACCGCGGCTTCATCGACGTCTACAACTCGTAAACGATGCTGCGCCGGAGCGTCGCGGCGCTGCTCTCGGCCGCGGCCGCTCTCACCGGCGCTCCCCTCGCGTCCTCCGCGCCCGCGCGCGAGGAGGCGATCGCGCGGCTGCTCGAACGGCGCGCCGCCGCCGTGCGAGAGGGCGACCGGGACGCGTTCCTGGCGACGATCTCGGCGGTCGCATCCGACGCCTTCGTCGCGCGCCAGGAGACCTTCTTCGACCGTCTGACCGCCCTGCCCGTGGGGCGCTACCGCCTGACGGCGCGGTGGGACCTCCTCGGCGATCTAGCACGCGAGCGGGACCGCCGCCGATATACGCGCGCGACGGATGTGGCGATCCCGCTCACGCAGGAGCGGATGACGTTCGAGGGCTTCGACGCTTCGCCCGCGGTGGAGGACCTCTATCTCACCTTCGTCCTCCACGACGGCCGCTGGGGCGTCGCGAGCGACACCGACCTCGAGGACATCGGCTTCCTCTCGGCGCGCCGGATCTGGGAGTTCGGCCCGGTCGAGGCGGGGGGAGACGAGCGCTTCCTGCTGTTGCACCATCCCGGCGCGCCGCCGCGTCCCGAAGTCCTGGACCTCGCGCACCAGGGCCTCGCCCGCGTCGCCGCCCACTGGGGCGGTGGGTGGT
>DATLGJ010000029.1:0-1633 GCA_035540555.1 Candidatus Limnocylindrales bacterium | reverse complement strand
CCCTTGGGAAAGGCTCCTCGCTGGGGCAAGGAATTTCGTGACTGGACGGCCGATTGTCGGCTAATAGGACGATCAGGTCAACCGGCATAGGCCGCATGGTGGTGCCTGGGGGCACCGCGCGACCATATTGACCCGCGCGCGATCTTACTGTAACTCGAACCGCTGTAACCCGCATTTCGCGCCGCGAGCCGCGCCAGCGCGGCACCGAGCAGCTGGTGGCGGTGGTCCGTGGCGAGTAGCGGGTCTACATGGTGCGTGGCCCATGCACGACGGACGGCGCATGGAATGGGCGTGCTCGGCCGGCCAGAGTACTCTCGGGGACCGCGCGAGTGTTGCCCTGCGCGACCATTAGTACAAAGGTACTAGACATGCACGCTACTATTTGGTGCTGTCAGCGGCGTCCCCTCGTCGCTCCGAGCGCACCCTCGGGCTTCCAAGGGGAAGTGATCACGCCTGATCCGGGCCGGGGCGTTCGCAGCCTGGACGAGAAGAACGCCGGCGCGGGCACATGTGGAGGTATTAGATGATCAATCGCAGGCTTGCCGTCGTTGGCGCGTTGGTGCTGACGGTGGCTGTGGCTGGCGTAGCGTTCGCGGCGACAGTTGTCGTTCGCCCCTCGAGCATGGACGGGTGGGCGTTCTCGACGACGGGGACGGCCAGCGCGGGGATGGTCACCGGACCCGGCGCACCGCCGCTGGGGACAGGCAGCGCTCAGCTCAGCGTGGGCGCTGATGGCGACAGTGGGGCACGGCTCCGAAACTCGAGCCACAACGGTACGCTCCTGGCTCGCTTGACCGCGCTCTCCTATTCAACATACGTCCAGCAGGACGGCTCCGGCGGTCAGGCGCCGTACCTCATCCTCGACGTCGATCTGAACGCGGATGGTGCGTGGGACGACTTGCTGTTCTTCGAGCCCGTTTATCAGACCGGCGCATACAGTGGCGACACCGTGCCTAACCAGGGAAGCGTGATGGTCGGCACCTGGCAGGAGTGGGACGCGCTCGCCGGCGGTTGGTGGGCGCTGAGCGCCGGAACCTTCGGCCCGCCGCTCGTCACGCTCGAGAATTACGTTGCGGCACATCCAGGCGCGAGGCTGGCGAGCCCAGCGAACGGCGACGGGAGTCTGCGCATCGTGGCGGGCTTCGGTGCTGGCGCCTGGGACAACTTCGTGGGCAATGCGGACGCCTTCTCCATCGGCGTCGATGGCAACAACACGACGTACGACTTCGAGCCGAACCTTCCGCAGCCGCCCAGCAAGGACGCCTGCAAGAAGAAGGGCTGGATGAACTACGCGCGCGCCAATGGATCAACGTTCAAGAACCAGGGTGACTGCATCCAGTACGTCAACACGGGCAAGTAGCCCACTGCGGCTCCGGCCCGCGCGCCACCGGATCCCGGCGGAGGCCGCCCCAGCGATGGGGCGGCCTCTTCCTTTTGACCTGCCTGCCGACCACGCAGCGGTAGCGGGCTATCCTTCGGCCATGCCCAGCCTGTCGCGCAAGGACGTCGAGCACGTCGCCCACCTGGCCCGCTTACGCCTGGCCGACGATGAGCTGACGCGCCTCGAGGACCAGCTCAACCACATCCTGGACCAGTACGCGGTCTTGGCCCAGCTCGACACCGACCACATCGC
>DATLGJ010000028.1:0-12500 GCA_035540555.1 Candidatus Limnocylindrales bacterium | reverse complement strand
CCGCCATGGTGGCTGATGCGCTGCCGCCACACCTCCGGCGATAGCGCCGGGTCGTCAGCGTCGGGTCCCTGCTCTTCCCATCCGGCCACCGGCCGTTCAGAGCCCTGCGGCAGGAGGTAGAGCTTGCCCATGCGCGTGGCGTCGCGATAGCGCATCTCGACGGGTTCCGTGTCCCGGGGGAGCCAGTCGGCGCCCGCCGGCCACGGCCCGGGCGTCGCCACGCGCGCGCGTGATCGAGCGGGGCGGTCCAAGCCTTCGAGGCGGTCTGAAGCCTGTCGAGCGGCGGACTGCGTCCCGACGCCTGTGTCCGGGAGCGGGCGGAAGCGGAGGGCGGCGGCCGTCCTGGGCCAGGCCTTGGTGCCCGGCCCCGCCAGGCCCAGCCGCCCGGTCAGCATGGCGTTGACCACCAGCCTGTCGCGTTCGAAGCCGAAGGTGAGGAACTTGCCCCTGCGCCGAACGCTCTCCAGCCGCTGGCCCGCCAGCGCCGGGACCTCTGCCGCGGTGCCCCGCAGCACGAGCGGCTCTCGGACCGTCATCTCGTCAAGCTGCCGCCCGGCGAGGGCCGCGTCGAGGGCGTCGGCCAGGATGGCCAGGTCAGGCAGCTCGGGCACGGTGGGCGATTGTAGCCGGGCGAAGTCGCGTGGTACCATGCGCGGGCCCTGCGGGGCAGACAGCAAGAAGAGCGCGCACGAGCCGGCGTACGGAGGAGTCTGACGAGCCACTGATCAACAGGTCCCCAGACCACCAACGGACGAGGGCCCGGGCGCATCGCTCGGGTCTTGTTGTTTGTCCGGGGAGCCTATCCGGAGGAGAGAAGCCAGTTGACAGCAGAGCGGGTGGAGGAGCAGACGGCCGAGCAGCCGGCCGCCGCGTCCACCGATACCGTGGCAGAGGCCGCGGAAACATCTGAGGCCCCAGCGGCCGAAGGCACCCCAGAACCGGCCGCGGAGAATTCTCCGGCCGCCGTATCAGAGCCCGTCACCGAACCCGACGCTGACACCCAGGGCGCACGCCCTACCGGCACGTCGGCCCCGAGCCCTGAAGCGGCTATCGGTGCGAGCGGTGCTCGTCCCCTGGGCGACGCCGAGGAGATTGGGGTCAAGGCGGATGACGCAGTCGATCGGCTGATCGATCGGCACGACCGACAAGAACCGGCTGCCGAAGGCGGGGAATCACCCGAGGCGAGCGCCGCGGGCGGGGTCGCCGACGAGGCGCCTACGGCCGCCGACGAGACCGCAACACAGATGGCCGGCCAGACCGCAACACCCGTAGCGGGCGAGGCTCTGCAGGCCGCGGCCGACGAGTCCCCGGGGACTGACGCCGAGGCACCCGCCGCCGCGGACCCCGAAGCGCGCGCCGTGGCTGACGCCGAAGCAGCATCGGTGGCGGCCGACGAGTCCCTGGCGGCTGACGCCGAAGCAGCACCGGTGGCCGCCGACGAGGAACCCGCCGCTGGCGCCGAGTCACCCGCGGTCGCTGACGCTGACACAGCACCTCTGGCCGCCGACGAGGGATCCGCTGCACCGCCGGCGGCAGAGCCTGCGCCCCCCGCCGAACGACGCATCGTCCCCGAGGGCCCCGAGCCCACGACGATGGAAGAGCTGCTCAATGAGCAGTCCGGGGAGATCCGCAGCCTCAAGCACGGCGACGTCGTCGAGGGCAACGTCGTGCGCATCGACAAGGACGAGATCCTGGTCGATATCGGCGCCAAGTCAGAAGGCGTGGTCAGCAACCGCGAGCTTTATGGGCGCAACGCGGAGAGCCAGCCGCAGCTCAACATCGGCGACACGGTGCTGGTCTACGTTCTGCAGCCCGAGTCGCCAGAGGGCCACGCCGTGCTGTCGCTGCGTCGGGCGGGGCTCGAGCGCAAGTGGCGCGCCATGCAGGAGCAGCTGGATGCCGGCACCATCATCGAAGCGCCGGTCATTGACCACAACAAGGGCGGACTGATCGTCGACTGCGGCATTCGTGGCTTTGTCCCGATCAGTCAGATCGTCGACTTCCCGCGCCGGCCGCAGAACGAGCAGCCGCGTGATGCCGCCCAGGAGATCGCCGAGAAGCTCCAGCCCTACGTCGGCCGAAAGCTTCGCCTCAAGATCCTCGAGGTCAATCGCAAGGCCAACCGCCTGATCCTCTCGGAGAAGGTGGCCCTGTACGAGGAGCGCCGCGAGAAGCGCGACGAGCTGTTCAGCAGCCTGCAGGTCGGGCAGAAGGTTACCGGCACGGTCCGTTCGATTGCCCCGTTCGGGGTCTTCATCGACCTGGGCGGCATCGACGGCCTCGTCCACAAGAGCGAGCTTTCCTGGAACAAGGTCAATAACCCCGAGGCCGGCTACAAGATCGGCGAAGAGGTCGAGGCCGAGGTCATCGACATCAACCACGAGCGGGGTCGGATCAGCCTGTCGATCAGGCGCCTGCAGCCCGATCCGTGGCACTCGTCGGTGGCCGACATGAAGGTCGGCGACGTCATCGACGGCGCCGTGACGAAGATCGTCAACTTCGGTGCCTTCGTTCGCGTGCGTGACGGGCTGGAGGGGCTGATCCACATCAGCGAGCTCTCGCACCAGCGCGTCGTCCACCCCGGCGATGTCGTCCACGAAGGCCAGCGCCTCAAGTTGAAGGTCATCTCGCTCGACTCCGAGCGTCATCGACTCGGGCTCAGCCTCAAGCAGGCCGAGGAAGAGCCGGCCCCGCGCCCCGAGCGTGAGCGGCGGCCGCGCCAGGAGCGCGGTCCCGGTTACGACCGGTCGCAGGCGGTCCAGGAACCGGAGGGCGGGATCGACAACACCCTCGCCGCCGCGTTCGCCCAGGTTCGCCAGCAGATGCAGGAGACAGAGGCGGCTCGCGGCACCACGGCCGGCGAAGAAGACGCCGACGGGGCTGGCGACGCGCAGACCGGGGCCGTCATCGAGGCAGCCGGCGAGGCTCAGCCGGGCGATGTCGACACGGTTCCGCAGGCGCCGGCACTCGAAGTCGGCGCGGGCGACGGTGACCCGCGCGCAACGTCAGACACAGCCCAAGGTTCCGACGCAGCGGACGCTGTGGACGGCACCGAGGCGTCCGGCGTGAGTGAGGCGGTTGAGTCGGTGCCGGACGCTCCGGCGGCCTCCGCCGACAGCCGGGCAGATGATGTCCAGGGCGAGCAGTCGACTTTGGAGGGTGGCGACGGTCTGCCGTCTCAGGCCGAAGGGGCCGATGCTGGCGCGCCTGCCGATGGCGCCGACCAGGAGGAAGCCACGCAGTCGGCCGCGCCAGCCCGGCGAAGCCGATCGAAGAAGGCCGATACCGGCGACGAGGCCGCTGCACCGGTGGCCGACACCTCGGCCGAGCCGGCGGAGGGCAGCCCGGAGGCTGCACCTGAAGAGGGCGGCGACACGGAGCAGGCCCAAGCCTGACCTGCGCTGCAGCTCCGGAGCGCCGCTGAGCGGCGTTCCCCATCGCGCGGGACGCCGTCCCCGTGCGTCAGAGGTCCGCCCGCTTCCGTTGGCATTTCTTTAGGTATTCGTTGTCGGCTTCAGGGCCCGCCCGCGCTCCCGAAGCCTCATGATGGGGATGCTCGCCGGACGGGCGCCTATCCCAATGGCGCCGCGCTGCAGGACGGTCGGGCGGTCGGAGCATCCGAGCTGGGTGCTACGATTCCGGCACCGAGCGCCGGGGGGCGCTCCATCGGGGATACAGGCTTCGCTACATGGATCGGTTCGACAAGTTCACTGACCGCGCGCGCAAGGTGCTGACGCTGGCCCAGGATGAGGCCCAGCGGTTCAACCACAACTACATCGGCACCGAGCACCTTCTGCTGGGCCTCGTCCGTGAGGGGGAGGGTGTGGCCGCGCGCGTGCTCGAGAACATGAACGTCGAGCTGGCCAAGGTCCGCACCGCCGTCGAGTTCATCATCGGCCGCGGCGACCGTCCCGTCGTCGGCGAGGTTGGCCTGACCCCACGGGCGAAGCGCGTCATCGAGCTCGCCATCGACGAAGCCCGCCGGTTTGGCCACAACTACATCGGCACCGAGCACCTTCTGCTCGGCCTCGTCCGTGAAGGTGAGGGCATCGCCGCGGGCGTGCTCGAGTCGCTCGGCGTGAACCTGGACAAGGTCCGTCACGAGGTCATCCGCGTGCTGTCGCAGTCGAGCGCGGCCGGCCCCACCAGCGAGACCAAGCGGACCAGCAAGACCCCGACCGTCGACCAGCTCGGAATCAACCTCACCGACGCTGTGCGCGCTGGCAAGATCGACCCGGTGATCGGCCGTGAGAAGGAGATTGAGCGCGTCATCCAGATCCTGTCGCGCCGGACGAAGAACAACCCGGCCCTGATCGGGGAGCCCGGCGTCGGCAAGACGGCAATTGCCGAGGGCCTTGCCCAGCGCATCGTCGCCGGTGATGTGCCGGAGACGCTGGCCGACAAGCGCGTGCTCACCCTCGACATCGGCTCACTCGTTGCCGGCACGAAGTACCGCGGCGAGTTCGAAGAGCGGCTCAAGAAGATCATCGAGGAGTTGCGTAACACCAGCGACGCTGTCCTCTTCATCGACGAGCTGCACACGCTCGTCGGTGCGGGCGCGGCCGAGGGCGCCATCGATGCCGCGAACATCCTCAAGCCGCCGCTGGCTCGCGGGGAGTTGCAGTGCATCGGCGCCACCACGCTCGACGAGTACCGCAAGTACATCGAGCGCGACGCGGCTCTCGAGCGCCGGTTCCAGCCGGTGATGGTCGAGGAGCCCACGCTCGAGCAGACGGTCGACATCCTCTTCGGCATCCGCGAGCGGTACGAGGAGCACCACAAGGTCAAGATCACCGACGAGGCGGTCCGCGCCGCCGCCGACCTGTCGATCCGTTACATCACCGACCGTCACCTGCCCGACAAGGCAATCGACCTGATCGACGAGGCTGCCAGTCGGGTTCGCCTGCGCCACAGCTCGGCGCCGCAGGAGCTGCGTGACGCCCAGCGCGAGCTTGACAAGGTAACCAAGCAGAAAGAGACCGCGATCAACGACCAGGACTATGAGGTGGCCGCCAGCCTGCGCGACGCCGAAGCCAACGCACGCGAGCGCCTGGACGACGAGCGAGCCAAGTGGCAGGCCGAGCAGGGCGACCAGCTGGCGCAGGTCAGCGAGGAGGACATCGCCCAGGTTGTCGCCATGTGGACCGGCATTCCGGTCACGCGCATCGCCCAGGAGGAGTCGGAGCGGCTGCTCCAGATGGAGGGTGCCCTCCACAAGCGGGTGATCGGGCAGCAGGAGGCGATCGAAACGGTCAGCAAGGCCGTCCGACGGGCCCGCGCGGGGCTGAAGGATCCCAAGCGTCCGATCGGGTCATTCATCTTCCTCGGGCCCACCGGCGTGGGAAAGACGGAGCTGGCCAAGAGTCTGGCCGAGTTCATGTTCGGCTCCGAGGACGCCCTGATAAAGATCGACATGTCGGAGTTCATGGAGCGCCACAACGTCAGCCGGCTGGTCGGCGCCCCGCCCGGCTACGTCGGCTTCGAGGAGGGCGGCCAGCTGACCGAGGCGGTCCGTCGCAAGAGCTACTCGGTCGTGCTGCTCGACGAGATCGAGAAGGCTCACCCGGAGGTGTTCAACATCCTCCTCCAGATTTTGGAGGACGGGCACCTGACCGATGCCAAGGGGCGCCGGGTCGACTTCCGCAACACCGTGATCATCATGACCAGCAACCTGGGCGCCAAGTCGCTGCTGAAGGACACCAGCCTCGGCTTCCGGCCCGTCGCCGCCGACGAGGAAGCCATGGCCGAGCAGCAGTACGACCGGATGAAGGAGAAGGTGCTCGATCAGCTCAAATCGCAGTTCCGGCCCGAGTTCCTCAACCGCGTCGACTCGGTCGTCGTTTTCCGCTCGCTGCAATTGGAAGAGATCCGGGAGATCGTCGACCTGCTGCTGGAGCGGGTGCGCGACAGGATGCGCGCGCAACAGCTCGAGCTGGAGGTCACCCAGGCCGCCAAGGACCACATCATCAAGCTGGGCTACGACGTCGACTATGGTGCTCGGCCCCTGCGCCGCGTGCTGCAGAACATGGTCGAGGACCAGCTCGCGGAGGCCCTGCTGCTGGGCAAGTTCGAGCCGGGGATGACCATCCGCCTGGACAAGTCCGAGGACGCCGGCCTCTCCATCGAGCCGATCGCCGAGAAGACGCCCGTCGAGGCGCGTTAGCCCGATGGCGCGGCCCCAGAGCCGCTTCGTCTGCTCAGAATGCGCCGCGGTGAGCCTTCGCTGGGAGGGCCAGTGCCGCACATGCGGCGGCTGGAACACCCTGGTCGAATCGATTGCTCCCACCGCTCAGGGAGGACGGACGCGCAGCGGTTTTGCGATCGCGCCGCCGACCACCCCGCTGGCGGATGCGGCCACGGTCGGCGATGAGGGTCGCCTGCCGGTCGGCATCGGCGAGGTGGACCGTGTGCTGGGAGGCGGCCTGGTGAGCGGTTCGCTCGTGCTGCTCGGCGGCGAGCCCGGCATCGGCAAGTCGACGCTCCTGCTGGCCCTGGCCGGCTCGGTCGGTGGAAAGGTGCTCTACGCCTCCGGCGAAGAGTCCGTGGGCCAGATTGGCATGCGCGCCATGAGGCTCGGGCTGCGGGAAGGCGGCGCCATCCACCTTATCGAGGCGCTTGCGGAAACGTCCGTCGAGCGGATCATCGCTGCAGCAGAGAGCGCCCAACCGATGCTGCTGGTCGTCGACTCGATCCAGACCCTCACCGTCGACGAGGTGGAGGGCCCGGCGGGTTCGGTCGGCCAGGTGCGAGCCTCGGCGGCGCGCCTGCAGGAGCTGGCCAAGGGCAGCGGCACCCCGGTCGTCCTGGTCGGACACGTCACCAAGGACGGCAGCCTGGCCGGCCCGAAGACGCTCGAACACCTGGTCGATGTCGTGCTGACTCTCGACGGCGACCGCTACGCGGGGCTGCGCCTGCTGCGCAGCTCGAAGAACCGCTATGGCTCGACCGACGAGATCGGCGTGTTCGAGATGGCTGGCGACGGCCTGCGTGAGGTGTCTGATCCCGGTCTGGCCTTCGTCGAACCGCGCACGCACGGCGCGCCCGGCGTTGCGCTGGCCGCGACGCTCGAGGGTAGCCGTCCCCTGCTGGTGGAGGTTCAGGCTCTCGTCGCGCCCGGAGGCCAAACCAATCCCAGGCGGACGGCCGCCGGCATCGACCCGCAACGCCTGGCCCTGCTGATTGCGGTCCTGGGTCGGCGGGCCGGCATAGGCCTCACCGGCCATGACGTGTATGCCAGCCTGGTGGGTGGTCTCAGCATCGACGAGCCGGCACTGGACCTGCCGCTGGCACTTGCGCTTGCTTCCTCGCTGCGTGATCGTCCCCTGCCCGCCGGCATGGTCAGTGCCGGCGAGGTCGGCCTGACCGGCGAGCTGCGCGCTGTGAGCGGGCTCGAGCGGCGGTTGCGCGAGGCAGCCCGACTGGGCTACCGGAAAGCTATCGTGCCGCGTCCGGCCAGCGGCCGTGGGGAGCTGCCACCGGCACTCGACGATCTCGAGGTGGTCGGCGTGGAGACTTTACGCGAGGCTCTGGCAGCGGCTCTCATTGCCGGCCGGCCCGAGCCCGCACTGGCCGCGGCCGACCGAGACCCGACGGCGACACGGGCCAGCCGTTAGATTGACCCCATGGAGGGTCGCTTTGCCGACGCGGTAATCGTTGCCGCCGGCGTCAGTCGCCGGATGGGCGGGACCGACAAGCTGCAGCTCCCGCTGCTCGGGCGGCCGCTGCTGGCCTGGACCGTCGAGGCGCTGGCCGCGGCAGCGACGGTCGCGCGGGTGATCGTCGTAACCGCAGCCGACCGTGTCGAGCGCCTGGCGTCGGCGGCGTGGCTCATCGACGCCGCCGACCCATTGCCTCTCCAGGTCGTGGCGGGTGGAGCCCAGCGCATGGATTCCGTCCGCGCCGGGGTCGAGGCAGCCCGCTCAGAGGTGGTGCTGGTGCATGACGGCGCCCGGCCGCTGGCCAGCCCGGCCCTCGCAGACGTGGTCGCTCGCAGGGCCCGGCGCCACGGGGCGGCGATCCCCGTCATCCCCGTCGCCGACTCGCTCAGGCACGTCAAGGGCGGGCTCGTGGCGGCGCTCGTCGAGCGCGACGGCCTCGCCAGCGCGCAGACGCCGCAGGGAGCTCGACGCGACCTGCTTCAGGCTGCCTTCCACCACGCGCCGGCCGAACTCGTGTTTACCGACGAGGCAGCGCTGCTTGGCGCCGCCGGCACCCCTGTCGCCACCGTGGCCGGCGAGGCTAGCAATATCAAGGTCACGGTGCGTGGCGACCTCGAGGTGGCCGCGGCGATCCTCGCCTCGCGCAACGGTGCAGGAGAGGCGAGCACAGGCTACGGCGAGGATAGCCACCCATTCGGCCCGCTCGATGGACTGTGGCTGGGCGGCATCCTGATCGACTCGGCGCCGCGCCTGCATGGCCACTCCGACGGCGATGTCGCCCTGCATGCCCTGGCCACCGCTCTGCTGTCCGCGGCGCGACTGGGCGACCTTGGCCGGCGCTTCCCGCCGTCCGACCCGGCCACGGCCGGGGCTGCCAGCGCAGGCCTCCTGGCCGCGGTCGTGGGCGACGTTCGCGCGTCTGGTTGGCGGGTGTCCTCCGCCCAGCTGAGCCTCCTCGGCGCGCGGCCGCGACTGGGTGCCGCGCGGCTGGACGAGATGCGCGCACGCATCGCCGAAATCCTGGGCACCATGCCCGAGCAGGTGTCCGTGACCGCCTCGAGCGGCAACCTGACCGGCCCGGAGGGCGCCGGGCTGGTGATCAGGGCGTCGGCCTTCGTAACCCTCGTCCGACGATGACGATCCGCCTTACCAACACACTGGGCGGCGCGGTTGAGGAGCTGGCACCGCTGGAGCCGGGTCACGTTCGCATTTACTCGTGCGGCCCGACCGTCTACGGGCCGGCTCACGTGGGCAACTTCCGCTCCTTCGTCTTCGCCGACCTGCTCCGGCGCCATCTCGCCTGGTCGGGCTTCCGCGTCACCTGGGTGGTCAACATCACCGACGTCGACGATCGAATCATTCGCGACCTGGCCGAGCGCGGCGGAACGCTCGACCAGCTGACCGGGCCGCACATCGAGCGCTTCCTGGAGGACCTCGGTCGCCTCCGCGTGACCACGCCGGACGTGCTGCCCCGCGCCACTGAGCACGTCGCCGAGATGGCTGCCCTGATCGCCACGCTGCTCGACCGCGGCCACGCCTACCGAACCGATGACGGGTCCATCTTCTTCCGCATCTCCTCCTGGCCCGGCTACGGTCAGCTGGCTCGCCTTGATCCGCAGCAGATGGCCCGCGGCGAGCGCGTCGCCGCCGATGACTACGCGAAGGACGACGTGCGCGACTTCGCGCTGTGGAAGGGCGCGCGCCAGGGCGAGCCGTCATGGCAGACGCAGATCGGCTCCGGGCGGCCGGGCTGGCACATCGAGTGCTCGGCGATGAGCATGAAGTACCTCGGCCAGTCGTTCGACATTCATACGGGCGGGATCGACCTGATCTTTCCGCACCACGAGAACGAGATAGCGCAGTCGGAGGCCGCCACCGGGAAGCGTTTCGTCCGCATCTGGCTGCACTGTGCCCACCTCCAGATGGGCGGCGCCAAGATGGCCAGACGGGAGGGCAATATCCATCGCCCTTCCGAGATCTACGCCCGCGGCTACCGGCCGGCGCATCTGCGCTATGCGCTGCTCGCGACCCACTACCGCGCGCCGCTCGAGTTCACCGACGAAGCGTTGGACCATGCTCGGGCGGCCGTGGAGCGCCTGACCACGGCCGTGCGCGCGCTCGACGCATACGTCGAGGACCGGCCCGACGATACGGCGCTGGAAGGCACGCTGGCCGCTGCCCATGATTCATTCAGGCGAGGGCTCGACGATGATCTCAACGTGTCCGCAGCCCTTGCCGCGATGTTCGACCTCGTGCGCGACCTGAATCGCCGCGTGGACGAGCGCGGTCTCTCGACACACGATGCCCGGCGCGGAGCGGCGGCGCTGCGAGAGCTGGACAGCGTGCTGGGCATCCTCGACGAGCCCGACGACCTGCCAGTCGGCGCGGCCGACCTGCTCGAGCGCAGGGCAGCCGCCCGGGCAGCGCGTGACTGGTCCGAATCTGATCGGCTGCGCGATCAGCTCGCGGCGGTGGGCGTCGTTGTCGAGGACACGCGCGATGGGCAGCGTTGGCGTCGGGGAGGCAACAGTGGCTGATCGCGGCGGTCCACCCGGCCGGCGAGACTTCGACCGGGATCGGCCCGGCCGGCGAGACTTCAACCGGGAGCGGCCCGCCCGAGGCGGGTTCGACCGGGATCGGCCCGGCGGGCGAGACTTCAACCGGGAGCGGCCCGCCCGAGGCGGGTTCGACCGGCCCCGGCGTGAGTTCGAGGGCCCGCGCCATGATTTCGACCGCCCGCGGCGGGACTTCGACCGGCCCCGGCGTGAGTTTGAGGGCCCGCGCCGTGACTTCGACCGCCCGCGGCGGGACTTCGAACGACCGCGGGACGGTACAGAGGGCCGCTCGGCGGGTGGCTTCGACCGGCCGCGACGGTTCGACCGCCCGCCCGGCGCCGGGTTCCAGCGTCGCGGTCCAGGTGGCCCCAGCGACCGTCCCGGCAGCCAGCCATCGCGCCCGAGGGCACCGCAGATCGCGCGCGAGGACCTGCTGCCGGCAGGCGAGGAGCTCGTGGCAGGACGTCGACCGGTGATGGAGGCGTTTGCCGCCCGACGCGAGGCGAGACGCTTGCTTGTCGTGCCCGAGCGCCGCGCTGCGCTCGAGTCGATCGTGCTCCACGCCACGACCCTGCGGCTGCCTGTCGTCGAGGTTGAGGGCGGCACGCTGACCTCACTCACCGGTTTCGACGGCCACCAGGGCGTCGCGTTGGCGGTCGCAGAGCGCCGGCCGGCAACCCTCGAGGACATGCTTGCCCGGGCCCGCGCACGCGAGCAGGACCCGTTCCTGCTGGTGCTCGACTCGCTCGAGGATCCGCAGAATCTTGGAACACTGCTGCGCAGCGCCGAGGCATGCGGGGTCCATGGCGTCATCTATCCGACTCGCCATGCTGCCCCACTGACGGCGGCCGCGATCAAGTCGTCCGCCGGGGCCAGCGAGCATCTCCTGCTGGCGGCCGTCGAGAACCTGCCCGGCACGCTGGCCGACCTGCGCGCGGCCGGGCTCCGGCTGGTTGGCGCAGACGAGGGCGCCGGCATGCGCTACTCGGAGGCGGACCTGCGCGGACCGCTGGCGCTGGTGGTCGGCAGCGAGGAGCGCGGCATCTCGGGGGCTCTGCGCCGACGGCTCGACATGACCGTCCGCATCCCGATGCGCGGGCGGGTCGGCTCGCTCAACGCGGCTGTGGCCGGATCGGTGATGCTGTTCGCTGCCGCCGAGCAGCGCGGGGCACCGGAGACGGGCGATCGACCACCCTTCGATGATCCGCCGCTGCCGGTCCTCCAACGCCCTGCCGGGCCAACCGACGACTCGGAGCGCGGGGCGACCGACGAGGCCGGCGACGATTCGGCCGGAACGGAGGAGCATCAGCAGCTCGAGCAGGCACCCGCCGAGGAGACGGCGGACGCGCAGTCGGCGGGCGGGCCCATGGACGAACACCCGGCGGGCGGGCCCATGGACGAACACCCGGCAGGCGAGCCGATGGACGCGCAATCGGCCGACGAGCCGGCGGAGCAGGCGGTAGGCAGCGACGCGCCCGCGGCCGAGCCTTCGGCGGAGGTGGACGAGCTGCTGCCCGGTGGGCCCTCCGTAAGCCAGGATCCGGCCACTGCCGACGACGGCTGAGCCGCGGCTCGCCGGGTATCGTCTTCCCGTTCGGCGGGCATTGCCCGTCGGCGGAGGCTCGTGTATCCTTTTCAGTCGCGCCGACGTAGCTCAATTGGTAGAGCAGCGGTTTTGTAAACCGCCGGTTCCGGGTTCGAGTCCCGTCGTCGGCTCCATAATCGAATACCACTGCGTGCCCATGTCACCATCGGGGTGAGACCCGAGGCGCGCAGCATCGTGGGTAGGTTGAGCAGGTGGTGAGCTCCGCTGACTGTAGATCAGCCGTCTTTCGACTGTGGGGGTTCGATTCCCTCCCTGCCCACCACCAAAACCCGGCAGCCCGTCGGGCCCACATAGCTCAGCCGGCAGAGCACTTCCTTGGTAAGGAAGAGGTCATGGGTTCAAGTCCCATTGTGGGCTCCATCCCCCAAGCTCCTCCCTGACACAGTCACCCTGAGGTGTCGCGCGCAGGAGGGCACGAGTAAGGACAGATGGCCAAGAAGAAGTTCGAGCGCAACAAGCCTCACGTGAATATCGGCACGATCGGTCACATCGACCACGGCAAGACGTCGCTCACCGCGGCGATCTCGAAGTACCTCGCGCTGAAGGGTTCAGCCGAGTACCGCGCCTTCGATTCGATCGACAACGCGCCCGAGGAGCGTGAGCGCGGCATCACCATCGCCATCGCTCACGTCGAGTACGAGACCGACGCGCGCCACTACGCCCACGTCGACTGCCCCGGCC
>DATLGJ010000027.1:0-34968 GCA_035540555.1 Candidatus Limnocylindrales bacterium | reverse complement strand
GCCGGACGGGGCGGGCGTCGCTTCGCTGGTGATCGAGGTGCCGCGCGTGTCTCCGCTCCGCGGGGGACAGGTCGAAGGCACCGTTCCGGTCACCATTCGTCGCGGCACCGACGGTGCGCGCGCGCTTCCCGAGGCAGCGGCGGCCGCTGTGGTCGAGCATCCCCCCATCGGCATGCCGCCCGTCGAGGTGCCGCCGCTGGGTGAAGAGCCGCCTTTCGCCCACGAACCGGCCTTCGGCGAGGAGCCGCCGATGCTCAGCGAGCACAGCGCGAGCCAGCTGGGCGCCGAGCAGGCGCCAACGGTGGCGGTGGAGGCGCTGCCCGGTCAAGCGCTCGAGATCCGCTTCCGCACCGCGCCGCAGGAAGACCTGGTGCGTGCGTTCGAGGCGCTCAAGTCGGTGATCCACGACCACCCGGGCGAGACGGCGGTGGTGCTGCGCATCCCGGCGGGGCCGGGCCGGGAACAGCGGATGCAGCTGCGTATCGGCGTCGCCTATGACGCCGAGCTGCTATCGGCGCTGCGGCGACGGGTAGGCGAGGGACTGCTCGAGCTCTCGCTCAGGAGTGCGCAGGCCTGAGCGGGGCTTCGCCGCGCTCGTTTGGTGCCGAAGGTGGGAGTCGAACCCACACGAGGTTGCCCTCAATGGTGTTTGAGACCATCGCGTCTGCCATTCCGCCACTTCGGCCGCGCGCTGATTCTAGGGCAATAACGCCGGGCAGCCATCAGCCACTGGGGCCGTGCGCCGTTCGTTTGCTAGACTCGGCCGGCGCTGGCCAGTCGCCAGCCTGAGGGCGGAGGGATCGCTGGGGCTCGTGGAGGAGACTGTGCTGCGATCTGATGCCGCCGGCGCTCACGAAGGCGGAACGACGACTTCGGACGCGGCGCACACCGATGGCCGCCCGCAGGACCGCCAGCGCTCACCCGCCGACGAGCTGCAGCGCGCACGCGATCGGCACCTTGTCGAGCGCGCCCGAGACGGTGATCTCGAGGCCTTCAACCAGCTTGTGGAGGCCTACCAGGACTACCTCTTCGCGCTCGTCATCCGGGTCGTTGGCAACCGCGACTCGGCTGCCGACGCGGTGCAGGAGGCCTTCTTCAGCGCGTACCGCAACCTGGCTCGCTTTCGCGGCGATTCCTTCCGCAGCTGGCTGACCCGCATCGCGCTCAACGCCGCGACCGACGTGCTCCGTCACCGCAAGCGTCGGCCGTCGGAGCCATTTCCCGAGTGGGAAGACGACGCCTGGCAGCCACCGGCGCCTGACACGGAAGGCCCCGAGCGCGTCGCCATGCAACGCAACCGCAGCCGCCTGCTGGCTGCGGCGCTGCAGCAGATCACCGAGGACCAGCGCACGGCGATCGTCCTTTATGACGTTCAGGGCTACGACTACCAGGAGATCGCCGACATGACCGGCGTCTCGCTGGGCACGGTGAAGTCGCGCATCCACCGCGGAAGGCTGGCGCTGCGCGAGGTCCTCTCGGGCGATATGGAACTGCTGCGCGATGCCTGACGTCAGAGGGGACGTGAAGAACCCTGCCGGGACCGTGTCCGGCCACTCCCACCACGACCGCGTGCTGGTCTCGCGCTACGCCTCCGACGACGCCTACGCCGGCGAGCTGGAGCAGGCCCGCCAGCTCGTCGAGGCATGTTCCGAATGCGCGACCCTCGCCGCGGACGTTCGCACGCTCACCGCGGCGCTCGCCGCCAGTTACGCCCCTTCCCGGAGGCGCGACTTCCGCATCACGCCCGAACAGGCGGAGAAGCTGCGCGGCTCCCTCGTTGACCGACTCTTCCGTCGACTGGCGGCGCCCGAGCTGGCGCCGGCGCGGCCCCTGGCAGGTGTGGCCCTCTCGATCGGGCTGGCGATGGCCGTGGTCGGGGCTGCGCTGCCCGCCCCTGCCGTGAGCGACATGGCCATGCAGCAGAGTGGCGGAGTGCAAACAGAAGGCGCGTTGATGGGCGACAACTCGACGGAGCTCGACAACGGCGCCGAGGGCGATCCACGCACCGCGTCGGGGCCGGACAAGGAAACGGCTGTGCCCGCCGCCGGCGAGGTTCCCGCTGAGGGCGCACCGGCCGGGCCGGGTGTCCAGCCGCAGGCCACGACCGACACGGCCTACGGCGCGCCGGAGGGCAGAGTCGAATCCGTCGACCCGGATGATCGCTCGGCGGCAGCTGTCGAACGTGAGGCTGCGACGCCGACTCGCAACGTGCTCATCTTCGGCGGGTTGGGCGTGGCGCTCCTGAGCCTCGGCGCCCTGATCCTAGTGATCATCGCGCGCGGCCGACTGAACGACCCGCTCCTTCGCTGACGATCACTCCTTGCAGGGAAAAGGAAAGGCCCCGCCGAAGCGGGGCCTTTCGCTATTCAGCTCTTGCGAGCCTCGGTGCCTAGCGGCGCTGGCGCACCTGGCGCATTGGCCGCATGACCATCCACATCGCTGCGATCGAGCCAACGATCAGCAGGAGGAAGAGGCTGCCGGAGAGGGCGCTGCCCTGGCCGTCGCTGCTCGCGGCCTCGGCGGTGTCAGGCGGAGTGCCCGTCGGGGCCGGGGTTGGCACCAAGGGGGTCGGCGTGTCGGCCGGCGTCATACCGGGCGTGCCCGTCGGGGCCGGGGTCGGCACGAACGGGGTCGGCGTATCGGCCGGCGTCGGGGTTGGCGTTGGGGTCATGGCCGGCGTGCCCGTCGGGGCCGGGGTGACCTCAACCGCGACGCGCTCGTCCAGGAACGTCAGGACGGCGCGGCCGGGCGTCAGCTCCACCTGGATGCAGAGGTCTCCAACTGCCGTCTGGTTGACTCCCGCCGGACGCGGGAAGGCCAGCAGGTCGACGGTGTCACCATTGTCGTAAGCGACCGGGACCTCACACACCGTGTAGGTGCCCAGCGCATAGGGGCCACCCACCCGGATACCGAAACCGCCAGCAGCCAGGTTGCCCTGACCCAGATCGTTGTCGCCCAGCGTCACGGTGATGACGTCGATCGGAGCGACAGTCGTGTCGGTGCCGGCGAAGACCTCGAAGTCAATCGAGTAGCCGACGAGGGAGCCGTCCGGCTGGCAGCCCAGTGCGGTGGTTTCCTCGTTGACATCGACGCAGAGCCGCTTGTGGATCTCGATGTCGCCTTCCTGCTCAGGCGTCGCCGCTGGGGTACCCGTGGCGGCCGGCGTGATTTCAGGAGTGATCTCGGGCGTAATTTCAGGAGTGATCTCGGGCGTAATTTCAGGCGTGATCTCGGGCGTGACCTCGGGGACCACCGTCACGACGCAGAAGTCGATGTGGCTGATCTCCGGGATGTTGCCGCCCGTGTTTTCGGGCGATACGAGGTTGTTGTCGTGGTCGACGCCGTCGAGGGAGGCGTAGTTGTAGACGTTGGCGTCTTGGCCGCCCTTGACGGTGACCGACATGACCAACACGCCGCTTGCGGTGAAGCTGAGCGTTGTGCCGTCGTGGCTGATGGTCACGCCGCCGAAGCTGCTGCCGCTCGCAAGCGGGGCATCGTCGTCGGCGTCCTCACCGAAGCGGATGGCGGTCTGGCCGCTGGGACAGGACGCGGGTCCGGTCGGATTGACGATGACGGTGGGGCTGACCAGAGGACCTTGGTGGCTGGCAAGAGCCATTGGCCCAAAAGCTAGGGCCGTTAATGCCAGGCTCGCTATCAGGGCAAACGACACCCTGATGGCGCGGAACGGGACACGTGACATCGGACTCCTCACTGCGGTGAGCCGGCGCTGGGCATTGCGGCTCTTAGCCCGAGCGTAGGGGGCCCCCTAGTACTTTTGGGCCCGCTGTCAAACCGGGGACATTACTTCCGCATTAACTGGGGTCCCCGTGACGACGTGACTGTTGCATGGCGGCACCAGCGTGAAATTCGCAGGACGCTCGCCGCAATTCAAGGACTGTTGGCCAAACAAAAGAAGGCCCCGCCGAAGCGGGACCTTCTTCAGAGCTCGGAAGAGCTTCGGGTTAGCGGCGCTGGCGCACCTGGCGCGTGGGCCGGACTACCAGCCACATCACGGCGATCGAGCCGATCAGCAGCAGGATGAACAGGTTGCCCTGGAGGGCGGCACCACCGGTGCCTTCCGTGCTCGGCGCGACTGCCGTGTCAGGCGGCGTGCCCGTCGGTGCAGGCGTCGGCATCGGCGTATCCGTCGGTGCAGGCGTCGGCATCGGCGTATCGGTCGGTGCAGGCGTCGGCATCGGCGTATCGGTCGGAGCCGGGGTCGGCGTTGGGGTATCCGTCGGCGCCGGGCTCGGCGTGTCCGTCGGAGCCGGGCTCGGCGTGTCCGTCGGAGCCGGGCTCGGCGTTACAGCCGCGGCTGCGAAGCAGAACGACACGTGGCTGATCTCGTGGCGCTTGGTACCCCCTGGCCCGGCTCCAAACGGGGAGTACAGCTCCGTGTCGGCGGCAGTGCCGGCGGGCCGGTAATCGTAGAGATTGCCTCCGCTCCCGCCCTTGACGAAGACGCCCGCTACGTTGGGGGTCGAGGTGAAGTCGAAGCCGATCGTCTTGTTCTCGTCGTCTTTGTAGACCTCGGTGATCGTCACCGACCCGTGGGCATTGCTGTAGACGCCACCCTCCACGGGCACGCCATCAATCTTGAGTTCGTGCCAATCCTCGGGGTTTCCGCCCAACAGCTGGCTGCATGACGCGTTTCCATCTACAAACGTAGGCGTGACCGAGGCGGCCAAGGCCGTCGGGCCGAAGGCCACCAGGAGCAGTGATACGAGGGCGAGCATCGCGACGAGCCGTCGCGCGAAGCCGCCTGTCCTAGAACTTGCCATTCCTTCCTCTTCCAAGCTGGGTGACTTGACTGGTTCCCGTTCCCCGTACCCATCGGTGCAGTACTGACGTACCGGCTCCGGGAGTACTAGCGGCGCCGAGTATGCGGCACCCCACCTCGCTTGCATAGATGCCGCCGGGCTCAAATTTGCCCACAAGACCGCACCTAAGTCAATTTCGTGTTGCCATCTGGCGACACCAAACGTACTATTTGCCGCCGCCCGGGGTACTGGTCAGTAATCAGCCCTGCGTATGAGCCGCGCGGATACACTCGGGGCCGGATGCAACGGCTCATGCTGCTCGACGCCCACAGCCTCATCTACCGGGCCTACTTCGCCCTGATCGAGACCCCGCTGTCGACGAGCAAGGGTCAGCTCGTCAACGCAGCATTCGGCTTCTGGAGCATCGTCCTGCGCGGCTTCCAGGACGTGAAGCCGGACTACGTGCTGTGCTGCTTCGACGTGGGGCGGTCGTTCCGAGCCGACGAGTACGGCGACTACAAGGCGACCCGCCGACCGACCCCCGACGACCTGCGCGAGCAGTTCCCGATCGTGCGCGAGACGCTGGCTGCCTTTCGCATCCCGATCCACGAGCTGGACGGTTTCGAGGCCGACGACCTGATCGGCGCGCTGACCCGCCAGGCGGAGGAGCGTGGGGATCTCGAGTCGATCATCGTCTCTGGCGACCTGGACATGCTCCAGCTCGTGACGGACCGGACGAGCCTGATGACCACGCGCATGGGTGTGGCATCGACGGTCATCTACGATCCGGCCCGCATTCGCGAGCGTTACGGCCTGGAGCCGCGCCAGATGATCGACTTCAAGGCGCTCAAGGGTGACTCGACCGACAACATCCCGGGCATCCCCGGCGTCGGCGACAAGACCGCCTCGCGCTGGCTGCAGGACTACGGCACGCTCGAGCGCATCTACGAAAACGTCGACCAGTTGAAGCCGGACCGCTTCCGGTCAGTGCTGGCCGAGCGGCGGGACGACGTGATGCTGTGGCGGCGGCTGGTCGAGATCGACCGTGACGCCCCGATCAGCCTGGACCTGACCGATGCGGCGCTCGACAACTACGACCGCGAGGAGGTGCTTCGGCTCTTCCGGCAGTACGAGTTCCGCACGCTCGTGGAGCGGATCCCCCAGCTGGAAGGGGAGGGCGACCGGCAGCCGGGCGACCTGCTGCGCCAGGCCGACCGATCAGGCCCCGTGCCGGCGGCACTGGTCCCCGGACGCGCCCCACGAAGCGGGCAGCCGTCGGGACAGCCCGCGACAGTCGGTGCCGGGCAGGGCAGCGGATTGCAGCTGAGCCTCGACCTGGGCAGCGGCGCCGCGACGGCCGTGGCCGAGGTTCCCGCGAGGGACCCGGAAACCCTGGCGGTGGCACGGACCGAGGTGCAACCGCTCCCCGCCCAGGAGGCGGCGGGCCGGCTGGCGGCGATCCTCCACCAGGGCACGGAGCTCGAAGGTGTGGAGTACTTTTCCCCCGGCCACGACCACTCTGGCTGGCTCGCCGTGCAGGAGTCGCTCGTCGTCGGCCTGGCGCTCGACGATCCCCGCCCCCGGCGCGGAGCGCTGCTCGGCCTGGCGGTGGCCGGACGTGACGGACGGGTCCTGACAAGTGACGCTGCCGACGCCGCGGCGCTGGCGGCACAGGTCATGGCCGCCGGCCGGCCTCTCGCCGGCCACGAGGTCAAGCAGCTGCTCGTCTGGGAGCTTGCCCGGCGCGACCCTACTGCCGAGCACAGCGCCACTGAGGCAACCGCCGCCGAGCTGCCGCCGACCGCCTTCGATACCCAGATCGCCGCCTACATCCTCAATGCCGCGCTGCGCAGCCAGGGACTGGCCGACATCTGCGCCGAGCGTCTCAGCCTGGAGCTGCCCAAGGCCGGCGAGCTGCGCGGGCCGGAGCACGCCGCAGTCCAGGCGCTCGCGGTGGCCGCCGCACGTGAATCGCTCGAGTCGGACCTGGCCGAGCGGCCGGCCCTGCGCCGGCTGCTCGACGATCTGGAGCTGCCGCTGATCCCGGTCCTCGCCGACATGGAGGCGACCGGCGTGGCCATCGACCGGGCCGCCCTCGGTCAGCTGTCGGAGGAATTCGGGCGGGAGGTCGGTCGGCTGGAGGAGGAGATCTTCGCCTCGGTCGGTCACGAGTTCAACCTGGGCTCGCCCAAGCAGCTGGAGCAGGTCCTGTTCTACGAGCTGAACCTGCCCCGCGGCCGACGGACCAAGACGGGCTATTCGACGGATGCTTCGGTGCTGGAGGAGCTGCGACCGGCCCACCCGATGGTGCCGATGCTGCTCGACTGGCGGCTCTACACCAAGCTCCGGTCGACCTACGTCGACGCCTTGCCCCAGCTGCTCGACGCGAACACCGGTCGCCTGCACACGACCTTCCAGCAGGCGGTCGCCTCGACCGGTCGCCTGTCCTCCACTGACCCCAATCTCCAGAACATCCCGATCCGATCGGACCTGGGTCGGCGCATCCGGCGCGCATTCGTGGCCGGGGACCCGGGCAAGGTCCTGCTGGCCGCCGACTACTCCCAGATCGAGCTGCGCATCCTCGCCCACGTATCGGGCGACGTGCACCTGCGCGAAGCCTTCGAGGGCCGCGTCGACATCCACCGCGAGACGGCCGCACGCGTGATGGGCAAGGACCCGGCTGCCGTGACGGCGGATGAGCGGTCGATGGCCAAGATGGTCAACTTCGGCCTGGCCTACGGCATGAGCGACTGGGGCCTCGCGTCGCGGGCCGGCATCGCGCGCGAGCAGGCGCGCGAGTTCATCGACTCATACTTCGCCGCGTACTCCGGCATTGCCTACTACATGATCCACATCAAGGACCTGGCCAAGCAGCAGGGCTACGTCGAGACGCTGTTCGGTCGACGGCGCTGGATCCCCGAGCTGGAGGCGCGCAACTCGGCCCTGCGCGGGGCAGGCGAGCGGATGGCGATCAACATGCCCATCCAGGGCACGGCCGCCGACATCATGAAGATCGCCATGATCCGGCTGCACCGCTGGCTGCGAGAGTCGGGCTCTCGTGCGCGGATGCTTCTCTCCGTCCACGACGAGGTCGTGCTCGAGGTGCCGCGCGACGATGTCATCGCCGTCGCGCCGGAGGTCCGCAACGTGATGGAGGGAGCGCTTCGACTCGACGTGCCGCTCGATGTCGATCTCAAGACGGGCGAGGACTGGGAGTCGATGACGCCGCTGCCGCGGGACTAGCCAACCGATGCCTGAGCTGCCCGAGGTAGAGACGATCGCGCGCGAGCTGCGCCCGTTGATCACCGGCGCGACGATCCGCGAGGCGTGGTTCGACTGGCCCAACCAGATCAAGCACCCGCCGCCAGAAGAGTTTGCCGACGCCCTGCGCGGCCGGAAGATCGTGAGCGTCCAGCGCCGGGCCAAGTGGCTGACGCTGGACCTGTCGGGCAGCGCCTGTCTCGCGATCCAGGTGAAGATGACCGGCCAGCTGACGGTCGTGCCCGCCACGCAGCCGAGGGACAGGCACGTCCATGCCACCTTCACCTTCGAAGATGGCCGACAGCTGCGCCTGCGCGACACGCGCAAGTTCGGTCGGCTGGGGGTGTACCGCCGAGACGAAGACGGCCGGCTCCTCGGCCCCGACGAGCAGAGCGACCTGCTCGCCCAATTCGGCCCCGAGCCGCTGGCCGACGAGTTCCGGGCGCGCGATTTCCGGCGCGCGCTGGCCCGCCGAAAGGGCCGACTCAAGACGCTGCTGATGGACCAGTCGTTCATCGCCGGCGTGGGCAACATCTACGCCGACGAGGCGCTCTGGCGGGCGCAGCTGCATCCCCTGCGCCGCGCAGCCGGGCTCAACGCCGCGCAGGCGAGGCGCCTGTACGTGGCCCTGCGTGAGGTGCTCGGGGAGGCGGTTGCGCGGCGCGGATCCTCAGTCGACGACTACCTGGCGCCAGAGGGCCGTGGCGAGATGCAGAATTTCCTGAACGTCTACGCGGGGACTGGCAAGCCCTGCCCGCGCTGCAGCCGTCCGATCCGAAGGATCGTGCTCAACGCGCGCAGCACTCACTTCTGCTCGTGGTGCCAGCGGCTGCCTGCGCGGGATCGGTTGACAGTGGCGGCGAAGGTGCGGCAAGCCCCCGGCCGCTAGGCTGGTGGCGTGGCAATCCTGCGCCTCGCCGACGTCCGGCGTGAGGTCGGCGACTTCGTCATCCTCGATTCCGTCAGCGCCTCCATCGCGCACGGCGAGCGGGTGGGGCTGGTCGGCGCCAACGGTGCCGGCAAGACGACCCTCCTGAGGATTGCCGCCGGACGCGACGAGCCGGCTAGCGGCACGGTCCAGCGGAAGCGGGGGCTGACGGTCGGGCTGCTCAGCCAGGAGGCAAACCTGGACGCCGCGTTCACATCCGCGCCCAGCCTGCGGGCCGCCGTTCGACACGGGGCAGCCAGGCTCGAAGAGATGGAGGTCCGCCTGCGAAGCCTGGAGGAATCGGGCGCCGAGTCCGTCCAGTCGCAGGAGTATGCGCACCTGCGCGACGAGTTCGACCTCGCCGGCGGCTATTCGCTGGACGTGCGCGTGGAGTCGGCGCTCTCCGGCCTGGGCTTCGCGCCGGAGGACTGGCAGCGACCGCCGACGCAGCTCTCGGGCGGTGAGCAGACACGGGCCGCGCTGGCCCGACTGCTGGTGGCGAACCCCGACCTGCTGATGCTCGACGAGCCGACCAACCACCTGGACGTGGAGGCCATCGAGTGGCTCGAGCAGACCCTCGCCGCCCGCGATGGCGCTCTGCTCGTCGCATCCCATGACCGCGCCTTCCTGGACGCCGTGGTGACCCGCGTGTGGGAGATACGCGACCGCCGGCTGACCGCGTTCCGTGGCAACTACGCCGCCTACCTGCTCCAGCGCGAGGAACGTGACGCCCGCCAGCGGCTCGACGCGGACACGATCAAACAGCAGATCGCGCGCGAGGAGGAGCTGATCCAGCGGTATCGGAGCCACCGCAAGTACTCGAAGATGCACGAGCACGAGCGGCGTCGCGATGCCCTCGCCGCCCAGCAGGCGGAGGAGCCGACTCGCGCCCAGCGGCTGCGCCTCTCCAACGAGGCCCTGCTCGGGGGTGGACCGCAGCGCTCGGGTGACATGGTCGTGGCCCTCGAGGAGCTGGTCGCCGGCTTTCCGGGGCGGGCGGTGATCAACGTGCCCCGCCTGGTCGCCTCACGTGGCGACCGGGTCGGAATAGTCGGCCCCAACGGCGCGGGGAAGACAACGCTGTTGCGCACGATCGCCGGGGAGCTCGCCCCGCTCGAGGGGTTCATGCGTTTGGGCGCCAACGTGCAGCCCGGCTACCTGGCCCAGGTCCGCCGCGCGGCCAAGGCAGGCACAACCGTGCTCGACGCGTTGCTTGCGGTGGTCAACGTGGACAACGGCCCGGCGCGCTCCTACCTGGCTCGCTTCCTCTTCCGCGGCGAGGAGGTCTTCAAGCCGCTCAGCGAGCTGTCGGGCGGGGAGCGCTCGCGGCTCGAGCTGGCGATCCTGGGCATCAGCCCGGCGAACCTGCTGCTCCTCGACGAGCCGACCAACCATCTGGACATCCCAGCCCGCGAAGCGCTCGAGTCATTCCTGCGTGAGACCGGAGCAACGGTGCTGCTGGTGTCGCACGACCGGCGGCTGCTCGAGAGCATCTGCACCAGCCTGTGGGTGGTTGCGCCGGCGGCAGGCGGGCAGGTCGGGCCGGGTGCGCCGCCGGCCAGCGCTGCGCCGTTCGATGGCGGGTATCGCGCCTGGCGCGAAGCGGTCGCCGGCGGCTGGTCGGTCAAGTCTGAGCTCGAGCTCCAGTCGCGTCGACTCCAGTCGTCGATGGCCGGCCGCGCGGCGACGCCACGGGCACCTTTGGCGGCCGAGCAGGACGAGCCCGTCAGGACGGCGACCACAGGAAGGCCCGCCGGGGGCCCCAAGCCGGCCCGTCGGCCGTCGGGTGGACCAAGGCTGTCCAAGGACGCCTACCGTCGGCGGAAGCAGGCCGTTGAGGACGACCTGACACGGCTCGGACTGCGCAAGAGCCAGCTCGAGCTCGCCCTTTCCGACCCGAACGTCCAGGCAAACTTCGTCGAGCTGCGGCGCGTGACCAGCGAGCTGGCCGACGTTGACGCCGCGCTTGCTCAGGCGGAGGACGCCTGGCTGACGCTGGCCGAGCAGGCACCGCGGTGACGGATCGGGCTGGGCTGCCCGCGCCGGGCGGGCCGGTGGACCGCCTGCCGGAGCCGCAGGCGCGCCCCGCATTGCTGATCGGCCTGACCGGGCCGATCGGCTGCGGCAAGACGACCGTCGCCCGGATGCTCGGCGACGTGGGCGTCCTCGTCATCGACGCTGACGCCGTCGCGCGCGAGGTCACCACACCGGATGCACCGGCGTTGGCGGAGATACGGCAGCGGTTCGGCGGGGATGTCTTCGCGCAGGATGGCTCGCTCGACCGCGGCGCCCTCGCTCGGATCGTATTCAGCGATCCCGCGGTGCTGGCAGATCTCGAGCGGATCACGCACCCGCGCGTGCGCGAGCGGATCAACCAGCTGCTGAGGTCCGCGGCGGAGAACGAGACGCCTGTTGCTGCGATCGAGGCGATCAAGCTGGTCGAGAGCGGCCTGGCTGACCACTGCGACGAGGTCTGGCTGGTCGAGTGCGACCCGGGCCATCAGGTTGAGAGGCTGCGGGCGCGTGGCGCCTCGGACGAGGACATCAAGGTTCGTATCGGAGCCCAGGGGGAGCACCTCCTCGATCGGCTGGCGACGCTGCTCGAGGGGAGGGGCGTGCAGGCGCGCCGCCTGCACACGGACGGCACGCTGGACGACACCCGCGAAATGGTGGAGGAGGCGCTGGCAGACGCCCTGAGCCGCTGAGAGCGCGAAGCAGCTACGGGTTGACGGTGATGGCCGCCGACCACGTGCTGCGGTTGCCCGCGTTGTCGCGGGCTCGAACCCGGAACCGGTAGGTCTTGCCGACAGCCAGCTCGAAGCTCCGGCTGGTTGCCGTCGTCCAGTCGGTGACGGCCACCCAGTCCCCCGTGCCGACCTTGCGCTGAACGCGGAAGTCACGCAGGCCCGAGGTCAGCACGGAAAGGGGCACTTCGCGTCCCGCCCAGGCGACGGTGACCGACCTCTTGCCATCGCGAACGCTGCCCTGCTTGGCATCGACGATGCTCGCCTGCGGCGGGGTTCTATCGGGGCCCTTGAGGAGCAACCCGGTCCAGTAGTAGCGGCCGTCCGTGGCACGCGCCACGCCGAAAGCCACGTAATTGAAGTCGACGTCCATGAGCATGTTCCAGTGCGCGGAGGAGTTGCGCCACTGGGAGAAGGTGTTCTCCGCGGAAGCGTGCGCAGTCGCCGCGCTATTCAGCGCGATCGTCTCGCCCCAGCGGTACCAGGCGATGCCCTTGCTCGCGAGCAGACGCCCCATCTCGTCCATCGGCGGGTGGGCGAAGTAGCTGTTGCGGGCCATGTCGTCCGAGCGGTACTGCGCGATGTCGGCCAGGCGGCCGTCCCATTGCAGAGCCACTTTTCCGGCGCGCTGGCGGGCATCGTTGATGAGCGAGAGCAGGTGCGCCTCGGAAGCGGATGGCGCCTGGACGGCGCCGGCCGGGACCGGTGCCGCCGCCGTGGCCAGGAGGGCAGCAACCAGGATCAGGAAAAGGCGCTTGGGTGCGACGGACATGACGATCTCCCTGGCGAGACAGGCCGCCGCTGGGGCGGAAGCACTGGTCCCTGCCGGCCCGACACGGCATCGGGCGTAACTGGCTTGCCAGCAGGCTACACGAGGGCACGGCCAGACCGCACTGATCCGATGGTCCTGAGGCGGACCCTCCCGATCGCCCGGTGCCGGCGCTGGTATCGTCGGGGCCATGGTGCCCGGGGCGTCGAGTGGGGCGGGGCCCCAGTCGCCGCGGATCCTGATCGTCGACGACGACCCGAGCCTTCTCGTGCTGCTCGCCGAGCAGCTGCGGGAGGACGGCTTCGAGACCGTTACCGCTCGCGACGGGCACGAGGCGCTGCGGATCCTCCAGCGCGGCTGGCCCGACCTGCTGATCGTCGACATGATGATGCCGCGCATGGACGGCCTGACCCTGGCGCGCGAGGTGAAAGCGCGCGCCGACCTGCCGATCATCGTGCTGTCGGCGATCGACGCCGGTGACTCGAAGGCCGAGCTGCTCGACGAGGTCGCCGAGGACTACGTCACCAAGCCCTACCACTACCCCGAGCTGCGGGCGCGGGTCAATCGCGTCCTCCGCCGGCTCGGCGACAAGGTGCCCCGCCAGGGCATCCGGCTGGGCCCGCACCTGACGCTCGAGCTGCACCGCCGGGAGGCACACGTGGCCGGCCAGCCCGTTCGCCTGAGTCCGACGGAGACCCGCCTGCTCTACGCGTTGGCCGCCAACGTCGGGCGGACAGTGCCGAGCGAGACGCTACTGGCCCGCGGCTGGTCGGAGTCCGAGGACGCCGATCCGTCGTACGTCTGGGTGACCATGCGCCGGCTCCGACAGAAGATCGAGGTCGACCCGGACGACCCACGCCACCTCCAGACCGTGCGCGGGGTCGGCTACCGACTGGTCCGGACCGATGACTGAGCCCAAGCGGTCCGGTCGGCCTTCGTCCCGGCTCGGCTTCAGAGCGCGGGTGGTGCTGGCCGCCCTCGTCGCGAGCCTGATCCCGCTGCTTCTGCTGACTGCCCTCGCGATTGCCATCGTGGTCGTTGCGCCGGGCATGGTCGAGCAGATGCCCGCGGTCCTCGTTTTCCTGCTGCTCGTGGTGGGCCTGCTCAGCGCGCCGCTCGCCCTGCTGATCGGCAACGAGGTGATGGGCCAGCTGCGCCAGCTGGGCGAGTTGGTGGATCGAGTGTCGGCCGGGAGTCTGCCCGACCAGGCGGCCATGCCGGGAGACGACGAGCTTGCCCGCCTTGCCGACAGCCACATGCGCCTCGCCTCGGACGCCCAGCGGCGCAGCGTGCAGGTGGGTCGGGTGCTCGAGCAGCTCGGCCAGATGTCGCCGGACCGTGGAGTGGGCGACCTGGCTGAGCAGGCCGGTCGCGACGCAGTGCTTGCCTTCGACCTGATCGAGGCATCGGTCATCCTCGGCCGGCCCGCGGACGTGCCGGCGACGGAGGTCGTGCCCGGCGAGCCGCGAGCGCTGCGCGCTGTGCTGCGGGTGGGCACCGACCAGCTCGGCGTGCTGGTCGGTCTGCTACCGGCCACTCGCACCTGGGGGCGGCCGGATCAGGACCTCTTCCAGCTGTTTGCCAGTGCTGTTGCCGCCGCACTGCGCAGCGCCGAGCTGTATGAGGCAAAGGACGAGTTCCTGCGCGGCGTCAGCCATAACCTCCAATCGCCGCTGACCAGCATCCGCGCATACGCGGAGCAGCTGTCCGCGGACTCGCCCGACCGCCGGCTGGAGATCATCGTCGACCAGTCCGAGCGCCTGTCCCGAATGGTCCGCCAGCTGATGACCGTCACCCGACTCGAGTCGGGCGCGCTCCACCCACGTAGCGAGGTGGTCAACCTGGCCGCCAGGACACGCCGCGCCTGGGAGGCGCTCGGCGCCGATGGGGTCGAGTTCACCCTGACCGACCGATCGGCCGGCTGGCTGGCCCTGGCTGACCCGGACCAGCTCGACCAGGTGCTGTGGGCGCTGCTGGACAACGCCACTCATCACGGTCGTGGCGCGCCGGTCGCCGTCGAGGTGACCGCCGACGCTGACGGTCGGCAGCTGCGGCTGACGATCGCTGACCGGGGCCCCGGCGTCCCGGAGCCGGACCGGGGGCACCTGTTCTCGCGCTTCTACCGGGGATCGGCGACTGCGTCGGCGGACGGAGGCAGCGGCCTCGGGTTGTACGTCTCGCGCGAGCTTTGCCGGCGGATGGGCGGCGGCTTGGTGCTCGACCCGCCCGGCTCGCATTCGGGTGCGTCATTCAGCGTATTGCTGCCCGCCGAGCCCGCGGACGAGGCTTAGCGCAATCGGCAAGGTTGGAAGGTCGATTGCAAGGTTGGCTCGGCAGGATGCACGCTTCCGCCGGCGACGGGACGAATGGGGGGCCTGCGTCGGTACCAACGCTGGTGCCTCAACGCCAACGTTTCAAGGTTACCTACAAGGTGCGCAGCGCACCCTCCTGATGGTCGAGGGGGACCGTCAATCCGTCACCGGTGATGCCCAACGTGAACCAGTCACCAGTCGCCCAGCAAGAAGAGGCTCCAACGGCCCTGGCCCGGCGCGAGAAGTCGCGCGGCCAGAGCCTGGTCGAGTTCGCCTTGATGTTTCCCATCCTGCTGGCCCTGTTGATGATTGCGATTGACTTTGGTCGCGCCTATATGGCCTGGGTGACGATGAACAACATGGCCCGGATCGGGGCCAACTTTGCCGCGCTGAACCCGTCGGCGTGGTCGGATCCGGACACCGGGCAGAAGGCGGCGGCTCGCAATCGCTATGCGGCATTGATGGCGGCGGACGCAACGGCAATCAATTGCACCCTGCCAAGTCCGTTGCTGGACCCCGAGTTCAGCGGTGGAGGCTCGTTCGCGACCTCGGTCCGTGTTGAGGTCACGTGCGAGTTCGAGCTGATCACGCCATTCCTCGCGCAGATCATCAATGGCAGCGCCAGCGACCGGACAATCGCCATGTCAGCCGAGACGAACTTCACCGTTCGTACCGGGTACGTCAACGGACGGGTTGTCGGCGGCGGTGGAGCGCTCGATTCGCCGGAGCCGACGCTGACCGCACCACCGACGCCGTCGCCAACACCCACGCCTACGCCGGAGCCGGCTACTCCAACTCCTGATCCGAACATCAGCCCGGATCCGAATGCCACGCCGACGCCCACCCCGACCGCGCAACCGACGCTGCCGCCGGTGAACATCAACTTCTATGGCGTCCCCACCAACACGCAGGACGTCGAGGGGGGCGGGCCGGCGAACGAAGAGGGCAACTACCCGCCCATCGTTGGCATCCCGACCCTCAACGTGACCTTCCACAACACCACTACGGGCGTAATGGGCCAATGTCACTGGGACTTCGGCAACGGGCAGACCTCTACCTCCTGCGGGAATACCGTCACGACCAGCTACTCGACCCGGGGCATCTACCACGTCCAGCTGATGGTTAACGGCCAGGGACCCTTGCAACGGGTCGGTTATGTGACCGTGGGCTGCAAGGTGCCGTCGCTCACCGGGGTGCGGAGAAATACCGCCAGCGGCGTGTGGACCCAGTCCGGGTTCAGCGCCAGCAACTTCACGGCCCTGTCGGGCAACGGTAATTACGCGATCCGCTTCCAGTCGCTGACCGGCGGCATGCTCAATCCGCCCGGCGGCTGCGCCAACGCTCAGATCACGGTCGGTCCATGACGCACAGAGGGCGTGCGAAGCCGCGCGGGCAATCGCTTGTTGAGTTCGCCCTGATATTGCCGGTGATGTTGCTGGTGATCTTCGGAACGCTCGATCTCGGCCGGGCAGTGTTCATGTTCAACACCCTGTCGGAGTCGGCGCGTCATGCCAATCGCCTGGCGATCATCGATCAGCGGCCGGCCGAGATCAGGGCAAGGGCCATCGAGTCCGGACCCGGCCTGGGCCTTACCAACGACGACATAGATGTCTGCTTCAAATCCGCCACCAGTCTGCAGCGCGATTGCGCAGCTCCCGCCGCCGACGCGTGCGCTCCGAGCGGAACGTATCAAAGGGAACACTGCCTCGCGATCGTGACCACGCGAGCGGTGTTCACGCCCGTTACGCCGCTCATTGGCCAATTCGTCAACCCGCCCATCACCCTGTCTTCGACGAGCATTGGGCCCATCGAGTACGCGTGCCCGAACCAGATCCGCACGACGACATGTCCGTGAGAATGAGAGGCCAAGAGTGAGCAAGCTACCCCTCGAGCAGCGGCTATTCGCCGCGACAGATCCGCGGCGTGGCGAGCGAGGACAGGCGCTGGTGGTGATGACCATCGCCCTGGCTGGTCTCTTGGCCATGGCGGCCCTGATCATCGATGCCGGTTACGCGATGGCCCAGCATCGGGCCACGCAGAACGCCACCGACGCTGCCGCCATGGCCGGAGCATCGGTCATCGTGGAAGAGCTCGCGGGGGTCGCCCGAAGCGACTCTAATGTCCTCGCGGCCGTGCAGGACGCTCTTGCTGTCAACGACACCACCCTTGACGTGGCCCTGTACGTAGACCAGAACAACAACGTGGTCGGCACTGTGGGCCAGGGCGGCGGCATCCCACACAGTGCGTACGGTGTGCAGGCGACCGGCTATCGCGAATTCTCGACCTTCCTTGCCGGGATGATCGGCATGAGCGAGATGGACACGACGACCTCCGCGACGGCGCTTGCGGGTGCGCCACAGGGCGTCTGTCCGGCCACGGAAGGGTGTGCCGTGCTACCCGTCACCTTCTCGGTTCCTGTCCGAACGTGCGATGGCACGAACAGGCCCCTACGGATCGGCAATGAATGGCCTCTTGTCGACCTGGAGACCGCGCAGGCAGACAGCAGCGGACAGCACATGTCCACAATCCCTCTGTGCACTAACGGACCGGGCGGCGTGGGCTGGCTGGACATGCAGCGAGTCGGGTGTTCGGGCAACAACCTCGCGCAATGGATCACGACCCCCTGCAACGTGTCGTTCGATATTCCTATCTGGCTCCAGACCGCGAGCGGCAATATGAACAACGTCGAGAGCGCCCTGAACTCGCACCGCGGCAAGGTCCTGCTGGTGCCGATGTTCGACAGCACATGCCGCGACGTGCCCTCGTCCGGGCAGCCAGCAGACTGCACCAATCCGGGGCAGGGGAACAACATCTGGTACCACATCCCCCAGTTCGCCGCATTCCTGCTGCACGAAGCGTACGTCCAGGGCAACGACGGGCCATCCTGCAACTCGGCGCCGGGCAAGCCGCTGGGCGGCGGCAACGGTGCGACATCGTGCCTGAAGGGTTGGTTCGTGCGCTTCATCACGGTGGGACCGGTAGGGCCGCCGCGCGACTGCCAGGTCGTCAACGGCCACCGCACCTGCACCACGACCGGCGCGGACCTGGCCGTGCAGCTGATCCGGTAGCTACCGCTTCGCGACCAGAGCCGCCAAGCTAGCCGTGCCAGCCCGGCCAGCGGCACGGTGCCTGCCTGCTGTCCGGTAAGTCCCGATGCACCCATTGGTACCGGCCGGCGTGACTAACGTAGGCTTCCCGGCTGGCATCTAAAGGCTATTGTTGTCTCCGCGCACCACCTTGGGGACCGGTGTCGCACCTGAGTGACCGTCACTTCTAGCGAGGGGTTCGATCCGCGATGGACATGGATTCCGGCCGTCGGCGCCGCTTCGTACTGATGCTCCTGGGCGTGGTGCTGGCCCTCTCCGCCGCAGGGGGCGTCTACGTGCTCGGGCAGCAGAACGTCAGCCAGCCCGGCGAAGAGGTCGAGATGACCGACGTGTTGGTGGCGAGCCGTGAGATCGCTGCCCGAACGACCCTGACGCCTGACGACGTGGTGGTCCAGAGCGTGCCGGCGGACGCCGTCCTCGAGCAGGCCTACCGCTCGGACGAGCGGGCAATCGGCCGGGTCACCGGCGTAACCATCTATCCCGGCCAGCAGATCACGCCGAACCTCTTCGCCACTGCCGCGGCGGACGCACCATTCGACATCCTGGGAGAGGACGAGGAGATCACGGACGACTCGCCGTACTGGCGCGCCACGGCGGTCTTCGTGCCCAAGGAGCGCGCCGTGGGTGGCCAGCTTCGTGCAGGCCAGCGGGTGGACCTCGTTGTGACGGTGGAGTTCGGGCAGCCGTATAAGGCTGTTCTAGACCCCGAAACCGGCGAGGTCACCTATGAGGAGGTGCCCGCGATCGCCGTGACCGACCCGGACTCGGGGGAAACGGAAGCCCTGACTGGCGGACGGAGCACGCGCGTGGCGGTGCCGGATCTGATGGTGCTACAGGCGGATCCGGACCAGAACTTCTACATCCTGAAGGTCACGCTCGAACAGGCAGAGCAGATCGCCCACATCAACCAGATCGCGCCAGACGGCTTCAGCCTCGTGCTCCGACCCGAGCAGGACAACCGCACGTTCGATCCCGGACAGTACGGCGAGACCACTGACCGGATCATCCTCAAGTACGTCTACCCGGTGCCGATGATGCCCGATCTCGGCGAGCTCCTCGGCGTTCCGATCGATCCGGTGATCGCCTCGCCGAGCCCCGGTGAGCCGGAGCCGGGCGAGAGCCCCGAGCCCGAGCCCGAGCCAGAGCCCGAGCCGAGCCCCGCTCCGTAAGGCAGCGGGCCGACAACCGCCACGATCCGCAAGCACTTCGAGCCCCGAGGCCAACTCGGGGCTCGAGCCTTTACGGGTGTATCGTCGAGCGGATGCCGGACTTCCGACTCGAAGCGCCCTTCCAGCCGACCGGCGACCAGCCGCAGGCGATCGAGAAGCTCGTCGACGGGCTGGGGCGCGGGCTCAAGTTCCAGACCCTCCTCGGCGCGACGGGTACGGGCAAGACCTACACGATCGCCCAGACGATCGCGCGGCATAACCGGCCGACGCTCGTCCTGGCCCACAACAAGACGCTCGCCGCGCAGCTCTACTCGGAGTTCCGCGAGTTCTTCCCGCACAACGCCGTCGAGTACTTCGTCTCGTACTTCGACTACTACCAGCCCGAGGCCTACCTGCCCCGCAGCGACACTTACATAGAAAAGGATTCGAGCCGCAACGACGAGATCGACAAGCTCCGGCACGCGGCCACGCGGGCGCTCTTCGAGCGCCGCGACACGATCATCGTCGCCTCGGTCTCGTGCATCTACGGCCTGGGCGCGCCGGTCGACTACGGGGCCACCGTCGTCCGCATCCGGGTGGGTGGTCGGTACCGGCGCGACGGGGTGCTGCGCCAGCTGGTAGACCTGCAGTACCAGCGCAACGACGCGGCGCTGTCACGAGCGCGCTTCCGTGTCCGCGGCGACACGCTCGAGCTGCAGCCGGCCTACGACGACTACGTCGTGCGAGTCAACTTCTTCGGCGACGAGGTCGAGCGGATCACCGAGGTCGACCCGCTCACCGGCGAGGTGCTCGCCGAGCGCAATGAGCTGAACGTGTACCCCGCCTCTCACTACGTCACGCCGGCCGAGAAGATGCACGCGGCGCTGGTCGACATCGAGGAGGAGATGAAGCAGCGCGTGGCCGAGCTGCAGGCCAAGGGCATGGAGCTCGAGGCCGAGCGGCTGCGCCAGCGGACCACCTTCGACGTCGAGATGATGCGCGAGCTGGGCTTCTGCTCGGGCATCGAGAACTACTCCCGCCACCTGTCGCGACGCTCCCCAGGGTCGCGGCCGTGGACGCTGCTCGACTACTTCCCGCCCGACTGGCTGCTGGTCGTCGACGAGTCGCACATGACCATCCCGCAGGTCGTCGGCATGTACAAGAACGACCGGACGCGCAAGGAGATCCTGGTCGACTTCGGCTTCCGGCTGCCGTCGGCGCTGGACAATCGACCGCTCACGTTCGAGGAGTTCGAGGACCACCTCAACCAGGTCGTGTTCATGTCGGCGACCCCGGGGCCATACGAGCTGCAGCGCTCCGAACGGGTGGCCGAGCAGCTGATCCGACCGACCGGCGTGGTCGATCCCCAGATCAGCGTCCAGCCGACCGAGGGCCAGATCGACGACCTGCTCGACCGGATCAAGGATCGGGTCGACCGCGGCGAGCGGGTCCTGGTGACGACGCTGACCAAGAAGATGGCCGAGGACCTGGCCGACTACCTGCACGAGATGGGCGTGCGGGTGTCCTACCTTCACTCCGAGGTCGACACGCTCGAGCGGGTGCAGATCCTGCGCGACCTGCGGCTGGGGGTCTACGACGTGCTCGTCGGCATCAACCTGCTGCGCGAGGGCATCGACCTGCCCGAGGTCACCCTGGTCGCCATCCTCGACGCCGACAAGGAGGGCTTCCTGCGGTCGGCCTGGTCGCTGATCCAGGTGATCGGGCGGGCGGCGCGGAACATCGGCGGCGAGGTGGTCATGTATGCCGATCGCGTGACCGAGTCGATGCAGGTTGCCATCGAGGAGACCAACCGGCGGCGCGAGATCCAGCAGCGCTACAACGAGGAGCACGGCATCGTCCCGCAGACGATCATCAAGGACATTCGCGACATCAATGATCGGCTGCGCGCGGTGGCCGAGGCGGGTGCCGAGTACGCGGGCGAGAAGAGGGCGCGCGAGCTGTCCGAGATGTCGAAGGAGCAGGTCGGCAAGCTGGTCGCGCAGCTGGAGACGGAGATGCGGGCGGCGGCGCGCGAGCTGGAGTTCGAGCGAGCGGCCGCCCTGCGCGACGAGATCCAGTCGATCCGGCAGCGCGTGCTGGAAGAAGACGAGTCGGTGCGCATCGGGCGGGCCGCCGAGCGGGCCGCGGCCCAGGCAGGGTCTGCGGGCAGGGCTACGTCGCCGGCCGAGGAGGGGTCGGCGGCGCTCGGTGGCGGGTCTGCAGGGCTGGGTGGCGGGCGTTCCGTGCCCAGTGCGAAGCCCTCCGAGCGAGCGGCGGCGCGCAGGGCAGGGGAGCGACGGGGTCGTCGCGCGCTGCGCGAAGGCGAGGCCGATCTGGCCGGCCTGGAGGTGACCGCCATTACGGTCGTGCCGGTGTCGGATGACTCTCCGGCCATGGCGGTGGCGGGGCATGGGCACGGCGACGGCCATGACCACGGACACGGCGAGGGGCCGGTGGACGAGGGCACCGCCGCCGACTGGCTGCCCGGCATCCGCGACGAGCATGAGGGCGACGACGCGGGCTGGATGGCCCGCTGGCTCGATCGGCCGACCTGGGACCACCGCGTCACGCCCAATGTCGTCAAGCGGACCGGCGAACGCCCGACGCGCCGCCAAGGGGGCCGTTGGCGAGGCTAGCGAGCCGGGCACCCGACGAGCCCCAGGGCGGCGCCGGAGGGCCAGCCGGGGTAGGACCGCTCATCCGGTGCCCTGGAGCCACACTCACTGCGCAGCACGCTTGCGCCGTTATGTATTCGTAGGATTGTCTGCCCTATTTGCGTGACTAGTACGTTCGTACCGCATCGTATGGTCCGGGTGCGTCTGCAGCCCGGCCACATCTGCCGGCCCGCGGCTGCAGCTTCCATCGGGGGGAAATCCCTGATGCGGTGATCCCAGCCGTGGCGACGTGCGTATCAATGGTGCGCGCCGCTCGGCTCGCAGAATGGTAGAGGTCTTGTGAGCAGAGTCACCATTGTGGGCACCGGCTACGTCGGTCTTTCCTACGCGGCAGCCCTTGCAGAGCTCGAGCACGAGGTTACGGCGCTCGACGTAAACCAACTCCGGATGGAGTCCCTGGCTGGCGGTCACGTGCCGTTCTACGAGCCGGGCCTCAGCGAGCTCGTATCGCGAGGTATCGACTCCGGCCGACTCACGTTCACCACCGACTACGCCGCCGCGGTGGCTGGCGCGGAGTACGTTTTCATGTGCGTCGGCACGCCGCAGGGGAAGGACGGCGCCGCCGACCTGAGCCAGGTCGCATCGGCCGCGCGGAGCATCGCCAAGCACCTGTCGCCGGATCGACTGACGATCATCGTCAACAAGAGCACGCTGCCGGTCGGCGGGGGCGACTACGTGCAGGATGTTGTGGCTCGCCATGCGCGGCCGGGAGCCCAGTACGCGGTCGTCAGCAACCCCGAGTTCCTTCGCGAGGGCGCCGCCATCCAGGACATCTTCCAGCCCGACCGGATCGTGCTCGGGGCCGAGCAGCGCCAGCATGCTTCCCTGGTTGCCGACCTCTACCGGGCGATCGACGCGCCGGTGCTGATCATGGGCCGCCGATCCGCGGAGATGGTCAAGTACGCCGCCAACGCCTTTCTAGCCACCAAGATCTCCTTCATCAACGAGGTCGCGCAGATGTGCGACGAGCTGGGCGCCGACGTCGGGCTGGTCGCCGACGGGATCGGTATGGACGGCCGCATCGGCCCCCGCTTCCTGCACGCCGGGCTGGGCTACGGCGGCAGCTGCTTCCCGAAGGATGTGGCCGCCCTCGCTCACATCGCCGAGCGATCGGGCGTGGATGCCCAGCTGCTGCGCTCCGTCCAGAAGGTCAACGATGAGGTCCGAGAGCGTTTCGTCGATCGGGCGGCCTGGGCACTGGACGGGTTGGAAGGTCGTCGCATTGCCGTATGGGGATTGGCCTTCAAGGAGAACACGGACGACATCCGCGAGTCCCCCGCTCTTGCGGCCGTCGAGATGCTTTGGGCCCGCGGCGCACACGTCGTGGCATATGACCCGCAGGCAATGCCCGCCGCCAAGCGGCTCTATCCGCACCTGGAGACGGCCCCGGATGCCTATGCGGCGGCGCAAGGCGCCGATGCGGTCCTGGTGGCGACGCCATGGCCCGAGTTTCGCGCGCTCAGCCTGTACCGCACCGCGGGCTCCATGAAGGGCGACCTCCTGCTGGACGGTCGCAACCTGTTCGATCCGAGCGTGGCGACGCAGGCTGGCCTGCGCTATCTGGGCGTAGGACGTGGGTTCGTCGAGCCCGCGGCCGCCGCTCGCGACCGGAGCCGCGATCGCATGAATGAGCGCGCGGCCGAGCGCGAGTACGCCGGGGCCGCATGACGTCCTCGCGGCAGGGGCCACCCAGCGTCCTGGTTGCCGGAGGCGCGGGCTTCGTCGGCAGCCATCTCGTCGAAGCCCTGCTCGAGGAGGTCAGCGAGGTCATGGTTGTCGATTCGTTCGACACCGGCAGTCCCCGAAACCTGGCGTCGGCTATCGATGACCCGCGCCTCGCGTTGGAGCGGGCCAGCATCTCTGATCCGCTGCCGCCGGCGGTCACCGGTCGCCGATTCGATCGGATCTATCACCTGGCCAGCCCGGCAAGCCCAGTTCACTACGCTCGCCTGCCGCTTGAGACGCTGAAGGTGAACTCGCTCGGCACCATGCACCTGCTGGAGCTTGCCCGTCGCGACGATGCGCGGCTGCTCCTGGCGTCGACGTCGGAGGTCTACGGCGACCCGCTTGTCCATCCGCAGCCGGAGACCTACTGGGGAAACGTGAACCCGAACGGCCCACGATCGTGCTACGACGAGGGCAAGCGGTTCTCGGAGAGCGTGACGATGACCTATGTGCGCGAGCACGGCCTCGACGCCCGGATCGCCCGGATCTTCAACACCTATGGCCCGCGCTCGGACCCCAACGACGGGCGCATGATCCCGAACTTCTGCGTGCAGGCGCTGCGCGGCCAGGACATAACCGTCTATGGCGACGGCCAGCAGACACGTTCGTGCTGCTACGTGACCGACCTGGTGGCCGGTCTGGTCGCCCTGATGGAGACGCCTGACCTCAGCGGCGAGGTCGTGAACTTGGGCAACCCCGAGGAGCAGACGGTGCTCGAAATCGCCAGACGAACCGCCGACCTGGCCGGATCCGGCTCGTCGATCGTCCATCGGCCGCTGCCGACTGACGATCCGGCTCGCCGTCGTCCGGACATCGACAAGGCGCAAAGGCTTTTGGGTTGGTCGCCCACCACCTCCTTTGAGGCGGGGATCAGCGCGACGCTCGAGTACTTCCGAACGCTGTCAGAGGTGCAGAGCGAGGACAGCGCGCGCGTCGCGGTGGGGGCGTCACCCAGCGGGTAGCTCCATGCTTGTCCTGCGCCTCACCGGCATCGCGCTCCTGGTCTCAATTGCCTGGTTCATCCCATGGCTCGCGCTGAACATGGCGCGCGACCAGATATGGCTGGCCGTGCCGTTCCTTCTGTGCAACCTCATCCTCGCGTTCAACCTCTGCCTGATGGTGGTGAACAACTGGGAGCGCCGCACGCCCCCGCCGCGCACGGTCGAGCTGGGCGCGGAGCCATTGATCGGGGTGCTCATCCCCACCGCCGGCGAGCCGGTCGAGATGGTCATGCGCACGGTGCGTTCGGTGCTGGAGCAGGACTGGCCGCGCGACCGGCTTCGTATCGTGGTCAGCGACGATGGGCATGACCCTCAGCTGCGCCGTGCTGTCCGTGCGCTGGCGGAGGCAGATCCTCACCTAAGGATCCAATACAACGACCCGCCGCCCCGCGACAGGCGGCGGGGGACCGCCAAGGCAGGCAATCTGAATAGCGCGCTCGCGGCCCTGACTACGGCGTTCCCCGACGAGCAGATCCATTTCATCGAGACCCGCGATGCCGATGACATGGTCGGCGACGCGCAGTTCCTGCGCCGCGTGGTCGGACACCTGCTAAGTGATCCAAAGACGGCCTACGTGCAGACGATCAAGGATGCTCGCGTCCGCGAGGGGGACCCGTTCAACAATCGCGAGCTGATCTTTTATCGCGAGGTGATGCAGGCCAAGCACGCGGCCAACGCGGTGTTCCCGTGTGGTTCCGGGTTGGTCTGGCGCGCCGAGGCGCTGCGCGATATCGGCAACTTCCCAAGCTGGAACCTGGTCGAGGACCTGCACTCGGGCGTGGAGGCCCTGCGGCGAGGATGGCGAGGCGCGTTCGTGCCGGTTGTTGGCGCGCTTGCCCAGCATGCCCCGCACGACATCCCGAACGTATACAAGCAGCGCGGCACGTGGGCGATGGACACGGCCAGGCTGCTCGTCCACGGCGACCTGAGGGGCTTGAAGCCGCGCCAGTACGCGCAGTTCCTTGAGATGGCGCTGTACTACGTGCAGGGGGCAGCGATCATCGTCCTCGGCGCGATAGCCGTCTGGTGGCTTCTCTTTGACGCTCACCCGGTCGTGGTTCTGCCGGCGGAGTACGCGCTGCACTTCATTCCATTCATCGTCGCCTCGGAGGTGTACTTCATCGCGTTCACCGGCCGTCAGCCCTACTCCGCCTGGTGGCGGATCCGGGAGATGATGTTCGGCCTGGCGCCGGTCTTCGCGCGAACGTTCGCCCAGGCGGTCATCGCCGGCCGCGACAGAAAGCCCGTCTACCGGGTCACGCGCAAGACTGACCAGTTCTTGTGGTACTGGCGCGAGACGCTGCCGCAGATGCTGATGGTCGCCATAGTGGTCGGGGCCGTGGCCTTTGCCCTGCTGGCGCGCGATGTGATCGAGCCGCTGTCGCTGGGCGGCCTGTACTTCATCGCACTGCTGGTCATCTACGGGGCAGGCTTCGTCCGCAAGGGCTGGTATGGCGTGCCGGCCGGGCCGATCGGCTACCTGCGCAGGCACTACGAGGAGGGCAGGCAGGCCAGCGGCGGGACGGAGCCGTCGCCATGGCGATAGCTGCCGGGAGGGGGCGGCCGGCAGGCGACGCTCCCGTACGCGTGCGCTGGTGTTCCGCGTGCGGCGCCAACAACATCGTTACGAGCGATTACTGCGTCCGCTGTGAGGCGCGCCTGATGGGGGCGGCAGAGACCGCACGCGTCATCCCCCTCGGGCTGGTGGTGCCGCTGCTGGCGGCCTTGGGACTTGGACTCTTCCGGCTGGCTGACAAGAGCTTCTGGCTCGACGAGGCCCTGAGCGTGATGTTCGCCGACACGCCGGCCTCGATCTGGAGCGCCGTCTGGAGCGTGGGCGAGATGAACATGGTCGCTTACTACGTACTGCTCAACGTGTGGATGACTCTGGGCGACAGCGAGACGGTGGCACGGCTGCTGTCGGTCGCGTTCGCCGTCGCTGCCGTACCGGTGGTGTGGGCAATCGGGCGTCGGTTGCTGGAGCCGGTCGCCGCGGGGGTGGCGGCCCTGCTGTTGGCCGTCCACCCGCTCTTCATCCAATACGCCCAGGAGGCGCGCGGCTATTCACTGCTCGTGCTCGTTGCGGCCTTTTCGACACTTCTCCTGCTGCGGGCCATCGAACGCCCGACCCGGGCGCGCTGGCTGCTCTACGGCGTGGTCCTCGGACTGAGCGCCTACGTGCACCTCTTTGCGCTGTTCGTCGCCCCCGCCCACGCCCTGTGGATCGTCCTGCGCCGGTGGAGCATCGGCAATCCGCGGTTGGCCATGGCGGCCATCGGGCTGTCGGTCGCCGTCGCTGCGCCGGCGCTGTCCTTCATGGCGCTATGGCACGCCGAGCAGATCAACTGGCTGCCGCAGGCCCACGTCGAGCACATCACGGCAGTGTTGATCGGGATGTTGGGCGGCGGTCCCTCCGAACGCCCGCACCTGCGTGATCTGGCGCTGCCGGTTGGCTACCTGGCGGTGCTGGCTGCGGGCATCGCCCTCATGCTGCGCGTGCACAGGCGCCGCATCGATCAGAGCCAGGCCCTGTTGTTCCTGTTCGCCTGGGTCGTCATGCCGGTGGTGCTCAGCCTGGCCATCTCCATCCTGGTCAGGCCGCTGTTCCTCGATCGCTACCTGCTGGTGGCGCTGCCGGGTCTCACGCTGGTTGCCGGGGCGGTGATCGCGCGTCTATCGGTCAGCCTGCGAGCCGGCGCCGTCGTTGCCATGTCGCTGGCCAGCGTCCTGTGGCTGCTGCAGGGTTGGCACCACGGGTATGAGAAGGAGGACTGGAGATCGGCCAGTGCGTACGTGATGGCCGAGGCATCTCCCGACCACGCGATCGCCTTCCACCAACCGTGGGCTGCGCAGCCGCTCTACTACTACGTCGGCCAGCGCGACCAGTGGGACATGATCCCCGAGCGGGTCGAGCTGCCGCTCGCTCCGGAGGGAGCGGCGACGGCGCCCGACGCGGGCGAGCTGGCGACCGCCGTTGATGGACATACGACGCTCTGGCTGATCCTGAGCCACAACATCGGCGCCAACGGCCTGGATCCGCGCGTTGAGCCGCTGGTCGAGTCGCTCCAGGCGGACCTCGAGCTGGTCGCCCGGCGCGAGTTCGACGGCAATCTGCAGGTGCTGCGCTTCGAACGGTGATCCTGCCTCGGGGGCGGCGGTGACCGGCGGATTGCGCCGGGTCGCATGAGCGCCTCGCCGTCGATGCGGCTCAGCGGCTGGTGGCGGGGTCCCCTAGCGGCTGGGATAGTTCTCGATCACGTCCATCTGGGGTCGGTCGACGCCGTTCAGCGGCTCGGCCGAGAGCTGGTAGCTGCCCCACCAGGGCCCCATCGCCCAGTACGTCCCTCCGACCATGCGCGGGTCGCCGTCCAGCGCCTGCATGAACCGGTCGAGCATGGTCAGCCAGCGCGCGTCGTCGGCGGGGACGCCGAACTCGGTGATGATCCCGTATGCGTTGCGCTCGGCCAGCCAGGACTGGAAGGGCTTGATCAGGTCCACGCCTCGATTCGCGTAGCCATTCTCGGCGTCGTAGCCGCCGTAGATGCTGTTCATGTCGGCGTCGAAGTACTGGTGCGCGGCGTAGATGATCCGTCCGGTGGCGTCCTGCACGTCGAGCGTTGGGTTGGCCGACCTCCAGGCCGTCGCCGACTGCCATTCGTAGCCGGGTACCAGCACCCAGGTCTTTGAGTCGACCTCGCGGATGGCGTCGGTAGCCGCCTGCGCCAGCTGGGCCCACGCCGCGCCGCCGCCGGGGAGGTCATGAGGCTCGTTCATCAGCTCGTAGCCCCACACCGCCGGATGGTTGCGGAACTCGGTGGCCAGGCGCTTCCAGGCGTCTGCAAGCTTGCCGGCGTCGCCGGTCGTCAGCGGCTGCTGGTAGTAGCGGCCGTAGTTGTGCATGTCGAGGATGACCCTGAGGCCCTTGGCGTGGGCAGCGTCGAGGATGCGGCGGATCCCGGCGACATCAGGCCCGTTGAGCGCGCCGAAGGCAGTGGGCTGGACACGCTCCCAGAGGAAGTCGAGGCGGACCAGCGTCAGGTTTCGGTCCTTGAGGTACTGCATCCGCCAGGCATCGGCCGGATAGATGTAGTCCCAGTTCTCTCGGCCGGGGACCTTGCTCGGATCGTGGTCGCTGAACGAGCCGCCGGCGATGGCAACGCCGAACAGCTTGCCGGGCTCAGGCCGGGCGGTGGGCGATGGGGTCGGGCTGGGAGCCGTCGTCGGACTGGCGGTGGGTGCCATCGTCGGGCTGACGGTCGGGGCAGCCGTGGGGCTGGCGGTGGGCGCCATCGTCGGGCTGTTGGTCGGGGCAGCCGTGGGGCTGTTGGTCGGGGCCATCGTGGGGCTGATCGTCGCCGGCACGGCGCTTGGCATCGGGGTCGCCGACACCGGTGAAGGGGAGGGCGAGGACCTGGTGTTCTTGCGCTTGACCTCGAACTTGGACCGGGCCAGCGTCGTGGTGCCGAGGGCGCCTGCAGAGGTGGTGATCCGGCGCACGCCGACGCCATACACGCCGTCCGCTGTATCGGGCACCTTGAACTCGACCCGGAAGCGGCCGGTGGCCTTGGTGCGTACGGTCGGCATGTATGCCCGCGATCCATTCCAGAGCAGCTGTAGGCGAATGTTCGCTCGGAAGCCGCTACCGCGCGCGACGATGATCGTGCCGGGCTCGCCGATCGTCGGCGTGAGGGTCATGGTTCGCGTTGATGCCTCGGCAGCCTGCGGAGGAGGAAAAGTTGCTGAGCCGACGATGAACGCGGCGAGCGTGGCCAGCAAAACGCGCCGGAGTCGGCTGGTCTGTGAGGTGTTGTGGCTGAGCACCGTCGTGGCGTGTGCGGCTCGCCGAGCCGGCATGGTTTGTCCCCCTTCGCGCCGATTGGATGGGTCGTGTGGTGGGCGCATGGGCGCCCGAGTGACGTGTCAAGAGCCTCCGGCGTCGACCGCGGGCCATCCATGACCCCTCTGGGTGGTACCCGGGCGAAGGTGGTAGGAGTTGCACGGACGCACCAACGGTTGCGCCGGCGGGAACCCCGTCGGAGCGCAGGACGCAATCGCGGCGCCGTGCCCCGCTTGGCACGGCGACGCCACCCCTTCGGGACTCTGCTGCACCCCACCACCCCGAGTCCCGCCTCTGGCCCGAGCCGCGTCCGAATGTTCCACTGCAGCACCACTGCGACACAGATCCGGGGTATGCCCGCACGGCCCTTCTGCTGCAGTGCAGACCGTGTCCGGATGTGCCGGCAGCACCACAGTCGGCACCAAAGCGGGCAGTCGGCTGGGCTGAAAGGTCGACTGCCGCACCAAGCGTGTCTCGGTGGTGCTCACACGGAACACTTGGCGGCAAGCGGGAAGGTGATTGCGCGCTAAGCGATCGTCGCCATGCTGCGGCCATGACAGCCGTGCAGCGCCGTCTCGACATCGGCACCCGCAACGGGGAGCGGCTGCTGCGCGAGTTCGGCGCGGAGTGTCGGGATGCTCGGCAGTCGCGCCTCGATCCTCAACGACTGCGCGCCGGCCGGCACCCGCCGACCGGCATGATCTTGCTGTAGTTGCCCACTCAGATTGGGTATCGGCGCTGGGTAGTTCTCCCCATGCGCGGGGCAGGCCCGAGGCGCACACTGCGCTCTCGGCACTGGAGGGGGCCGGCCACACGTGCCTGCAGCACGCGCCAGCGGGGGAGATGGACTGAGGTGTTCAACAAGCAACGCGCCGTAGCGGCGCTCAGCCTGACCGCGATGTTAGTGGTCGCCATGGCACCAGCCACGCTTGCCCAAACCCCATCGCTCGCAGGTTTGATCCACGTCACCAGTCATCTGATCGGCGAGACACCGCCTGGATCGATCGAGACCATCGCCCGCGCATGCTCGGCCGACGGAGAGTCCACGTTCGTCATTGAGTCAGATGGTGCGGTCGGCAGCTATCCCCAGAACCGGAGTGGCCCCTATCAAGGCCACTTTCAACAGACCCTCGCCGTCACCGTTGATGACGGAGTCGTGACCTCGCTCGTGGGCCAGTTCAGCCTTGACGCGGGGGCCACTACGGCGAGTGGGAGATTCTCACTTCCGGAAGGCGCCGAGCGGCAGGGCGAGTGCTCGGAGTGGCAGATCCCGATCAGCAACGAGGATCCAACACTCGTGACAGAGTTCAGGGTGGCCTTTCACGGCGTTTTCGACTATGAGGCTTTCATTGAGTCACCCGACGGCTCACACATCGACACCGGGTCGGCTTGGATCGCCGCAGAGTGCCAGGACATCATCGACCGCAGCAACGGCTGCGCGATGCGACGTCACATGTACGTTGAGTTCATAGACGACTCGCCGGAGCCGACGCCGCCGCAGTCCTTCGAGCCGACGCCGATGGACACCTACGGCCCGACCCACGAGCCGCCGCAGTCCTTCGAGCCGACGCCTCAGGCTTCGTTCCCGTACGAACCCGACCCATCGCCCCTGCCCAACGACGCCAACGGCGATGGCATCCACGACTCCATCGGGGCGGGGTTCGGTCAGTTCAATGACGGCTTGGGAAACTATGGCCAGATCGTCAATCGCAACGGCAACACCTTGCTCGTGTCGCCTGATTCGGAGGGCGTCCACATCTGGGTGCTCAACTGGAACAGCAGTCAGCCAGTGGAGCTGTTCGTATGCGGCTACAGCCTATTCGTCGATCCTGGCAGCGAAGCCGTCGTCGCCTGTGGCAGCCTGCGCACACACGTGCTCAGCGGTAGAGCAGTGGTGAGCCTGGACGGCGGCATCACAAGGATTACGTTGCCTGCGGGAGTGACCGCGATCGTCGACGCGTCCCCGAGCGGTGGCTACACCGTGCAGCACCTCGACGGCACCTCTGCGATCGAGATCACTGTCAACGGCACCACGAGCACGGTGCGGCAGGGCGCGACCACGACGGTCCAGAGCTGGCGCTTCACCGGTTACAACGCGCCGCTGGTCAACACGCCATCGATCAACGTGGCGAAGGCCGGTCAGGCCATCCCTCTACGCTGGCGGCTGCTAGACAGCGCGGGCAATCCCGTGACCAACCTCCAGTCGGCGGCGGTCAAGGTCGCCCATCTGGAGTGCGGGCTGGGCACCAACCCGGACCCGGTCGATGAGACGGCGACGGGCAGGAGTGGCCTGCTCAACCTGGGCAACGGCAACTACCAGTTCAACTGGAGCACGTCCAAGACGTACGCCAACTCGTGCAAGGTCATGCACCTCGACATCGGGACCGGCGTCACCTACCAGGCCTGGTTCAGGTTCAACAAGTAGTCCGGGGCACCGGCCGGGTCGTGCCACCCGGCCGGTGTATCCCCTTTGCTGCGTCCGCTGATAGAGTCGGGGCGTGACGAGCAGGGCACATACCAAGCTGGTCTGCACGATCGGTCCGGCGAGCGTCGAGCGGGCACGTGAGCTGGTGGACCTCGGCATGAGCGTGGCGCGGATCAACTTCAGCCACGGCACGCCCGACGAGCAGAAGACGGCCTTTCACGCCGTGCGTGCAGCTGCCCATCACGCCAGACGCAGCGTCGCGGTGATGGTCGACCTGCCCGGCCCCAAGATCCGACTGCAGGACCTGCCCGACGGCGAGCTCGAGCTGGAGGTCGGCCAGCGCTTCGACCTGCGCACCAATCGGCCGAGCCTGGCGCAGGAGGTTCAGCCCGGCGATCGGATCCTGCTGGCCGACGGGGCGGTCGAGCTGGTGGTCCTCCAGGGTCCCGAGAACGCAGTCGAGTCGGACGTCGTCGGACACCAGCTCGAGCAGCCGACCGAGCGACCGGCCGAGCAGGAGGCAGCCGCTGACGAGCCGCAGGCCACTGAGCAGGCCACCGAGCAGGAGGCCCCGAGCAACGAGCCGCCGGCTACCGAACGGCCGAACGAGCAGGCTTCCGACCAGCCGTCCGTGCAGGAGCAGCCGACCGAGCCGGCCACCGAGCAATCGGCCGAGTCCATCGAGCAGCCCGCGGCAGAGCCGACGGCCGATGCGCTGCCGCCCGACCGGCCGACCGAGCAGGCCTCCGGCCAGCCGTCCGTGCAGGAGCAGCCGGCCGCGGAGGACCCCGAACAGGCCACCGACCAGTCGACCCAGCCGGCCGAACACGCGGCGCCCGAAGCCCCGACCGCCGATCAGCAGCCAGCAGCCGGCCCGACCGACGTTGCCATCCCGACCGAGGTCGTGCGTGGCGGACTCATCCGCTCGCGAGCGGGGGTCAACGTGCCGATCGAGCGACTGCCGAGCAACGGGCTGACCGAGCAGGATCGCGATGCCCTGGCGCGCGCGCTCGAGCTGCGCGCCGACGTAATCGCCGAGTCCTTCGTGCGCAGCGCCGACGACGTGCGTGCCCTGCGCGCGCTGCTGCCGCGGCCCGGCCCGTTGGTGGTGGCCAAGATCGAGACGCGACTGGCGGTCGAGCGCTTCGACGAGATCCTCCAGGAAGTGGACGGCGTGATGGTTGCTCGCGGCGACCTGGGCGTGGACATGCCCTATGAGCAGGTGCCGCTGGTCCAGAAGGACCTCGTGCGACGCGCGCACGCCCGCGGCAAGTTCACGATCGTGGCCACGCAGATGCTCGAGTCGATGACATCGGCTCGTCGCCCCACCCGGGCGGAGGCGAGCGACGTGGCCAACGCGGTGCTCGACGGCGCTGACGCGGTGATGCTGTCGGCCGAGACGGCGATCGGCCAGTACCCGGTCGACGCTGCGCGAACGATGATGTCGATCTGCATCGCGACCGAGAAGGGCGCATCGGGCAGCGCCCTGGATCGTCAGCCGGCGGTATCGGCGTCCGACGACCAGGAGGCTGTCTGCCGAGCGGCCGTCGGCCTGGCCGACGAGCACCCTTCAGCGAACGCCATCTGGTGCTTCACGCGGACGGGTCGGACGGCGGAGATCCTGTCCCTGCTGCGCCCGTCGGACCCGATCGTGGCGTTCACGATCAGCGCCATCGCCGCCCGCCGGGTTGCCGCCCGTCGCGGCGTGATCCCCGTCGTCCTGCCTGCGACCAAGGTGCGCGAGCCGCTCGTCGACCAGATGCGGGCCGCCGCCCGAGCGCAGGGTTTGCTAACCGATGACGGTCAGACGGTGGTGCTGGTTACGACCTCCAGCCAGCGCGGCGGCATCAACAGGTTGGAGCTGCACCGGGTCGAGTAGTCGGAGTCGGCAGCGCCGACACGACGGGCAGCGCAGGTGCCCGGCCGGTTTCTAGTCGCCCTGGATGATGTCGATCTGCCAGGCGCCCTCGGCGGTGACCTCGAGATGGTACGTGCCCGAGCCGGTCGGATTGGTCACGCCGCTGGTCGGCTCGTCGACCGTGATGACGGTGCCAAAGTCCCGATCGCCGCGGATGGCGTACGAGAAACTCGGCCCCTGCGACTCCCACTGGATCGACCAGCCGTCGCGGACAGAGAAGGATTCGGTTGACTGGTTGCCCTCGCCGCTGAAGGTCGCGACCGTCGAGCCGGGTGGGCTCAGGAGCGCGGTGCCCGGTCCCTGCGTAAACAACCACCAGGCACCGACGAGCAGGATGGCCCCGACCACCAGCCCGACGGCCACCATCAGCCAGCGTCTTCGCCCTTCGTTGATGCGCGGCATCGACACTGCTCAGGTCCTCCTATGGCGTCCCGGCCAAGGCCGAGTCTAGCGCCCGATGTCGGGCAAAGAAGAGAGGCCCCGGCGGTCGAGCACCGGGGCCTCTGTCCTATAGGAACCGCGGGGTGCAGCCCCGACTGTTCCGACTACTTGCGAAGGCGGAAGAAGGCTGAGAGCGTCGTGCCGTCGTTGAAGGTGATGGTAGCCCTGTAGCACGTGTCCGCGTTAACCTTCGGGGTGGCCCAGTTCTGGATCCACTGTCCATCGGAATATCGCAGTGACGTGCTACCGCTCGTCAGCATGTCCGTCTCGACTGTATCGGTAGCTCCGGCAAGGCACGACTGCAGCTTCGTCGCCGAGTAGGTCGCCACTGCAGCACTCGTAACTTCCGCACTGCCAGCGAAGACGTTGAACTTCAGCGGAACCGTGGAGCCACCTCGGGCAACGTTCCAAACCGTGGTCGGATCGGGCGCCGGTGCCGACCCCGCAACGATCAGTGAATTCGTAACGCCTACCGGCTGGTGGAAGCCCATCACGGTCCAGGCACCGATTGTGAGGTTGGCGCCTACGTATGTGAGGAGGTAGTTGCTGCCTGCGGTCAACGTCCCCTGCTGGATGGCGTAGCTGCCCACCGCCTCACCAGCGACTCGCGTCAGGTTGCCGGTCACCGCATCACTGCCAACCAGGTTGCCTGACGTTAGTTGCCAAGTGAGCGCAGGATCGGGTGCTCCGAACACCTTGTGCTTGGCATCGGCCGTGACCGTGATCGGGCGAGCCGTGATCGCGAAGTTGACCACGGGCGTCGACAGGCTGAGCTCGTAGTTCGTGCCGGCCGACAGCGTGCCCAGGTTGATGGCGTAGCTGCCGACATCGCTGCCGGCTGCGCGGGCCAGGGCCCCGGTCACAGCGACCGACTCGCTGAGCGAGTAGGTCAGCGTCGGATCGCTATCGCCATAGAC